>CAYHQQ010000025.1:0-53578 GCA_964358855.1 uncultured Phycisphaeraceae bacterium
CGATCGCCGAGCGGGAGAACAAGCGTGACCTGGCGCGGGTGTTGGCCATGGGGGCGAACCGCTTGCGGCGGTGTGGGGAGGGGGGGGTGGGGGGGGTGTGGGGGCACACCCGAAAAAGTGAAATGCCCGGCCAAACGGACCGGGCATTCCTGGAGTGACTTGAAAAGCGGGCGAAGAGATTCGAACTCTCGACTTCTACCTTGGCAAGGTAGCGCTCTACCACTGAGCTACGCCCGCGACTGGCCTGTGACAGGATCGGTCCCCGCCATAGGGACCTTGAAATTAGTAGGGCTTGGGGCGAAAGTCAACTCCCCGGAGCGGTGGCGGTGAGGCCTTTGGCGCTGGACAGCGTCCGGAAAGTGAGTCCTGATCAGGGTTTGCCGCGTGCGGCGGCGAGGGCGGCCTTGATGTCGTTGGCCGAGGCACCAAAGCGAAGTTTGATCATGCGAGCGGGGTCGTAGCCGGTGCCCGGGCCCTCGATGGTGAGGATGGGGACACCCGTCTCGTCGATGGACTCCAGTCGCTTCCAGCCCGGCGCGTCCTCGGAGGTCAGGTCGATGCTGAGGGCGGTGGTGTTGGGGCTGGCGAGGGCGGAGGCGAGCTCGGGGCTTTCGTCGACGTGTTGCTGGAGGGCCATGCAGTTGATGTCCCAAGTGGCCGAGTAGACGGTCGCGACGACCCTGCCATCCTCCTTGGCCATGGACTCGAGCTGGGGTGACCATGCCGTCCAAGGGGCCGTGCCGCGTGTTGCCGTCGAGGAACCGGACCCTTGCGCGGCGGCGAAAGCAGCCTTGATGTCGTTGGCCGTAGCGCCAAAGCGAAGTTTGATCATGCGTGCGGGTTCGTAGCCGGTGCCCGGGCCCTCGAAGGTGACCACGGGGATGCCGACCTCGTGGATGGACTCAAGACGCTTCCAGCCCGGAGCGTCTTTGGCGGTGAGGTCGATGCGGAGGGCAGCGCTGTTGGGGCGGGTGAGGGCTTCAGCGACGTCGGGCTCCTCGAAAAGCACCTCGACAAACTTGCAGTTCACGCACCAGATCGCGGTGTAGTCGGTCACGACGACCTTGCCGTCGGACTTGGCTTTGGCTTCGATCTCGGGGGTCCAGGTTGTCCAGTAGTCGTTGTGGTTGGTCTGGCGATAGGCCCACCAGACCCCCGACGCGGAGATGACCAGGGCCACGATCGTGAAGACCACTCGGCGCGGAAGCGACGGAGTGATTTGGAACGTTCGAACGACCATCCACAGGCCGGTGAGCACGCAGACTCCGGCGACGATGCACCAGTGCATGTTGCCCTGGAGGCCTGGGTGATCAGCCTGAAGGATGAGGAACGCGACGCCGAAGAAGAATGCGGCGGCCGCCAGCAGGAGAAGGCCCATGACCTGCTTGACGAGCTCGCTGGCGGGGCCGGTGCGCGGGATGAAGCTGACCAGGCGTGGCCACGCGGCGAGCACGACGTAGGGAAGGGCCATGCCCACGCCGATGCTAACAAACGTTGCAAGGGGGATCAGGTTGTTGGGCTGCTGTGTGGCCCAGCCGAGCACCGCACCGGCGAACGGGCCGAAGCAGGGCGTGCCCAGGACGGCGGTCATGAGGCCGAAGAGGATGGAGCCGTGGAGCGTGTCGTGGCGTGGGTTGACGGCGTAGAGAGACTGCGGAAGGCTGATGGTGAAGGCGCCCAGGAGGCCCAGGCCCATGACGGTGACGAAGATGGCGACGCCGAGCTGGAAATAGGCGTTGGTGAAGAGGGTGGCGACGCCGGGGATGGTCTTGAACACCACAATCAGCAGCCCGATCACCAGCCAGAAGAGGACGATGCCCAGGGCGGTGAAGAGACCCAGCACGAGGGTGCGTCCGCGCCCGCCGCCGGAGTGCTGGGCGGCCTGTTGCAGGCCGATGATTTTGATGGGGATGATGGGCAGCACGCAGGGCGTGAGGTTGAGGATGAAGCCGCCCACGAGGCCTATGGCGAGCACGCCGAGCAATCCCATGACGCCGGTGGTGGAGATGGAGAGGCCCAGGCCGATGTCGAGGCGGCCCGTGGTGTCGGCTGTCGGAGTGGCGATGGTGGGGGCAGCGGCATTGAACGCGTTGGCGGGGAGGCCTGGAACGCTTGAGGGATCGAAGGCAGCGGCCGCTGGGTCGATGGTCAGTTCGACCGACGTTTCGTCATCGACTTCCTGAAGGCAGGTTGTTTCGTCGCAGGGTTGGTAGCTCGTGGTGATCTTGAGGGAGAGTTTGCCGGACGGGGTGTCGGGGTTGAGGGTGATGGGGACCAGAACGGTGACTTTGCCCTCGTAGAAGGGGAGCTTGCCGCTCACCTTGCCGAAGGTAAGGGTTTTGACCTTGGGGGCGGGCCAGGCGATGGTACCGAGCGTGGCGGGTGCGTCCTTGGCGAGAGAGATTTTGGTGAGTATGGCGGCGAGCTGGAGGCTCGCGTCGGGCTGCTCGTGGTGGGGGTAGATGTGCCAGCCCTCGTCCATCTCGATGGTGACGGCGAGGACGGTGCGGCCGCCTGGGGCCACCAGTGCGGGAGTCGCGCTGGCGGAAACCTGGACGGGCTGTGGCTGTGCCGCGGCGAGCGACGGGAAGGCAATCGCCAGGATCAGCAGGAGGAGAGTGCGAACATATCCCAAACGTCGAATCTGATAGACGGCCATGGCAGGACATTAGACGACACCAACCCCCCAAAGGGTTCGGCGGTGACCGGGAAAAGGGGGAGGGAAACAAGAGGTATCGGGCGTTTGGCGCGGGAGGGGGAAGTGGGGATGTCGGTTTGGAGTCGGGCCGGTCAAAGTCCCGATAGTTGCGTGGTTGGAGACGCGGAAACACCCGACCCCCCCCATGGCTGAGATTCTGGACCAATCCGAGATCGATGCGTTGATGACGGCGGTGACCGACGGCGCGGTGCAGACCGCCCCATCGACCGACCCCAGGGTGTTCACGCGCCGCAAGCTCTCGGGTGATGTGGAGATCAAGGATTACGACTTCAAGCGTCCCGAGCGCGTCAGCAAGGACCAGATGCGGTCGCTGCAGACGCTGCACGAGGCGTTTGCCCGAAACTTCGGGGCGTCCTTGTCGGGGTTCCTCCGCACGATCGTGGAGGTGAAGGTTGCCACGTGCGAGCAGATGACGTATTCGGAGTTCATCAGCGGGCTGCCGAATCCCACGAGCTTCAATCTGGTGAACGCGAGCGGGCTCGAGGGGCAGATGTGCCTTGAGATCAGCCCGCTGATCATCTATCCGATCATCGATCGACTGCTGGGGGGGACGAGCCAGGATCTGTTCATTCCGCAGCGGCCGATGACGCTCATCGAGCAGCGGCTGATCACCAACGTGACGACGCGCGGGCTGACGGCGTTGTCGGAGGCGTGGTCGACGGTGCGCCCGCTGGCGTTCACGATCGTGGCGACCGAGAGCAACCCGCAGCTGGTGCAGATCGTGCCGCCCAACGAGGTGGTGATCGTGATCGGGTTTGAGCTCAAGATGACCAATCGCGCGGGCACGATGAACCTGTGCATCCCGTACAACGTGATCGAGCCGTTGATGGAGGAGCTCTCGAGCCAGAGCTGGTTCAGCGCGGCCAAGAGTCAGCGGTCGCCGGATGTTGAGAAGCAGATCACGCAGACGCTGAGCCGCGCCGGGCTGCGGGTCGCGGCGATGCTTGCGGAGACGACGATCACGCTGCACGACCTGTTGGTGCTGGCGCCGGGCGATGTGATCACGACCGATCGAGCGGCGACGAGCCCGATCGTGCTGAGCGTCGAGGGCGAGCGGAAGTTCACGGCCGAAGTGGGTCAGTGCCGCGGGCAGCGGGCGGTCCGCGTCGGCAAGGCGATGGGCGCGAACGACCGCGTTTGAAACAAATCGTGGGTGGAGCGGGCGTTGGGCGGCGATCAGGGGAGTGAGACCGCGCCGATGAGCTCGGCGATGCTCGCCTTGCCCTGGCGGGCAACCCAGCGCGAGAGTCCTTTGGCGATCTTCAGCGGCGAACGCGGGTCGGCGAAGAGGCCGGTGCCCACCTGGATCGCGGTCGCACCGGCGAGGATGAACTCGGCGGCATGGTCCCAGCGCAGCACGCCGCCGATGCCGATGATGGGCGTTTGCGAGTCCTTGCAGACCTTTCGATAGGCGTCGTGGACGAGCTTGACAGCGATTGGGTGAACGGCCGGGCCCGAGAGCCCGCCGGTCACGTTGGCGAGCTTTGGTTCACGCGTCTCGACGTCGATGGCCATCGCGGGTGTGGTGTTGGCGAGGCAGACCGCGTCGGCCCCGGGGCGGGAGTTGGGGCCTGAGGGTTCTCCAGGGGCGTCGATGGCGGCACGCACGAGATCGGCGATGCCGATGCCGGCGACCGCGACAGAAACGGGCGAGAGCTTCACGAAGAGCAGGGAGTGGGCGAGTACGGGGCGGACGGCCGCGATGAGCTGGCGGAGCAGGGCGGGGTCGGCGCCGAACTCGCACCCGCCGTGGACGTTGGGGCACGAGACGTTGAGCTCGACGGCGTGGATCGACTCGACATCGTCCATGGCGGCGGCGACGCGGACGTAGTCGTCGATGGAGTAGCCGGCGACTGAGGCGATGACGCGGGTGGGGACCGAGCTGATGCGTGGGGCGACGGCGGAGACAAACTCGTCGATGCCGATGTTGGCCAGGCCGATGGCGTTGAGCATCCCGGCCTCGGTGGGCAGGATCCGCCACGTGGCGTTGCCCTCGCGCGGGAGGGGCGTGATCGACTTGGTGACCACGCCACCGACGCCGGCGAGGTCGAGCACGTCGGACATCTCGTCGAGATACCCGGCGGTTCCGGCGGCGAGAATCACGGGGTTGCGGAGGGCGAGCCCGGCGAGGTTGGTGGCGAGGGATGACTCGGGAGTGGTCACTGGGCGGAGGGTACGACGCCTGGAACCATCGGAGCGCCGCGGGTGGGCGCCCATCCTGTCGGAACCGACTTTGAGCATGCTGGTGCGACCATGAGCTTCGGTGAGATCGTCGGCACGGTGCGTGAGCACCAGAAGCGGACGTACGAGGTCAAGGTCGGGATGGCCGCCGTGGTGCTGTCTTTGATCGCGGGGTACACGGCGGTGGGGCAGCTGCGGTACATGGTCTTTGGCAAGTTCTCCCAGGCAAGCTTTGCTGACGTCCACACCAAGGTCACGCGGGACAAGGTGGGGAGGAAGACCAAGACGCCCTATGTGCGTTACAGCTTCGCCGATGAGTCGATGAGCGCGGAGGGCGGAGAGGACGATGGGAAGCAGGTAGGGCTTGTGATTGCCAGACGTGTCGAGTCGGACATCCAGGATTATGGGTGGACGCCGCTGCCGGCCAAGTGGACCATGTCGGTTCAGTACCTCCCCGGGTCGGCGGGCTCGTCGCGGCTGGCGGGGCATGCGCAGCGGTGGGTGTGCTATGCGTTTTTCGGGTTCACGATCGTGGGCACGGGCGTGGCGATCTGGGTCATTCGCGACTACCACGCGAACACGCGCGGCAAGGCGGCTTGGTAGGGTGGGGCTGGAGTCGGATGGCAAGTTCGTGGGACCTCACCACGGCCTCTGAAGAAAGTTCAGAATCTTGCCGTGTACGTTCCCCGCAGGCGGGCTGGATTCCGCACGTCAGGTGGGATGACCCGGCACGCGCCGGGGCGATTCCAGGAGACATGGCCCGTTCTTTTCCGAGAATGCGTGGCCGCATGGAGACAAGAGATGAAGACGACCTCTCAACGCATGGTGTTCGCCGTTCCGCACGCCTTGGTCACCGCTTCGCTTGGCCTGGTTGCTCTGGGCGGTACCGACGCCAGGGCCCAGGCACAGTTGAGCGGCGCGGAGTCGTCGTACGGCGGGTACAACGGGCTGAACGTTCTGCCCGGCTCCAATACCTGGGCGCAGGGTTATGCCAGCGGGAACACGATCTCCGCTTCCTATACCGGCGACATGGTGACCTCGCTCATCGGGGGCAACTCGCCGGGCACGTACTACGGACAGTTCGTTCAAGGAACGCTTGTGCCGTTCACGGTTGGGGCGCTGCCGGTTCGCGTGGGCGATGCGTCGATGCACGCCAATTTCAAGATGGTCGCCTCGGGCGGCGACGGCGTGGAAGGCGGCGACGATCCCATCGTTACCGTCAGCGTCATCAGCCGGCTTTGCCAGCAGGTTGGAGCGGCCGCCAGCGTCAACAGCGACCCCTGGCTTTCGGCGATCGAGTTCACGCAGAGCTACACGCAGAACGGCAACGGGCTGCGGATCATCGATGACACGCTCGGGCCCGCGCACTCGGGGTACATTCTCACCCCGGGAAACTACTACCTGCTCCAGCAGATCGTGGTTTCGACGTCGTTCACCAGGACAGGCCTGGTGCAGCCCACGCGCGGCATGACGCTGGAGCTTGGCGGCGATCTCACCGCCGGGACGTACTCGGGCTTCACGTACAGCTTTGATTGGCAGACGGTGCCGGCGCCGGGCGCGATGGCTCCCCTGGCGACGGGCGGGCTGGCGATGCTGCGGCGTCGGCGCTGAGGGGCGGGGTGCGAGGCAGAGATCTCTTGGGTCCTATCCTCGCCGCATGACGACGCCAGATGGACAGGCCGCACCGCGGTACTCATGGACGCTTCTGCGGGCCGGGGAGTTCCGGTTGGATGGGGGCTCGATGTTCGGGCTTGTGCCGCGGGTGGTGTGGTCGCGGAACGCGCCGCCGGATGAGCGTGGACGGATCACGGTGCAGCACAATTGTCTTTTGCTGGAGCGAAGCGACTCCCCTCCCCCCTCGCGCAGCGGGGGGGGTGTCACGAGTCCGCGAAGTGACGGGAGGGGTGCATCCGGCGACGGGGCGGCCTCACCGCTCACCGCTCCCAAACTCATGCTGATCGAGGTCGGTACGGGGAACAAGTTGGATGAGAAGAGCCGCGACATCTTCGCGATGGGGACGCGGTCGATTCTCGATGCGCTGCATGAGAAGGACTGCCGCCCTGAGGACATTGAGGCGATCGCGGTGACGCATTTGCACTTTGATCACGCGGGGGGGCTGACGCGACTGGCGCTTCCGGGGGAGAAGCCGGATTGGACGGGGGCGGCCGCGTCGTTTGGGGCGCCGCGGGGGGAGCATGGGGTGAAGCTGGCGTTTCCCAACGCGACGGTGTTCACGCAGGCGCGGGAGCTGGCCGATGGGCTGGCGAATCGCAGCGTGATGACGCGGACGTACTTTGGCGATCACCTGCTGCCGATGGTGGCGAGCGGGCGGCTGAAGGCGGTGGATTCGCCGCGGCCATTCATTACGGGGGAGACGCCGGAACGCGATTCAATGCCGCGGCTTTCGATCGAGCAGCGGTCGACGGAGATCGCGCCGGGCGTGTTTGTGTTTCTGGTGCCGGGGCACACGTGGGGGCAGCAGGCGATCATGTTCACGGACACCGCGGGCAAGACGGTGGTGTTCACGCCGGATGTGATGCCGACGGCGTGGCACAACGGGGCGGCGTACAGCCTGGGGTATGACGTGGAGCCTTACACGAGCATGATCTCGCGGCAGTGGTTTCTGGCGGAGGCGGCGGATCGCGGGTGGACGCTGGTGCTGGACCACGAGGCGGGAAACCCGGTGAGGACGGTGGTGAGGAACGGGAAGGGGTGGTTTGATTTGAGGGAGGGGTGAGGGATTCGTTGAACCGATCGGGGGATTTTGGGTGAGCGGTGACGCGAAGACACTGACCGCCGTGTGAGGCGGCCGATGTCCGGGAGCAAGGGTGCGGCGGTCAGTGGTACCGGTGGCGCTCGTATGATTCGGCACCCCTGGAGGAGGTTCCATGACGCATTCGCGCTGGCATCGTTCGGTTGTCGCGATTGTCCTGCTGTGTGCGGCGGCGTGCGCCACCAAGATCAGCGCCTGCACGATCTTCAAGATCACCATCGGCGGGCGGACTTACATGGGGAACAACGAGGCGTGGAATGATCCGGCGACGAGGATGTGGTTTTTGCCCGCGGAGGCGGGGAAGTTTGGGCGCGTGGCCTTTGGGTATCGCAATGGGTACACGCAGGGTGGCATGAACGAGAAGGGGCTGTGCTACGACTGGGTGGCGGGGTACAAGACCGGGTGGGTGCGCGACGCGGCCAAGCCGGACTATGCGGGGAACCTGGGGGAGAAGGCGCTGGAGGAGGCGACGACGGTCGATGAGGCGATCGCGATCCTGGCGAAGTACAACTACACGGATTACACGACGGCCCGGGCGTTTTTCGTGGACCGGAGCGGGGCGTCGGCGGTGGTGGGGTATGAGGATGGGAAGTTTGTGGTGACCAGGGGAAAGGGCACGAGTCAGGCCGTGGGGTGGGAGGAGGATGAAACGTTGAAGCGGCTGCGGGCGATTGCCGAGAGTGCCGGCGGACGGTCGGATGTGGCGACGATCGAGGCAGTGAGCGGCGTGCTGGGCGCGTGTCAGCAGAGCGGCACGTACTCGACGCTCTACTCGAACGTGTGCGACCTGGAGGCTGGCGACGTGTACGTGTACCAGTTCGCGGGCAAGGTTCCGGCGGTGAAATTCAACCTTGCGGCGGAGCTTGCCAAGGGGCTGCACTTTTACGAACTTCCCAAGATTCAAGAGCAGATGAAGAGAGCGCCGGCTCAGGATGGCAAGACGATCACGGCGGTGGAGATTGATCCCTTGGCGTGTGCGGCGATCGCGGGTGACTATGTGGCGGCGGGTGGGATGAGGATCAAGGTGCTCGTGAAGGATGGAAGGCCCTTGGTGTGGCTGCCGGGCGAGGCGGCGGCGCGAGAGGTGTTTGCGGCGTCGAAGACGAAGTACTTTCTTCGCATGGTGGATATTCAGTTCGCGTTTGAGCTGGATGAGAGCGGGCGGGCGAGCAAGCTGAAGATTCACACGTGGCAGGCGGATATTGAGGCGACGAGGGTGGCGACGGTTGGGCCTGCGAAGAAGGTGAGTTTTGATCGCACGGCGACGGTGCGAAACAGGCCGGGGTACAACTGTCTGGGTAAACCGGGACTTGAAGAGACGGCGAGCCTGAGCGAGCGATGACACGAAGACACTGACCGCCGGGTGAGACGCTTGGTGACCGGGAGCAATGGTGCGGCGGTCAGTGGCACCGCACGTATGGGACGCGGGCGACTACGATGCGTTCAGCCGGTGGCGATCATGCCTGTTTCAACTTCCAATTTCGTTTTGATTGGGTGCGCGGCGGCGATCTTTGTCGTGTGCGTGCGGTGGGGGTTTCTTGTGCGCCGGATGCGGAGAAGGCGACGAATCGTGCATGGCGGGCTTTGCGGTGCATGCGAGTATCCGCGCCCGGCTGGGGCGGAGCGATGTCCGGAGTGCGGGGAGGAGTACAAGGCGATTCGACGGAGGCCGTCGGTCTTTCTGGTGCTTGAGTGCGTGGTCGCGGTTGCGCTGGTGGGGGTTGCGGCTCGCACGCTGATCGGGGGCACGCCGTTTGTCGAGCGGTGTCATGAGCGGTGGTTATTGTGGAGTGACGAGTTTGTGACGGCAGAAGAATGGCGTCGTGCGCACGATCTGACGGTGAAGCCGGGATTGACGAGCTGGGAATTGGACCGTGTGGTGGCGAGGATGTCACGGGTTGTGAAGGGAGAACAGCTCGGCTTTCAGTGCGGCATCAGGGTGTTGATGAATGCCGCCACGGTGTATCGGGATTCCACGGCTCTGGATGAGCTTTGCGGCGTGTGGACTCATCAGGGCATATGGCGAACGCACCTTCGGAGGGAACTTTCCCGAACCGACGTACCCCTTCAAGCGAAATTCGGGGTCGTCAGCAGACTTTGGTCGATCGACCAGCAGGACGATGAGGGCATGTCTTGGATGATGGAGTCCTTTGCCAATTCGATCGAAGAGTTGTTCACGGTGTCCGAGTTTCTCATTGAGAGCAATCCCCGTCAGCCGCTCGCGGACAAGGCGATGCTGCGACTTCTGAACGACGGGGTGAAGGCTCGAAAGATCGACGAGAAATACATGGAGCGGCTGCGGTCGATTCAGAGCCGTCTTCAGTGAAGTGTGGTCCTAAGGAGATGCTCAGCGCGACGGGTGGCTCGAAGACACTGACCGCCGGGTGAGACATTCGGTATTCGGGGGCAACGGTGCGGCGGTCGGTGGCACCGCATGCTTTGGGTGGTCGCGTGGTGAGGCGACGACCCCCGGTCCTGCGCGGCTATCCTTGGGGCAGGGGAACCGGAAAGGAGGGGATTTTTGCCCGAAGGTGTGAATACCATTGATCCGACGCCGTCCCTTCCGGGGGATTCGGCACCGGGCGCTCGCGTGGGTGAAACCGGGGTGGGGGCGGGGACGAATGAGACGGTGGTTGAACAGAGGCTTGTTGTGAATGAAGTGTCTGACATCCCCCCATCGGGCACCTTGGCGGCCAAGTCCAAGCTGACGTTCATTGAGCGGCTGGAGGGTGCGATCGCGCGGCTTTCGGCGCGGAGCACGTTCTGGCACCGGGTCTGTTCGATGATCTGGCTGCCCTACGCGTTTCGCAGCGGGATTCGGATGAAGCGGCTGGACGAGACGACGTTTGCGGCCGAACTGCCGTTCCGGCGGTTCAACCGCAACTGGTACAACGCTATGGCGGGGGCGGCGCTACTGGGCAACTCGGAGATCGCGGGGGGCATGTATATCTTCGGCATCTGCGGCGGGGACTACAGCGTGGTGTGCAAGGAGCTGAACTACAAGTTCATGCGGCCTTGCTTTGGGCCGGCGCTGTACAAGATCACGCCCAAGGAAGACCTGCCCGCTCTCATCGCCAGCGGCGAGGAGTTCAACGTCGCCGTTGACATGGAGATCGTGCAGCAGGCGGTCTTGCCCAAGGCGATGGGGCGGATGGCCAAGGACCGCAAGAAGTCGCTGATCGCCAAGCTGGCGGAGAAGGAGCGGCGCGTGGGGCGCTGCACGGCGATCTTCCATGTGACGCCGCACGTGCACAACAAGGCGAAGCGAGGTCACGCTCGTAACGTCGGGTAAGAAGATTCACCACAGAGAGCACAGAGGGCACAGAGAAAGACAGAAGCAACGAATTGGAATTGCTTCAATGCAATTCAATTCCTCTTCTCTGACTTTGCCTCTCTCTGTGCTCCCTGTGCACTCTGTGGTTTCACAGATTTGAGATGACTACTTGGTTCTGGGTCTGGGTCTGGGGTCGTTGCCGTATTTCATGGCGGGGACGCCCTTGACGCTGCTGTCGACGAGGGTGGATTTCATGGGGACGATGAGGAGCGACTGTCCGGCGGTGCCGGGTGAGACGGGCGTGAGCATCCAGCCCCACAGGGCCGAGGAGCCGTAGGAGCGAACGGAAGTGGGCGGGTGGAACTGGTAGCCCAGCGGGAGCAGGCCGCGCATCTCGTCGTGGGTGCCAAACCACCTCCACTTTTCGTCGAGCCTGGGTGTGCGGTTGCTGGCCTTGCGCATGCGTGCGGGATCGACGGGGATCCAGTTGGCGACGTTTTTCACCTCGTCGTAGAGGTAGATCTCGACCCACGCGCGGGGGACGGTCTGGCAGTTGTTTGCTCCGCTGAGCCTCATCTCTTCCTCGCGCATGTCGTAGCCGACGATGGTTCTGGTGGGGATGCCCGCCTTGCGGAAGAGGGCGGCGGTGAGGCAGACCAGGTCCCACTCGGTGCCTTGCATCTTGCGTGCGGTCTGTTCGGCGCCGTTGATGCGAAGGCCCTGGACGTGCAGGGCGCCGGACTCGGTTTGCTGACGCACGTCGACCTGGAGCCCTTCGAGCTTGAAGTCGGGGAGGACTTTGCTGAGGATGTACTTGGCGAGCCTCACGGGCGGGAGTTTCTTGGGGTCCTCGGCGTTGAACCAGTTCTTGAAGAGGTTGTCGATGATCGTGGTGTCGTACTTTTCGAGCGGACCGCCGACAAACTTGGGGCCCGCGTCGACGTAGAGCTGGGCCTGGAAGGTGGTGGCGGCGATGAGGGGCCAGCCGTTCTTGGGCCAGGTGACCTTGTCGGCGAGTTCGTCTTCGAGGTGGGTGTCCCAGCAGGTCATCGGGATCTCGACCTCGAACTTGAGCCAGTTGACGACCATGGGGCGTCCGGGCTCGCCCAGGGCCATTTTGACCAGGTGTGTGCCCGAGTGGTAGGGGGAGCCGTCGAGCTGGGTGCGCAGGAGCTCGGGGCGGAGCATTCCGTTGGCCATCGGCGCCGAGATGCCCAGGGAGACTTCGCCGGTGATGCGCTCGACGTTGTTGAGGTAGAAGCGGACTTTGGTCTTGAGCTCTTCGGAGACCGAGTTGGCAGCAAGGGGCACGACGGGGTAGACGACCGACATGGTCTCGAACGGGAAGTCGACCTTGACGGCAGTTGTCTCGCCGTTCTCGAAGCGCACTTCGGAGGATTGCGTGAGCTGAACGGTGGACTTGACCGTCCAGCCTTGGAGCGTGCTCGCCTTGAGGTAGGGGCCTGGCTCGGTGGGGGGCTTGGTCGTCGCCACGACGATGGTTACGGGAGCCGGGGGTGCGGCGGACACGGCGGGGGCGGGCTTGGCGGGCTGGGTGGAGGGTGTGTAGGCGGGCTTGGGCTGGGCCCACGCGTGGCCCGCGGCGAGGGCCAGGCCGCCGACGATCGCCAGAATGAGCGGGCGGCGACGAATCGAGCGGTCGACCGGACGCGGACTTTGGGAACTGTTGGTCATCTTGGGTTCTCCGGTCGCCGGCGGCACTGTGGCCGGGTCAGATAAGCGTAGCGATAGCGGTGGGGCATGGTTTCACCCTGATAATCAACGCCCCAGCGAGCCCAGGGTTCCAGGGAACTGGGGGCGACGCATCACTTTGCGTCCCCCAGCAGCAGCAGGGGCTGGCGCAGGACGACGCGGTCCTGGATCGGGCCGCGTTCGCCGGGGTCGAGCGTGAGACGAAGCGTCAGGGCTTGGGGCTTTGAGCCCGCCTGCGAGAGGGGCAGGTTCATCATCGCGAGCGGCCTGGCGTCGCTGAGGCGTTCCCTGGCGATCTCGCGGGTGGTGGTGCCGACGATCTCCACGATGAGCACGCAGTCGCCCCACACGCGAGAGGCCGCGGGAAGCTCGGCGTCCATCGACAGGCGGGTGGCGCCCGCGGGCAGGGGCCACTCGACGACCATCGGCCCCGGGAGCAGGAGGTCGGCGGCGGTGAGGGGGACGGCGCGGTCACCTGATTCGATTCGTGCGGCCCAGGAGCGATCGCCGACGGGTGTCTGCTTTGAGGGCGTGATGCCGGCGAGGCCGATCACGCGCGAGCGATCCGGGGCCCAGGAATCCAGGGCCGCGAGGGAGACCTCGATCGTCTTGCCCTGCCTGAGGATGGTGATGGAGGAGAGGGTGGACCCGACGCTGATGAGGTTCTCAGCCAGGACCGAGGTCCCGTCGGTGAGCCAGACCATTTGTGTCGGGGCCTTGGCGGAGCCTGGTGTGCGCGAGCCGGGCGCGGCGGTGGGCGTGCCTTGACCCGCGAGGAGGATCTCGCTCACGAGCGAGCGGTCGATGTCTCGCGTCTTGCCGCGCACGTCGATGCGGACGAGATCTCCGATCGAATCGACGAATCCGCTGAGAACATCGCCGTTGGTGAGGGTGACGGTGTCCTGCCTGGCGTCGCCGGCGGGCGCCGGGGTTGCGGCGGGGGCGGCGGGGCTCTTTCCACCGCGCTTGATGCGACGGACGTCGTCGAGTTTGAGAGTGAGGTCTCCCAGGAGCGGGCTTTTCCAGTCGATGGTTTCGCCCGCGACTTTGGGGGCCGTCCACTGGCCCGGCAGTAGTTCGCCATTGACGAGCTCGATCAGGTCAAGGGCGGCATCGGCGCTGGTGAGGGGGCCGGGATCCTCGGCGCTGGTGGCGGCCGCTCTGATGCGTGGGAGAATGACCAGCACATCGGCGCGTTGGATGGTGCGGGGCCGGCCGGACTCGTCGAAGTAGAGGATCTCGTCTGAACCGATGGCGGAGACGACTCCGATGTGGCGACCGAGCGAGGCGTCGACGATGACGCGTCTGGCGGGCGGCTGTTCCTTTGGGGCGGGGGGAGCGGCGGCTTGAGTCCAGGATGTGCCCGCAACCGCGCCCAACACCGCGACGATCAGGATCCATGGCCTCACGCGTTCACCTCTGGAAGATCGGAAGATATCGCTTGGGCATCTGCAGCACGATCAGCGCCATCGCCGTGCCGTAGTGCTCACCCACCTGCTGATCGGCCCAACTGGCATCGGGGCGCTGGGCCTCGATGAGTTCCTCGCGCACGGCGGGCCACCAGGTGGCCCAGGTCTCGCCGCCGGCGAGGTAGGCGGCCTGGACGGCGTAGTACTGGCCGTAGAAGTAGTGCTGCATGCTCAACGACTGGCCGTTGCCCGGGAGATTGCGCCGGAGCAGGTATTGGAGCCCACGGACGATGGCGGGATCGTCGTAGATTCCGGCGTACTGAAGGCTGGCGACGCTGGCGGCGGATCTGGGGAAGGCGCTGGGACCGCCGGTGAGCTGGTACTTGAAGCCGCCGTCGGCGTTTTGTGCACGCCGGACGTAGTCGACGGCGCGATCGATGACGCCCTTGGAGACTTCGATGCCGGCGTTGCGGGCGGAGCGGAGACCCATGATCTGGCAGATGGTGACGGAAGTGTCGGCCTCGAGGGGCACGGGGTTGTAGCGCCAGCCGCCCTCTTCGTTCTGCGACGACTCGATGAGGCGAACGGCGCGGACGAGGGCCTCGTGGATGCGCTGGGCCTGGGTGGTGTCGCCGCCGCCGGAAGTCATGCCGTAGATTTCGCCAAGGAAGAGGGTGGCGAAGCCGTGCCCGTACATGGGAGCGGCGCCGGCGTCGGCCGCGATGAGCCCGTTGTCGGAGCAGTTTTTGAGAACGAATTCCAGGGCCTTGGTGACCGAGTCCCCGTAGGGGCCGCGGTCGGGCAGGTTGCCGTCGCTCATGAATGCGAGCCCGCCCAGGGCGCTGATGGCAACCGAGGGGCCGGTCTGCATGCCACCGAACGAGCCGTCGGGGTTCTGCTTGCGGGCGAGCCAGGCGAGGCCACGATTCACCGAGCGATCCATGGTCGCGGTGAACTCGGACTTGGCGGCGTTGTTCTCGGCGCCTCGGACCTTGACGGGCTCGATCGCAGGCTCGGCGGGTGGTTGGTTGTCGGCGGGCTGTGCGTCGGGCGCTTTGGGTTCCTGGGGCTGCGCCATTCGTGTCGTGGAGGGCATGGCGAGGACACCGATGGCCAGTGCCGCGGCGAGGGCGGAGGAGGGGAGCCAGGCGGATCTGGTGCGGGCGGAGGGGATGAGCGGGCGCGTCACTTCTTGGGTTCCTCCGCCAGTCGCTTGTAGTACGCCTCGGTCAGGCGGCGGTACTTGGCGCTGAAGTTGTCGGTGAAGCCCTGGGTGAGCGACTCGCGGATGTGCGCGGGCAGGTTGCCCCACGCGGCGGAGCCTTGCAGGGGCGGGGGCTTGATATCGCCGGTGATTCGCTGCATCCCGTCCTTGTTGCCCGACGCGTTGCCCGCCTGGGTTTCCTGCCCCTTGTCCTGCTGGCCCTTGCGTTCCTGCTGCTGTTGCTGCCCGTTCTTGGGGTCCTGCGAGGCGTTCTGATTCTGCTGGCCGCTCTGTTGCTGTTGCTGTTGTTGCTGCTGCTTTTGCTTCTGTTCCTGCTTGCGAGATTCCTCGAGCACCTTGTCGAGCATCCGGATGATCTCTTCCTGCATCCGCTGGGTCTCGAGCCCGACGTCCTTGCCGGTCTCGACGCGATCAGCGGTCTGGTGCATCAGGGCGAGGGCCTTGTCGAACTCATCGCGGATCTCCTGGGGGGAGAGCTGCTGATTGAGAGCGCTGGCATCGGGCGAGAGAGTGGCCCGGGCGGTCGAGGGCTTCTCGCCGGCGATTCCCAGGAGCTCATCGAGCGACTCGAGTCGTTTGGGCCCCGTCCGTGGCTCGGCGGGTTGTGCGGCGGAGGGAACATCGGCCTCGGGCTGGGCCCACGCCTGTGATGTTCCGGCCAGCAGCAACAGACATGCGTGCGAGAGATTCAAGTTCCACCTCCGCCGGGCTTCTCGCCCCCGTCGTTCTTGTCGTCTTCCGGCTTCTTGGGATCGGCGTTCATGCCGGGCATTTTCTTCACGGCATCGACGACTTTTTGGCCGCGCTCGGCGAGTTCTTTCTGCTTGGCTCCGATCTCGTCGATCAGCGCGAGATCGGGCTTGGCGCTCTCGGAGGCCTCGCGCGTCTGGCGTGCCAGACGCTGCTGAACCGCGCGGAGCACCTGAAGCTGGAGCGCGGGGGGGATGGCGCCTTGCGCCTGGGCGTTCTGGTTTCCGCCGCCGCCGCTGCCGCCTTCGCCGCCCTCATTCTTGCGGAAGGGTTCCTGATCCTTTTTGGTGGCCTCGGCCAGAGCACCGGCGATTGCCTTGAGCAATTCGACCGCCTCGGTCTGATCGCGAGCGACCAGCGTCGTTGCTTCGCCCTCGCTGAGCACCTTGGCGGCGCGTGAGGTGACCAGGTCGAGCTGCCCGTGGGCGTAGTCGAACATCTCCGCCTGGGCGATCTCGGGGGTTTCCTCGCGGATCTTGTTGAGCTTCTCCCTCACTTCGGTCTGCCTTGCGCCCAGGCCTCGCACCATCCCGCGATCACGCCTTGAGAGCTCTTTGCCCACCAAAGGGATCGTGTCGTCGGTGACCTTCACCTGGGCGTCGAGCACCTCGCGGTAGGCCTGCAGGAGCTCGGCACGCTTGCGGTCCTCATCGCGTTTCTCGGCCTCGTCTTGCAGGGTCTTGGCCAGCTCTTTGGCCTCTTGCAATCGTTTGAGGCTCATCCGCTCGTTCTCGTCGGCCACCACGGCATCGGCCGGGGGCTTGAGGTTTGCTCCGGCGGTGTCCTGATGGTCGGCGGCGGCGCTCAGACGCTGCACGATCTCGGCGACCTCGCGCACCTCGGCGTTGTCGGCGACGCCCAGCGTGTTGGCACGCAGCGAGGCCAGAGCCCTGCCGAGCCCTTCGAAGTTCCCCGAGTCGATCGCGCTGGCCAGGGCCGCGATCTGGTTCTCCTGCTCGGTGATGAGCTTCTCGATGGACTGCATGAGGTCGGTGAGGACTCGCTTGAGGGCCTCGTCGCGACGCTTTTGAGAGCTGTCGATCTCCTTGAGCATCTCTTCGAGCGTTTTCTCAGATTGCTGCTGGGCCTGGTTGGCCTTGCCGGTCTGGTTCTGCTGGACGTCCTGGGCGGCCTGCTGCATCGTGTCCTGGAGCTGCTCTTTCTGGGCCTTCTGGGCCGCACGTTCGAGCCCCGCCGACTGGGCGGGATCGGACTGCTTGGACTTCTGGGCGCGTTCGGCGAGGTTCTGGGCGGCCTGCTCGGCGCGACGTGAGAGATCCTGCTGCTGCCTTGCCAGGCGATCGAGTTCGGCCTGCACGTCCTGGGGCAACTGGTCTTTTTCCTGGCCGGCGGCGCGTTCGCCGGCCTGCTTGGTCTGTTCGGTGAGGGCGCGCTGGTCGTTGAGGAGGCGTTCGACGGATTGCCTGGCGGCCCAGCCGTCCTGTCCCTGGGCGACGAGGTCGGCGAGCTTCTCGAGGTTCTCGCGAACTTCGCCCTGCTCCTTGCGGATCTCGTCGGAGGTCTGGGGGCTCACGGGCTGCTCGCCGGGCGTCGAGCCGATCTCCTTCATTGCTTCGGACGCGTTGCGGGCGGCTTCTGCCGCGTCGTTGACCAGCGTCTGGGCCTGTTCGAGCATGTCGCGGAGCGATCGGTCGGAGACTGCGTTGCGTTCCACGCGATCCTTGGCTCGCCTGACGAGGTCGCTCGCGGGAGCGAGGCGATCGGCCAGGGACTTCTCCTGCTGCGCGGCCTGGGCGGCCTGGGAGCGATCGGCGCCGGGCTTGGAGAGCTCGTCTGTGCGTTTGGAGATCGCGGCCTGGTCCTGATCGAGGCGTTCGGCGGCGGGTCGCAGGGGCGCGAGGTCCGACATCACCTGCTCGACGAGCTGGGCCTCGCTGATGATCCGCAGCTTGCGAGGGAGCGATCGAACCGCCTCGTGGGTCTGGGCGCCGATCGCGAAACGGTCGGTCACGATGGCGGTCAGCCAGAGCTCATCGCCGGGCTGAACGCCGAAGGTTGACAAGTCGAGCTCGGTGGTGACCCTGGCCGAGATTTCGCCGGCTGTGCTGGTCTGGATCGCCTTCATCTCCACGGCATCGCCGACGGGTTCGGGAACCGCGCCGCTGGATCCGGGCGGAGGGCTCTGGCGCTGGCCCTGGAGTTTGACCGATCCCAGCCCGACGTCATCGCGCCCCTCGCCGGTGGTGTTGAGGATGGCGGTGGGCAAGACGGCCTCGTCGCTGGGCGGATCAAGCACGACGGCGGTGGGGGGCGCGTCGGCGGCAACGGCGAAGGTGAAGACGGCTTCGTCGGAGGCGGCGATGCCGAACGAGTCCGAGGGGAGAACCTTGACAGCGCCCGACTCACCGGCGGTCCAGCGGACAACCCAACGATCGGGCGCGAGCTCGAGCGTGGCATCCCTGGGGAGACTTCCGGCGCCTTCAGCCCCTTCGCCGAAGGTCGAGCGGAGCCAAGCGGTGCGATCGACCTTGGGCTCGGAGGTTTCGGGCATGTCGGGCGTGGGCACCGGTTTGTTGAGGTTCAGCGTCAGCTCGACCTGGGAGCCGGCGAGCACCGGGCCCACGGCGGCGGGTCGTGAGCGATCGACCGAAAGGTCCGACGGGCCTGAGGCGACGGTCGCGACGCCCGCGGCGTACTGGGGCGGCGTCACCGTCGCCTTGGCGGTCAGGATGCGAGGGCGTTCGACGAGAATCACGCTCAGTTTGGGTGTGCTGTCGTCGGGCGTTTCAAAGCGAACCTCCAGCACGCGGTTTGCGGGGGTGCCCGAGCCCGAAATGCCCGACTGCAGACCCAGCTGCTCGCGGGCGACGATCGCTTCGTACGCGTCGAGCTCGCCGGGGCTCCTGGCGGCGCCGGGGCGCCGGGGAGGATTGAGCAGCATTCGCGTCTCGGGGCCGGGCTCGCCGGCGGTCAGCACGCGGTAGATCGCGGTGACGTTGGTCATGCCCGGGGTCTGATTGCTTCGAGTGACCACCGCGCGGAGGGCCAGCGGCGTGTCGATGGGGTGGGCGACCTCGCCCATGTCCGCGACGATCATCGTTCGCTTGGGCCACGACACGTCGAGCCAGGGCATCGTGACGCGGACGAGCCCGAGCCTGGCGTATTCGGGCACACCCCAGAACGCGACAAGCACCGGGAGGAGAGCGGCCGCCAGGGCGAGCATGCCGCGCTGGGCGCGTGCGGAGGTGAGCAGGGCCGCTCCGGCGCGGACGCTTTGGAACCTGGTCACCGTGTCGGCGACGGCGGCCGCGGCCAGCTCGGAGTTCTGGGCCTGAGGTCGCCCAACCTTGGCGAGGTTCATCCCAAGCTCAAGCCCGGAGGCCAGGCGGCCCGAGAGTCCGGCCTCCTGGCCGGCGGGCGAGCGCTCCACCCGCAGGGCGACTTCGACCAGAGACGGGGCGAACCGGATCGCAGGCCACAGAACCCGGGCCGCCGTTCCGATAAGCGTGAAGATTCCAAAGACCAGAGCCGCTCCGCGGAGGAGGGCGGGAAGGCGGAAGACGAAGTCGACCACCGCGGCGCCCAGCACCACGATGACGACAAGGGCGAGCAGGGCCGCGCCGCGTTCGACGACCAAGCGGCGGCGGGCGGCGGCTCGAAGCCACAGGAGCGATCGTGCGATCGGCTGGGCCGCGCCGAAGTTCACAGGACCGCCGGCGTTGTTGATCGTGTCAGGAGCCATCGTTCCTCGCTGGAGGTTGATCGACCCGAAAGAATCCGACCCGAACAGGTCCATTTGACCAACCCGGACCACCACCACTATACCAGAGCGCGTCCGAATCTCACCGGGTTCAGGGCGTGGGGGGCGGCAGAACCGCAGATCCACTCCAAATCTCAACGCACGGTCCCGGGCATCCTTTCACGCCAACCTCATGCCAAACGAATCAATCGTCTTCCGGCCCACTCCAATGCCAGAATAACCATCAAAAGGACCCAGACGACGGGCTTGTCCCACAAAGCTTCGAGTCTGGGGGTGCCCAGGAGCCGTACCTCGTGATTGGGCAGCAGCGTCGCCAGATCGGCGAGGCGTGCGGGGTTGACCACGGCCCCGGACGTTTTTTCCGCGAGGGACTGAAGAAGGGCGTGGTCGGTCTGGGGCGTGCGCATCTCGTCGTCGGCGTAGGCCGCATCGACTCCGGCGAGCAGTCCGGCCCGGGCCAGAAGGGCGTCGATGACGTCGACCTGGTACGACCCGGGCTCGGAGGGGAGCCAGGTCGCCGAGTAGATGCCCGTCTGCCCGCCGCCGGCGTCCTGGGGGATGAGCCTGAGCTCGATGGGCGAGGGCGTGACGCCGGCTGGGGCGCCGGTCTCGGGCTTCATGCCGACGCGGACCTGGATCGACTTGGGCTTGGCGTCGATCATCGACTGATCGAGCAGGCGGACGGTGATCTGCACGGGCTGATCGACGATCGCCTTGGGGGGCGAGACCTCGATCATGGCGGGCCTGCCTGCGCCGGCGAGTCCCTGGCGAGCCAGCATTCGGATGATGGGGAGCCAGAACCGCTCGGGGAGGGTCTCGCCGCGCCCGTATCGCCAGCGCCACGTCTCGTCGGTGCCGACGTAGACGCTTCGGCCCGCGCCATAGCGCATGGTGATGATCAGCGGCGAGCGATCGAGTTCGTCGGCGCCCGCCGGGGCGGCGGTGGCGAGGGTTTCGGCCGCGGGCTTGAGGCGGGAGCGTTCGATGCGCTGGGCGTAGCGCAAGGTGGTCCATGGGAGTGCTGCGTCGAGCATCATCGGGGGCCAGGCCTCTTCGGCCTTGTCGCCCAGGCGCAGAACGCCGAGGCGATCGGCGGCGGCGGAGCGATGCACGAGCACGGGCTCGAGCCAGGCCCGCACGCCGCGGCCACCCTCGCCCGCGGCACCTTCGCCGAAGATCGAGAAGGGCACGAGGTCGGCGACAGCGGTGCCGCGCCACGCCCCGGGCATGGAGCTGGGTCCGGCGATCCACAGAAGACCGGCGCCGTCGCGCGCGACGTGGTCGCGGAGCTGCTCGAGTTGCTCGGCGCTGAACATCTCGGGCCTGAGGTCGCCCAGGATCACCACGTCGTACTGGCGCCATTCCTCGGCGGTGCGGGGAAGGGCGACGATGGGGTCGCTGCCTTCCTGGATGAACTTGCGCTGGGCGGCCAGGAGCAGGGCGGAGCTTCGGATCGACTTCTCCCGCACGAGCAGGTTCTTGAGATACCGATACTCCCAGCGCGGGTAGCCGTCAAAGTAGAGCACGCGGATGGGTCGATCGACGAGCATCACGCGGATCTCGGTGGTGTCGTTGGTCGGGGCGACGTCGGGCTTGGGTCCCACAACCTTGACCACCCACGTCGATTCGCCGGCCAGAAGCCCCGCCGCGTCGGGTTTGGCGACCAGGGTCAGGGCCGACTTCATCTCGTCGGGGGGCTTGGCGGAGACGTCGGGTTGGGGCCAGACCACGGTCTGTTCGTCGAGCACGCGTGCCGTCGCTTTGTCGATGAGCTGCACCTTTGTCTCGCCCTGGGGCGGCCCGCCGCCTTCAACGCCCACGCTCTGGATCTCGACGACGACGGGGACCTCATCGCTCACGAACGCGGCCGCGGGCCCATCGGCGCGGCGAACGCTCAGGTCGACGCCGGGAGTTGCGGATCCCAGCGGGACGGCGAAGACAGGGATCTGTCGTCCGCGGAGCTGGGCGATGAGGCGTTCGGTGGGCGGGTCTCCGGTACGCCCGTCGGAGAGGAGCACGATCCCGGCCATGGGCTTGGCGGCGACCAGGCGATAGGCCTGCTCGATCGACGCGTTGATGTTGGTACGACGTCCTTTGGCCGATCCCAGCGATGGCAAGGCGGCCCCGGGGTCGCTCGCGAGCTCGAACGCGCCGACATCGAAGCCCAGCCAGAGCACGTTGCGATCGGCCGCAAGTTGCTTCCACATTTCCGCGGAGGCGAGCAGCGCGTTGTGCAGCTGCAGGTCGCGGGATTGCCGCTTGTCTGATGGCGGTGCGGTGGGGGGGGTGGGGGAAGGGATGGGAACATCGGCGACGGTCATTGAGCGTGAGCGGTCGGCCAGAACGACCACCCAGTCGTGCTCGATGCTCTGGGTTTCCTGGGAGAGTCTGGGCCCGGAGATGAGAACCGCGATGAGCAGGAGCAGCACGACTCTCAGGGAGGCCAGGAGCGCCCGGGCGATACGACCGCCGTCCATGTTGCGATAGGCCAGGCGTGCGGCCAAGGCGGCGGCGATCGCGATCAGGAGCCAACCCCAGGGGGGGATGGGCCTGGTCCAGTCGATGGTGACGCCCGCGTCGGCGAACTTAAGGGTTTCGGTGCCAAAGAGCGTGTCGAAGAGTTTGTTCACGCGGCGACCTCCGCGCCCGTCACCGGCGCGCCCACAATGCCGCCGGCGGTCGCTGACGCCGAGAGTCCAGGCGTCGAGGGCATCGCGGCGTGGCTGAACCATCTTCCCAATGCGAGTTCGAGCACCGCGATGAGACCCGCGATGCCCAGCAGGATCAGGTCATAGGGAGTCTCGCCGGGCTTGACACCGCTTGACCTTTCATCGCCGGCGTCTTTGGTGTCTGAGAAAGTGATGGAATCTCCCTCCATCCACGCCACACCGCGTCCGGGGCGAGCGCCGCCGAGCCATGTTCCCACCTGATCGCGCTGCTGACGATCGGTGCGGCTTCCCGCGGTGTCGGGGTTGACTCCAAGGAGCCCGAGCGTTCGACCTCCCGCGCCCATCGCTCGCCACACGCCAGCGGTGCGCACCGGCTTGCCGGGCGAGATCTCGGCGGCGATGGACGGTGAACCTTCGGGCGTGACGGCGCGGGCCGCGTCGGTGGTCGTGGGCCATGGCGGGATTGCACCGGCGGTCGAGGTAATCGCCCCGCCCCCGCGACCCAGCCCCTGGCGCAGGATCTCCTGCATGAGGGGCACCATGATCGGCATCGCCGGAATCGAGGACCATTGCAGGTCGGGCGCGACGCCCATGAACACGACCCAGCCCCGCCCGCCCGAGCCGGTGCCGCTCGCTCCCGCGGGCCCGCTGAGCATGGCGGGCGTGCCATCATCGAGCGTGAGCACGACCGCCGATCGATCGACGCCCGCTTCGACGGGCCACACCCTGGCGACGGCGATGGGTTTGAGCAGATCGTCGAGCTCGGGCCCGATCTGCCTGAGCATCGTCTCGGCCGCGGGACCTTTGGAGACGTGTCCCGCGGCCTCGCGCGGGGCGGCGGCGGGCGTCCAGCTCACTCCAAGCCGAGTTGCGAACTGGGTTGCCCACGCCGCGGAGGCTTGCACCTCGGGCGGAGAGACAACCACGAGTCCGCCGGCGTCGAGCACCTGTCGCACCCGCGTCCAGGCCTGCTCTTGCAGCAGGTCGGGGCGTGTGATCACCAGTGCGTCGCACAGCGCGATCTCGGCCGGGTCGGACGCCGACGGATCGATCCTTTGCGTGTCGACATCGACACTGCGACGGTCGAAGCCCACGGCCTCGGGCGAGAGGGCCAGCTCGATCCAGTCGGCGGGCTTGAATTGATCGGGCGTGCGAGGGCCGCTCTCGCTCAGCGTGCGTGGGGCGACGATCCCGACTTTGACCTGGGTCCTTGAGACAACGGGGCGGGCGAAGGAGTTGTCCCCGGCGATGGCGTCGTCTTCGATGCTCGCGACGATCGCGGCGGGCCCCGCGCGCACCAGTTCGGGCGTAGCTTCGACGGTCAGGCCGACGGTCGCTCGATCCTGGCCCGGGGCCCAGTTCACCTGTGCCTCGGCGGGCGCCGAGGGCTTGCCCGATGCCCCGAGCAAGCGTGCGGTGACCTTGGTCGAGCCGGCCCTCCCCACGCCCGGGCCGTGGCGGACGAGCATGATTTGAATGTCCGCGCGGACGGGCAGTGGCTCGCCGGCTTGGATGGACTCCGGCGGCGCGACGAGCAGGGGCGAGAGGGCCTCGACGTCAACGATGGCGCCGTTGTCCGCCTCGCGATCGGCGGGAAGGCTGGCCGCAACGCTCACGCCCGCGGATGTGCCGCCGCCCTCACCGACGATGGGGGCGATGGGTTTGGTGAGATCGACCGTGCCGGTCCGCCAGGCGCTGAAGAGGGCGACAAGGGTCTGGGTGCCCGAGCGGGTTGTGGCTCCCGTCGCCGTCAGTTGTTCGCGGACGCGGGCAAGCCCGCCGGGCAGGTCGGCGGCGCTCTGGGTGAGGGGAAGGTCGTTGAGGGCGGAAATCACGCCGGCGATGTCGGCCGAGGGCTGGGCGATGATGGCCTCGGCGGGGCCGGCCATGGAGACCAGGCCGGCGCGGTCGCCGCGAGCGGCGCTGAGGGTTTTGAGCAGCTTGCCGGCGGCGGCCTTGTGTTCGGCGAGCTCGGTGGTGGCGTCGGCGCGGCGGACGCCCGCCGCCAGACTGTTGTCGATGACCACGAAGATCGTTCTGGGTCCAAAGCCACCCCACTCGCCCTGCCCAGCGCCCTGAGGCCTGCCCATGGCCAGGGCGAGGAGGGCGACAAGCAGGCACCGGGCGGCGAGCAGCAGAATCTGCTCGAGTCGGGTGCGCTTGCGCTGGTGGCGGTAGGCCTCGAGAAGGAATCGCATCGCTCCCCACGCGATGGGCTTGCGACGTCGGCGCATGAGGATGTGGATCGCGATGGGGAT
The DNA here is from genome assembly GCA_964358855.1 of uncultured Phycisphaeraceae bacterium. Taxonomy (GTDB): domain Bacteria; phylum Planctomycetota; class Phycisphaerae; order Phycisphaerales; family UBA1924; genus UBA2396. Next base: position 24,693 of record CAYHQQ010000025.1, read on the forward strand.
GGCGACGCACACGAGGCCCGACGCGAGGAGAATGGGATTCAGAAACATCATCGGCAGTTCAATCCCGGTTTCGATCGGGGCACGTCCTGCGCCCGCCATGTCGTCAGAGCCCGCTAACTCACTTTGCTCCGCTTGAGCTGGGCGTTGCGGCGGGCGATGTACGCCGCCAGAGTCGGCCCGAGCCACTCGTGGGTGTGCACGAGGTGGTAGTCAAATCCAAAGCCGCGCAGCAGCCGCTTGAGCCCGTTCATGTGCGTCGAGAGCGCCGCGAGGTAGCCCTCGCGAAGGGCTCTGGGGTCGATTTTCACGGCGTCCTCGCCCTCGAGCCCCATGAACGGAGCGGCCTCGACGAACGGAAAGTCGAGCTCGGCCTTGTCGAGCATCTGGAAGGCGATGAAGTCGTGTCCCGCGTGCTTCACCCGCGCGAGCATGTCCTTGATCTGCGTGAGATCGGCGAAGAAATCGCTGACCATCACCATCACGCACCGGTTGTTCACGCCGCCCAGGATCTGGTCGACGGCGCGGCGGTAGTCGGTCTGTCTGGGCTCGCTGCCGGGGGTCTGGTCGGGGTGGGTCGCCAGGGCGCCGACGATGGGCCTCCAGGCCCCTTGTCCTGCGGAGCGCCGGATCGACGCGCGCACCGCGTCGGCGAAGACGACCATACCCACGCGATCGCCCTGGCGGAGCGTGATGTACGACAACGCCGCCGCGATCGCCGTCGCGTGGTCGAATTTCGTCCAGTTCGATCGCCCGTCGAGGCTGAGCTCGCGTCCGGCGCCCGATGCTTCGGCGAACGATCGGGACCCGTAGTTCATCGAGCCCGACGAGTCGACGAGCATGAGGAGGTCGAGGTTGGTTTCCTGCTGGTACTGCTTGAGCTGGAGCTTGTCGCTGCGTCCAAAGACCTTCCAGTCCAGGTGGCGCAGATCGTCGCCGGGCACGTAGGGGCGGTGCTGGGCGAACTCGACGGAGAATCCCTGGAAGGGCGAGCGATGGGTGCCGCTGGAGAGCCCCTCGATGATCATCTTCGCCCGCAGCTCAAAGCTCGACAGGCGTGCCAGCGTCTGCGGGTGCAGATACAAAGACGCGTCGACGTCGGGAGCTGCGTGATGACCGGCCGGTCGGGGCACGCGTCAATGGTAGCGAAAGCCGGGCCCGTCCGCCGCCGGCTCAGGCCGCCCGCGCCGACCTGGGCAATCCGAAGGTCTCGGCCCGGTGTGCCCGCTCGAGCTGGCGGCAGACCTCGATGAGGATCCTGCGCTCGGGGTCGCGTCCGACCAGCCAGCCGGCGTAGCGCATGTCCTCGAACAGATCCTCGCGGATGTACGCGATCCGGTCCGAGGGCGTCCTGGCGCAGGCCATGCAGATCCCCGCGGCCGCCCGGCCCACCGTCATGTCGCCGTAGGTTCCGTGCTCGAGTTCGGCCTCGATCAGCGTCAAGAGCTCGAGCCCGCCGATGCCTCCCCGTGCGCGGAGCATCCGGTCGGCCCGCAGGATCGCGTCGATCCCCAGGTTCTCGTCGAGCATGGTCAGACGCACCGCCGCGGTGCGCAGCACCACCTCGGCCTCGTCCCCGGCGATCGTGGCGGCACATTCCGAGAGGGCACAACGCTCGGGCTCGCTGAGGATGTCCGCGTGGGTGGAGAGCCAGGCGCTCACCAGCCGAGAGGCGGCCCGCTCGACGGCGCCCGGTTCCTGCGGGTGCTGGTTGAGTTCCACCGCCAGGTCCATGATCGAGGCGTTGGCGGGGTCGGTCTGGCCTCCAAGGGGAAGAAGCGTCGAGCGCCGCCCGGCGAGCCGGTCGCGGACCGACAGACGCGCGGGGTGTCTTGACAGCATCGCCGCGGTACGCACCAGCCCTCTCATCGCCCGGAGCCTGGTCTCGGGCCACTCGCCAAGACTCGTCGCCTCTCCCGCCAGAGTGATGCGGGCACAATCCAGACGCATGGGGAAGACCGAGAAGTACGAGACCGGGCGCTGCACGCCAAGGTCGTACCACCCGGCCTCGTGACCCGGGCGCTCGGGCGTGAAGATCGTCAGGTTGCCGTTCTCGTCGGTGGCCACGAGCGCGTCGAGCGATCGCTCGCAGCAGACGCGCTCGCCGCGGCCGATGTCGTTCACCGCGAGCCACGCGACGTCGGGCGTCGCCAGATCGCCCACGACGCGGGCGGCGGACTCGTCGTCCAAGCGCACGCCCACACGCAGCGAGCGGTGCCCGCCGGACCTTTGGTCGAGCCAATCGGAGATGGATCCGCCCGTGGGACCGCCAAGCCAGGCCGGCGAGAGGCGGTTCGTCACCGCGGCCGCTCCGCCGGCGGTCGTGTCGAGGAGGGAATCGAACCATCCATGGGTCTGTGTTCCGAGTCTCCTGGTCGACTTGCGGCGTCTTGGCAGTTTCTGGGGCTCGCCCGGGCTCGGCGCTTCGACCGGGACGGGCGCTTTGGCGGGTGGGGACCACGCCGAGTGAGGGGTTGTGATCAGGGCGCTTTCTTCGCGCTCAACGGTTCGCACTGTTTGATCGCTGTGTTGGGTCGGTTCCCGCGGCGTCTGGGTGGATTCCTGGCTCACGGATTGGGAGACCTTGTGGCTCCTGAGCAGGGCCATAAGGCCCGACGCCACCACCAGCCATAGTCCAAGGGGGATTCCAAGGACCAGTTCCTGGAAGACTTTCATGCCAAGGGTCGCGCCGGTGACCACGATGCCGCAGGAAGCCAGCACGACCATGGGCCAGGGCGGCGTGGCGGAGTCCCGGGCGGTGGGAGTGATTTGCTCGGGCCGGTGGTCGCGCGTCCGAGAAGGCTGAGTGTTTGACGGGCGCGAGGCGTGACCGCTTGGACTGATGGGTGTCATTGTCTGGATCATCGGCAGACCCCCCGTGTCGCTGGCGGTGGGGCGCAGGACGCGGAGCGTGGGTCTGGCTTGGCGCCCGCACAGTCGGCACAGACGTCCTATGCGGATCGAGGCGACGAAAAAAGGAAACGGGCCGCGGCAAGACGCCGCGGCCCGTTGGACTCAGAGTGTGAACTCGAACATGGATCGACCTTCAGAAGGATCGATCAGGGGCAGGGGGTCTCGAAGGCAACGACGAAGGCGTCGTAGTCGAAGAAGTCGACGGTACCGTCGCCGTCGAAATCGGCGTTGGTGCAATCGGGGTCCTCGAAGCAAACGACGAAGGCGTCGTAGTCGAAGAAGTCGACGGTGCCGTCGCCGTCGAAGTCGGCGGGGCAGCCGGTGGCGGCGCCGGTGTTGGTGTAGATGCTGATGTTGATGGAGCCGGTGTGGGTGGAGGTGGTGTCGACGGTCCAGAAGGTGGCGCCGAAGTTGGTGTTGAATCCGGCCACGGCGAGGTAGTAGGTGCCGGCGGCCATGGAGCCGTCACGCCCGTCGTAGAGGGCGCCGTCGCCGTTGGCGGGGGTGGTGCTGCCGGAGCCGAAGGTGAGCTGGCTGTGGAAGCCCGAGCCGTCGTCGTCATCGGCGCCGACGAGATCGCCCGAGGCGGTGAAGATGCCGATCTCGGTGTCGTCGGTGAACGCGCCGCCGCTGAGGAGCGAGCCCTCGCTGTCGACGTCGACGAAGAGGCCGTTGCCGCCATCAACCGCCTCGAGGAGGTTGAACTTGAACCAGTGGATCTCGGCGGGGTTGTACGCCTGGGCATTGACGGCGAGGCCGCCCGGAGCGTGGAGGTCGCCCAGGTCGGTGGCGGTGGGTGCGGTGGGGGGAACGCTGTAGCCGGTCTGCATGTTGAGGTTGAAGACGCCGTCGGTGGCGGTGTTGGTGGTGGTGACGGACCAGCCGTCGCTGAAGGTGGCGTTGTAGCCGACGATGCAGAGGTAGTGGAGGCCGCCGGAGAGCGAACCATCCTGGCCAGCGCGTCCGCCGGCGCGAACGCCAGCGCCGAAGCTCAGAAGGCTCTGGAGGCCCGCGCCGTCGTCGTCATCGGAGGCGAGCATGGTGCCGGCGGCGTCGAAGAGACCGATCTCGGTGTCGGTGCCGGCGCCGACAGTGCTGCCGTTGGTGTCGATGTCCAGGTAGCGGCTATCGCCGCTGGGGATGGCATCGGGAAGGGTGAAGGAGTACCACTTGCGGACGCCGCCGGTGTTCGAGGGGTTGGAGGTGACGCTGACGGTGTCGCCCGGGCTGAGCGTGCCAAGGTCCTCGGCCGTGGTGTAGTCCGGGGGCGGCGTGGGGACCTCGTCGTCGAGGGTGATGGTGATGTCGCTCCACTGCGCGTCGGCGCCGGCGCCGTCGTTGAAGCTCTCGTAGAACTGGAACGTCCAGTTACCGGCCGCATCGCCGATGGGCACCACGGCGCTGGCGACATAGTCGGTCGCGGTGATGGAGGTAAAGGTCGCGGTCGTGAAGCACTGGACGGTCACGGTGTTGCCATCGGGACCGGTCGCCAGGATTCGGGCCTCGCTGGCGTAGGTGCCGGGCAGGACCGAGTTCAGCGTGCCGGTGATGCGCAGCTTGCCGACGGAGTAGCCGCCCACGAACGTGGCGTTCATGGTGAGGTTCTCGCCGTCATTGAGAATGTTCATCGAGTCAACCGCGTTGAAGGTCACCGACTCCTGCGGTGTAGCGACCGCCACCGAAACCAGCGACAGGGCCGCGCCCGCCGCCAAAGCCAACATCTGATTCCTCTTCATCTTCAATCTCCCAGTCAAATTCCAAACACACGGGGCAACTTTGATCCGCGCACGCCTGCGCAGCAAGTGCAATGCAACAGGATACCCAGTAAATGGAAAAAAACCTATCTCAATCTCGGCAAATGACCGCTTTTTTGCAACGCGTCCGATCACAGGAATCAGGGAAAAATCCCGCACGGGCTTGTGGGCAAGTTCGAGGACGATCCAGTCGCCTTGAAACAGGTTTCGGATCCGCTGATCCCTGCGACCGTGATTCGGCGAAGATGTCCTTGCGCGTGATGGACCTATCGGACCTCGTGCGATTGGCGGACATGGAGAGGCAACGCGGGATCGGTGGTCGGCCCGAGCGGCGGAAAAAGAAAGGGGGCCGATCTGCGACAGATCGGCCCCGTGTCATTGCTTCTCTTTCAAACTGCCCAAAGGAGCGTGATCAGGGGCAGGGGGTCTCGAAGGCGACGACGAAGGCGTCGTAATCGAAGAAGTCGACGGTGCCGTCGCCGTCGAAGTCGGCGTTGGTGCAATCGGGGTCTTCGAAGCAGACGACGAAGGCGTCGTAGTCGAAGAAGTCGACGGTGCCGTCGCCGTCGAAGTCGGCGGGGCAGCCGGCCGGTCCGACGAAGCAGGCGCCCGTCAGAGCGATCTGGTAAGAGCCACCCGCACCGCCGCCGGACTGCCAGCCACCGATGTTGGAGCTGGCGGCTGGGCCGTCAGGAGCCCGCTCGACGTTGAAGGGCACGTTCTCCCAGAGGAGCGAGCCGGCGCCGTCGTCGGGGTCGCGATTGTACTGCGAGATCGCGAGGTAGTAGGTGCCATTGGCGCCCACGAAGGTGGCGGTGAGCGCGGACTGGAGCGTCCCGCTGTTGATGTCATCGTCGCAGAGAACGACGCCCTTGGTGGCGTCGTTGAAGAGGAAGAGCTGGGTGTCAAAGCCGGCAAGACCAACGGTCGTGGCCGAGAACGTCGTGTAGTCACAGATCTCGATCTGATACATGTCGGCCTCGTCGGCCGTCAGGCGTCCGGTGATCGTCGTCAGCGAGCCCGAACCAGCGCAAACCTGGGCTCCGCCCGGGAGCTCGCCGGCGTCGATGCCGATGTAGGTTTCGCTCCACTCGCCCGGGCCGGGGGGCGTGGGCGTGCTGTCGGTGCCGCGGGCGTTGACGGTGAACGTGCCGCTGCCGCCGGCGGTGCTGACCGCCGAGAAACCGTCGCCGAAGGTGGTGTTGAACTGCGAGACCGAGAGGATGTAGTCGCCGGCGGCCAGAGGGCCGTCCTGCCCGTTCTGGTTGCCGCCGATGGGCTCGCCGAAGCTGAGGATGCTCAGCAGGTTGCCCGCGCTGTCGTCGTCGTCGGCGATCAGAGTGCCGGTGGCCAGCGACCACAGGCCGATCTCGGTGTCAACCCCGAAGGTGTCGAGCGTGTCGATATTCACTGCGCGGTGGTCGGCGCCCGGAACGGCGCTGGGAATCGTGAGTGAGAAGTACTTGACTTCGCCGGGGCCAAAGTCAACGGTCTTGGAGACGGTCACGCCGGTGTCGATGATGCCCATCGGGGTCGCATCGGGCGGCGGGGGCGGCGGCGGGACTTCGTCGTCGAGGGTGATCTGCAGGTCGGTCCAGGTCGCGTCGACGCTGGCGGTGCCACCATCGTCAAAGGTCTCGTAGCAGCGAACGACCCAGGTGCCCGCTCCGGCGGTCTCTGCGATGGGCAGGATGATATCAAACGCGTCGAGCTGGCCGAAAGTGAGCTCTCCGGGGAAGGGGGTGAAGGTGACCGAAGCGCCGCTGGGGGCGGTCACGACGACTCGGGCCTCGCCGCCGTAGGTGGCGGCGTTCACCGAGACCAGCGAGCCGGTCAGGCGAATTGTGCCAACGTTGTACCCGCCGACAAAGTCGTGGGTGGCCACGCCGTTGGAGGCGTCACCGTTTGGGCCGTTGGTGTCGACGGGTGCGAAGTTGAACGTCTCCTGAGGAGTTGCGCTTGCGATGCTCGCGAGCGCAGCGCAGGCGCCAGCGGCCAATACCAGATTCCAGTTCTTCATTCGATTACCTCCATGAGTTTCCCCCGGGAATCCCGGGGGACGTCAAAAGAACGCGGGCTCTGCTGCTGGGCCCAACCACACGATTTGACCCTGCAGAACCCGACGAATTGCAGGCCGGATAGGAAATAATCCGCCCTCTGATCCGGCACCAGCATATCAGAACACCGGGATGACGCAACCTCAATTGCTTCATTCTCCAAAACAGAGATGCCCGACATTGGCGGGATCTTGCCAGATCTGGCTCGAACGTTCCCTTTATTCCAAACCCCCACCTATCGTCCCGACCTATGAACGCAAGCCTTCGCTGGCTGAACCAACTCCTTCTTCCCTGTGACCTCACCCCCGAAGAGGCAACCTCGGTGCTTGTCCACCTTGGCTTCCCCATCGAGTCGCGCGAGGACTTCGTGGACGCGGCCGGAGAGCCCGATAACCGTTTGGATGTCGAAATCACCAGCAACCGCGGCGACTGCCTGTCGCACATCGGGCTGGCCCGCGAAATCGCCGCCAAGACCGGGCGACGTCTGGTCCTCCCGCCCGAAACCAAGGTGACCGCGACCGGTGGGGCAGTGGCCAGTGCCCTCTCCCTGGAGAATCGCACGCCCGAGGCCTGCCCCTTGTTCACCGCTCGCGTGATTCGCGGCGTGAAGGTGGGGCCGAGCCCGTTGTGGCTGCGTCGTCAACTCGAGAGCATCGGCCAGCGCTCCATTAGCAACGTGGTCGATGTCACCAACCTGCTCACGTTCGAGCTTGGCAACCCGTCGCATGTCTTTGATCTCAACAAGCTGAGCGGCCACTCGTTGATCGTGCGGTACGCGAGCGAGGGCGAGAAGCTCAGGACGCTCGACGCCAAGGACCGCGTGCTCAAGTCCAACGAGCTCGTGGTGGCCGACGCCGTGCGGGCTCAATCCCTGGCGGGCGTGATCGGGGGCGGCGAGAGCGAGGTTGGGGCCGACACGGTCGATGTCGTCCTGGAAGTCGCGACGTGGGACCCAGTCACGATCCGCCGGGCCGCCAGGCGCCTGGCGATCCGCACCGACGCGTCGTACCGGTTCGAGCGGATCGTGGACGCGCGAACGCTCGAGCTGGCCTCACGGCGCGGCGCGGCCCTGATCGTCGAGCTGGCGGGGGGCCGGCTTTGTGAGGGCGTGCTCACGGCGGGCAGGCCGTTGCCACAGACCCGATCCATCGACCTTCGTCCGGCGCGATGCAACCAGATCATGGGCTTCGACCTCCCTGAGGCGCAGATGTCCGCGCTGCTGGCGGCCCAGGGGCTTGAGCCTGAGCCGGTGATCTCGCCCGCGGGCAGTGTGATCCGATGCACGGTGCCGGCGCATCGCCAGGACATCGTGCAAGAGATCGACCTGATCGAGGAGGTCGCGCGCACGGGCGGGTTGGACGCGGTTCCGATGCTCGACAGGTTGCCGGTCCAGGTTCGCCCGCCGCAGGGGGCGCAGCTCGCCACCCGCGAGATCGGCAGCGTCCTGACGGGGCTGGGCTTTTTTGAGACGGTGACGTTCAGCTTTGTCCGTCCGGATCACGGGCGGCTGTGGCTGCCCGCGGGGCTGGAGCTCGTGAGCGTCAACGACGATCGTCGCGGCGCCGAACCGACGCTTCGCCCGAGCGTCGTGGCGAGCCTTCTGGTCTGCCGCAAAGCCAACCAGGACGGGCAGGTCGGTGTCGAGGGGGGTGTGCGGCTCTTTGAGATCGCGGCGGTGTACGCCCAGCAAGCCGGCACGAGCGCGACGGTTGAGAATCGCAACATCGCCCTGCTGGCCGACATCCCGGTCTCGGGGAAGAAGGTCTCGATCGCGGACATTCAGGGCGGGATGCGGACGATCAGGGGCGCGATCGAGACGCTTGTCCGCTCGCTTGGCGGGGGCGGGGGCCAGGTTGACTTTGCGAAGGCCTCCCCGTTCGCCGAAGCGCTGGACGCGTCGGCCTTCGCTGAAGTTTCGATCGCGGGTCGCCGGGTCGGGTACGCGGGAGTAGTCTCGGCCAAGGCACTTGCGGCGGCGGGTGTCGACGTCCCGTGCGTGTGCGCCGAGATCAATCTTGGCGAGATCTGCGCGCTCTATCCCGCAAAGACGCGGATCACCGCCCTGCCGACCTTTCCGGCTGTCGAGCGGGACCTTTCGCCCATCGTGGGCGAGACGCTGACGTGGGACGCGGTGAGAGGCGCGGTGGAGTCCACCGCTCTGCCGAGGCTTGAGGGCGTGGGTTTCGTGGGGACGTTCCGCGGCAAGCAGATCGGCGCTGGGAAGAAATCGCTCACGCTTCGCCTGCGATTCCGCGATCCAGCCCGGACGCTGCGCCACGAGGAGGTCGACGGCGAGATCGCTACGATCGTGGCGAGCCTCAATTCCAAGTGCGGCGCCGGTTGGCGTACCGTCTGAAGTCGGCGGGAAGCCCGGGAAACCGGCACGGGGCGTCCAGGAACGAACGATCTCCCGGGAACCACCTCCGGCGCCGCACCGGGCCCGGGTTCCCACGTACTATGCCCTGCCGCCCGTGCGTCGTCGGCGGCCGTCCTCAGATCCAAGGAGTTCCCCGTGCCATCACCCATTGCCGCCAAGAAGCCCACGACCCCGACCCCGCCCGCCACGCACCTCGCGGGTGATGCGCAGGGCGACGCTGGTGCGCAGGGCGACCGACCTTTCATCTACGTGAACGGCAAGTACCTCCCCAAGAACCAGGCGATGGTGAGCGTGTACGACCATGGGCTGCTCTACGGCGACGGGGTCTTTGAAGGAATCCGCATCTATCGCGGGCGGATCTTCAAGTCCAAGCAGCACATGGAGCGGCTCTACCGGTGCGCGGAGGCGATTCGTCTTGCCATTCCGGTGACGCCCGACGAGATGGTCGCCATCCAGCGCAAGTGCATCGAGATGAACGGGCTCACCGACGGGTACATCCGTCTGGTCGTCACACGTGGCTTTGGCACGCTGGGCCTGGATCCAAGGCGCTGCCCGGTGCCCGGGGTCATCTGCATCGCCGATCAGATCCGTCTTTTCCCGCCCGAGCAGTACGACACGGGGATGCGGGTGATCGTCGCCAACCGCCCCAAGACGCCCATCGCGTGTCTGGACCCGCGGGTCAAGAGCCTCAACTACCTCAACAACATCCTCGCCAAGTGCGAGGCGATCGATTTCGGGTGCGACGAGTGTCTGATGCTCAACATCGACGGCTTTGTCACCGAGGGCTCGGGCGACAACATCTTCATCATCAAGGGCGGGGTCGTCTACACCCCGCCGTCGGGCGACGGGATCCTCGAGGGCATCACTCGCGAGTTCGTCGCCCGCGAGCTGTGTCCGATGGTCGGGCTCAGCTGCATCGAGAAGCGGTTGCGGCTTGAGGACGTGCTGACGGCGGACGAGGTGTTTCTCACGGGCACCGCCGCGGAGATCATCGGCGTGACGGAGATCGATCAGCACGACGGCAAGGGCAACATCACCAAGGCGACGAGAATCTCGTCGCACGAGGGGCCGCTCACTCGCAAGCTGCGTCTGCGCTTCCGCGAGATTGTGACGAGCGACAACGTGCCGGAGGAATAAGAAGTTGAACAGTGAGCAGGACTGAGGAATGACGAAAGACAGAAGGCGGAAGGCGGAAATTGAGGGCTGAAGGCGGAGTCGATTCAGCCTTCAGCCTTCAAACTCAGCCTTCCGCCTTTTCTTACTCAGTCCTCAGTCCTGAGCCCTGTTCAATTCCTTCCTCACCAGTCCGGCAGTTCACCCGTCAGCGGTTCGAAGAGGTCGCGGAGGGTGACCATGCCGATGGGGCGCCCGCCCTGCTCGACGATTCCCACGCGTGCTCCGATGCCCGCCAGCACGCGCACGGCGTCGGTGACGTGCATCTCGGGGTCGAGCTGCGTGGTGGGGCGCATCAGCTCCGCCGGCGTCTTGTCGGGGTTCACGTGCAGATCGATCTGGCGCACGATGCCCACGACCACGCCCCTTCCTCCCGTCTTTCCCGAGTGGTCCACCACCGGAAACTGCGAGTGGGGCACGGAGCCGACGGCCTTGAGCGCCTGCTCGCGGGTCATGTCCGAGTCGAGCGTGCGCACCTTGGACCAGCGGATCATCTCGTCGCGGACGGTCACGCGTCTGAGGGTCAGGGCGCGATCAACCAGCGTGGTCTGGCTTTCGGAGAGAACTCCGGACTCGGAACCTTCCTTGAGCAGGATCGCGATGCGCTGGCGCCCATCGCCCATGTGCTCGCTCCCCCCCGCGGGCCCTCCCAGGCGGGCCGAGAGGCGCGACGCCAGGCGTGACACACCCATCACCAGAGGAAGGGCGCCCAGGCCCGTCGCCAGGATTCGCGTGAACCACAGGGGCCTGGCCAGCCAGTAGGCCAGACGATCGGCGTGCACGCGTGCCAGCTCCTTGGGCAGCGACTCGCCAAGGATCAGGAGGATCGGTGTGATGACCGCGATATCGATCAGCACGCCCCGCCATTCATCCGACAGGGTGTGCTCGGCGACGGGGCCCGCAACCTCCGGGTTGAGCAGCGGCTCGACGCCCACGGCCAGGAGGTAATTGAAAAGGTTGGCCGCGAGCATGATGACCGCGAGCAGGCGGTCGGGCCGTGCGAGCTCGCCCTGCAGGCAGCGTGCCGCCGGATCGCCCCCGGAGGCGCGGATGCTCAGGCGCACCGGGTTCACCGAGTAGCAGGCGATCTCGGTCGCGGCGGCAAAGGCGACGCCGGCGCCGCCGACGACGACCAGCCCGATATGCACCATCGTGGAGAGCTGGTCGGTCATGCGGCACCTCCGGCGAGGTCCCGTTGGCCTTGGCCCGTCAGCCAGACCCTCACGTTTCCGATCGTGCGTCCCTCGACCGACTCGACGCTCAGGCGTACGTTGCCGAGCACGACCTCATCGCCGACTTTGGGCAAGCGCCCGAGTCTGGAGAACATGAGGCCGGCGAGGGTGGAGATCCGGCGCTCGCGGGCGGCTCGCTCGCCGATGGCCTTTCGCCATCCGGCGGTTCCAAAGAGCTCGGCCCAGTGGCGGATGCTCAGGCGTCCGGGCACCCGCCAGACGCCCGGCGAGATCTCCTGCACCGCACCGGCCCACTCGTTCTCGAGCTCGGCCTCGGGGGCCATGAGCCTGCGCACGACGTCCTCAACCTCGATGAGCCCGGTGATCTGTCCGAACTCGTCGACGCAAAGAGCGACGTGCGTGTGCGACTGGCGGAAGACCTCCAGCAGCTTGTCGAGCTTGGCCTTGTCGGGCACGAAGACCGCGGGCTCGGCGAAGGCTCCGGCCTCGCGGCGCTGTCCGCCGGTGGGGGAGTGACGGAAGTACTCCTTGGCGTGGAGCATGCCCAGAACGACGCCGTCGAGACTGCCCTTGCAGACTGGAAACCGCGAGTGACCGCTGGTTCGCACGAGTCTGGCGATGTCGTCGGAGGTCGCTTTCTCGCCGACCCATCGGATATCGACGCGCGGCGCCATGACGTCGCGTACCCGGATCTCGCCCAGGCGCAGCACCTGCGACAGCACCAGCTGCTCGCGCTGGTCGAGCCCCGCGGGTCCCGCCCCGATCGTCAGTAGCGCCGAGAGTTCCTCGGTCGAGAGTGGTTCGTCGTCCTCTCGCGCGGGGGCGATCAGCCGCGACATGGGCCCGATGATCCCCGAGTCGATGATCGCCAGAGGGATCGAGAGGACTGCGAACGCCCGGGCAAAAAGGGGTGCCAGGAGCACCGCGATCGTCGCGGGTGCGGCGGCCGCGAACTGCTTGGGCAGAACCTCCGCCCCCAGCACCAGGACCAGGAAAGTGCAGGTCTGGAAGGCAATGGTCGCCGCTGCGCTCTCGAAGTTGTTGGCGATGGCGGTGGAGGCCACGGCGTAGCCGACGGCCGCGAGTGTGTTGAGGACCAGCACGCCCACGAGGAACCTGCGGGGGGCGGCCATGAGCTTGGCGACGAGGCGCTCGGTCTGGGGATGGGTCTTACGCAGGCGGATGCGATCGGCCCCGGTGAGGCTGAAGATCGCGGTCTCGCAGGCAGAGCAGGCGGCAGCGACGATCACCAGCGCGAGAAGCAGGACCAGGAATGGGAGTACGAGGGTGAGCATGATGGCTTGGGTGGCACCGCTCTCCAGAGCGGTGTCTCCGAGTTATTGAAGCACCGCTCTAAAGAGCGGTGCCACCGGGAGACAGGACAGAGTATCGTCGGTCGGCGGCAAGTCTCACGACCGCTTGGCCGTGGCGGCTGCCAGCGCCTCCTGGATCCGGGTCCGCATCGAATCCACCAGGATCGACCTGACCTGGGTGATGGACGGACAGGCGGCCCCGAGGATCTCTCGCATGCTCGTGACGCGTCGGCCGACGAGCCCGCACGGGACGATCAGGTCGTAGTGGTCCATTTGCGGGTCGACGTTGAGGGAGAGGCCGTGCATCGAGACCCATCGGCGGACGCGCACGCCCATCGCCGCGACTTTGGCGGGGCCGGGCGGGCCGGCGTTGATCCACACGCCGGTGGCTCCCTTGTCCCGCTCGCCTGTGACACCAAAGCGGGCCAGTGTGTCGATGACCACCTGCTCCAGGAGGCGCATGTAGTCGTGGAGTCCCAGGGCGAGGCGGTTGAGGTCGAGGATGGGGTAAAGGACGATCTGGCCGGGCCCGTGGTACGTGATGTCGCCGCCGCGATCGGTGCGTTCCAGCGCGACACCTTTGTCCGCCAGCGCAGCCGGCGAGGCGAGCAGGTGCTCGCCGGCGCCGGGTCGGTTGCTGACGGTGATCACGGGCGGGTGTTCAACGAGCAGGAGGCGCCCCAGGATCGGCTCTTGGGTGTCGCGGGACTCGAGCACGCGCTGGAGTTCGGTGGTCTGGCGCTCGAAGGCCGCGGCGTAGGGCATGAGGCCCAGGTCGATGGAATCGAGTGGTAGGAGAGGTCGGGACATCGGTTGATGGTACCGGTCGTGACGAGCCTTCGACCGATGGAGCGACGAATGGAAGTCGGTTCAGCGGCGACGACGTGCGGCGACGAGTCCCAACAGGGCCATGGGCGCCAGGGTGCCGGGCGTGGGGACGGTGGCCCAGTTGAAGCCGACCTTGAAGCCGCGGAAGGTGTCGGCGCTCCAGTCGCCGCCGAACTCGTTGGTGACGGAGATGGTGGGATCGTTTACTTTCATGTTGCGAAGGGTGGTGCTGGTGTTGACGCGGATCTCCAGGCTGTAGGACCCGCCGGCGGCGAGGATGTAGGAGAGGGGCGAGGTCGTCGAGTTGTCGACGGTGCGGAGGTTGTTGCCAGTGACGGTGATTCCGGAGCTCTGGCCGATGATGAGCGGCCAGGATTCGGTGGTGTTTCCCGGGATTTCCTCCCAGATACCGGCGGTGTAGTTCACGACGGTGGTGGGGTTGATGGCGGTGCCGCCGCCGTTGACCCACTTGGCGTTGCGATCGAAGGTGAGGTCGCTGACGCGAACGGGGACGCGTCCGATGGTGATGCTGACCCACGCGGTGAAGGTGTAGTTGATCCAGGAGCGAGGTCCGCTTCCTGGGCCGAAGTTGACCGACCAGTCTCCCTTGGCCCAAAGCGCGGCGGATCCCGCGGCGAACTCCTTTCCGGCGGAACTGTTGGAGTCGATGAGGTTGATGCCGTCGTTGCTTCTGCGATTGTCGAGGACCCGTCCCACGCCGCCCAAGGTGATCTGCGCACCGGCATTGGAGGCCATGAGGGCGCAAGAGGCGACGAGGGCGAGCGACAGCGTGGTACGATTGAACATCGGGTGACTCCTCACAGTGTTGTCTGTGTGCGGCGTTGAGTTCGCGGACCAAAGAGCCCCTGCCGGAGAGCTTCGGGCGTCACAGAAGTCAACGTAAACGGGAGGTGTCAGTCACGCTTTGGAGTGGATTCGTGCGATCTTGCAGCGGGATTCAGCGCTTGAGGAAAAACGCCCGCACACGCTCGCCCAGGGTGAACTCGTTGAGATCCTTGAGCTCGCCGCTGTCGAGGAATACCCCGCCGCAGGAGCGGCAGAGGTCGATGATGACATGGGGCTGGCGGGGGTCTGGGATCTGCAACATCACGGAGTGGTCGCGGGGGCACTCGAGGGTCTCGGACCGGTAGACCTTGTTCGCGTACGTGTGCTTGGCGGTGCCGAAGTCGACCTCGATGGGTGCGCCCTGCGTGCGAAGCACGGCCTCGAGCTCGTAAGGATCGAACCACATCCCTCCGCAGCGCCCGCAGTGGTCGACGTGGAAGGTGCCGATGGGCAGCTTCTCCATGATCGTCGCGTCCTTGGGACAGCGGAGGCGAGCATCGGGGGCATCTGGCTTCTGGCCGACGATTCGGGTGGTCATGACGCCATGATAGAGGAGCCGACGGGAAGCGGCGAGTTGATGCCGGCCCGAGGCAACGCGCGTGGATCAGGGCTTGGCACGGGCGGCGACGAGCTTTTCAACCCACACCTGGGGGAGGGTTGCTTTGGTCCCCGCCGCGTAGTCATACGCGACGATAACGCCGTGTCCGATGGCGACCAGCTCGCCGGTCGTTCTGCTCGTCAGGTCGTGGGCGAGTGTGAAGCGGTCGTCCTCGATCGCCTCGACACGCGATGAGATGCGCAGGGTGTCGGGGTAGACCACGGGGCGTCGAAAGCGGCACTGGGCGCTCTGGAGGATGACGCCCAGGCCCGATTCGATCTTGAGCCGGTCGATGCCCAGCCACAGGAGGGTCGCGACGCGGGCGGATTCCATGTACCGGAAGAAGACGGCGTTGTTGACGTGGCCCAGGGCGTCCATGTCGCCCCAGGCGACGGGTTGTTCGAAGATCGGCGGTGCGGTCGGCATGTGGTCTTGGCTTTCGCTGATTGGCGGGTGGGTGATCAGAGTGGGCAAGGCCCCAGGATCTCGAGGCCGAAGCCGGGGGCGAGAGCCATGATCTGCTGAACGATCTGCTCGTCGGAGGGCGGGGCGCCCGAGGGAAGGGAAAGGCCGTAGTCGAAGAAGGGTTCGATCACGGGCGGGGTGCAGAAAACGAGGAACTTGATGGGGCCCGTGGAGCGATTCTTGAAGGCGTGGGGAATGTTGCGTGGGGCGAAGATGGACTGACCGGCGGAGAGGGTGATGGTCTTGCCGTCGACCCAGAGTGTGAGCTGGCCTTCGACGACGTGGAAGAACTCATCCTCGCGTGTGTGGCGGTGGAGGGGCGTGCCGCCGCCGGGTGGTTCGACGCACTCGATGCCGAAAAGCGTGTTGTTGGTGGAATCTGCGGTGGCGATGATGCGGTAGAGGCCGCCGCCGGGACCGTGGCGGAGTTGGCCGAGGCGGCTGGGGGTGTTCGCGGGCATTGGTGGAATCCTCCGAATGGGTTTCATGACAGCATTCACGGGCGGAGTTCGAGTGCTCAGTCTCCGGTGGGGACGATTTCCTGGCCTTCGACCATGAGCATGACGGTGCGTTCGGTCGCGCGGGTGCGGTGAACGACGCCTTTGGGGACGACCACGCCCTGATCGGCGGTGAGCTCGAAGGTGGGGCCGTGCTCGATGTCGACATAGAGGCGCCCCGAGACGACGTGGAAGAACTCGTCGAGGTTGTCGTGTTTGTGCCAGTGGTACTCGCCCTTGACGATGCCCAGCCGCACGACCGAGTCGTTGACCTTGCAGAGGGTCTGGTTCCACCAGGGGTCGGTGCAGGCGGCGACGAGGGAGGGGATGTCGATCTTCTCGAGGGCCTTGTACTTGATGTCCAGGAGTGTCTTGTAGGGGAAGGCGTCGACGGGCTTGCTCATGGGTGAATCTCCAGGTCAGCCAACGATTGGATGCGAGGTCACACCCTTCGCTGGGCGCCTGGTTCCTTGGCCATGCGTGCGACCTCTTCGACGAGCTTGCCGATGCCGGTGAAAATCTCAAACGGCGTGGCGTCGCCCATGTACGCGGGCGTTGAGACGACTCGGTGCTTCTTGTCGACGTGGCAGGCGGTGGTGGGGGTGTTCACGTGCGTGCCGCCCATGGCCTCGATCGCCCGGGCGGTGTCGGGGTCGCTGCCGATGGTCAGCTCGCAGCCGCCGCTCGTGCCCAAGGTGCGGGCGGCGATGACGGGGGCGATGCAGATGAAGCCCGTGGGCTTGGCCTGGGCCTTGAACTCGCCGATGACGCGGACGACCTCGGGATGCACATCGCACAAAGCCCCCTTGGACGCGAAATTGCACAGGTTCTTGGCGGCCCCGAACCCGCCGGGGAAGATGAGGGCGTCAAAGTCGCGGGCGTGGAGCTGGGTGATGGGCGAGATCTCGCCGCGGCTGATCCGGGCGGCCTCGACGAGCAGGTTGCGGGACTCCTGAGCCGGCTTGCCCGTGGCGTGGTTGATCACGTCTGCCTGAGGCTGATCGGGCGCGAAACACCGGGCAGTGAGCCCGACGCGGGCGCAGTGGATGAGCACGCTCACCGATTCCTGGACCTCAGAACCATCGGCACGACCACAACCGGCGAGAATGACGGCGCATTTCATGAGGGGAGCGTAGAAGCGAAGGCGGTCCAGCGTTTCGGGCCACGGGTCGGGAAAGGGTTTACGCAGGACCTCGACTCATAGGAATCACACTCGCCGCCGTCGAGCAGTCAGAATTGCGCCGTAAAGCACCAGCACGGACGGGGGCGATGGAATCGTCACCACGAAGCCTTGATGATGCAGATCGCCGTCAAAGCCACCAAAGCCACCAATCGTCCGGCCATCCGCCGACACTGAGGTTGCGTAAAAAAACTGCCATCCTGCGGGCACACTCACGCCAAGCCCAGTGACATAGTCGGAGAGAAGCACGCTGCCCCCGGCCGCAGTCCAGATCATCGCACGGTTCTGGTCGTTGCTCAGAAGGACGCAGTTGCCGACAATCACGGAACCGTCGTCGCTCACAGCCCTTGCAAATGATGGCCCGGCCTCGGGTGGCGGTCCAAGGTTCACGAGTGAGCCGTTGACCCAAGCCACCGCCCGATTCCCGCCATGGCTATCCACGTAGGACTCTCCGACGACGACAGTGCCTGTGGCGTTGACGCCATACGCGTGGGCGTTGAGTCCGTCAATGCCACGCAGGCCCTGCATCCCGTGGTCTTGGGTCCAGACGAACGCGTCGGTGGTGGTGCCGTCGTAGCTATACCCGACGATGCTCCGGCCGTCGCGGCTGATGCCCATGGAGGTGCTGTAGAAGTGCGAAGGCCGCGTGAAGCCGAGACCTTGCATTCCTCCGGAGTCGGTCCACCGGAACGCCTCGCTGCCGAAAAAATTCGCATCGCGGGCATCGCCCACCACCACAGTGCCGTCTCCACTGATCCCGCTCGCCTCGCTGAACGCATAGCCCTCGATCGTCCCCAGATTGCGAACGATTCCGCCGGAATAGATGTACGCCCTGTTGGTGATTGAACTGGGCAGTCTGGTCGTCCCGGCTATCGTGCCGCCGTCGCTCGATACTCCGGCGGTAAAGGTGACCGCAGGCATTCCCGCATTGAGCCCGAAGTCGGCTCGCCCGCCGATCGCGGTCCATGTGAAACCCGGATTTCCGAACCGCCGCTGGTCGCTCCATCCCGTCGCAACTCGGCCATCCGCCGAGAGTCCAGTCACGATCGATGCCCCGTATCCTGGTGCCACCCCAGTAGGGAAGAACTGCCCCCTCGCCGCCCCCACGGCCGAGAACGCGATCACTGCGGCGAGGGAAACGGCGCGTGCATTCGATACAATCGACATCACCCGAGTATGCCTCAAGATCCCGCGTTCACCACCCAATTCGCATTTTTTGGATCTCGATCCCCAGCATTCCGGTCGGTCAAGCCTCTTTGGCTTTGAGACGCTTGATTGCGGTTGCCCGCTGGGACTGCTTGAGCACACCCGCGCGAATGAGTAGGTCGGCCTTCTTCTCAGCCGACAAGTTGGCCAATCCCCTCGCGACCGCGCGGATCTTCAGCGAGAACGGGATCTCAGGATTGCTGATGGGTAGATTTTGCATCAGGTTTCTCTATCGGCTTCACCAGCCATGACCCAAGTATACACGAGAGATCGCGCACACACAACTGAATATGAGACGTGCGCGTGATCCAGCTTCTTGTCCAGACTCGGGCGTTTTTCCCGTCCAGAGCTGTGCTTGTGGGTACGTACACGGCTCGACATGTGTCAACTGGCTCCCCTTGGTCTTTGTGGGCCGCGTAGGCGAACTCAAAGACCGCCCGATCAAGGTACTTCTTGGTGTTGTGGTTCTTGGGAGTCTTGCCGCCCGCGCCGGTCACCATTCTGGCGAATTGCTGGTAGTGCCACTCAAGCTCTGTGATGTTGTCCGGATCGAGCAGGTCGAAACAGTTTCCAAGGCGGATCATGCTCGCGACCACGGCGGTCGGCTCGGTCCACTTTCGCGACTTTCTGAGTTGTTCCGCCCAGAGCCAGGCCTGCTTAGGCGCGTACTCCCAGAAGTACACGCCCGTGCCGAGCCAGTCGTGCGGGTTACTGCTCTTCTGGAAGCTCCCAGTGAGATCGACGATCTGCCTTGCGACCGAGAGTCTTGTGCCGTGGTATCCGATGACCGTTCGGTGATAATCGGAAAATCGTGGCACGTCAGACCCCTACAGGGCGTCGACTTTCGTTCAGCAGTCGACGTAACACCGTTTGTAATACGCCGCCATTACGATAATACTCAGCCTCCACCGGCGTGTCGATGCGGCAGCGGGTGGTGAACTCGATCTTCTTGCCGTCGGGCTTGGTCGCGGTGACCTTCACTTCGCAGCGCGGTTCGACCAGGCCTTCGGCGCTCACCGGAAGGTGGATGTCGAAGGTCTCATCGCCGGTGAGGCCCAGGCTGGCCGCACTGGCGCCCTCGACGAAGCACAGGGGCAGGATACCCATGCCGACAAGGTTGCTGCGGTGGATGCGCTCGAAGCTCTCGGAGATGACGGCGCGGCAGCCCAGAAGGAGCGTGCCCTTGGCCGCCCAGTCGCGGGAGGAGCCCATGCCGTAGTCCTTGCCCGCCAGGACGACCAGCGGCGTGCCTTCCTGCTTGTAGTTCATCGCGGCGGTGTAGATCGGCACGATCGCGCCCTTGCCGGCGGCCGACATGTCGCGAGTCCAGCCGCCCTCGCGGATCTTGCCCGTGGCCGCGTCGACGGCGAGTTTGTTCTTCACGCGAACGTTCGCGAACGTCCCGCGCGTCATCACGCGGTCGTTGCCGCGACGGCTCCCGTAGCTGTTGAAGTCGGCCTTCTTCACACCCGCGGCCTTGAGGAAATCACCAGCGGGGCTCGCCTCGGCAATGTCGCCCGCAGGGCTGATGTGATCGGTGGTCACGCTGTCGCCCACGAAGACCAGGCAACGGGCGCCCTTGACCGGCTTGACCACGCCGGGCTTCTCGGTGAGCCCCTCGAAGTACGGCGGGTTCTGGATGTACGTGCTCGAAGCGCTCCAGGAGTACAGGTCGCTCTTGCTCACCGGCACCGCGTTCCACGTCGGGTTGCCGTTGAAGACGTTCGCGTACTCCTTCTTGAACTGCTCGGGCGTGAGACACTGGGCCTTGGTCGCCTGCACCTCGGCCTGAGTGGGCCAGATGTCCTTGAGATACACAGGCTTGCCGTCCTTGCCCGCGCCCAGGGGCTCGGTGGCCAGGTCGATCGCGACGCTGCCGGCGATCGCGTACGCGACGCACAGCGGCGGGCTGGCCAGGTAGTTGGCCTTGACGTTGGGATGCACGCGGCCCTCAAAGTTGCGGTTGCCCGAGAGCACGCTCGCGGCGATGAGGTCGCCCTGCTTGATGGCGGCGTCGATCTCCGCCGGCAACGGGCCCGAATTACCGATACACGTGGTGCACCCGTAGCCGACGGTCTGGAAGCCCAGGGCGTTGAGATCGGCGGTGAGGCCGGCCTTGTCGAGGTACTCGGTGACGACTTTGGAGCCCGGGGCGAGGCTGGTTTTGACCCAGGGCTTGCTGGAGAGGCCCCGCACGTGGGCCTTGCGGGCGACCAGGCCTGCGGCGATGAGCACGTCGGGGTTGCTGGTGTTGGTGCAGGAGGTGATGGCCGCGATCACCACGTCGCCGTGGTGCAGGCTGAACGATTTGCCGTTCATCGTCACCGGAACGCCGTTAATGCCGGCGTCGCTGCCATTGGGCGTGCTCTCGGGCTTGCCGGCGGTGTTACCGCCCTCGGCCGACCAGCGCGAGACGTTGATCGACTCGGCGGGGGCCTTCTTGCCGAAGCCGTCGACGAGCTCCTTGAGCCACGCGGACTTCGCTTCTTTGAGCAGCACGCGATCCTGCGGGCGCTTGGGGCCGGCGAGTGAGGGCTGGACGGTGGAGAGGTCGAGCTCCAGCACGTCGGTGAATTCGGGCTCGGCCGAGCCGGGCTCCCAGAACATGCCGTTGGCCTTGCAGTAGGCCTCGACGAGCGAGACGGTCGCCTCGTCGCGCCCGGTGAACTTGAGGAACGAGATGGTGACGGCGTCGATCGGAAAGAACCCGATCGTGGCGCCGTACTCGGGGGCCATGTTGGCGATGGTGGCGCGATCGGGGATGGAGAGGGCGGCGATGCCGTCGCCGAAAAACTCGACGAACTTGTCAACCACGCCCTTCTTGCGGAGGATCTGCGTGACGGTGAGGACCAGGTCGGTCGCGGTGGAGCCCTCGGGCAGCTTGCCCTTGAGGCGGAAGCCCACGACCTCAGGGGTGAGCATGTAGATCGGCTGCCCCAGCATGACCGCCTCGGCCTCAATGCCGCCCACGCCCCAGCCGACCACGCCCATGCCGTTGATCATGGTGGTGTGGCTGTCGGTGCCGACGCAGGAGTCGGGGTAGGCCACTTGGCCGTTGCTATCTGACTTGGTGAGCACACCCTTGGCCAGGTACTCAAGGTTGACCTGGTGGACGATGCCCGTCGCGGGCGGCACGACGCTGAAGTTGCTCAGCGACTGCTGGCCCCACTTGAGGAACTCGTACCGCTCGTTGTTGCGGGCGAACTCCATGCCGGCGTTGATGGTGAGGGCAGTCCCGGCGGCGGTTGCGGGCCCGAACGCGTCGACCTGCACCGAGTGATCGATCACCAGGTCGCACTTGACGAGCGGATTGATCGCGTTGGGGTCGCCGCCGAGCTTCTTCATCGCGTCACGCATCGCCGCGAGGTCAACAACACACGGCACGCCCGTGAAGTCCTGCAGCACCACCCGCCCGGGCATGAACGGAATCTCTTCCTTCACCGGCGCCTTGGCGTTCCAGTTGGCGAGCCCCGCGACATCGTCGGCCGTCACAATAAACCCGTCGAGGTTCCGCAGCATCGACTCAAGCAGCACGCGAATCGAGTACGGCAGTGTCGACACTCGCCCGATCCCCTTCTTCGTCAGCGCATCGAGCGAGTAGTACACATACGTGCCGTGGGCCGTCTTGAGCGTCTGCCGGGCTTGAAACGGATCGGGGCGGCCGGTGGGGGAGGTGGACATGTGAGTCTCCTTCAGAGCCCGTGGCGCAAGCCAGGGGAGTATTTCGTTCGTCAGGGCACACCTTCGCCCTGCCTCCAACGCTCAACCATACACCCTCATCGGCATGAATCGAATCGATCGCGATGTGAATATCGATAAACTCAAGTTATCGCCAGAGCCCGTGTGATCAACGCGTCGCCGAGCCGCATTCGGGGCACCGCCTGCTGCCCGCAGCGCCCAGAGGCTCGGGGTCGTTCATGCCCTGCCCGCAGAGTGCACACCTGGCTTCGATCACCGGGCGCTTGGGACCCCATCGTCTGATGGCCCAGTTGGTGACAAGGGCCAGGATCAAGAGGCCCAGCATGACCGCGAGGGTCACGAACAGATCGCCCAAGATGGAAGCGGCAATGATCAGGAGCGGAAGCCCGACGAAGCAACAGACGGCCAGAGTCGAATCGATCCGCCAGAGCTTGTGCACGCGGCCCAGCCAGGAGGTTGACGCGGGCGGCCTTGAGGTGGCTCGCGGCGCAGCGTCGGCTTCGTCGGGTGCTGGAACGTACTTCAGCCCCATCGAGCCTGGCCCTCCATCACTTCCCACTCGCTGGTCACGAAGCAATTCCGATCCGAGTCGCCCAGCACCTCGGTGACAATCAGCAATAGATCACGCGGCCCCACGGCTCATCCTCCTGCGTACCTCCGCCGCCAGTTGGTCCACCGCCCAACCGGGATGAGAGGCTGCCACCACGCGGCTGAGCATCTCGCGGGCCTGGATCACCATCCGGTTCGCCATCTCCAGTTTTTCAGCCGGCGACATCCGTCGAAGAATCTCGACGGTCGCAGGCTCGATCAGCTCAATTCGACGCGGGTCGATGGACATGCCTCTAGTATACGAGCGGCCGTCCAATGATGCCTACACCAGCCCGTGCGAATCCTCGACCCCCAGCGTCGCATAGATATCCCGCGTCGCCGTGCTCTTGTTCAGCGTGTACAGATGGATACCCGCCACCCGGTGGTCGAGCAGATCGCGGCACTGTTCAGTGGCCCAGTGCACGCCCACGCGGCGAACGCCGTCGTCCTGGCCTCCCGCCCGATTCACCGCCCGGATCAGCGGGGCCGGATACCTCGCCCCCGCGGCCAGATCCGCCATTCGCTTCATCCCCGCCAGCGAGGTGATGGGCATCACGCCCGCGATGATCGGCACCCGCACGCCCGCAAGCTCGCACCGATCGCGGAAGTCGTACAGGTCGCGGTTCTCGAAAAACAACTGCGTGATGATGAAGTCGGCCCCCTGATCCACCTTCGCCTTCAGCCGGTCGAGCTCCTCAAGCCGGTTCGGCGTGTCGGGGTGCCCCTCAGGGAAGCCCGCGACGCCGATGGCAAACCCACGCCGAAGCGGATGCCGTCCCGACGAGTTGAACCGCTTGATGCACGCGACCAGGTCGGCCGCGTGCCTGAAGTGCTTGAACGGCTCATCGCCCGTGCTCCCCTTGGGCCGGTCCCCCCGCAACGCCAGAATCTTGTTGATTCCCGCCTCGGCGTACCGCGTGAGGATCTCGTCGATGTCCTTCTCGTCGTGTCCAACGCACGTCAAGTGCGGCATCGGATCCAGGGCCGTCGTCTTGCCGATCTTGACCACCAGGTCATTGGTCAGCTGCCGGGTCGACCCGCCCGCCCCGTACGTCACGCTCACAAACGTCGGCTTGAGCTTTTCGAACTCCTTGATGTGCTCAAAGAGATCGCTCGCCCCGTCCGCCGTCTTGGGCGGAAAGAACTCAAACGAGAAGGTGGTTCGCCGGGATTGGAAAAGGTCGCGGATGTCCATAGGTGTGGCATGGGCTTCCAGCCCATGATCTGTAGTGGCATGGGCATCCTGCCCATGTCTTCGTTTTTCAAATCCATCGGCGACCCTTCGATCGCCGACGGGGATCAGTCTAGCGGATGGCACAAAGGCCATGGGCCAGATGCCCGTGCCACGTTCAATACCGGTAGTGATCCGCCTTGTACGGCCCGTCCGGCGACACCCCCAGATACTCCGCCTGCTCCTTCGACAAACGCGTGAGCTTCACGCCCAGCTTGTCCAGGTGCAACCTCGCCACCTCTTCATCGAGCTTCTTGGGCAGCGTGTACACCTTGCCCGTCTCGTACTTGAACCCGCTCAGCGTGGGCTTGTTGTTCGCGTTGAACCACAGGTCCAACTGGGCGATCGTCTGGTTCGTGAAGCTCGAAGACATCACAAAGCTGGGGTGCCCGGTCGCACAGCCCAGGTTCATCAGGCGGCCCTCGGCCAGAATCAGGATCGAGCTCGACTTGCTCCCCTTCTTGAACACGAACTCGTCGTACTGAGCCTTGATGTTCACGCGGGTCGCCGTGCCGGCCTTCTCGGCGGCCGAAAGTCCCGCCATGTCGATCTCGTTGTCAAAGTGCCCGATGTTGGCGACGATCGCCTTGTCCTTCATCTTCTTCATGTGGTCCAGCGTGATCACGTTCTTGTTGCCCGTGGCAGTGATGAAGATGTCGGCCGTCTCCAGCGCCTCGTCGAGCGTCGTGACCTGGTACCCCTCCATCGCGGCCTGCAAAGCGTTGATCGGGTCGACCTCCGTCACAATCACGCGGCAACCCTGTCCACGCAGAGCCTGGCAGCACCCCTTACCCACGTCGCCGTATCCGAGCACGACGGCGATCTTCGCCGAGAGCATGACGTCGGTGGCGCGGTTGAGCCCATCGACCAGCGAGTGGCGGCAGCCGTACAGGTTGTCAAACTTGCTCTTGGTCGCCGAGTCATTGACGTTAATCGCCGGGAACGCAAGCTGCCCCTTCTTGGCCATGTCGTACAGCCGGTGCACGCCCGTCGTCGTCTCCTCCGACACACCCTTGATCCCCGCGATCATCTTGGTGAAGTAGCCGGGATTGCTCTTGAGCGACTTGCTAAGCACGCTCAGGATCACGCCCCATTCCTCGGGGTCGTTCTTGGCGTCAAACGCGGGAACCTTGCCGGCCTTCTCAAACTCGGCGCCCTTGTGGACCAGCAGCGTCGCGTCGCCGCCGTCGTCCAGGAGCAAATTCGGCCCCTGTCCGCCGTCAAACTTGAGCACCTGCTCGGTGCACCACCAATACTCCTCGAGCGTCTCGCCCTTCCACGCGAAGACCGGGATGCCCTTGGGAGACGCGACGGTGCCGTCCTTGCCCACGACGATCGCGGCGGCCGCGGTGTCCTGCGTGCTGAAGATGTTGCAGCTCACCCAGCGCACATCAGCGCCCAGGTCAACCAGCGTCTCGATCAGCACCGCCGTCTGCACCGTCATGTGCAGCGAACCCGCGATCCGCGCCCCGGCCAGGGGCTTCTTGCCCTTGTACCGCTCGCGAAGGGCCATCAGCCCGGGCATCTCGTGCTCGGCGAGGCGGATCTCGCGACGGCCAAGGTCGGCCTGGGCGAGGTCACGCACCTTGAAGTCAAACTTCGCGCCCTTGGGGGCGGCGTTGAATTTGGGGGCAGCAGTGGGGCGGGCGGGGCGGGTTGGGGTCGCAGTCGGCATGATTACTCCTCAAATGAACTCGTGAATTCACAATCTTCCAATGGCCGCGAAAAGTCCAGGTCCCTTGGCCTCGGGCTCACGCGGCAGGTCTCGATACTCGGTTGCTTGAAACCCGGCCTCCTTCATCAGCCGCCTCATGGCGGCCTCCGAAAAGCCCAGGTGTTTGTGTCCCATCGTCTGGCGATACTCGTCGCGCCCGTGCGCAATCATGTCGATCACCATTAGCCCGCCCTCGCCCCCCTTGGCCGGTGTCTTGAGGCACCGGGCCGCCTCACGCAGCACGCCCACCGGGTCGGCGATGTGGTGCAGCACCAGGACCATCACCGCCGCGTCGAGCGTCCCCGCACGCATCGGCAGATTGTCCAAGTCCGCCCGCACAAACTCCACGGCCTTCACGCCCGCCAGCCTCTCGCGGGCCGCACTCAGCATCGCCTCGTTCTGATCGACCGCGATCACACGCTTGACAACCGGCGCGAGCAGCTCGGCCGCATCGCCCGTGCCGCAGCCCAGGTCGGCGACAACCCACCCGCGGGGCATGAAGCCCATGAGGGCCGCGGGCGTGAACCGGTCGCCAAAGAGCTGGCGTCGCATCGGGTCCCACTCACCCCCCACGCGCCCGAAGAACGACTCGCTGTCGGTGCGACGGTCAGCCAGCACCGCCTCAAGCCTCAGGCGATCCTCCCCGATCTGGGCCGCCGACGCCGCCGAATCCCGTGCCGCGATCCACACCGCCCGCAGGTTCGCGGGCAAGTCGTCCAAAACCAGTCTGTAGTAGGTCGCCGGCCCCTCGTTTCGCTTGCCGACCCAGCGGGCGTCGGCCAGGGCCTTGAGGTGCCGCGAGGCCGTGGATTGGGGAACCTGCAGCACCCGTCCGATCTCACCCACCGACAGCTCCCCAGCCTCCAAAAGTCGCATCAACCGCAGGCGCACGCTGTCGGCCAAGGCGGCGAGCTGGTCGGCCAGGGGGATGGCGTGGGGGGCGTGGGGATGGTGCGGGCGGGTCTTCATCCGTATATCCGGATGAATGGTAGATAGGCCGTTCGCCCCCGGCAAGTCCATTGTGAAATCAGCGATTTGTCACCGGAAACGACGAGATCCGCAGTCGCGCCCCGCCCATGGGCACCAGCGTGAGCTCCACCAGGGGCTCCTTCGACTCCACCGGGCTCTGCGGCACCGCGCCGGCGAGCCCGTGCTCGTCGAGCGTCCACCCGGGCAGTCGCTTCCCCTTGACGTGGAGCACGATCGGGGCCTCGGCATTGGTGAACGGCTGATTGCTCGCGGGCCATGACTTGCGAACCACTTCGAACGACGTGGACGGGTCGGCCTTGTCGATCACAAGAGCGTAGTTCCAGGGCGACGTGGGCAGGATCTCGTGCGAGGGCCACTTCTTCGCGTCGGCGCCGGGCTGCCAGCCCGAATCGCCGATGGCGGTCTTGTCGCTGGCCACCGCCTCGTACTTCTCGTCGATCTTGAGCGAGAACGTGAGCGGCCCGTAGTCGATGCTGACGCTTCCCTTGTTCTTCTCCCAGGTCCGCACCTTGAGGTGCATCGGGAAGCTCAAGCTGATCGAATCGCCGGCTTTCCATTCCCGGCGAACACCCACGAACGCGCCAGGCGTCGTTCTCTCGTCGATGCTCTTGCCGTTGACCGCGACACTCGCGCCCTGGCACCACTGCGGGATGCACAGGTAGATCGGGAAGCCGCCGGGTGGGGCCTTCTTGACGCTGATCACGACCTGGTCTTCGAACGGGTAATTCGTGCCCGTGACCAGCGTCACCGCGCCGCCCGCCGCCCCTGCCTTGGCATTGAGCTCGCCCGAAGCGTAGAGCACCGCCGCCAGCCCGTCGTCGAGCGTCGCCATCCACGCGTGCTCCGCGTAGTTCACCCACGCGCTGGAGTGGTTGTGCTGGCAGCACCGGCTGCTGAAGGGATTCATCAGAAAGAACGGCCCCTCGTTCGCCACGCCCGGCGCGTGGTTCTTGCTGTCGCTCACCACCTGGTTCGGCGCGGTGAGATACCGCAGCGCCCGATAGTCGGGCGTGAACGCCGCCGGCATCGAATTGAACGCGACATCCTCGGTGTTTGCGGCCCACGAAGGGTCGCCCGTGATCTCGGTCATGATCATGTTGGAATAGATCTGCTCGACAAAGCCGCACGTCTCGGCCGCCTGGTGCGGGTCGGTGTGCCCCGGGCGGGCGTTCTCGTCGGCGCCGAACATGCCCCCGGGAACCTGCCCGTAGCGTTCGCGAACGAGCGCAAAGCTGCGGTACGAGGCGTTGATGTCGCCCTTCTTGCCGCTCTGGAGCGAGTAGATCGCCGGGGCGCGGAAGCACTGGGCGATATTGACCACGTGCCAGTTGGGCAGATTCTCCGCCTGACGCCAGTTCGCCGTGTTGCGGTCGATCTTGGTCGCCAGCTCAAGCAAAAACGCGTCACCCGTGCGGTTATAGAGCCAGTACACGCTCGCCAGGTTGTCTCCCCCGCGGCTGTTCTCCCAGTAGTCCTTGAGAAACTGCTCATCAGGAATCGTCGCCTGCCACTTGAAGTACCGCGTCATGAATGGCACCACGCGCGGGTCATTCGAGAACTCATGGAACGACTGAAGCACCTGCAGCATGAGCATCTGGGCCCACAGGTCTCGCTTGCCGTTACGCATCTGCACCGGCCCGAAGTCGCCGTTCTCCCGCTGACTGCTCAGCGTCCCCTCAATCCACACCTTGGCCTCATCGAGCATCCGCTGGTCACCCAGGATGTACGCCATGCGGGCGTAGCCGCGGAGCCAGTAGGGGACCTCTTCCCACCCGTACTGCCCCTTGCCGTCGGTGCGGAGCCACGCGTTGTCCTTGCGCGTGAGCCAGACACTGATCTCCCCCAGATGCCCGGCCAGCCCGTCGCGCTGAAGCTCAAGCGCCTTGCCCACCCACCCCGACGGCCTGAACGACGCCACAGGAAGCTTGATCAAAGGTCCCGTTCGCAGCGGGGGGCGATTGGAGACGTACGAGTGGTTCGTGCCCGCCATCGGCGGTGAACCGGCCGGCTGAGCCGAAGGCTGGGCCGCGAGAGTCGGGCCGCACGCCGCGGCCAGTACTAGACAAGACAGCATTCGGTTCATTCGTCTTCCTCCGAGCAGCACCCATCTCCAGCATCTCGCCGAACAGACACACGGGCAGCATAAGCAGCCGACCGCCTCGGGCAACGCCGTGAACTGAACGTGCTTTCCTGCCTTTCGACCCCGGAGGGTGTCGCGGGGTGTAGCCACGGGTGGAGCGAGTCTTGTATGCTTAAACTGAGCATTC
>CAYHQQ010000026.1:0-52253 GCA_964358855.1 uncultured Phycisphaeraceae bacterium
CCCCACTTCCCGAGCGTCCCTCCACTCCCGTCGCCGCACCTCTCCTCCCGATCGATCCCCCGGTCGTTCAATCCCCCGAATCAATCCATCTCACTCCTCCCGCCAACGTCGCCAACGCGCTCATTCGCCCCTCACGAATCGTGCTCGAATCACACCTTCGAAGCAATCACCCCAGCGCCCGCCCGGTCGATAACACCGCCCTCCGCCACGCGAAGCTCGCATTGGTGCGCACACCCGCTCATCACAATCAGCGCACCGACGGCACCAATCTTCGACAAAAGCGAAAAAACTTTCGCCGCGATTCAACGCCCCTCACAGGTGCCCTTCAGGTCGTCCCCAGCGGCCATCCTCCCCCACCGCGCACTTCCATCGCCGCGCCGGCGCGCGTCGCGCCTCGCGCACCCCCGACATCAAACCCCGCACATCGCTCAACTCCAACGAGATCACCCGCACACCAGCGCGGGCCGTCCTCCCACGCGCACCACGGCCCCAGATCGCCTCACCCCCGCCATCCGTCTACCCCACCCGCCGCCTCCGCCCCGCCACCACACCTGCCATCAGCACAAACCCGCTCGCCGGTGCCGGCACGATCTCCAGGTGCAAGGTCGGCGGGATGAACGTGCCCGAGCCGGGCATGTCGGTGAACGAGAACACCAGCTCATCGAGCACCATCGGCCGCGTGGGGTCCAGCGATGTGAGTCGCCCGCCCATGACCACCGGCGCCGGTCCCGCGCCGTTGAGTCCGGCGATCGCGGCCGCGGTCAGTGGGATGTGGATGTACGTGCCTTTGTCGGACGGATGGATCTCGATCGCACCCGCCAACCCGCCCATGCCCAGGCTCGCCCAGATCGCCATCGACTCGGCGATCGAGTTGGTGTGGTCGCCCACCTCGGCGGCCGTGAACGAGGTCGAGGTCAGCATGTAGGTTTCCGAGGCGTCCGGACTGAAATAGCCATCGCCCGGATCGGTCGTGACGCCCGGTGCGAACTTGGGCACGTACAGGATCAGCTCGCCCGACAGGATCGTCTCGGCCTCGAACGCGGCGGTCGAGAAGATGAAGAAGTTGCGGCGTTCGGCGATCGCACTGGGGCTGGAGTAGCCCACGAAGTAGTTCTGGAATCCCAGGGAGTTGATGTTGCCGATGCCGTCGGCCGCATAGTTGCCCGATTGCGTCGCCGCAACGAAAATGCCGGTGGCGTGCGCGGTGCCCTGGCCCCCGGGCAACCCCATCGAGAACGCGACGAACGCACAGACGGTCGAAAGCCTCGTCTTCATTTGTCTCTCCTATATGCCCGCCATCCTACCACAAGTGCCCCGTGCCACCAAGCACAATTCCACGGGCCGAGCAGCACCTGGGCCGCCCATTGTGCAGGAAAAGCAATGGTTTTCACCAGTGGCGTTCGTCCGAAAACCGGGGCCCGCGAACCGCCGCGATGGCGTGCGTGGGCCGCGGTTCCTCATGGGGGGCAAAGAGCCAAATTGCCAAAGGGCCAAATGAAAGGGCACATGGAGAGTCAGAAATCGGACACAGGTATGAACCGGCGATTCACGCGGCGTAGACGGCCCTCAGTGAGCCAAACGCCCCCGCTCCTTCCGCTCGATCAAGGCGAACAACCCCACCGCCACCACCGCCAGCCCCGCAATGAACCACCATGGCGAGGCGTGGGCCGCATCCGCAAACGTGATCTTGCCGAGCTTGCCGATCGGTTCGAGCGTGCGGGACAGGAACGGGTAGGTTTCGGCGTAGACGCCCGCACCAACCAGGGCGCCGCCGATGCCGACGACCGCATCACGCGAGCCCTGGCCTGCGGCCGCCAGGGCCGTGCCTGGGCAGTAGCCAAGGAGGACCATGCCCACGCCGAAAATGAGGCCGCCGCCGGCGTTCATGGCGAGTTCGACGCCTTTGACGCTCAGGCCTTTGATCATGCCCATCTGCAACATCGCGTAGATGCCGATGGAGCCGACGACGATGGCCGTCAGCATTGTTTTGAGGACGGTGAAGTCTTTGAAGCGGAACTGGTTCACGATGGTGTTGTACCGCGTGACGCCGCCTTTTTGCAGGAGGAAGCCGAAGATGAGGCCCGTGAGGGCACCAAGCAGGAGCGTTGTGGGATCGGCGAAGAAATGGTCAAACATGGGGCACCTCCGGGCTCTTGCTTCCGCCAAACCCAAAGCTCCCCACGCCGAACATCGCCATCGCCATCAGCACGCCGCCGACGAACATGCTGACAAAGAACGTCCAACTCGAGACCGCCAGCTGCAGGCTCCCCGAGATGCCGTGGCCGCTGGTGCAACCGCCGGCCATGCGGGCCCCGAAGAGCAGGATGAACCCGCCCACGAACGCCGCGGCGTATCGCTTGGCGACCGAGGGGCCGAACCGCTCGCTCCACACCGTGGGCACACGCTCGACTCGGAACGTGCCGCCGAGCCACGCGGCAACAAACGCCCCGATGACGAGCGAGAAGTCCAAGGCCATCTGCCAGTCGAAGATGGGCTTGAACCCACCGGTGCCCCCGGCCGCAACGCTCTTGGCCCCGTACTCCTTCACGTAGTACGCGTTCTCCGCAACGTGATCGGGAGCAACGGCACAAACGCCGCTCCCCGCCGCCCCGACAAACGATGTGCTCGTGCCCAGGGCCTTCTCCATGAAGTAGAACGTCGCCCAGCTCAGCACCCCGATGCCGATGCCCACGACATACGGCGACCACTGCGGCCTGCGAAGGAATCCGATCATGAAGCACCTCCATGCACCAGGCTCCCGGCGCCCAGGCGATACCGAAGTATCGGCACGCCAGGCCCTAACGCGATATCACCGGCGGCTCGAACGGATCATCATGGCTCCGATCGCCTCCCGCCTCAGGCACTTTTCCGCTATCCTGCTGGTGCCATGTCTCCGGCCCCTACCAACCCTCTCATCCCCCACACCCACGCCCCCTTCTGGCCCTCGACCATGTCGGCGGCACGCTTTGCCTCGCGGATCCACACCGACTCGCCCCAGGGGTGCCGCGTCGCGCTCCTGGGATTGCCCGACGACCTGGGCGTTCGCATGAACGGCGGGCGGCCCGGGGCGGCATTGGGGCCGCCTTCGTTTCGGCACGCCCTCTCGCGTTACGGCGTGCACGACCCGCTGGGGACCGAGTTCCCGCTGGTCTTCGACGCGGGCGATGTCGTCCCCTCCGCCGATCCCAAACTCACCAGCGAGGCCAACCTCGCGCGGACCCACGCGCGCGTCCATGAAGCCGCCAGCGCTCTGCACGCTCTTGGTCTCTTCCCCATCGCCATCGGCGGCGGACACGACCTCACGCTCCCGTTTGTGCAGGCCGCGATCGAGGCGGAGCGCAAACGCGTGCCCTCAACGCCGCCGGCACCCCCCACCCCCTTCGGCGGCATCTACTTCGACGCCCATCTTGACGTCCGCGCGGCCGCCGGCAGCGGCATGCCCTTTCGCCGCCTCATCGAGGACCACGGCGTCGGCCCCATCAGCATCACCGGCCTCCAGCCCCTGGTGAACTCGCGCGAGCATGTTCGCTGGTTTGCCGAGCACGGCGGCCTGTTCGACGGCGCGACGATCGACGCCGCGGGCAACCCCGTCAAGCCCGCGAACCCCGGCCCGCTCACCGCCGGATTCCTGAGCCTCGATCTCGACGTTTTCGACCAGTCCATCGCCCCCGGCGTCAGCGCGATGAACCCGTCGGGGGCCATGCCCCGCGACATCACGCCCAGGCTGCTCCGGGCCGCCGCGTCGCCCTGGGTCCGCTGCTTCGACATCATGGAGCTCTGCCCGACGCACGACGAGCAGGGCCGCACCGCGCGCCTGGCGGCCCACATGTTCCTGGTCTTCCTGACCGGCTTTGCCTCGGGTCCGCAGGCGGGCAAGGTCGAAGAGCGCCGCCAGTCCAAGTCCAAAGCTGCCCCGCAAGCGTCGCAATCGACGCTCGACGAGGCCGTGGCGGCCCTTCTCAGGGCCGATCCGTTCCCCAAGTAGTCGCGAGATGACCGGCAGGCGTACGAACCGATTGCAAACAGCCGCGGGGCTGCGCCCGCAAATGAAGTTGCATTTCTCGACAAAATCGGCAAGATAGTCTGCAAGGTCCGTGAGGGATTCCGCCCTCTCACGTTCCCGACTGCATGTTTGGTCGTTGAGACACTCGTCCATTTGTATCTGAGAGAGGACAAGACCATGTTAACATCACACCCGTCGTCGTTCGTGCGCGCCCTCACCGCGGCCTCCATGCTGTCCGTTTGCGCGGGCTCCGCGCTGGCCCAGGACGCCTACCTGATCAAGACCCGCACTAACGAGCTTCAGGCTCTGGGGCTCACCGGCACCAACGTCCGCATCGGCATGATGGAGAGCGGTATCCCCCGCGATGATCACGTCACTCTCATCGGCAAGGTCGAGTTCGCACGCCCGGGCGGCCCCCGCGGCGTCACCGACCACGGCACGCATGTCGCCAGCATCCTGGTCGGCAAGACCAACGGCACCTTCAAGGGCGTTGCGCAAGGGTCGCTGCTCCAGGCCTCGTGGGTCGGCTTCTCAGCCACCGACGCCACGCAGGTTCAGCTCTTCAAGGACTCGGCCGATTGGCTCCTTCGCGCTCCTCGTCCGCAGATCGTCAATGTCAGCTGGGGCCGCGACTGGCCCGAGCGCGCCGCCATGCGCGATGGCATCACCCGCGTCGCCGATTGGATGAGCAACCAGCACGGCATCCTCTATGTCACGGCTGTCGGAAACGAGGGCAGGGAAGTCGGGACCGGCACGGGGGGCTACGGCACCGTCACCAACCCGGGCTACGCGTACAACAGCCTCACTGTGGGGTTCACGGGCTCGGGTTTCAATCAGGTCAGTCGCAGCAGCAGCCGCTCGGCTGCGGGCGCCCGCATCAAGCCCGACATCGTCGCCCCCGGATTTGAGATCAACGGGGCCGTCGCCCGAAGCACCACCGCGATGGAAACCAGGACCGCGGCGGGCAATGGCTGGAGTGGGTCGAGCTTTGCGACGCCGCAGGTCTCGGGCGTGGCCGCCCTGCTCCACGAGTGGGGCAATCGCAACACGCTCTCTCGCGATCCCAAGCTCATGCGGGCGGTGATCATGAACTCGGCCAACAAGAGCGTGCAGGACCTCGCCGGCACGCGATGGGACGAGAACGTGAACCTGGGCAAGGGGGCCGCCAGCGTCAGCAACGAGACGGGCACGGGCCAGCTCGACGCGATGGAGGCCTTCCAGCAGTACTCGTCGGGGCGCCAGGAGCCCACGCTGGGCAACAACAGCACCAACCGGCAGGTCAAGATCGTCGGCTGGGACACCGGAACGGCCCTGAGCACCGGCGTCACCGCGAGCAACGACTATCTCACCAAGGTGAAGCTCCGCAAGGGGACCTACCTCACCTCGACGCTCACATGGGAACGGCGCGTGGACGCCGCCAACGCCAACGTCAACAACTGGACCTACCGCGCCCTCAACGACATGGACCTGGGCGTCGCACGCCTCACGCAGATCAACACGCTGCTCTCGTCATCGACCAACCGCGATGGCACGTCCGAGCACAACGTGTACAAGATCGGCATCAGCGACAAGTACTACATCCGCGCCTGGAACAACACCAATCCCGACCGCGGCTCGACCGACTACGCCCTCGCGTGGAAGGGCTACGAAGTCGCCAGGGGCATCGAGTCGTTCAACGGCGGGTTCGACGGCAACCAGGGGTACTACCGCGACAACGGCTGGTACGCGACGACCGCGACAAACGGCCGGGTCGTCAACGAGGCCTGGATGGGCGTCAACAACCCGGGCATGAGCATGACCCATGGCGCGATCGTCGCTCAGGAGCTCATCCGGCCCTTCGACTATTTCACGATCTCCGTCGACGTCGGCTTTGACCGGCTCGACCCCGAGGGGCGCCTCCGCATCTTCCTGGGCAGTATCGACCTGACCGTCGGCACGTCCTGGTCTGCCGGCATCTTCGCCGACGCCAGCAACGTGCGTCAGTACGCCAACTACAGCATCACACTCGACGGCGACCTGGCGGCACGCCTCGCCCTGCTCTACGCCGCGGGCAACACCACTGAGATCCGCTTCGACTACATCTCGTCGACCCCGGGCTCGAGGGTGTACATCGACAACGTCTACTACGTCCCGGCGCCGGGCTCGCTCGCGCTGGTGGGCGTGGCCGGCCTGCTTGCCGCCCGTCGGCGTCGCTGATCGACATCACGCACCACACCGGCAGCGGGGATCGTCCCGGAAAGGCGATCCTCGTTGCCTTTTTCTCCTTCCCCACTCCGCGGTGGAAGTGTCGCGAGTCTGCGGGGGCGAAGCGACGGAGGGGGCGCGTCCTACGTTGTGCGCCCCGCCCCGCACTCCGGACACGCGGCCTCATCGCCGAGTCCCACAAGGCTGTACCCGCACGCGAGACATCGACCTCCGCGCGACCGGCGGAGACCCCTGAGCCTGCCGAACCCCGCGACGAGCAACCCGAGGATCGCGCCGTAGAAGGCCGCGTTGAGCGCGAGACCTCCCCACAGCGGCCCATAGACCAGCGCGCGGGGCCACACGATCGCCTTTCCCGCTCTGGACACCAGACGCTGCCCTGGAGAATCGGGGAGCAGAATCGCGCCTCGCCAATTCGGTTCCACTTTGCCGGCGTCGCGAGTCCACGCGTGCGAGCTCCCCGTCACGCACGCGAAGGGCCAGCCCCCTTGCAGCTCGACAAGCCGGTAGCTGACGCAAGGCCCCACGCTGCACAACGCCTCGAACTCCCGAACCGTCAACCCAAGGCTTCGGTCGACCCTCACCCGCTGGGTGCAAAGCCAGTCCCGGGCGGCGTAGTGCTCCTTCATCCACGCGGGGTCGAAACACGCCGCCCCGCCCATCCACGCGGGGTCGAGACGCCCCTCCATATCCGCGCACGATTCGTGGGGGCGCGGATCGGGGGCGTAGGGAGGGATGGGAATGGAGATGCCGACGTCGGCGACTTCCCACTGGGGATGGTCGTTGCTGAACTGTCGAAGGACGACGGTGTCGGGCGTTGGCTTTCCCCGGAGGATGCATGTCTGAGCCACGAGCACTGAGATCAGCAGGCTGCTCGCGAGCAGAGCTGCCGCGCGGCTCAGGGCCGCACGCCAGCGTTGTGTCACGTTTGTCGGCCGGTCCACCATTGAGCGAGTGATACCGAGGCGGGCCGCGGAAGTTCCGCTTCGGAGGGGCGTTGCCCGCGCACACCTGCATGTTCAGCCCGCAACCCGCCCGCGCGTCGACCCGCACTCCGGACACGCGGCGCCATCCTGGAGTCCTTCGAGGCTGTACCTGCACACGACGCAGCACCCGGCGGCGATCCGGAAGCGATCTCGCAGCAGGCGAACGCACGTGAGCAGCACCCACAGGCCCGCGGAGTAGATGGCGGTGTTGAGCGCAAGTCCCTTCCAGATCGGATCGAGCAGAAGCACGCGCGTCCAGAATATCGCGTTCACGTCGCGCCGATCGTGTGACCAGGGGATGAAATCGGGGCGCGGCACAGCCCACTCCCACCGCGGCCATTGGCGCTTGTATTCCTCGAGCGAGGAGCGTTGACGAGCCTCCATGCACGGGAACGGAACGCCCGCGCGAAGAACGAGCACCTCGTGGAGCCAGCGAAAGCTGCCCAATTGCAACTCCTGAACCTGGAGCCCCAAACCCCGATCGGTTACCACTCTTTCGCTGCGCTGGGAGGGCCTGCTTTCAAACGCCGCCATCAGCGATGAGTCGGCCTCGCGTTCAAGATCCTGGAACAACTGCTCGGGGTTGGGATCGGGAGTGCGTATGGGAGCAATCGCTGGAGTCCAATTGACGCGCGGATGCCCGAACATTCCCGCCTCGCGCGGATCGGGCTCGCCAACGCTGCGGCTGGCCTCGGTGCTGGGGTGCGGCTCCGACCAGAGCACGCAAGCCTGGGCCACGAGCACCGATATCGCGAGGCCGCAGGCGAGGATCCCGAGCAACCGCGACGTTGCCTTGAACCACCTCCGCCGATCGCTTGCCGGTCGCTCGGACATGACATCAGTGTAACCGCTGTGCCGGCGGCGTTTCCCTTTCGCAACCAGTGCGCGGGGATCTATGATCCTCCATGGACGCATGGATTCCGCCCAACTCTGAGTATCCGCCGCCAAAGCCCGGGGAACCCGCGCTCCACCGGGCCGCACGCGTCGGGGATGCGGCGGCGATCCGCTCTCTGGTCCAAGAGGGGAAGGACATCAACGAGCTGTTCGACATGGGCCTGGATCCCGGCGCGTACGACCGCCCCGCCACGCCGCTGATGGTGGCGGCGGGCTCGGGCGATGGCGCCACGGTCGAGACGGTCAACCTCCTCTTGGAACTGGGAGCCGATCCCAGGCTGATGGCGGGCGCCGACTCCGCGGCCACGTTCGCGGCCTTCGGCCTGGGCTGGAACTACAGGCCCGGGGGCGACGCCGCGCGTCTGCGCCTCCTGCTCAAGCTCGCAAGCCCGCTGCCCCCGGACCCCGAGGCGTCAAACAGAGTCCTGTGCAGCACCGCCGGGTCTGGAGATGCCGAGCGGCTGGAAGTGCTGCTGGAGCATGGCCTCAACGCCCGCGGGCACTGGGATCCTGACGCGGCGCGGGTTCGCCACCAGCAGATGATGGACCACATGGCCCGATACCGCGCCGCTCAACCGAAGACCGGTGCCGGCCTGCCCGCGGAGCTTCAGAGTGAGATGGACGAGTCGATGAAGGAGATCGACGCCGACATGTTCGAGCGGCACGTGTCGGCCCCCTCGCCCTACGAGATTCCGCTCTTCTGCGCCGCACAATCCGGGAACCAGCGGTGCGTCCGGCTGTTGCTCCAGGCGGGCGCGGACCCCAAGGTCAGGGACAGCTCCAAACGCACGGCGCTCTACAGCGCGGGCTCGGCCCAGGTCGTGCGCGAGCTCGTGTCCGCCGGCCTGTCGCTCGAAGAGACCGACGAGTACGGGTGGACGCCGCTCGTGGGCAGCCTCAGCGATGGTGAGGAGGCCCTGCCTCGCATTCATGCGCTGATCGAGGCCGGGGCGGATGTGAACGCAACGCACGACCACGGTTACACGGTGTTCATGTCGGCGGTGGGCTCGAGCAGGCAACCCGTGCTGCTCAGGACGCTCATCCGGGCGGGCGCGAATCCCCACGCCGTTTCGGATCGCGGGTACAACGCCTTTCACGCCGCGATCGACGTCAACTTCGAGGCCAATGCCGAGAAATCGGTGCGTGACACGATGGGTTACCTCAAGGAACTGGGCGTGAACATCGAGCAACGCAACAAGGCAGGGCACACGCCGCTGGCCCGCGCCCTTCAGGACGGCACCGGACTTGAGGTTCAGGTACTGTGCGAGCTTGGCGCGAACCCCAGCGCCGTCTGTCCCAAGCACGAGTGCGGCGGCGAGGCATGCACCCGCGCCGACCTGCCGCTGCTCTTCCATGCCGCCGCCAGCATCGGCGTGCACAAAGATGTCAAGACGCTGGCGCTGCTCAAGGCCGGCGCCGATCCCCTGGTGAAGGATCCCCAGGGTTTCACGACGCTGGCTTGCTGTGTCGCCGAGCTGTGCGCCAACGCCCCGGACTACTCGGCGTCCTACACCGCGTTCTTCGAGGGGCTGCGCACGGTGCGGCTGGACGGCGTGCCCATGCCCGGCTCCCGGGATGAATTCGTCGCTCAGGCTTCCAAGCCGCTGCGGGAATACGTCGAACGCTTCGCGTCGGACATCCCTGTCGACGACTCGTGGGAGTTCGCGCAGCAATGGCGGGACGAGCGCCTGGCGTGCATGGTGTCCTTGTGCGCGTACGAGGGGTGGGCTCGCCACCAGATTCTCAACGACTTGCCGCCTCCGCAGCAGGGTTGATATCCTCCGCCCATGCCCACCTACCTCATCACCGGCGCCAACCGCGGGATCGGCCTTCAGTTCGCTCGTCAGATCACCTCCCGCGGTGATCGCGTGCTGGCCACGACGCGCCGGCCCGCCGAGCTTCCAGCCGACGTCGCTTCGATCAAGGGAGTCACGTGGCTGCCGCTCGACGTCTCCGACCCCGCGAGTATCGACTCGCTTCCATCACGGCTTGGGGGCGTCAACGCCATCGATGTGCTGATCAACAACGCGGGGGTGAGCAGCACCATCAAGAACATCGCACAGCTGACCGCAGAAGAGCTTCACAAGGTCTTCGCCGTCAACTCGTTCGCCCCGCTGCTCGTCGCCCGCGCCCTCCTGCCGCTGCTCAAGGTCGGGTCACGCAAACTCATCGTCAACATCACCAGCCAGCTCGCGAGCATCACCAACAACACCGGCGGCTCAAGCTACCCCTACCGCGCCAGCAAGACCGCTCTCAACCAGCTGACCGCCAGTCTTTCCAATGAGCTGCGACCCGCCGGGTTCACGTGCCTGGCAATTCATCCGGGATGGGTGAAGACGGACATGGGTGGGCAGGAGGCGCCGCTCACCGTGGAGCAGGCGGTCAGCCATATGCTGCCGGTTTTTGACAAGGCGACGCCGGCGCAGTCGGGAAAGTTCTTGAATTACGACGGCAAGCCGCTGGCGTGGTGAGCATGACAGAGCCGCGAGCGTCAGCGAGCGATGTGTGCCAGACCAATGCGAAGACGGCGCTCGCTGACGCTCGCGGCTCTGTTTGGATAGCTCGCTTAGATCTCCAGCAACATCCGCTGCGGATCCTCGATCGCCTGCTTGATCTTCACCAGGAACTGCACGGCCTCGGAACCATCGATGATTCGATGGTCGTAGGACAGCGCGAGGTACATCATCGGGCGGATGCCGACCTGGCCGCTGCCGACGGGGAACTCCACGGCACGGCTCTTGATCGAGTGCATGCCCAGGATCGCCGACTGCGGCGGGTTGAGGATGGGGGTGCTCATGAGGCTGCCGAAGACGCCGCCGTTGGTGATGGTGAAGGTGCCGCCCTGCATCTCTTCGAGAGAGACCTTGCCGTCCTTGCCGCGGGCGGCCAGGTCCTTGATTTTGGACTCGATGCCGGCCATCGAGAGGGCGTTGCAGTCGCGGATGACGGGGACGATGAGGCCCTTGGGGGTGCTGACGGCGACGGCGATGTCCTGCGTCGCGTGCTTCTCTATCATGAGCTGACCGGCTTCTTCGACGATGCACGCGTTGACCATCGGGAATGCCCGCAGGGCGCTCGTGCACGCCTTGACGAAGAACGACATGAAACCCAGCCCGATGGCGTGCTTCTTCTCGAACTCTTCCTTGTACTGCTTGCGAAGGTCCATGACAGGTCCCATGTCGACCTCGTTGAAGGTCGTGAGCATGGCGGCGGTGTGCTGGGCCTGAACCAGTCGCTGCGCGATCCGCGAGCGGATGGGTGTCATCTTCTCGCGCGTGGCACGGGCATCGGGCCCGTGTCCCTTTGCATTCCCATTGCTCGAGGTCGCCGCCCCTACCCCACCCTTGGCCGCCCCCACTACGTCAGCCTCGCGCACTCTGCCGCCGGGCCCGGTGGCCGGGACCTTTCCAAGGTCGACCTGCATCATCTCGGCCGTCTTTCTGGCCAGGGGCGTCGCCCGCACGTCGTCGCGGGCCGCAGCGCCTGCGCCAACCAGCGCCGGTGTCTTCGCCTCAACGGTCGCGGCGGGAGCAACGGCCTGAGCCGCGGCCGGGGCCGCTGCTTGTGTTGATACCGGCGCTGCTGCCTTGTCGTCGATGCTGCCAACCTTGGCGCCGATGGGGATCGTGTCGCCCTCCTTCACACCTTGCGATGTGAGCACGCCGGCAGCAGGAGCGGGCACCTCCATGGTCGCCTTGTCGGTCTCGACCTCGAGCACCGTTTCGTCACGCTTGACGAAGTCGCCGATCTTCTTCACCCATCGCAGAACGACGCCGCTGGTCACGCTCTCACCCGCCGAAGGAATCACGATGTCGACTGCCATGGTTTGGTCTCTCGATTCGTTCGCCGCTGTCTTTGGGGCCTCATGCCCCGACTCATCTACCGATCACATGCCCAGTACCGTTCACCGCGTCGCCTTCACCGGCTTCTGCCCGGACTTCATCGGCGTGCTCGGGGTCTCGCGCGGCTCGACCTTCATCGGCGAGCCGTTGCCGCTGGGGGCACCGGGCTTGGCCGGTTCGCCCATCGGGCCCATCGGACCGATCACGCCCGAGAGGATCTTCTCCTGCTGCTTCTTGTGGGCGTGCTCGCTGCCCGTCGCGGGCGAGGCCGAGGCCTCGCGACCCTTGTACGTCAACTCGATCTTGAGCTTGTCACGCATCACGTCCGCGACGTGCATGAACGCACCCTGGTTGCGGGGCTCTTCCTGGACCCAGAGCCGCTGGGCATCGGCCGGGTATCGGGCGTTGATCTGCCTCGCGAGTTCGACGTGGAACGGATAGAGCTGCTCGATGCGGATGATCGCGGT
The DNA here is from genome assembly GCA_964358855.1 of uncultured Phycisphaeraceae bacterium. Taxonomy (GTDB): domain Bacteria; phylum Planctomycetota; class Phycisphaerae; order Phycisphaerales; family UBA1924; genus UBA2396. The sequence continues at coordinate 12,395 of CAYHQQ010000026.1, forward strand.
GTCCTTCTTGGCGATGGCCTGCCGTCGCTCGTTCATCTCGTGGTAGAACTTGCCCGAGCAGTAGATCACTTTCTTGACCTGCTTGAGGTCCGCGCCCGAGCCCGTCCACATCGGATCGTCGATCAGGTGCTGGAACGACCCGGTGGTCAGCTCGTCGATCGTCGACGTCTCAACCCGCAGGAACTTCTTGGGGGTCATGACGATCAAGGGCTTGCGGAAGTTCCGCTTCACGTGGCGGCGGAGCATGTGGAAGACCTGCGCACCCGTCGAGGGGTACACGACCTCCATGTTGTCGTCGGCACAGAGCTGCAGGAACCGCTCGAGGCGGGCCGAGCTGTGCTCGGGGCCCTGGCCTTCGTAGCCGTGCGGCAGGAGGAGGCACAGGCCGGCCCAACGGTCCCACTTGACCTCGCTGGCGGCCATGTACTGATCGATGATCACCTGGGCGGTGTTGCAGAAGTCGCCGAACTGACCTTCCCACATGACCAGGCAGTGCGGGTTCGCTCGCGCGTAGCCGTAGTCGAATCCCATCACCGAGTATTCCGAGAGCGGGCTGTCCCACGCGTTGAAAACCGCCTGCCCCTTCTTGATGTGATTGAGGAACGTGTGCCGCTCGCCGGTCTTCTCGTCGCGGGCCACGGCGTGGCGCGAGGAGAACGTGCCGCGGCGTGAGTCCTGCCCGCTGAGTCGAACGGGCGTGCCGTCGAGCAGCATTGTGCCGATGGCAATCTGTTCTGAGTCGGCGTGGTGCAGCTTTTTGGTCATCGGCAGCTTGGACCGCTTGTCGAGCGTCTCTTTGAGCTTGGGATGAACGTTGAAGCCTTCGGGCGTGCGTCCCATGGCCGCACAGACCGCCTCGAGCGTCGCCATGTCGACGGCCGTCTTGGGCGATTCGAATGTGTACTTGCCGATGAAGCCGGTCCAGCGGCCAAGCCCGGGGGGCGTCACCGGATTGACCGGGGCCGCCTTGGCCGAGTCCTGAGCCTTGTCGAGCCCCGCGCTCTCGGCCTCCACCATCGCCTCGGCTTGCGCCGCGGTCACAACGCCCGCCGCGGCGAGCTGCGCGGCGTACACCGCTCGTGTGCCGGGATGGGCTCGCACGAGTGCGTAGAGCGCCGGCTGCGTGTAGCCCGGCTCATCCTGCTCATTGTGCCCATACCGCCGGAAGCAGACGACGTCGACGAAGATGTCCTTCTTGAACGTGTCGCGATAATCGATCGCCATGATGGCGGCCCGCACGCACGCCTCGGGATCGTCGGCGTTCACGTGCAGCACCGGGGCGTGGATCATTTTGGCGAGGTCGGTGCAGTATTCGGTCGACCGGTCGTCGGTCGGATCGGTTGTGAAGCCGACCTGATTGTTGATGACCAGGTGCAGCGTGCCGCCCACCGAGTACCCCTCGAGGTAGGCCATGTTGAGGCACTCGGCGACAACACCCTGGCCGCTTATGGCCGCATCGCCGTGGATGAGCAGGGCCGCGACTTCGCGCGTGCCACCTTCCTTGGCGCCCTCGGTTTGGAAGTGCTCCTGGCGAGCTCTGGCCCGCCCGGTCACCAGTGCGTTGACTGATTCCAGGTGCGAGGGGTTGTTGAGCATCGAGATGTGGACGGTGCCCGAGGGCGTTTCCTGGTCGTAGGACGAGCCGCGGTGGTACTTCACATCGCCGCCGCCTTGCTCGAGCCCTTCGGACCAGGAGTCTTCGAACTCGGTGATGATGCGCTCGGTCGACTTGCCCAGATAATGGCGGAGCACGTTGAGGCGTCCGCGGTGGGCCATGCCCAGGATGATTTCCTTGACGCCAAGCTTCGCCGCGTGGTCGGTCATGAGCTTCATCATGGGGATGAGCGTCTCGCCCCCTTCGAGGCTGAAGCGTTTCTTGCCCTGGTAGCGCTTCTGGAGCCACTTCTCGAAGGTTTCGGAGGCGGTGAGGTGCGTGAGGATCTGTTTCTGCTGCTCGGGGGCCGCGGGTGTCTGCGGGCCTTCGAAGCGGGCGATGAACCACTCGCGTTCCTCGGGCGTGTCGCAGTGCATGAACTCGGCGCCGGTGGTGCCGGAGTATGCGGCCTTCAATCGCGCGACAACGTCGCCGAGCGTGCCGCCGCCGGCGACGGGCGCGGAGAGATCGGTGAATCCGTGAGTGGCGGGGTCGAGGGCGGGCACGGGTTTGCGGGGCTGCTTGAGCGGGTCGAGCGAGGCGGCCTTGTGGCCGAGGGTCCGATAGAGGGCCGTCAGTTTCTGCGCGACCATGTCGGCAGAGGACGGGGCCACACCCAGAGCCGCCCCGGATGTCGCCGGACGATCGACCCCAAGGTCAAACCCCTGGAAGAACGCCCGCATGTCGGGTGCGAGTGAGGACGGATCGGCCTTGAACTGCGCATAGAGGGCGTCGAGGTACTCGGCGCTCCAACTATTGACTGCGGCTGGGATTGCGCGGGACGGGCCCGGGGTGGCGAACGCGGAAGATTGGGGTTGCTCGGAAGTCATAGGCCGATCCGTGTAAATTCAACTGACAAACACCGGACAAACTTGAGCTGCCCGGCTGGGCGATCATACGCCCTGGTATCGACCATCCGGCGAATTGGTCGTCAAACCGGGACCCCGACGGAACCCCGACGGCCGAATGCGAACGCGAAGTTGCGGAGGGGAACGGAGGGAGACGGAGGGGGGACCCGCATGAAGTCACGACGATGTGGCCTTGTCCGTCTTTCCCGTGCCACTGAAGGCGCCTTCGGTCGCGTGCGGCCTGCGAGAGCGCTTGCAGCGACTTCAGTGCTTGGGCGCACGGCGATCCGTTGGGCAACTTTCGCCCGCACGAAAGGCACACTGAAGTCGCTGTGAAGGTGGTGGAGTTCGTGTGCAAGGGTGGGCGACTTCAGTGGCACGAGCATGGGCATACGTTGACCCATCGTGTCATTCAACTCCACATCCAGCCGTAGACGAACCCTCGCTGGCGCGTCGGGCTCTGAGGGATCCGCGATGTGCGGCCCGAAAAAAACCTTGGCAGCCGACCCAGCACCCATTATGCTGAGTACACCATGCACACCGATACATTCGCCCACGTTCACCGGCACGCCCGACGCAACATGGGCCCGGCCGGGGCGTTGCTGGGCGTTCTGACCCCGCTTCTCCTGCCCATCGTGGCCTTGGGGCAAGGAATCCACAATCCCGACGGACACTACTTCTCGTTCACGGACAGCCCCTTCGCGGCCCCGCCCTTTGAGTTCCTCCATCTCGAGAACTTTGAGGACGGCCTGCTCGACACGCCGGGCGTCACGAACGTGGGAGGCATCGTCCTGCGACGCTCCGACGAGTTCTCCGATTCGGTCGATGCGGACGACGGCGTCATCGATGGGAACGGAAACACCGGCGGCGCGGTCACCGGGGCTTTCTATTCCGCGGGCCTCGCGACGCTCCGATTCAACTTCAACCCCGCCGCGCTGGGCGGAAGGCTCCCGACGCATGTGGGTCTTGTCATGACCGATTGCAGCAACCCTTCCGCCATGACGCTCTCGGCGTTTCGACAGGGCGCGCTCCTGGGATCGATCTCGGGGAATCAGTCGGCGGAGCGACTGCACTTCACGGCCGGGGACCGCTTCTACGGATTCGTGGACGCGGGCGGGATCGACTCGATCGTGATGACCGCGACGTCGGACACTGACTGGGCGATGGATCACCTCCAGTACGGTCGGCGTTGTCCCGCCGATTTCGACGGCGACGGGACCGTCGACTTTTTCGATTACGACGCGTTTGTGGTCTGCTTCGAGGGCGGCGCCTGCCCGCCCGGAAAGACCGCCGACTTCGATGGCGACGGGAGCGTCGACTTCTTTGACTACGACGCCTTCGTCGTCGCGTTTGAGACCGGATGCTGATCAGAGCCCGACGCGCAAGCGAGGGTGGGCGTACGTTGACCCTTCGTGTCCTTCAACACCAAAGCCGGCCGTAGACGCACCCTCGCTGGCGCGTCGGGCTCTGAAGGCGTCGGGCTCCGAACGCCCCCACCCTACCCCGCTCCGATTCCAGCAATAATTCGACCGGCGGGGCGTTCTCCACGCCAGTTCCCCGGGCCTGCGGTCCGATGTATTCCAGCATGATGGAGGGCGATCCATGCGGATGAAATGGTTGCTGGCAGTGCTCGGTTCGACGTGCGCCTGGGCGATAACGCCGTGTTCGCAGGCTTTCCAGGAAGCCCCGCAGAATCAGGACGAGAAGCAGGCTCCGCCGGCCGCTGCGAAGTTGACGCCCGAACAACTCACGTTCTTCGAAGCCAAAATTCGGCCCATCCTGATCAAGAGTTGCTACGAGTGCCACTCCGCCGATTCCAAGGATCTCAAGGCCGACCTCCTGCTCGATTCACGTCAGGGGATCCAGCAGGGCGGCTCGAGCGGGGCGGTCGTTGTTCCGGGCAACCCGAACCAGAGTCTGCTCATCCAGGCGATCCGCCACAGCGAGCCCGACCTCAAGATGCCGCCCAAGAACAGCGGCGGCAAACTCCCCGACAGCGTCATCCGCGACTTTGAGGCGTGGGTCAAAATGGGCGCCCCCGATCCGCGCGACAACGGCCCCGGCCCCGCTCCCAGGAAGTACGACACCGAAGAAGCTCGCAAGTGGTGGGCCTATCAGCCGGTCGAGAAGCCCCAAACGCCCAAGGACGACTCGGGCTGGTCGCGCGGCGACATCGACCGCTTCGTGATGGCCGCTCTCAAGGCTAAGGACTTGAAGCCCGTCGCCGACGCCGACAAGACGACACTCATCCGCCGCGTCTACATCGACCTCATCGGCCTCCCGCCCACGCCCGCGGACATCGACGAGTTCGTGCGCGACCAGTCGAGCGATGCCCTGGCCAAGGTTGTCGACAAGCTCCTGGCCCGCCCGCAGTTCGGCGAGCGCTGGGGGCGCCACTGGCTCGACGTCGCCCGATACGCCGAGTCGAGCGGCAAGGATTCCAACATCGCTTTCCCGCACGCCTGGCGGTACCGCGACTACGTGATCGCCGCGTTCAACAGCGACAAGCCCTTCGACCAGTTCATCCGCGAGCAGGTCGCCGGCGACTTGCTTCCCGCCCCGACCGACGCCAAGCGCGCCGAGCAGCAGATCGCCACGGGGTTTCTCGCCATCGGCCCCAAGAGCCTCAACGAGCAGGCCAACCGCCAGTTCGCCCTTGACGTCGCCGACGAGCAGGTCGACGCGACCTCGCAGGCGTTCATCGGGCTCACGGTCTCGTGCGCACGCTGCCACGACCACAGGTTCGACCCCATCTCGCAGCGCGACTACTACGCCACGGCCGGCATCTTCCTCTCCACCCAGACCAACTACGGCACGCTCGCGGGCGTTCGGAACAACCATGAGACCGACCTGATCGAATTGCCGCGCTCGGCGGGCCTGCCCACGCTCCCCAAGACGCAGACGCCCGCCGAACGCACTCGACTCAAGGCCGACCTGGCCACTGTGACCAAGGACTACGACGAAGCCCTCGCCGAACGCCGCGAGGCCGTCAGGCAGGGCGGTGCCGCCCAGGACAACGCGGCCCAGAAGCAGATCAGAATCCAGGGCCTCATCACCCGCAAGTCGCAGATCGAGAGCCAACTCGAGAGCTTCGACGAGGCTGGAAAGCCCAAGGTCTTCGCCATGGGCGTGCAGGATCGCCCCGCCGGCTCGCCCCCCTCATTGCAAACTCGCGCGGGCGCACAAGCGCGCGGGCGCCGCCAGCCCAGTGGCTTTGAGAGGATCGCCGACAGCCCCCTTTTCTTCCGCGGCGAAGTGACTCAGCCACGCGACCGCGTACCCCGCGGCGTGCCCGAGTTTCTCGCGTGGAGCGGGGCGGCCCCCATCAGCGACAAGGCGAGCGGCCGCAAGGAACTCGCCGACTGGCTCGCCTCGCGCACCAACCCGCTCACCGCACGCGTCTTGTCCAATCGCCTCTGGCACTGGCTCTTTGGCCAAGGGATCGTGGTGAGCGTCGACAACTTCGGCACCATGGGCGAGGCCCCGTCCAACCAGGCGCTCCTGGACCACCTGGCCACTCGCCTGATCGAGAACGGCTGGTCGGTGAAGAAGACCATCCGCGAGATCGTCCTCAGCCGCACGTACCAGCTCGCGTCCACCCACGACGAGCGCTCGTTCGGCGTCGACCCGCAGAACGCCCTCATGTGGCGGCACTCCAAACGCCGCCTCGACGCCGAGTGCATCCGCGACGCCATGCTCGCCTCCAGCGGCCAGCTGACGCTCGAACCGCTGGTCGGCTCGGCCGTGGCGGTGGCCGGGGACGGACCCATCGTGGCCAGACGGCCCGGCGCGCGAGGCGGCGCCGACCCGTTCGTGGACGCGCAGACCACCCACCGCAGCGTTTATCTGCCGGTAGCTCGCGACATGCTGCCCGACGCCCTGGACGTCTTTGACGCGGCCGACCCGAGCATGGTGACGGGTGCGCGCGAGACCACCAACGTGCCCTCGCAGGCGCTCTTCCTGCTCAACAACGATTTCGTCCGCGCCCAGGCCAAGCTCCTCGCCCAGAACACCATCGCCGCCTTTCCCGCGCCGGCCTCCACCAACAACGCACCCGCGGCCAAGCTCACCGAACGTGCGACCATGGTCTTCCGCCTGACCCTGGGGCGTGCCCCGGGCGCCGAAGAGATCAAGGCGGCCTCCAAATTCTTCCAGCGTCGTGTCGGTCAGTCGAAGGTCACCGCGCTGGACGCCTGGACCGATTTCTGCCTGGCGATCTACAACACCGCCGAGTTCCGATACCTCAATTGAGGCGCACATGAGCAACCAATCCGGACATTCCTGCTCGTCGGTCACCCCGATCTACACACGCCGCGGCGTCCTGAGCGCCATGTCGCTGGGCTTTGGCTGGCTCGCGTTCTCATCGCTCCTGCAGCGGGCCGCGGGAATGACCGCGCCTCCGGTCAGTCCCCTGGCGCCCAAGGTGCCTCCGCTGCCCGCCAGCGCCAAGCGCGTCATCTTCCTGACCATGCGCGGCGGCCCCTCTCACGTCGACACCTTCGACTACAAGCCCAAACTCATCACCGACACGGGCAAGGCCGGCAAACGCCCGGGCACCAAACTCCTGGGCTCCAAGTGGAACTTCAAGCAGAGCGGCAAGAGCGGCCTATGGATCTCCGAGCTCTTCCCGAGCGTCGCCAAGCACGCCGACGAGATGTGCCTCATCCGCTCCATGCAGACCGACCTCCCTTCGCATCCGCAGGCCTTCCTCAGCCTCCACACCGGCACCTCGCGGTTCGTGCGACCCAGCCTGGGCGCCTGGACGACCTACGGCCTGGGCACCACCAACGAGAATCTTCCCGGATTCGTGACCATCACGCCTCCAAGCGACCTTGGGGGAGCTGCGAATTACGGAAGTTCGTTCCTCCCGGCCATCTACCAGGGCACGCGTATCGGCTCGACAGGGCGCCAGGTGGGGGAGTCGCCCGTGCGCAACCTCGACCCCAACATGGACCCTGCGTCGCAGCGGGCGGTGCTCGATCTCGCGCAATCGCTCAATCGCCAGGCGCTCGAACGCGAGCATTTCAACCCCGACGTCGAGGGCGTGATCCAGTCCTACGAGCTCGCGTACAAAATGCAGGCCGAGATGCCCAAGGTCATGGACCTCTCCAAGGAGTCCGACGCGACACGACGTTTGTATGGCATCGGCGATTCGACGCCCGGTCCCGCTCGCGGCGGGGGCGGCGCCGGCCGTGCCAACGCGGGCACCGACGACTTCGGACGCAAGTGCCTGCTCGCCCGGCGCATGCTCCAGGCGGGCGTGCGGTTTGTTGAGATCTCCCACGGCAACTGGGATCAGCACACCAATCTCGAGACCGCCCTGGCCGCCAACGCCCACTCCGTCGATCAGCCCATCGCGGCCTTGCTCGCGGACCTCAAGTCCCACGGCATGCTCAAGGACACGCTGGTCGTCTGGGCCGGCGAGTTCGGGCGCACACCTCACGCCCAGGGCGGCGACGGGCGCGACCACAACAACAAGGCCTTCACCATCTGGATGGCCGGCGGCGGCATCAAGGGCGGCACCAGCTACGGCTCCACCGACGACTACGGGTATGAGGCCGTCGAGAACAAGGTCCAGATCCACGACCTGCACGCAACGATCCTGGCGCTGCTTGGCCTCGACCACGAGAAACTGACGTTCAAGCACGCCGGACGAGACTTCCGGCTGACCGACACCGCAGGGAATGTGGTCCGCGAGATCATCGCGTAAGCAAAGCCAAACGCGTTCGCACGTCGCCAAAACCGGGCGGACGGCACCAAAGTACCGTCCGTCCCGAGTTCGACACGCACTCAGGGTTCTTCAGCAACCCTGCTCGAACGCCTGCACATACGCGTCGTAATCAAAGAAGTCGACGCTGCCATCGCCGTCGAAGTCGGCCGTCTTGCCCGGGGGGCAGGGGCCGCCCTCAAAGCACCTCACAAACGCGTCGTAGTCGAAGAAGTCCACCGTGCCATCGCCGTCAAAGTCCGCGGGGCACTGGTGGGGCACGGTCGAATCGATCGTCCCGCTCACACCCTGGGAGGGCGAGGTCGTACCGAAGATGATCCCGCCCTGTGTCACGGTGTACGCCGGATCGAAGTAGACCTCGAGGCGGTCGCCCGCGTAGTTGATCTGCGCCCCGTACTGCGGAGCCCGCGGCGCGAGCCGCTGAAAGAGCGCCTGGCAGATGATCGGCCCGTCGGTCTGGAAATTCAGCTCGCTCGCCGAAACCCGCACTGTGAGCTCCCCGACATCCGTCACGATCCCGGCCGTGAAGATCGCCGGCTGATTGTGGGAGTCGATGGGAACAAAGTGCGGCGAGGCGAACGCGGCGATGGCGTGGATCGCCTGGACCGGTCCTGGACCCGGTATGGTGACCCTGTCCTCGATCTCGGCGGTGGCGCCCGATTCAAACGAAATGCGAAACGGCGAGGGCAACCCCTGCACCAGCAGATCCGGCCCGTTCCCCGTCGGCGGCACGGAGTATCCCTTCGCTCGCAGGGCGCTCGCGATCAAGAGCGCCTTGGAGCTCGCGGAGGCCATCGGCGGGATCATGACGCTCGTCGGGTCGGCGTTGATGGTCACGAGCACCGGCGAGGGCACGATGTTGTTCGCGTCAGAGACGTGGATCGCCCCCGTGCCCTGCGCGTGGCAAAGCCCGGCGAATGCGAGTGAGAAAAAGCCAACCAATGAAAGCTGTGCGCGGCGTGACATGGGCATCTCCTTTGAGGCCCTGCCGCGTCGGAATTGACGAGGCATTCTGGGCCCCGTGCGCATCCGTCAGGAACCCGCCCTTTCTCACAGCAATTTTGCCGTTTCGTTGGAATCTTGTCCCTGGCGAACCCATCAGGTCTCAAGCTCGGGCCCGACCCTGACATCAGCCCGATCATGCACCAAATCCGGCTTACCAGTGATCGGACCACTCCTTTTTCATAGCAGTACCAGAAACTTGTGGTACATTCAGTCTGCGGCTCTGCCTCCATTTACGAAGTGTTTGCTTGGGTGACGGCAATGACCATTTACCTTCGGAAGATCATGATGGACTATTGCGCCCTGTCGGAGAGCGGCAACTTCACCGCTGGCGACGCGACCACGATTCTCGACGCTATTGCCGAAGGCAGCCCAAACGGAGACATTTTCGAAGACGGCGCGGTTGACTTCGACGATCTGGCGTTGCTCTTGTACTGGTGTCAATCAACGGGGGTGTCGCCGTGACGATCCAGCGGCGCTGTTACCGCAAGGCCATCACCGGCATCGTCACTTCGGCATGCGCGGCGTTTCTCGCTCTGCCGACCATCACCGCTCGCGCTGATTGGATCGCGATCTATCTCCATAACGCCGCATCCTATCAATCGCAGTCCTTTGCCGCGGCTGGAGCCACGCAAGGCGGCTGGGCCAGAATGGGTGGCATCGATCGGCCGGTGCTCTGGAACTCGAGTGCGCAGTCGATGCAAGTACTGCTCCCACAGACCGGAGGATGGCTCGGCGGTGAAGTGCGCGGTATGAATGGCTCCAGACAGGTCGGTTGGCTCGGAAACCAAGATGGCCGGCTCCATGCGGCAGTATGGGAAGGAAGCGGCGATTCATTCGTTGATTTGGATCCGATGCTGGCCCAGTATAGGGGGACGCAGGCGAATGCTATTCGAGGCAATCAAGCTGTTGGGACGGCACACTACTATTTTGGAAACCAAGCCGAGGACCATGCGGCGGTCTGGAATGTGGCTCAGGGAACATTCCGGGATATCCATCCGGGCTCCGGGTTTAGTCAGTCTCGGTTGTTCGCGACAGACGGTGAGTATCAGGGAGGTTGGGCCAACCCCGGCGTTCGCGTCACCATTCACGCCGCCATGTGGCACGGGACGCCCGAAAGCTATGTCAATCTGCATCCCTCGATCGCACATGATTCGCAAGTCGAGGGCATGGCCCCTGGCGTTCAAGTTGGCTACGCGACTACGCCCGCTGGCGCGCAGATGGCCGCGCTCTGGCACGGAACCGCTGAGTCCTTTCAGAACCTCAACCCGGTAGGGGCCTACGCCGCCGAGATCCACGCGACCACGGGCAGCATCCATGTCGGTTCTGTCTTCATGAACAGCGGGCACAGCTGGGACCCCTGTGTCTGGATGAGCGACAGCCCCTCCTCGTTCATCAACCTCCGCCAATTCCTCGCGCCTGGCTGGGGAGATGCCGGTGCCACCTCTGTCTCCATCGACGGCGACCGTATCTACGTCACCGGGTCGGGCGCGGGCCTCAACGGCACGGTCGAGGCGCTGCTTTGGGTCGGAACCGTGCCAGCACCTGGAACGGCCATGGTGCTCGGGTTTGGGATGCTTCTTGGCGGGCGAAGGACGCAGCGGCGCGCCCGGTGATGTCAACAGGCTGCGGCCCGCCAAGCGGTTCATCGTGCACGCTTCACTTCTTCGGCTCCGCCAACTTCATCGGCGGCCGCTTCACATTCCACCGCTCCCGCAGCCTCACCGAGTCCACACCCAGCTTCCACCCCTTCGACGACGCATTCCGCCCCGTGCACTCCAGTCGGATCGTGTGCGTCCCCTTGGTCAGGGTCACATCCCCCAGCGAGTGCTCCCGCACGTCGATCTTGGGGTTGTAGAAGTCAACCGGTTCGGCCAGCCCCGCCGGCGCCTTGGCGTCGAGCGTGATCCTGTACTCGCCAAAGTCGTCCGCGTGCGTGATGGGCACCACAAGCCGCGTGGTTTGCTCCTTCTCAACCTCGAACGTGAACTCCACCCACGCCCCCTTGCCCTTCTCGTTGTTGAAAAACAGCTGTCCATCGCCCGTCCAGAATCCCCCCGCCTGCACGCTCAAGCCGCCCCCATCGCTCTTCCCGTGCGCCACCATCGCCTTCCCCTCCGTCACGGCGTCGATCGACGGCAGCCGGCGCTCCTTCGCACTCGGCAGCGTGGTGAACCGCTTGGGCTGCCCGCGCTGGTACCAGAACGCCACGGTCGCAAAGTCATCGTCCCGCTCGACAAACCCCTCCACCTTCCCCGTCGTCGTCTCATCCGCCGACATCCACCCCGCGTGCTCGATCTCAAACCGCAGCGACTTCCTGAACCGCACGGGGTCGGCGATGTGCCACCTGTACATCGTCCCCTTCTCGCCCAGGTCACCCAGCCAGTTGTCGAGCATCGTGACGCCGAAGTACGGATAGCACGCCTTCTCCATCCCCCAGGCGTTGCTGAAGTAATCCTCCGTCCCCGTCCCCCACATCGACGTGGTCGTCTCGCCGTCGATGTAGAACTTCTCGTCCCCCTCGCCAAACCACTGCGGGCTGCGAGACCGCACCGACATCACCGTCCCCACGTAGTGCCCCCCCAAGGGAGCGTCAATATCCGCGATCAGGTAGTCGTGCCCTCTCACAGTCGGAAACTCCTGGCGATACTGCGCGCAGAAGTACGCCGCCGACACGGGCACCTCCTCCTCCGTGTACTCGATCTGGTAGTACAGCGCCGCGAAGGGCCTCTGGCTCTCGTTGGTCACCGTGATCCGCGCCCCATCGCGAAACGGCATCGCCCAGTAGCAGTTGTACGCGTCCCCGCCCGCGCCGCCGACAATCACCGGCAGCGAGTTCACCTCCGCCCGCTTGCCGAACCCCGCCGCGAAAAAATCCCCCAGCGGCGTCTCGACCGCCGGCTCCTTGGCCCCGTCCCAGTACATCCGCAGCACCACCTCCGACGGATCGGCCGACCCCTCCTTCGACAGCCACGATGGCCCCGCCTCCGCGAACGTCATCCAGATGTGGCGGATGACCCCCGGCCCCTTCACATCCGCCAGCACAAACGTCTCACCCGCCCTCACGCGCCGATTGTCCCCGTTGCTCGCCGGATCCGTCGAGTTGGACGCCACACGCCTCGAGCGCGCATCGCGCACCACCGTCAGATCGTCGAGCAGTCCGCCCCGCCCCACTCCCGCACCATCGCCCGCCGCAGCGTTCTCCGCAGGATTGGCCGTCCCCTGCTGCCCCCGCGCCGCCGCACCCGCCAGCACGCACGCGGGCACCATCGCAAGCCACAACCTCAGCCCGTTTCGTCCGTTCATCGCCGGTCTCCTTTGCACGGCGTCGGATCCCTGCCCGCCGCCCGTGCAATGTACCACCGCCCCCTCGCGTGTGCATCCGACCCCCGCGCACCAAACAACAGGGCAGGCCCGCGAGCGTTTCTCGCGGACCTGCCCCGTGCGTGTTGTGTTCTACACCGTCGATCTCAGCAGGGAACCTCGAACGCCCTCACAAAGGCGTCGTAGTCGAAGAAGTCGATCGTGTGGTCGCCGTCGAAGTCAGACCGCGGCGAGCCGTCCTGGAAATCGCTCACAAACTCGTCGTAGTCGAAGAAGTCAACCGCGCCGTCCTTGCTGTAGTCCGCCGGGCAGGGGATCACCGTCACGTGGGCCGCGTCGGAGATCACCATCCCGCAGTCGTTGGAGATCACGCACCAGTACGCCCCGCCCTGATCGGGCACGATGTCCGAGAGCGTGATGGCGTCGCCGTTGGCCCCGGGCATGTCCGTTCCCTCGTGCACCCACTGGAAGTTCAAGGGACCAAAGTCGTAGTTGCTGTCGGCCCTGACCGAGAGCTCGATCTCGCCGAACGCGTGCACCGTCTGCGACACCGGATGATCGATGATGAACGGCGCGTTGAGGTCGCACATCGAGGAGGACAGCGTTACCGCGTTCATCACCATCCCCGCGTACGGACCCACGGTGTGCACCCCGCCGATCACCCGGTCGCGGTACACCTCGTAGTTGATCACGGCGCTGGCGATCCCGTCACCGATCTCCAGCTGGTCAAACGACCGGCTCTGCCCCGCGAAGAGCAGCACGGGCTCTGGGTCGATGTCGATCGAGCCCTGCACCAACGGGTCGTTGGGCATCAGCTCCTCGAGCGTCACCTGGTACATCACGTTGCTCACGCTCCGCTTGATCCACATCCGGCGTCCACGCGGATCCGTGTTCGACACCGTCTCGATCAGCACCGGATCGCCGCTCTCGTTCCAACCCTTGCTCGTCACGATCTGCGGCTGCAGCGGCTCAGAGTCCACCCCCGCGGGCAGCCCGCCCGCCTTCCACATGAAGCTCGGCGCCGGATTCGCGTTGAAGTTCCTCAGCGAGATCCCAAAGTGCTCGATGCTCCCGGGCAGTGTCGCGTGTCGGGGCATCGCGTACGTCACCCGCGTGCCGCCCGGAATCGCGATGATCGTCGGCGAGCCGTAGTTCCCGTTCCGGTACGTGTGGTACACATCCTCGGGATGCGGCCCGTGCAACTCGATCTCAAACTCGTCGCAGTCCACTTCGGTCTCGTTGGGCACGTCAAAGTTCGACAACCCCCCGTAGATCGTCACCTGCCCCAGCGTCGCACCCGTCAACCCCGCCGCCGCAACCAGCGCGAACGGTGCGACACCAACGATTCCAAAGAACTTCGACATCATGTTTGGCTCCCAAAGCCGACGCAACTAGTCCGCCACCCCCGCGGCGTCGCTCGCCAAGGGTGGGCCCGATGAGTCTCTTGCCCGCCGCAACAGGCGACTCTCGCCCATCTCACGCCGGCCGCTCATCCCCCCAAGGTGCCACGCCGCCCCCGGACGAAATACACTCAGGACTTCGATATCCTCAATCTTTCTTCTACCCGCTTCAGGCGCCACACCCGATACCCTTCCTCCGAACCCGCCATGTGCCCCACCCACCAAATGACCCCCCTCGCCCTCGACACCAGCGACCCCGACCTCGTCGCCGCCGCCATCGCCGGTGAGGAACGCGCCTGGCGACTCCTCGTCGACCGCTACCAGCGCCTCGTCTACTCCATCCCCCACCGCTACGGCCTCGATTCGGCCTCCTGCGACGATGTCTTCCAGACCGTTTTCACCGCCGCATTCAAACAACTCCACACCCTCCGCGATCGCCAAAGCCTCGCCAAGTGGCTCATGACCCTCGCCGCCCGCCACTCCTGGACCGCCCTCCAGGCTCGCAAAAAAGCCGGGACTCCCGAACAACATGCCGGCGAAACGCTCATCGATTCCGCCGGCCCGCCGCAGGACGCCCTCGAACGCTGGGAGACCCAGCACCGGGTTCACACCGCGCTGGCCACTCTCGGTGGACGCTGTGAGAAGCTCCTGCGCGCTCTCTTTCTGGGCAGCTCCCGCCTCGACTACGCCGGAGTCGCAAATCACCTGGGCATTCCCCTGGGGTCCATCGGCCCCACCCGCGAACGCTGCATGAAGCGCCTCGCAGAGATCCTCAAGGATCTCCAATAGTGGTGTATCTCAGACACGCTGAGCCCGTACTTCCGCTCGGAGACCGCCATGCAACACCCAGGCATCACATTCTCGGAACTTCTCGCCGGCGCAGCGGGCGAGCTTGAACCCACCTCCCTGGCGGCCTTGGAGTCAAAGCTCAGCACGCTCCCCGAAGATCTGGCCCTCTACCGGCGACTCTGTCACACCATCCAGACCATGAACACCGACGATTCGGTCAGCGCGCCTCCCCACGCCCTCTCACTCGCAAAGTCCCTCTTCGCGGGCCCTGCCCAGTCGCCCTTCGCCCTCTGGCTCAACTCCGCCAAAAACGTCCTCGCTCGCCTCCGCCTCGACACCGGCGGACAGGTCACCGTCGCCGGGCTCCGCGGCGTCGCCGAAGGACGCCACATGATCCTCGAGGCCCAGAACGTCGAAGCCCAAAGCGTCGAACTCGACCTCCAGCTCTCGCCCCCGGCTCCGGGCACATCACTCTGGAAGCTGCGGGCCCATCTCGAGGGTGGCGCCCAACCCTGCCAGTCCGCCGCCCTCACCGCCCACGCCTCCACGCACATCCTTGACTGCCAACTGGCCGACGCCGACGGGGACGTCGAGTTCGATGTCCCCCCCGGCCGCTACGACCTCATCTTCAAAGTCGGCGACACCGCCGTCCGCGTGAGCGACCTCGCCGTCGGCCCGCAAGCCCCGTCGCACTCCTTCGACCAGGACTAAGCCGCGAGCCGTGACCAGCCCGACTCCACTCTCTCCCGCCACCAGCGAGCCTTCACTCGTATGGATCGCCGCGGCCTCGCCTCACGACATCGCCGCCTCGCTAGGCCCATCGCCATCCCCGGTGCTCGCCGCCATCGATCGCGTTGAGCGAGAGATCATGAGCAACCTCACCCTGGCGGGCCAAGCCGCCACCAAGCTCGTCGAGGCCGCCGACCTCCTGGGTATCGCGGCCGCACGCGTCCGCGCCCGGCGCGTGCTCGCGCAAACCCACGCCTACGCCAACCGCTTCGATCTCGCATCGAGCCTGCTCGAACAGGCCATCGAGATCGGCGACCTCGAGCACCTCCCCATCGACTCCGCCCGCGCACGGCTGACCAGCGTCCACGTGCTGGCCCGCCAGGGCCGCCTCGAACAGGCCCTGGGTGTCGGCGAACGCGCCCGCGCCGTCTTCGTCGAGGCCGCTCTCCCGCTCCAGGCCGCCATGGCCGACTGCAATCTCGCCACCGTTCGGCGGATGATGGACGATCCCGCCGCCGCTGTCGCACACTTCGAGCGTGCCGTCCCCGCCTTCGCCGGTCACCCGCAGATGCTCGCCCAGGCCCAGAGCAACCGGGCCGAGGCACTTCTGGACCTCAACCGTTTCGCCGACGCGAACGAGGCCTTCACCAGGGCACTCGAAGCATTCAAGGCCGCCGGAGCCCCCCGCGCGGCCGCCATCGTCGAGGGCAACCTCGCCGATCTGGCCGCCCGCCAGGGTCGCTTCGCCCTGGCCGTGCGGATGTTCGAGAACGCTCGGCGCGCCATCGGCCAGACCGATTCCCCAGGCGATTGGGCCCGCCTCACCGTCGAGCACGCCGACGCGCTGCTGGCCATGGGCCTCCCCGCCGACGCCTGCGCCGCGTATCGCCAGGCGGCCCCCGTGCTCGCCCAGCGCCAGATGACCTTTGAGGGCGCCCGCGCCGAGCTGGGCCTTGGCCTGGCCCTCGAAGCCCAGGGTTTGAACGACGACGCCCTCGCCCACTGGCGCACCGCCGCACACCTCTTCGCCGGCATCAACCACACCACCGGTCGCGCCCGCGTGCTCATCGGTCAGGCCCGCGTTGCCGCCGCCCGAAACGACGCAGATCTCGCCCAGCGCCTGCTCACCCACGCGTCGGAGCTCCTGGGCCACCGCCCCGCCGAGCTTGCTCAGGTCGATCTCGAGCGCGCCACCCTCTCGCTCAACGCACGCGAGTTCGACCTCGCGCTCACACACGCCACCGCCGCGCTCAAGACCGCCGATCAACTCGCCCTTCCCACCCTTTGCGCCGCCCTCCATCTGGTCCGCTCCAAAGCGCTCCTGGCCCTGGGTCAGACCCAGGCCGCCTGCGACGACGCGGCCCTCGCCATGGACCAGCTCGGCCGCGTCCGTGGCTCTCTCCCACCCGATCGCCTCCGCTCGGCCTTCCTCACCGGTCAGGCCCCAGCCTTCGACCACGCCGCCTCCGCGTTCCTCGACCTGGACGCCCAGCAACTCGGCCCCGCCTTCGCCGCGGCCTTCGCCGGCGTCGAACGAGGCAGAGCCCGCTCTCTTCTGGACCTCCTGGACTCGCGCCACCAGGACCATCCACAAGCGCAGGGCGAGGTCTCCACGCTCATCGACCAGCTCGCCCACGCTCGCGGCGAGCTCCGCGCCCTCTACGCCCGCCTGGAGGACCTCCGCGCCGCGACCTCGTCAACCCCCACGGCTCTCGAAGCCTGGAAGCACGATGTCCACGAACGCGAGCACGCCATCGACGCCATCGAGCTCCGCCTGGCCTCCACCTCCGACTCGTCCATCCTCCGCGCCCGCTCGGCCTCACTCGCCGAGATCCGCCAGAGCCTCGTTCCCGCCTCCGCCCTCGTCGAGTATTTCACCGAGGGCGATCACCTCTCCGCGTTCGTCGTCACTCCGTCGCACATCGGCGTGCAGCGTCGTATCGCCTCCCGAGCGAGCGTGCAGCACACGCTCTCCAAGCTCACCTTCCAGATCGAACGCTCTCTCCTGCGCGGCTGCCCCACCGCTTCCACTCTGCCGGCCCCGCCGCTTCCTGCAAATCACCCCCTGGCGGTGCTCCACCAGTTGCTCTGGACCCCGCTGGCACCCTCACTCTCTGACGCCCGAGTCATTGCCGTCGCCCCAGCATCAGGTCTCCACACCGTTCCATTCGCCGCGCTATGGAACGGATCCTCCCACCTCATCCACCACACCCGCATCATCAACGTACCCAGCGGCAGCATCCTGGCTCGTCTTGGCACCACCCCGCGCTCGGCCGGCCCGCTCATCGTCATCGGCGTCGCCGACCAGCACGCCCCGCACGCCCAGGACGAGGCACTTGAGATCGCCCGCGTCTGTCACGTCGACGACCCCCTCATCGGCAAGGCCGCCACCATCGCCAACGTCACCGCCCGCCTGCGCGGCGCCGGGCACGTCCACATCGCCTCCCACGCCCGCGTCGACGAGCGCACCCCGCTCGCCTCGGCCATCCGTCTGGCCGACGGCTGGCTCACCGCCCGTGACCTCCTCGACGTGCGCCTGACCGGCGCCGGCGTCGTCCTGAGCGCCTGCGACACCGGCAAGCCCTCGCCCGATTCGGGGTCGGAGATGCACGGCTTTATTCGGGCCCTCCTCGTCTGCGGAGCCCGAAGTCTCATAACCGCCATCTGGCCCGTCCACGACCAATCCGCCAGATCGCTCATGGTCGACACGTACTTTCGGTTGTATAATCAAGATGACAAGGTCGCATTTGGCGAGGCATTGGCTTGCGCCCAGCGCGCTCTCGCGGATCGGGGGGTTCCCGTCGCCGGCTGGGCTCCATTTCTCGTCACGGAGGGCTTATGAAGTTTCGCATCCCGTTGCTCGCTCTGGTCGCCGGCCTCGCCGCGCTGCTCGCCGCTCCCGGCGTTTGCGACGAGCCCCCCCCCGAGGACGAACGCGAGAGCGCGAGCCTGATCATCCGGCGCGACTTTGTCATCCAGCTCAAGCGCGATGAGCTCATCTCCGAGGTGCTCGCCGACTACGCCGAATTCAACGCCACCCTCACCGCATCCATGCCCGCCCACCGCCTCTACGCGCTGAGCTTGTACATCGCGCTCGACGACGACGCCTCCGAGGGCATCTTCAGCGCCGACGCCCGCTTCGACGACGAGCAGCACAACGAGGACAACATCTCCTCCGACGGGCACACCCAAAGCTTCTTCTTCCGCGTCTCCGCGACCGCCTCCGAGTTTGAAACCCAGCCCGCTCGCCACCAGATCGCCCTTGAAACCCTGCCCCGCGGCGCGCGCGGCACGGGCGTCACCGTCGCCGTCCTCGACACCGGCGTTTCCGACCATGCCGTCCTCGCCGGCAAGCTCGCCCCCGGCGGATGGAACTTCGTCGACGCCAACGCCGACACCAGCGATCGCTCGGATGGCACAGACAACGATGGCAACGGGCTCGTCGACGAGCTCACCGGTCACGGCACCTTCGTCGCCGGCCTCATCTCCTCCATCGCCCCCGGCGCCATGATCCTGCCCGTCAAAGTCCTCGACAGCGACGGCCACGGCGACACATTCACCACCGCCGCGGGCATCTACCACGCCGTCGATCAGGGCGCGCGCGTCATCAATCTCAGCCTCTCCCTCCCCGGCGACTCCACGGTCGTCCAGACCGCCATCAACTACGCCGCCGCCCACGGCGCCATCGTGGTCTCGGCCGTCGGCAACGCGGGCCTCCTAGCCCCCGACTATCCCGCCGCGAGTCCAAACGTCATCGGCGTCACCGCCGTGGACGCCACCGACGTGCTCGCCCCCTTCGCCAACCGTGACGCTTCGGTGACCATCGCCGCGCCCGGCGTCGACATCGTCGGCCCCACTCCCGACGCCGGCTTCGCCCTCTCCAGCGGCACCAGCTTCGCCGCCGCCCAGGTCTCGGGCGTCGCCGCCCTCGCCGCCGCACGCTTCCCGCTCGATTCCCCCGCCGCCATTCGCCAACGCCTCCTCCTGGCCTCACGCAACATCAACGCCCAGAACCCGCTGGATCTGGGCCTCTTTGGCGCCGGCCGCCTCAACGTCCGGTGGCTCTTGAACTCCAGCGCCATCGGCCCGGGCGCTTCCTTCTTGCGAATCCCCCGGTAGCTCGCGCCCGCCTCGCACGCCCACGCCCCGCGTACGCTTCCTGGTCGTTCACCAGAGGCGCCCGCCATGCCGCTCCACGATTCCAAGCAGCCCCCGCTCCCCCCGGCGATCAAGCGCCTGGGCCACTGGTTCTGGCTCCCGGCGATCGTCGCTGCCCTGGGCGTCACGTCACTCCTCTTCAAGGAGGTTTCCCAGTCCATCGCCTCGCTCAAGTTCTGGGGCGCGTTCGTGGTCCCGGCTTTCTTCTTTGTCCCTCAGTTCATCGCGATCCTCGCCGTCTGGCTCGGCAATCGGCGAGTCAAGGCCAAGTACATCGCCGCCAAGGGACGCCTGTGCACCAGCTGCACCTACAGCCTCCTGGGCCTCCCCGACCAGGGCCACTGCCCCGAGTGCGCGGCCCCTTACGACATCATCGCCGATGCCCCCGGGTGGGAACGCGCTCAAATGCCCGCGATCGCAACGCCGGCTGGCCTCGTCGGCATGCCGGTTGGGTGATCCCGCATCTCACGCTCAGCAAGGCGTCTCAAACGCAACCACAAACGCGTCGTAGTCAAAGAAATCAACCGACCCGTCCCCGTCAAAGTCCGCCGTCTTGGGTGGGGGGCCGGGCGGACACGCCCCACCTTCAAAGCACGTGACGAAGGCGTCGTAGTCGAAGAAATCGACCGTCCCATCGTCGTCGAAATCGGCGGGGCACGCGGCCCCGTTGGTTCGAGTCCACATCAACGCCTCGTAGCGCTCGGTGTTCACGTTGTACCCGTACCCCACCACGTACGTGTGGGTCGCATCTCCCCAGATCCCCTTGGCCACGGAGATCAGAAACTCCGCGGGCAGGAACGTGTGCAGGTCGACCCACGATTCGGGCGTCCCGCTCCACAGGCTCGCGTGCCAGAAGTTCCCCACCTGCGCAAGCCCCGCCTGTTCCACCCCAAAGGCCGCTTCCACATCCGAGTATGTCGTCCCCGCCGGGCTCAGGTCCACGCACGACGCCGGCGTCCCCGTCCACAGACACGCGTGGAACGACCCGTCCACGATCGACGTGAACCAGCCCGACTGCTGCCCATTCGACACGCCGTTGGCCTGCGACTCACTTCCAAACGCGGGATGAAGATCGACCCAGGACGCCAGCGTCCCGGCCCACAGGATCGCGTGAGAGCCGCTTTCCATGCGGGCCTGCCCAACCTGCTGAGCTCCCGACGTCGCGTAAGCGAACGAGTACGCCGCCCCTTGCGGATGCAGATCGACCCGCGACCCAGAGGTCCCGGTCCACAGCGACGCGCGCTCCGCGCCCGCGATGCTCGCGAGGCCCACCTGCTGCCCACCCAAAGCCCCGTACGCGATCGAGTACGACGCGCTGAATGGATGCAGGTCGGCCCACGCGTTCGCCTCCCCGCTCCACATCCGTGCCCGAATCGAGAGCTCGCCCCCAAACCGAGCGTACCCCACTTGATACCCATCCGAGACTCCATACGCCTCCGACCCGGACTCTCCACCTCCCGTGGGCGTCAGATCGACCGCCGACGCCGCGGTCCCGGTCCACAGATATCCACGCCGGGTGTTGCTCACGATCGCGTAGCCCACCTGTTGTCCGCCCGACACCCCCACCGCGTTCGACTCGGACGCCCCGGCCGGATGAAGGTTTGTCACTGTCCATTGGGCGTTCGCCGTTGAGGCGACCAGCAGCACCGCCGAGCCGGCAACAACCTGACCAGCGAGCAGAACACCGCGAACACACGCACGCTTCATGATTCTCTCTCCTCACGCCACACTCGAACAACTCCCACGCCAGCGCCGCGGCACACGCGAGAGGGCCTCGCCGCGAGGGCGCAGCATACACGAATCTCCGCGCTTTCAAAGGGTCATTTCGATCGCCAATCAAACCTCGCGCGGCTCGAGGCGTCGCACACGCCCGGCGCTTGCTCCGCACTCCGGGCACGTGGCGCCGGGCTCGAGCCCCCGCCGGTCGTACCCGCAGCCGGTGCATCGCCCGCGTCGCTCTCGCAGCGCCCGTCTTGCGGCCCCGGGTCCAAGCAGTAGCCCAGCCCACACCACCGCCCAGAACGACGTGCTCATCGCAAACCCGCCCACAGCAACGCGAGTCGGCAACACCCGCTCACGGGGCGACAAGAGCGCACGAAAGTCCGCGTTTGCCGGGGCGGGAGCAAGCCGAATTCCATTGCGCGCTTTGTACCACCAGTATCCGGCGCTGGGCTGCTGATCAAAGCTCACCCACATCGACAAGAAAGGCCACCCCGTGACGAGCATCGCCCGCGCGGCGCCCTCTGGAGGCCCGGCCCCCTCCTCGCCCCCGGTCCACCCGAGCAACTCATGTCTCGCCCACGATGGCACAACATCGTCGAGCACCACAGTCTGCTCGACGGACATGTGCGCCGCACCGATCGGTTCCGCGGCGAGCGCGACCTCGCCCAGCGCGTCCCGGCGCGCCACATCGATCTCCCGCCCATTCCACGTCGACCCCGCGATGGCGAACCTCATCGGCGCCATGCCCACGCAGAGGTCCAGCGTCAGTACCCACGCGACCGCCACCGTCGTCAGGCCTCCCAACAACGCACAGAGGATCGCCAGTCTCGCGGTTCGCCGCTGCATGCGTCACTGCGGGCGCAGGTGCTCACCCACCCCGTCCACGAAAAACTCCACGCTCCCGCATTGCGGACACGCGTAGACGTCGAACGACTCCTTGTTCACAAACAGCTCGCCTAGATCCCCCAATAGGCCCCACCGCTTCCCCTCGTGGAACTGCTTGGTCCCCATGTACACTTTCTCGCAATGGCACCGCGGACACTCCACGCGCTTGCTCACTTGAGGCCCGGTCGCCGACGGGGCTTGTTCGTTTGGCATGCCGGATCATACATCAAATCGGGTGTCCCGTGCCCGGCCGCCCACCGAGTGTTGACCCGTCCAGCACCCCAAAACGCCTTGGAATTCCGCCTCGCTTCTGGTACGCTGGGCCGGCCCACGCCCGTCTCGAGCCATCCATCCGGCTCGCAACGACCAAATTGGACGGAAGGAGAGTTTCAGCATGACCCGAATCACGCTCGCACACCTCACGCTCGCGGTCCTTTCCCTCACCGGCGCCGCCCTCATCATTTCCGCCGGCCCCCTCGACCCGCCCGCCGGGGCCGTCGGGTCCAACTACAAAACCCTCACCGAGGTCGAGCCCCGCATCGCCATCAACGCCGCCAACACCCCCGGCGATGCCGACAGCCTCTTCAAGATCTCCCAGCCCGGCGCCTATTACCTCACAGGCAACGTCTCCGGCACCGCCGGCAAGCACGGCATCGAGATCGTCGCAAATGGCGTCACCCTCGACCTCAAAGGCTTCGATCTCGTGGGTGTCGCCGGCTCGCTCGATGGCGTGAGCGCCACAGCGGGCGG
Source organism: uncultured Phycisphaeraceae bacterium (assembly GCA_964358855.1). GTDB lineage: Bacteria > Planctomycetota > Phycisphaerae > Phycisphaerales > UBA1924 > UBA2396. The sequence goes on from CAYHQQ010000026.1 coordinate 35,384, forward strand.
TCTGGCGAACATCGCCGTGCTCAACGGCTCCGTTCGCAATTGGGCCAATACCGGCGTCGACCTGGGCACCACCGGCGCCCGTCGCTGCCGCGTCGTAGAGGTTATTCTCAGCGACAACGGGGCGCACGGCGTCACCTCCGGCCAGGGCGGCCAGATCACGCACTGCTCGGCGCACGACAACGGCGGTGACGGCATCCAGGGAACCACCGTCTCGAGCTGCTCGGCCTACGCCAACGCCGGCAGCGGCATCATCGTCAACGGCTCGGCCACCGACTGCTGGGCATCGAACAATGGCGCCGCGACCGGCGATGGAATCGTCGGAGTCGCCGACTGCGTCATCAACAACTGCAATGCCTCCGCAAACCTCGGCGGCGCCGGCATCCGCGTGGGCGACGGCGCCACGGTCTCGAATTGCACCGCCAGCGGCAATGGCCTCGCCGGCATCATCGCCCGAACCGGCTGCACCGTGTCGAACTGTTCGGCCCTCAACAACTCCGGCAACTTCCCCTCGATCTTCGGCATCAGCGTGGGCAACGGCTCCACCGTCTCGAGCTGCTCGGCCGTCGGCAACGCCGGCAGCGGCATCGGCGCCGGGGTCGGATGCACCGTCGTCGACTGCACCTTGAGGCAAAACACCGTCGACGGCATCGTCTGCTCGTCGGCGTGCACGATCAGCGCCAACTCCTGCTCGAACAACGGGTTCAACGGCAACGGCTCGGGCGTCCACGCCACCGCACAGGATAACCGCATCGAAGGCAACAACTGCACCGGCGGCAACCGCGGCCTCGACATCGACGCCGCCGGAAACATCATCAGCAGAAACGTCTGCTCGGGCAACATCACCAACTGGGACATCGTCGCCGGCAACGTCTGCCTCGTCGTTCAGGGCACGACCGGCGGAGCCATCCTGGGCAACACCGGAGGCGCCGCCCCCGGCTCGACCGACCCCAATGCCAATTTCACGTACTAACGCGTCCGCTCCTCTCACCAAAGGTTCCACCACCTCACCACCGTCTTCAAGGAGACAAACCATCATGCACCACGCCAACCGAACCGCCCTTTCCCTCTCCGCCCTCGCACTGGCCGGCGTCGCCGGCGGGGTGCTCACAAGCCTGCTCGCCGCCGGCCCCCTCAACCCGCCCGCCGGGCCGGTCACGAGCACTTACAAGACGCTCACAGAGGTCGAGCCACGCATCGCTATCAACGCCGCCAACACCCCCGGGGCCGGCGCCAGCATTTATAAGATCACCCAACCCGGCTCGTACTACCTCACCGCCAACGTCACCGGCGGCGCGGGCAGGCACGGCATCGAGATCGCCGCCAGCGGCGTCACCCTCGACCTCATGGGCTTCGACCTCGTGGGTGTCCCCGGCTCGCTCGACGGCGTGACCGTCACCGTGGCCGGCGTGAACATCGCCGTGGTCAATGGCTCGGTCCGCAGCTGGGGCGGTGACGGCGTTGACCTGGCGACCGCCATCCCCATCAACACCCGCGTGGAGCAGGTCCACGCCAGCGGCAACACCGGCACCGGCATCCTCACCTCCAGCGGCAGCACGGTCTCCAACTGCTCGGCCTCCTTCAACGTCGCCTCCGGCATCCACACCGGCAACGGCGGCGCGGTCACCAATAGTTCCGCCACCGGCAACGGGGTCATCGGCATCAGCACCCTGGGCGGCTGCACGGTCACCAACTGCGCGGTCTACCAGAACTCCGGCAACGGCATCCAGGTCGGCGTCGGATGCACCGTCGCCGACTCCTCGTCGTTCGACAGCGGGGGCCAGGGCATCAGCACCGGCAGCCGCTGCACGGTCTCGGGCTGCTCGTCCAGCGCCAACACGGGCACCGGCATCGACACCAGCTTCGACTGCGTCATCACCGAATGCCTGGCGTCGGGCAATTCTGGCGGCGGCATTGCCACCGACGTCCGCTGCTCCATCGCCAACTGCGCGGCGTCGGGCAACACCGGAAACGGCATCAGCACACTTGCCGGCTCCACGCTCACCAACTGCTCGGCGGACAGCAACACGGGCAACGGCTTCAACACCTTGTCCACCTCCACGATCTCCAACTGCTCGGCATACTCCAACCAGGGCGATGGCATCAACACGTCTCAGGGCAATGTCGTCACGAACTGCTCGGTGAGCAATAGCGCAGGCTACGGCATCCGCGTCAGCACTGGCAGCACCGTCTCCGGTTGCTCGATCAAGTTCATCACCCTCGACGCCATCCGGTGCGATGCCGAGTGCGTGATCCGGAACAACAACACCGGGTACGCCGGCTGGGTTGCGGGCGACGGCGCGGGCATCCACGCTACCGGCGCCTACAACCACATCGAGGGGAATCACTGCAGCCGTGGCGACCGCGGCATCGACGTGGACAGCTCCGCCAGCACGATCATCGGGAACACCTGCGCGGGCAACTCGCTCAACTGGAGCATCGCCGCCAACAACTACTACGGCGCGATCGTCAACCGCACGGGCGTCGCCACCGCCGTCGTCTCTGGCGACTTCGCCCCCACGGCACTCGCCTCCACCGATCCCCATGCCAACTTCACGTACTAAGCCGTCCACTCCCTCCACCGCGCGCCCCTATCCCCATCTCCAAGGAGCCCCACGATGATCCGCGCGACCACCGGCAGTCCTGCCTCGCCGAACCGGTCTACCCCGGCCCGCACCGTTCTATTCCTTGCCGCCTTCGCGCTGGTTTTCGCTGCGGGCATTCTCGCCGCCGGGCCCCTCAACCCGCCCGCCGGTGCCGTCACTTCCACCTACAAGACCCTCACCGAGGTCGAGCCACGCACCGCCGTCAACACGACCAACACGCCCGGCGATGCCGACAGCGTCTACAAAATTACGCAGCGCGGAAGCTACTACCTGACCGGCGACGTGATCGGCTCCACTGGCCAGTACGGCATCGAGATCGCCGCCGACAATGTCTCCATCGACCTCAACGGCTTCAGCGTGGTCAATTCCGGCCTGGGCCTCGACGGAGTGTCAACCGCCGGCATTTTCCGCGTGAGCATCACGATTCGCGACGGCGTCATCTCCGCCTGGGGAGACTGGGCGATCGACCTCGTCGGCACCGGGCACCGCGTCGAAAACGTCCTCTCCCGCGTCTGCACCAATGGCGGAATCCGTGTCGGCGCCTCCGCTATCGTCACCGGCTGTTCCGTCTCGGGATCCCTGGGCGACGGCTACTCCGTCACCGGATCCGGTAGCGCCCTTCGCGACTGCACCGCCGTCGCCAACTCCGCGCAAGGCTTCATCATCGCCGGCGGTGCCACCCTCGCCAACTGCACCGCCAACGCCAACGCCTCCACCGGCTTCAACGCCACCGCCGATGGTGTTACCTTCGACCATTGCACCTCCGCCAACAACGCCGGTCGCGGATTCGTCGCCGCCAACGCCGCCACCCTGACCGGCTGCGTCGCCTCCGACAACGGTTCCTATGGGTTCCTCGTCTCCCGCGGAGCCATCATTTCCCAGTGCACCTCCGACAGCAACGCCACCATCGGCATCCAGGGTTCCTTCGGAGTCACCATCGAGCGCTGCATCGCCCGTTTCAACGGCGAGCACGGAATTCTGGTCGGTTCGGCCTGCGACATCCGCGACAACGTCACCTACCTCAACGCCCAAACCCAGACCACCGCCGCAGGAATCACAACCAACGGCGGGTTGAATCGCATCGAGGGCAATCAGTCAATCCAGAACGGGCACGGCATCTGGATCTCCGGCGCGGGCGCCAACTTCATCGCCCGCAACACCTGCGGGAGCAACACCGTCACGAACTGGGAGATCGTCGCGGGTAACAATCTCGCCCCGATTGTCCAGGCCACCCCCAACGCCGCCACCGTGAGCGGCAACACCTACACAGGCTCGGTCGGAACAACCAACCCCTGGGCCAATCTCACGTACTGACCCTCTGGTCCACCGTTGGTGATTGCCGCCAGCCTCGGCAGCACCGGCGACTCCGCCCCAGGCTCCACCGACCCAAACGCAAGCTTCACCTGCCGATTACCCCGTCACCTCGCCTCCTCCTCGCACCCGCTCCCTTTGGCCTCCGTTCCAAGGATCGTCGCCATGACTCCAATGACCCCTCTCTCTCGTGCCGCCCTCTCCGCTGTCGTCCTCGCCGCCGCGGCTCTCACCGGCGCCCTGCTCTCCTCCCTCCTCGCCGCCGGGCCGCTCAACCCGCCCGCCGGGGCCGTCACCAGCACCTACAAAACCCTCACCGAGGTCGAGCCCCGCATCGCCATCAACGCCGCCAACACCCCCGGCGACGCCGACAGCCTCTTCAAGATCACCCAGCCCGGCTCCTACTACCTCACGGGCAACATCACCGGCGTTCCCGCCAAGAACGGCATCGAGATCGCCTCCACGGGAGTCAGCATCGATCTCGGTGGATTCGAACTCCTGGGCGTCGCCGGGTCTCTTCGTGGCATCACCAACTCGGTTCTGATCGAGCGGACGACCATCCGCAACGGCACGGTTCGGGCCTGGGGTTCTGACGGAGTCGGGCTGTCGGGCAACTCTTACGCCGGATCGATCGAAGGAGTCGATTCGACGGGAAACGCAGGCGACGGAATCGCCGCAGGAAACGCCTGGTCGGTGACCCGCTGCTCTTCCTTCAACAACGCGGGCAGCGGATTCAGAACTCCGACAGCAACCACGTTCAGCGACTGCCAGGCCAGGGACAACACCGGCGCGGGATTCAAGATGAATATCGGATGTGCCGTCACCAATTGCACCGCGGTCGAGAACGGCTCGTCCGGATTCCAGTGCGACTTTGACAGCAACTCGTTCTTCCACTGCAACGCGGTGCAGAACCTCGTCGGCTTCTCCCTTGGGGACAAGGCGCTCGTGTCGGAGTGCGTCGCTTCACAGAACGACACCGACGGTATTCGCGCGTCCGACGATTGCCTCATTCGCGGCAACAATTGCACGCAGAACGGGATCGGCGCCGCTGGCGGCGCCGGCATCCAGGTCAGCGGCTCGGACAATCGGATCGAGTCGAACAACTGCACGGATGCCGACCGCGGCATCGACATCGACGGCGTGGGCAACATCATCATCAAGAACACCTGCTCGGGCAACGCCACCAACTGGACCATCGCCGCCAGCAACGCCTATGGCCCCATCGTCGCAACCCCCCCCGGTGCCGCCGTGAACGGCAACACCGGCGTCGCCGCCCTGGGCTCCACCGATCCCAACGCCAACTTCTCATACTGAATCACCGCTTCTCACCTCTCTCCTCAGGAACCCTTCATGAACCGCACCGCCATCGTCTGCACCTCCATCCCCTCTCTGGCCCTCCTCGCCGCCGCCGCGCTCCTGGCCGGTGGGGGCGGCCCGCTCAACCCCCCCGCAGGCCCCGTCGCCTCCACCTACAAGACCCTCACCGAGGTCGAGCCCCGCATCGCCATCTCCACCCTCAACACCCCGGGCGACGCCGACAGCCTCTTCAAAATCTCCCAGCCCGGGTCCTACTACCTCACCGGCAACATCGCCGGCGTCGTCGGCAAGCACGGCATCGAGATCGTGACAAGCGGCGTGACGCTCGATCTAAGCGGCTTCGCCCTCTCCGCCTTCGGCCCACTCACAGGAACCTTTGACGCGATCACCGTCACCGAACCGGGCCAGTCCAATATCGCCGTCCTCAATGGCTCGATCAGGCAGTGGGGTCGCGATGGCGTCAACCTGGGCGATTTCAACGCCACCGGCTGCCGGGTTGAGGATGTCGCCACCACCGGCAACGCGCGAATGGGCGTCAACGTGGGCTCCAGCGCCGTGGTCTCCCGGTGCTCGGCCAGCGGCGGTCAGTACGGCGTCTACGCCCGAGCGAACTCCACCGTCTCAAGCTGCACCGCGACTGGAGCCGCCTTCGCCGGCATCATCGCCGACCCCGGCTCGGAGATCGCCCACTGCTCGGCGTACAGCAACCTCGACAGCGGCTTCATCATCGACCTCGGCGGCACGATCTCGGACTGCTCGACGTTCCTCAACACCGGCAGCGGCATCCGCACCGGCCCCGGATGCACCGTCGCGGGCTGCTCGGCGTCGGGCAACTCCGTCAGCGGCATCAACACTGGCGCCGGCTCAACAGTCTTGAACTGCTCGACCTCCAACAACTCCGCGAGCGGCATCGTCACCGGCCTGGGCTGCACAGTCTCAAGCTGCTCGACCTACACCAACATCGCCAGCGGCATCGTCACCGCCAGCGGCTGCACGATCTCAAGCTGCATGGCGTTCAACAATGGCGCAAGCGGCATCAGCACCGCCAACGGATGCACCATCGCCGACTGCACCTCACGCTTCAACTCCGTCGACGGAATCCTGACCTCCGCCGAGTGCGTGATCCGCGGCAACAACTGCTCCAACAACGGCAGCACCGCGAGCGGCGCTGGCATCCACGCCGCGGGCGCCGACAATCGCATCGAGGCAAACACCTGCTCAAACGCCGACCGCGGCATCGACGTGGATGCCGCCGGCAACATCATCGTCAGGAACGCCTGCACGGGCAACGGCACCAACTGGGACGTCGTCGCAGGAAACATCTGCCTCGTCGTCCAGGGCGCCACCAGCGCCGCCATCGTGGGCAACACCGGCGGCGCCGCCCCGGGCTCCACCGACCCCAACGCCAACTTCTCGTACTGAATCACCGCTTCTCACTTGTCTCCTCAGGAGCCCTTCGTGAACCGCACCGCCATCGTCTGCACCTCCATCGCCTCTCTGGCCCTCCTCGCCGCCGCCGCGCTCCTGGCCGGTGGGGGCGGCCCGCTCAACCCCCCCGCAGGCCCCGTCGCCTCCACCTACAAGACCCTCACCGAGGTCGAGCCCCGCATCGCCATCTCCACCCTCAACACCCCGGGCGACGCCGACAGCCTCTTCAAAATCTCCCAGCCCGGGTCCTACTACCTCACCGCAAACATCACCGGGGTCAACTCAAAGCACGGCATCGAGGTCGGCGCCAGCGGCGTCACCCTTGACCTCAACGGGTTTGAGCTCCTGGGCGTCGCGGGATCGTTCGACGCCGTCAGCGTGGTCGCCACCAGCAGCCTCACCAACATCGCCGTCGTCAACGGCTCGGTTCGCAACTGGGGACGCGACGGCATCAACTTGGCGGAGTCCATCATCGTCGGATGCCGCGTCGAGGGCGTGCGGGCCACCGGCAACACGCGCATCGGCATCTACGCCAGCCTCAACTCCCAGGTCTCCAGGTGCTCGGGTTCGGGCGGCCAGTACGGCATCCTTGTCCGCGCGGGCTCGACCCTTTCGGACTGCTCGGCCTCCGGCGCCAGCATTACGGGCATCTACGCCGAGACCGGCTCCTCCCTGACCAACTGCTCGGCGTACGCCAACACCGGCGACGGCATCACCGCCCTTGCCGCCAGCACCGTGACCAACTGCTCGGCCAACGCCAACACCTTCAATGGCATCTTGGTCGACCGAGGCACCACGGTCGTCAACTGCACCGTCAGTGGCAACATGGGCGACGGCGTCCGCGCCGCCGATGGCAGCACCGTGACCGACTGCTCGGCCAATCAGAACATGGGCGTCGGCATCGGCGCCGGCTACGGCTGCGCCGTAACCAACTGCACGGCGGCCTTCAACAACCGCGAGGGCATCAGCGTCGCCTCCGGCTCTACGGTCGCCGACTGCAATGCCCGGCTCAACGTGCTCGACGGCATCTGGTGCAGCCATGGATGCGTGATCCGCGGCAACATCTGCACGATCAACGGTAACGGCGGCGACGGCGCGGGCATCCACGCCACATCCGGCGACGCCCGCATTGAGAACAACACCTGCACCTCCGCCGACCGCGGCATCGACGTGGACAGCTTGGGGAACATCATCATCGGAAATACCTGCTCGGGCAACAACAGCAACTGGGAGATCGCGATTGGGAACTCCGTCGGGCCCATCGTCGTCGCCGGCTCCAACGCCGCCGTCATCTCCGGCATCGGCCCCGTCGCCTCCACCCTGGGCTCGACCGATCCCCATGCCAACTTCTCGTACTGAACCATGCGCGCCGTCCACCCCGTCCCTCCAAGCCGCCCCACGCCCGAATCCCTGCCTCAACGGAACACCACCATGACCCATACGCTCACGCCCACTCGCATCGTGCTTTCCGTTTCCGCCCTCGCCTTGATCACCGGCGCCTTGCTCTCCGCCGGCCCGCTCAACCCGCCCGCCGGGCCGGTGACATCCACCTACAAAACCCTCACCGAGGTCGAGCCACGCATCGCGATCAACGCGACCAACACCCCCGGCGACGCCGACAGCCTCTTTAAAGTCTCCCAGCCCGGCTCCTACTACCTCACCGGCAACATCACCGGCGTCGTGGGCAAACACGGCGTCGAGATCGCCTCCAGCGGCGTCACGCTCGACCTCAACGGGTTTGACCTCCTGGGAGCACCAGGATCACTCGACGGCGTCACCGTGATCGTCGGATCGCCGGCGAACATCACGGTCATGAACGGGTCGGTTCGGTCGTGGGGCGGCGACGGCGTCGACCTGCAGACCGCCGGCGCTTCCAACTCCCGTGTCGCCGCCGTGAATTCCAGCGCCAACGGGGGGCACGGCATTCTTGTCGCCGTCACCACGTCCGTTGATCGATGCGCCTGCAGCGGGAACGTCGCCAGTGGCATCACAACGCAGAGCACGTGCGTGGTGACGGGCTGCTCCACCCGGGGGAATCAGGCCCAGGGCATCGTGGTCGGAAATACATCGACCGTCGCGGAATGCGTCGCCGATTTCAACACCGGAATCGGCATTTCCGCCGATCGCGGCTCAGCCCTCAGCGGATGCACCTCCCAGAGCAACGGCTCCACAGGATTCTTTCTCAACGATGGATCCACGGCGACGAATTGCGCGGCGCGGACGAACGCCGGCGACGGCGTCTCGTCCAGCTTCGCCTGCGTGGTCACGGGCTGTGCGGCGACCTCGAACACGGGCCACGGGATCTCCGTTGCCTCTCACAGTTCCGTCACGGATTGCGCCGCGCGCTCGAACACGGGCGACGGCATCCGTCTGGTGAGCGGATGCACCGCCCGCCATAACACATGCGCCTCCAACGGCAGTGGAGCCGCCGACGGAGCCGGTATTCACGCCGTTGGCTCCGACTGCCTGATCCAGGGCAACAACTGCGTCATCTCCGACCGAGGCATCGACGTGGACAATCCCGGGAACATCATCTTCGGGAACACCTGCGCGGGGAACACCACCGACTGGGTGATCGTCGCCAACAACGTGGTCGGCCCCATCGTCGACCGCCGCGCCCCCGCCAGCGCGGCGATCAACGGTTTCACCGCGCCCGACTCCACCGGTAGCACCCATCCCAACGCCAATTTCTCGTACTGAACCCGGCCCCCGAGCACCGGTCGGGTCCAAACCACTCTCCTTGTGCCCAAAGCCCGCCACCAGGAAATCGCTTCATGAACCGCGAACCCTTCCCCGCCCGCATCGCCCTCTCCCTGGCCGCCCTCGTCGTCGTCGGTGGCATTCTTTCCGCCGGCCCCCTCAACCCGCCTCCCGGAGCGGTGACATCAACCTACAAAACCCTCACCGAGGTCGAGCCCCGCATCGCCGTCAACGCCGCCAACACCCCCGGCGACAACGACGCGACGCCCAGCCTTTTCAAGATTTCCCAACCCGGCTCCTACTACCTCACCGCCAACATCACCGGCCTCGCCGGCAAGCACGGGATCGAGATCGCCGCCAGCGGCGTCACCCTCGACCTCAACGGGTTCGACCTCATCGGAGTCGGCGGCTCGCTCGACGGCATCGCCATGAGCGTCGTCAATCTCCACACCGTCGCGGTGGTCAATGGCTCGATCCGTGCCTGGCAGGGCGATGGGCTCGACTTCAGCTCCACGGGCGGGCTCTCCTGCCGCTTGGCCGACCTTCGCGTCCAGGGCAACACGGGCAATGGCTTGAGTGTCGGCATCGGCAGCGCCGTCACCGACTGCGTGGCTTTCAGCAACGCAAACAACGGCATCAGCACGGGCACCGGGTCCACCATCACCCACTGCTCGGCCTGGGGAAACGCCAACGCGGGCATCAACATGGGCCTGGGCTGCACCATCACCGGGTGCAACACCTACTCCAACACCCTCGCGGGCATCAATACCGCCGGAGGGGCCACGATCACCGGCTGCACCGTGAGGGGTGGCAACATGGGCATCAGTGCCGGCCACGGATCGACGGTCACCGCCTGCACGGCGACCCTCACCAACGGCAACGGCATCTCCGTCGGCGACGGTTGCACCGTCACCGGATGCACCGCAGCCTCAAACGCCGGGCACGGCATCTACACCGGCGGCAGCAGCGGCAGCACCATCGACCACTGCACCGCGAACTCCAACTCCGGCATCGGCATCAACGTCTTTCAGGGGTGCTCGGTCATCGACTGCACCGTTCGATCAAACACCCTCGACGGCATCCGCTGCGTCACCGATTGCATCATCCGCGGCAACGCCTGCTTCCTCAACGGACTGAATGCCGGCGACGGCGCCGGCATCCACGCCACCCTGGGCAACAACCGCATCGAGGGCAACAACTGCACCGAGACCGACCGCGGCATCGACATCGACTCGGCCGGAAACGTCATTGTCAGAAACGTCTGCTCGAACAACACCACCAACTGGTCCATCGTCGCCGGCAACAGCGTGGCGCCCATCGTCATCACCACCACCAACGCCGCCGCGATCAACGGCAACAGCTATGCCGGCAACCTCGGCACCGCCGACCCCCATGCCAACCTCACCCATTGAACCCACGACGTCGTTCTCCTCATCGCACGCTCCCGCCCCACCCCGGACCGCAATCATGAAAGTCACACCTCCCCGCTCCGCCCTCTCCATCGCCACCCTCGCCCTGGCATCCGCCCTGGGCGGCGGCCTCCTGGTGTCCCTCCTGGCCGCCGGCCCCCTCAACCCTCCCGGCGGCGCCGTCACCTCCACCTACAAGACCCTCACCGAGGTCGAGCCGCGGACCGCGATCAACGCCGCCAACACCCCCGGCGACGCCGACAGCCTCTTCAAGATCACCCAGCCCGGCTCGTACTACCTCACCGGCAACATCACCGGCGCGGCGGGCAAGCACGGCGTCGAGATCGCGACCAGCGGTGTCACGCTGGACCTCAACGGCTTTGACCTCGTGGGTGCCGGTGGATTTGGAACCAGCGACGGCGTGTCCGTCACCGCGGGCGGGCTGTCCCACATCGCGGTGGTCAACGGCTCGGTGCGAGGCTGGGCCGATGAGGGTGTGGACCTGGGCACCTTTGGCGCGTTCAACTGCCGCATCGTGGACGTGCTCACCAGCGACAACTCCGGCCATGGCATCAGCGCCGGCAACAATTGCACGGTCACCGGTTGCTCGGCGTACCAGAACGCCGGCATCGGCATTTTCACGAGCATCGCGGGCACGATCTCGAATTGCTCGGCGTACGTCAACGCGAACACCGGTATCGCCACCGGCGACGCCAGCACGATCTCGAACTGCACGGCGAGCTACAACGGGAATTTCGGCCTCACCACGGGCATCGGCAGCACGGTTTCGAGCTGCACGGCAAGAACCAACGGCGTCAGTGGCATCTACGCCGCCGGCGGCAGCACGGTCTTGGGCTCCTCGGCAAACTCCAACTCCGGCGACGGAATCACCGCAATCGATGGTTGCACCATCACCAACTGCACCGCCGCCGACAACGCCACCCGCGGCATCGGAGTCAACAACGGCTGCCAGATCACCGCCTGCACCACTCGCAACAACCTGTTCGACGGGATCGTCGTCAACTACGCGTGCGTCGTCAGCGGGAACAACTGCAACGGCGACGGCACCGCCGCGGGCACCCACGGTGGAATCCGTGTGCTGGGCCAGGCCAACCGCGTCGAGTCCAACAACGTGACCTACGCCCAGCGGGGGTTCCTCGTCGACTCGGGAGGCAACGTGATCGCGCGGAACACCGCCACCGGGTGCACCGTCAACTGGGTCGTCGTCGCCGGCAACAAGTGCCTGGTTGTGGCCGGTGTGAACTCCGCCGCCATCAATGGAAGCTCGGGAGGCGTCTCGCCCGGATCGACCGATCCAAGCGCGAACTACTCGTACTGAGCCCCCGCCGGTCTCGCTACCATCCCCCGTGCAAATGGGCGAGATCATCCTCTACGCTTCACTTCTCTTTGAGATGCTCGGATTGCTCTGCGCCGCCGACGCCGTCATGAACGGACGCACGCCCCAGGGCACCGTCGCCTGGGTCGCCGCCTTGATCGCCATCCCGCCCGTGGCCGTCCCCTTCTACGCGATGTTCGGCGCCCGACGCCTCGCGGGGTACGTGCGGGCCCGTCGCCGCGGGGTCGAGGCGATCAACAAGCTGGTCCGCACCGCCTACGACGAGCTCCAGCCGTTCCGCGCGAGCCCCCCGGGCACGACCAGCGACCCGGTGACGCGAGTGCAGGATCCGCTCCTGGTCCTCCCGGCCACGCATTCCAACGACACCCGCGTGCTCATCGACGGCGCCGACACCTTCGCCGCCATCTTCGCCGCCATCGACGCCGCCACCCAGTACGTGCTGATCCAGTTCTTCATCATCCACGACGACGCCCTGGGCAAAGAGCTCCTCAAGCACCTCACCGCCGCCCTCGCACGGGGGGTTCGGGTGTACTTCCTGATCGACAGTGTCGGCTGCAAAAAGCTCCCGCGTGCGTATCGCCGGACCCTGGCCGAGCGCGGGGCCGAGGTCCTGCTCTTTCGCCCCTCGCGCGCCCCGCGCTTTCGGATCCAGCTCAATTTCCGCAACCACCGCAAGATTGTCGTCGCCGACGGCAAGGTGGGCTTCATCGGCGGGCTCAACGTGGGCGACGAGTACATGGGACTCGACAAGCACTTTGGTCCATGGCGCGACACGCACATGCAGATCACCGGCCCGGCCGTGCAGGCTCTTCAGATGGCTTTTGTCGAGGACTGGTACTGCGTCTCCCGCAGGCTCCCCAAGCTGCAATGGAAGCCCACGCCCTCGGCGGCCAACGCGCGGATCGCGATCGTCGCCAGCGGGCCCGCCGACGACATCGAGTCGTGCGTGATGATGTTCCTGCACCTGATCCACTCGGCTCACAAACGTCTGTGGATCGCCACGCCCTACTTCATTCCCGACGAGGCCATTCTGGCGGCGCTCCAGGCCGCCGCGTTCCGCGGGGTCGACATCCGCATCATCGTCCCCAAGCTTCCCGACCATCCCCTGGTGCACCTGGCGGCCCGCTCGTACTACCACGACGCGATGCTCGCGGGCATCCACATCCACGTGTACCAGAAGGGCTTCATGCACCAGAAGGTCGCCTTGACCGACCACCTTGTGGCGATCGGATCGGCCAATCTGGACAACCGCTCGCTCCACATCAACTTCGAGGTCACGGCGGTGTGCGACCACGCCAAGCTGGTCGAAGAGGTCGAGGCGATGCTCGAGCACGACCTGGAGAGCTGCAAGGAAATGAACCCCTCGGTCTTCAACAAGTCCCCCTGGCTCTCCCGTGCGGCCTCCCGCCTGACGCGCCTTGTCGCGCCGATGCTCTGAGCCATACCGTGTCGCATGCCCCGGGCGAATCGAGAGAGCAAAGTTCCCCGTGATCCGCTCGCCAAGCGGACGATGCGGATCGCCATGGCGTTTCGGTCGATGATGACCCGCTATCCGGCCGACATCGCCCGGGCCGTCCGCTTCCGGCACAAGGCCGTCGCCCCGTGCGAGACGCTCCGCCAGGCCTGGGCCGCTCTCCCGCACGACCCCGGGCTCCGGGCGGCGTGCTGGCTGGGGCACTGCTCGGTCCTCCTGAAGTTCGGCTCCCTCACCCTGTGCACCGATCCGGTGCTGGGCCCGGTGATCGGGCCTCGCGTGGGCGGCGTGACGTTTGGCCCGCGCCGACTCAATCCCATCGCCGCCGCGGCCGCCGATCTGCCGCACCTGGATCTCATCCTGGTCTCCCACGCGCACTACGACCATCTCGACCGCGCGACGCTGCGGGCCCTGGTCTCCAGGCGAACCGAACTGCTCACCGCCAAGAGCACGCGGGGTCTGATTCCGCGGGGCTTCAAGCACATCCATCAGCTGCACTGGCTGCACTCCCACGTGTTCGAGGACATCACCGTCACCGCCGTCCGCCCCAGGCACTGGGGCGCGCGCAACGGCTGGGACCGCCATCGCGGGTACAACAGCTACATCATCGAGCACGCCGGCTCGCGCGTGCTCTTCGCCGCCGACACCGCCGAGACCGCCGCGTTCGACAAGCTCGGCCCGTTCGACCTGGGCATCTTCGGCATCGGCGCGTACAAGCCATGGATCCACGCCCACGCCAACCCCGAGCAGGTCTGGCGGATGGCGACGGCGTCGGGTTGCCGCTTCATCCTTCCCGTGCACTACTCCACCTTCAAACTCAGCGACGAGCCCGAGGGCGAACCGCTGGAACGACTCCTCGCCGCGGCGGGCGAGGAGAAGGACCGGATCATCGCGCCCGCGCCGGGGACGATCCTGTCGTTTTGAGTTGAACAGGACTGAGGACTGAGGAAAGGCATTTTCTACTCAGTCCTCAGTCCTCAGTCCTGTTCAACTCCTTCCTTCGCGAGTTCCATGCGCACAGTGACCTTGGTGCCTTTGGGCGGCGTGACGCTGGCGTCGATCATCCACTGGGGTTCTTCGGTGGCGGCGTCGGGGTTGTAGACGCCCGACCAGGCGATGGGTTCGTCGCCGAACGAGCAGAGGCCGACGATGGTGCCCGAGATGTCCGCGGCGTAGCGCTCGGCGCCCTGGACTTTCATGAACCGCGAGCCGGCGAAGACGAACTGCTCCGCTTTGGACTTGGCGGGCGGGGCGTCCTTGGGCGGAACGCCGAGTCTTGCGCCGCCGCGCTGGGATCTGGCGAACTCGTTGGCGGGCAGGGTGTAGAGCAGGCCGGATGGAGCGGTGAAGGTGACGGTGACGACCACGCCCTGACCCTTTGGGGGCACGCTGACGATGGCGCCGCTCTCGTCTTTCTTCCAGCTCGCCGGCACGCCGGGCTCTGCGCCCAGGAGGAGCAGGGCGGCGTGGACATGGGAGGGGAGGGCCTTGGTGACCACGACGCTCTCGTGCTCGCGCGAGTCGGCGCGGCAGACGATGACCTCGAGGAAAACGTTGGGCGTTTCCTTCGAGTGGGCGTCGACGGCGATCTCGCCGTCGAACTCCACGCCGCCGCCGTCCTTGTCGAGGCGAACGCCGGGGAAGACCTCGCGGATGGGCTCGGGCAGCTTCAGCACGACGCGTTTGGGCTCCTGGACCTTTACGAAGGGCAGAGGCTCCTGGGGCGTCGCGGCTGGCGAGGGGTCTGCCTGGGTGCCTTTGGGTGGATCGCCGGCGCACCCCGCCACCGTCCCCAACAGCGCCACGGCAAGCACGCTCACTACACTCGATGCTCTCTTGGCTCTCATCACGCGATCCCCTTGACGAGTTTCACGAACAGCTCGCCTCGACGCTCAAAGTTCTCGAACTGTCCCCACGACGCGCACGCCGGGCTCAGCAGCAGCACATCGCCGGGTTTGGCACGCTCGCGTGCCCGTTTGACGGCGACTTCAAGAGTCTCACATTCCAAGGCCGCCCCGCCCGCTGCGGCGGCGATGGTGGGGCCGGTCTGGCCGATGGTGTAAAGGCCAGCCAGAGCGCCCGCGGCCTTTGCGACGGGGGTCAGGTCGGCCCCTTTGTCGTAGCCGCCGGCGATGAGGTGCACGCGGCCCATGCCGACGCTCTCGCCAAAGGCCTCCAGCGCGAGCATGGTCGATTCGGGCGTGGTCGACTTGGAGTCGTTGAAACAAGCGATGCCGGCAAAGACCCCCACGCGTTCGAGTCGGTGCGAGAGCCCGGCGAAGGTTCGCACACTCGCCTGGGCCTGGCCAGCGGAGATCGCGGGATCGGCGGCGAGCACGCCGGCCACGGCGAGGGCGGCGTTGGAGCGGTTGTGGCGCCCCGGGAGGGCCAGGGCATCGAGGGCGGCGCCCGCGGGCATCACGCGCCGGTCGACACCGGCGACCGTCGCCCAGTTCCCGAGGGTTTCGCCCAGGACGGCGATGTCGCCCTCGCGCTGGCTTGCGAGGATCTGCTGCTTGCTCTGGCGGTAGTGCTCGATGGTTCCGTGCCAGTCGACGTGATTGGTGACGAGGTTGGTCACGACCGCGACGTGCGGCGACCAGCCGCTGAGCCAGTAGAGCATCGCGCTGGAGAGTTCGAGCACGACCCAGTGATCGGGGGTGAGCTCGCCCGAGTCCAGGGCGCCCAGAAGAGTGCCGCCGATGTTGCCGCCGAAGACGACGGGGCGCCCGCACTCTCTGAGCACGTGATGGATCATGGCCGAGGTGGTGCTCTTGCCGACCGAGCCGGTGACGCCGATGGTGCGCCTGCGATTGGGAAGGCGCTGGCAGAGGAGGCCGATCTCGGTGGCGACGTGGACGCCCGCGTCGAAGGCGGCCTGCACGAACTCGTTGGCCCAGGGGGTCGCGACGGCGGGGTTGACGACGACCATGTCGGTCTTGGCGAAGTCCCGGGCGTCGTGACCGCCCAGTCGCAGGATGACCTGTCCGCTTTGGACCAAGTCGTCGATTCGGGCGAGGGAGCTGCCCAGGTCCTTGGGCGATTCGCGGTCGGTGAGCAGGACGCGCGCCCCGCGGGCGACGAGCCACCGAGTGAGCCCCACGCCGCCCCCGAAGCGCCCCAGGCCCATGACCGTGACATTCCTGCCCTTGAACTCGGCGCTCATGTGCAAACCCTAGCCCCCCCCAACGCCCCGTCGTTTGGTTTTTTCGAGGCGTCTGTCCCCAAACCAGTCCCGTCTCTCAATATCGAATGAGCCGGGTCATCGACC
>CAYHQQ010000027.1:0-52151 GCA_964358855.1 uncultured Phycisphaeraceae bacterium
GTCAAACGCCGCTGCGACGACGAACCGCAAATCAACGTGAATAATCCGGGCTAGCTGGCGCGTCGGGCTCTGAAGGGTCCGGGCTGCTGCGGGTGGCGACCAACCACCGATAAAGAGGTCGCATGACTCCCACCCCCACCTCCACTCCCGCCCCCACCACCCCCACGCAATCCCAAACCTCCCGGCCCCCGTTCGTCCGCAGCGCCCGCGTCGTGGGAGTCCTGTGTGCGCTGCTCGCCCTCGCCTGCCTGGCCGGGTTCCTGCTGACGGCCCCGCGAGTTATACTGATCCATTCGGGACGCTTGGTCCTTGGCGCCGAGTCGGGGTGCCTTGTGATCGGGCAAGCGACCAACCTGGTCACCCAATACCAGAACAATCCGGCGGAAATCAACAGCCGCCTGGGATTGGTGGCCCACAACGAGACCTACGGCTCCTTCGCCGCGGCCTGGCGCCCCTTTCGCGCGGGCGGCCCCAGAGAGTCGCGGTTTCTCTTCCCTCTCTGGCAGCCGATGCTCGCGCTGGGTCTCCTGGCCGCCTTCGCCTTCGGCACCGTTGCCGGCGGCATGAGGGCGCGGCGAGGGTACTGCAGTGGGTGCGGTTACGACCTTCGCGGATTGGCGAACGACACGCCTTGCCCCGAGTGTGGAAAAGCTTCAGAGCCCGACGCGCAAGCTAGGGTGGGCGTACGTTGACCCTTCGCGTCATTCGACGCGACAACCGTCCGTAGACGAACCCTCGCTTGCGCGTCGGGCTCTGAACCTCCGCGTTCGATTTCTCCCCCTCACCCCCTCACCCCCACACCCCCACACCCGCCCCCCCGCTCGCGCCGGGGGCTCTGTTGATGCAAGTAGACGCGGGGGTCCGGGGGTGCGACGATACAGGCGTGCCAAAGCCCTCTCACATCTCGACCAGCGCGGCCGCTTGGACCCTTGCATTGCTCATCCCGCTCGGCCTTTCGGCCTGCGGCGGCGGGCCGTCCAAGGTTGACTATGCCCGGCCCTTCCCCAAAGGGCTCGAGCAGGGGGCAGTTGCGGATGTGCAGGTCTTCCGCCGGACCTCGACGCTGGAATTGACCAACACGACGGCCAAGAAGTTCGGCAAGGGGACGCTGTGGCTCAATCGCCGGTTCAGCAGGCCCATCGATGGGATCGGCGTGGGCGAAACGCTCAAGTTCCCGCTCCACGAGTTCCGCGATGAGTACGCACAGCCGTTCAAGGCGGGCGGCTTCTTCGCCTCCGACACGCCCGACACGCTGGTGCTCTGCCAGGTCGAGGAGGCCGCAGAAGCCGCGAAGACCCAGCTGATCGGATTTGTGGTGGTGAAGGCGTCGGCGGAGTGAGAGGAACCGTGCTGCGTGCTGGGTGCTGCGTGCTGCGTTGTAGCGACAAGCCGCATTCGGTCCCCACGCAGCACTCAGCACGCAGCACGCAGCACGAGGCCTTTCCATGAACATACTCGTCATCGGCCCGCATCCCGACGATCAGGAGATCGGCATGGGCGGCACCATCGCGCTCCTGGCGTCGCAGGGACACGACGTCCTGCTGGTGGACATGACCGACGGGTGCCCCACGCCTGTGGGTGATCGCCCCACACGCATGGCCGAGGCGGTGGCGGCCATCTCAGAGCTCACCTCCAGAGGTGGTGGGGGTCAGGGCGAAGGTCAGATCCGGCGGGTGCTCCTCGACCTGCCGAATCGAAGCGTCGAGCACACCTTGGCCGCTCGCCACCTGGTCGCGGGAGTGATCCGTGCCCACCAAGCCCAGATCGTGTTCTGCCCCCACCCAGAGGACGCCCATCCCGACCACATCGCCACGACGCGGATTGTCGAGGACGCGCGGTTTGACGCGAAACTGACCAAGGTCGAGATGCCGCCGCCGCCCAGGCAGCCCGCCGAGTACGCGCCGTTCGGGCCGCCCGCGGCGATCGGGGCTCCGATCTACCCCAAGTGGCTCTTCTACTACTACTGCTCGCACCTGCGCCGCATGCCCGATCCCACGTTTGTGATCGACACCTCCCTCTGGCTCGACGCCAAGAAAGCCTCATTGCTCGCCTACCGGTCGCAGTTCGTCGACAACGAGAAGAACCGGGGCGTGGTCGAGTGGCTCGACGCGCAGGACCGGTTCATCGGCTCACGGATCGGGGCGAAGGCGGGCGAGGGGTTCTGGTCCAAGGAGCCCATCGGACTCACGTCCCTGGCGAGTCTTTTGGCGTGATCGACGATCGGGCCGGCGATGGGGCCGGTATGATCGTCGGTTGAATCCCACGGCACAACTCCTCGAGCCCGAGATCCGCGAGCTCATCCGCGATGGGCTCTACACCGAGCTGCGCGAGGCGCTGCACCTGCTCCCGCCCGCCGACGTGGCCGAGATTCTCAGCGAGCTCGAGCCCCAGCAGGCAGCGGTGGGCTTCCGGTTCATGCCGCGGGACGATGCGGCCGTCGCGTTCAGCTATCTCTCCCCCGAGAAGCAGGAAGAACTGATCGGGGCCCTGGGCGCCGAGGGGTCGGTGAAACTGGTCGAGGCGATGGTCCCCGACGACCGGGCCCGCCTGCTCGACGAACTGCCCGAGGAGGTCGCGCAGCGGATCGTGGCCTCGCTCTCGCCCGAGACCCGCAAGATCACCCAGGCGATCCTGGGATACCCCGCGCGGAGCGTCGGCCGGCTGATGACCCCCGACTACGTGCGTGTGCGGATCGACTGGACGATCGGTCAGGCCCTGGAACACATCCGAAAGCACGGTCGCGACGCCGAGACGGTCAACGTGGTGTACGTGGTCGATGAGCAGGGCAAGCTCGTCGACGACATCCGCCTGCGACAGCTGCTCTTTGCCAACCCGGGCGATCCCGTCACCGGCGTCATGAACCACCAGTTCGTCAGCCTGCGTGCCGAGCAGCCCCAGGACGAGGCTGTCGCGATGCTGCAACGCTACGACCGCACCGCCCTGCCCGTGGTCGACTCGCGGGGGGTGCTCCTGGGGATCGTGACGCACGACGACGTGGCCGACGTCGCCCAGGCCCTGGCGACCGAGGAAATCCAGAAGCTGGGCGGCATGGAGGCCCTGGACGTCTCGTACATGGCCGCTTCGCTCAACGAGCTGATCTTCAAACGCGGCAAGTGGCTCGCCATGCTCTTCCTGGGCGAGATGCTGACCGCCTCGGCGATGACCCACTACGAGCACGCCATCGAGGCCGCCCCGGTGCTCAGCCTCTTCCTGCCGCTCATCATCTCCAGCGGCGGCAACAGCGGCGGCCAGGCGACAACCCTGGTCATCCGCGCCATGGCCCTGGGCGAGGTCGGGGTCAAGGACTGGCTGCGGGTCTTCGGACGCGAGCTGGCGACGGGCGCCGTGCTGGGCCTCTTCCTGGGCGTGATTGGGTTCGGACGCATCATGCTCTGGCAGTACTTCGGCTGGGACGGCGGCAAGTACACCGAGCACTACCAGCTCATCGCTACGACCATTTTCGCCTCGCTCATCGGCGTCGTGCTCTGGGGCTCGCTCATGGGCGGCATGCTCCCCCTGCTGCTGCGGGCGTGCAAGCTCGATCCCGCCGCGATCTCGGCGCCGCTGGTGGCGACCCTGGTCGATGTGACCGGACTCATCATCTACTTCTCCACCGCGATGCTGATCCTGAGCAAGACGCTCCTGGGCGGCCCGCCGCCCGACCTCCTCCTCTCCGAGGCGGTGGTCAGCATCGTCGAGGTCTCGCCGTTCAAGCCGGGAGACGACGAGCTTCGCCTTCGCGTGCAGAGCGACGAGCAGGCCGCCGCGGGCAAGTCGAGCCGTGTGAGCGTGAAGGCCAAGGGACTGCCCGAGGGTTGGGAGCCGGCACCGGGCACTCGCGTGAGGCTGCACTTGGAAGCGCAGGACGCGGCCTCGCTCGAGGTCGTGGACGCAAAGAAGTAATCTCGAACAAGGACTCTTGGAAGTTCGCCATCGCGGGCCCGGCGCTCCGACTTCAAGCACTCGACATACCCATGAAATTATGGACTCGCTTGAGAAGCGGCCCAGAGATGGGTGGATCCGATGCCGCGATCATCGCCACGACGATGCCTTTTTGCGACTCGCTCGGCCCGTAGGGCATGCGCCATGGCAGCGCCCTGGTGATGAATTCACTGCCCGCCTGGGCCAAAGCGGGGTCCGGACTTGTCGCGGCGAAAATGGCGTCGGCGACCGCGTCGAACGGATGACGACTTCGAAGCACACGGAAGGCAAGGCGGCGTGTGTGAACTTTTGGGCCGCACCGAAGCATCGTTCGAAGCGGTGCTGTAAGAGCGACATTCCCGGACGAAAGCAGCGCGCCTGCCGCCTCTCTGGCGATCGCAGGCCGGGAATCGGCGATGAGCTCGACAAACCACAGGGCACGGGAATCCCGATCCAGCGAGGCAACTGCACGGACGGCCGCCGCACCAACCGACGGGCGAGTGGCAAAGACAAACGGAGCGACCAGGTCGGCATCCGCTCTGATGCCGCACTCCCCCAGGCCCGCGATTGTCGCCACCGACGCCGCCCCGCCTTCGGTTTCCAGAGCTTTTAAGCAGACTGCGCGGGCGTCAAACGGAGCTACTCCTTGACGTGCATCCTCCCGCAGGTAAAACCTCGCCGCCGCCCGCATTGAAGGGTGAGGGTCGAGCAGAGCTGACAGCAGGCACGCGCGCCGGATTTCTGGAGCCTCATCGAGCATCGCGTAGAGCGCCTCGCGACGGATCGGCATGAAGCGGTCCGCCGTCATCGTCGAGAGCAAAGCTGCTCGGTCGGGACACTCTTTCCAGACTTTGATCGCGCCGGCCGATCTGAGGCGTGCCACGGGGTCGGTGCTCTCCAAGCCGAGCCGGACAAAGACCGCTCGGTCGTCCGACTCAAGCCTCATGGCCGTCGAAAACGCCCACCGGGCGATCGAGCGGTCGCGCGAGTTTGCGGCTCTCATGAGTTCGGCGCGTGCGTCGGGGCGCAGAAACCGATTCGCAATTTCTTCGACGAGCCAAGTATGATCCGCCCGGGACCGAGATCGAAGGTGGTCTACGAGTCCCAGAATCGGAGTCCAGTCCGATACGCCCCCTTTGGTGATACATCCTCGCACGGCATCGATCGCCACGATTCGAACCGGAGCCACCCAGTCGTTGATGCGCAACAGAAGAAATGGCAGTGCGATTGCGGCCGCGTCGCAGGACGCGAGTCGCCTCACGGCAGTCTCGCGCACGAACCCGCTCGGGTGCATGCTGAGTATTCCCCAAACCTGCGGCGTCCAGTCCTGCGCCAAAACCACGGCTACAGAACGCTTGTTCCATGAGAACGACATCTCAAGGGAGCGACGCAAACGAGTCTCGATGCCAGGAAGAGCCCCGATGGGAATGAGGTCGGCCAGCCGGGCAATCGCAACGGCGCCCGCCTTGCGCATTGCGGGAGTGTCGTGCGCGAGCACGTAGAGGATGGCGGGGATCGCCTCCAGTTCACCGGATCGGCGGACATCACCCAAAGTCGCAATCGCCTCGACGGAAGCGGCCTCATTCAACTCGCCCGACGGCATCGGGCGCCAAGAACCACTCAACGCCCAGTTTGGTAGCAAAGCCTCAGCCAGTCGTCGAAGGAGGTCATTGAGAGAAGACGAGGCAGGCATGCGACGCTCATGGAGAGATGAAGACCAAGATGCTCGCGCGTCGTCCGCGCCAATCATGCCGGCTGCGGCCGGTTTGTCGCCAAGCCTCGGATGGACGCCGCTCGGCGCTTGACCAAAGGCTCGACCTCGCCCTCGCTGTGGGCGAAGTCCTCGCCGAAGCGGAAGAGGCGGAAGCTGTTGGCCAGGACGAAGATGTCGCCGGCGAAGTGGTAGAGCGCCGCGATCTGGACGGCAAAGCCCGTGCTCGAGAGCACGCCCGTCGCCGCCAGCGCGAGGCCCAGCAGTGCAATCACGATCGACGCGGCAATGTTCTGCCCGATGATCACACGCGACCGCCGGGCGAGCTCGATGAGGAACGGAACGCGGGTGAGATCGTCGTTCATGAGCGCGACGCCTGCCGAGTTCGCGGCGATGTCGGACCCGGCCAGACCCATCGCGACGCCCACGTCGGCCTCGGCCAGCGACGGGCCGTCGTTGATCCCGTCTCCGACCATCATCGTGCGATACCCGGCCCTCACCATGCCCTTGATCTGCTCGTGTTTCTCCTCGGGCAGGCACTCGGCCTCGATCCGGTCGACACCCACCGCGACGCCCACGCGCTTGGCGACGCTCAGCCGGTCGCCCGTAAAGATCGCGATCTGCTTCACACCAAGCTCACGCAGCCGCTGCACGACGGTCTTGACGTTGCTCTTGATCGTGTCCTCGAGGCCCACCGCCCCCAAATACCGCCCGCCGAGCATCACGTGCACCGCCGTCATGCCCTCAAGCTTGGCCTCCACGCCCTCAAACTCAGCCTTGATCGAGGGCTGAAGTTCGACGAGCCACGTGCCGCGCCCCACCGCGAGATCGCCCGCCGGAGTGCGGGCCTTGATGCCCCGCCCATGGACTTCCTCGTAGTCGGCCAGGGTCTCCGGCTCGATGCGAGCCGATCGGGCGGTCGTCATGATCGACAGCGCCAGCGGGTGGTTGGACTGCTGCTCGCCGCTGGCGGCGACCTTGAGCAACTCCGCCCCTTCCACGCCCGTCGCCGGAACCAGTCGCGTCACCTGGAACTTGCCCGTCGTGATCGTGCCCGTCTTGTCGAGCACCACCGTGTTCACGTTCGCCGCGGCCTCAAGGTAGCTGGGCTGCTTGATCAGAATGCCCAGGCGAGCCGCCGCGGCAAAGGCCGCCAGCATTGCGCTGGGGCTCGCAAGCAGCAGGGCCGACGGACAGGTGACGACCAGAACGGTGACGGCGGTCTCGGCCGCCCTGGGCTGAGTCGCCGGGTCCTGCGAGAGCATGAACCACACGACGCCCGCGACGCTGAGCACCACCGGCACAAAGAACTGCGCGACCTGCTCGATAAGCATCTGGCGAGGCGTGCGGGACTGCTCGGCCTGGCGGATCAGCTGCGTCACGCGCCCGATCGTCGTATCGCTGCCCACGCGGGAAACCTGAATATCGATGCCGCCTGTGAGGTTCGTCGTGCCCGCGTACACGTCGTCGCCGATGGTGACTTCGACGGGAGCGGCCTCGCCGGTGAGGGAGGCCTGGTTGAGCGTCGAACGCCCTGTGGCGACCTTGCCGTCGACGGGTAGGTTCTCGCCGGGGCGAACACGGACGATCATGCCGACCTTCACATCGCCAAGTGAAACATCACGCTCGATGCCGTTGTCAACGAGGCGCGCGACGTCGGGGGTGAGCTGGACGAGTTCGGCGATGGCCCGCTGGGCGCCCGAGGCCGAGCGACGCACCAGCTGGCCAAACACCACAAGGATGAACGCGAGCCAGCCCGCCACCACGTAGTCCTTATTGGCCATGGCAGCCAGGATGGCCAGGGCGGCGAGCGACGAGCTCGACAGCACCATCGTGCGAAGCTCGAACCACGCCGCCTTGAAAAGCGGGTAGCTCAGGAACAGGGCACCGATGGCGGCCGGAAGCGCGACGATGAGCGGATTGGCGAAGCTGAACGCACTGGCGATGGTGCTGACCAGCACGAGCACCCCTCCAAAGAGGTACTTGAGGATCATGTTGTCAATCTCGACCTCGTGGTGCGAGCAGCACTTGATCTCGTGATCGCGCTGGTCGGCAGCGGACTGGCTGGAATCGTGCGCCACATGGGAGTGGTCTTGAGAGTGGTCGTGAGAAGCCATGCGTCTAAAACTCCTCGCGGCAAAATCGGGCCGCGGATGCGAACGGTCGTGAGAGCCTTATGGTCACCAAACGGGCAGAAAGCACCGCGAGTGCGGCCCCGTCAAGT
Organism: uncultured Phycisphaeraceae bacterium; assembly: GCA_964358855.1. Lineage (GTDB taxonomy): Bacteria > Planctomycetota > Phycisphaerae > Phycisphaerales > UBA1924 > UBA2396. The sequence continues at coordinate 7,857 of CAYHQQ010000027.1, forward strand.
TCCAACCAATGTAGCATACGCTCGGCGAGCCCGACCGGTTCGACCCCCCCGCCTCATCCTTGCAGACGAGACCTCCCCGAATGACCGTCCCTCTCCATGCCACTCAAGCCCCCTCACGCCTCAAAGTGGCGGTACTTGGCATCGGTCAGATGGGCCTCGTCTCCGCCGGAATTCTGGCCGGGCCCGAGTCGGGCCCTCTGGCCACCGCCGCCGCACCCGCTCCCAAAGTCGCCCTCTGGGGACGCAGCGCCGACGAGGCCGGTAGGCTCCTGCAAACCCGGTGCTCACCAAAGCTTGTGGACTTTCGACTTCCCGATCGGGTTGAAGTGAGCCTCAAACTCGCCACGGCGATCCAGGGTGCCTCGCTCATTGTCTCCGCGATCCCCGTGCAGTTTGTGCGCGACGTCTGGCGGCAGGTGAGGCCGTTGATCGGCCCCGACGTCGCCGTGCTGTCGGTGGCCAAAGGAATCGAGACCCCATCGCTGCTGCGGGTCTCCCAGGTGATCGCCGACGTGCTGATGGACGATCCGGACGCCAAGCCCCGAGCGATTGGGTGTTTGTCAGGGCCGACGATCGCCCCCGAGCTCGCGCGATGTCTTCCCGCCGCGATGATCGCCGCGAGCGAGGATGAAGCATTCGCCAAGCGTGTTCAGGCGCTGTTCACCACGAGCTGGCTCCGGGTCTACACCAACACGGACCTGATCGGAGTGGAGCTGGCCGGGGCCGTGAAGAATGTCGTCGCAATCGCCGCGGGAATCGTCGATGGCCTGGGTGCGGGCAACAACGCCAAGAGCGCCCTCCTGGCACGGGGACTGGCTGAAATCTCAAGGCTGGGCGTCGCCATGGGAGCGTCGCGCGAGACGTTCTTTGGAATCGCCGGCGTTGGAGACCTGGCCACCAGCTGTTTCAGCCGCGAGGGGCGCAATCGATCCTGCGGCGAAGCCCTGGGGCGCGGGATGGCCCTCGCGGACTATCTCGCCAAAACACCGTTCGTCGTCGAGGGGGTCGCGACCTGCAAGGCGGTCGTGGCGCTGGCCAGGGTCCATGCCGTCGAGATGCCCATCTGCGAATCGGTGCACGCGGTCCTGTTTGACGGCGTCGACCCCATCGAGGCCATCGGCAGGCTCATGACGCGCGACGCGAAACCGGAGCGGGTGGGGTAGGTGAAAAAGGCAGGTGCTGTGTGCTGCGTGCTGCGGGGGACTCAAACGCAGCACGCAGCACACAGCACGCAGCACGTCCCCCCGGTAGACTGCGACGATGCAACTTCCCTCACATGGACTCGTTGGACGCCTGGCGGTCGGGTTGTTCGCCGCATCGGGCCTGACCATCGCCCTGCTCGGCGCCGGACCCCTGGACCCGCCCGCAAACGGTCCGCGGCGCTCCGACGTCTCGCGCCACGCGCTCATCCACTGCACGCTCCACCCCGAGCCCGGGGTGACGCTCCAGGATGCAACCGTGATGATCGCGGACGGCAAGATCCAATCCATCTGGACGTCCAAGGAAGTGGGCGATGGCGGAGCTCGCGGCGGCCCGTCGACCGTCGGGGCTCGCATCTGGGACTGCACCGGCATGCAGGTCTACGCCGGATTCATCGATCCGTACGTTGAGGTCGAAGTCGCCAAGCCCCCGGCCGACGCCGCCGGACGCCATTGGAACTCTCGCGTTACACCCGAACGATCGGTGGTGGACGCCGGCGGTGTTGGCGGCCTCGACAAGGCCACCGGCGAGTCGCTCCGCAAACTCGGATTCACCGCAGCCGGCGTTTCGCCGATGGATCCTGGCAAGCGAACCGGAGGCGTCGTGCGGGGAAGCGGAGCAGTCGTGTCCCTCGCGCCGCCCGATGAGGAGCCCAGTGCACCGAGGCCGTCCGTCTACCTGCAGCGAGCCTTCCACGCCATGGCGTTTGAGACCAGCCGCGGCGGCAGAGGCCCCGATGTCGAGGGAGGCGGCCGGCGCGGGGCCGAGGTCGCGGGGCAATCGCAATGGGAGTCGTATCCGACGGCCCAGATGGGCGCGATGGCCCTGATCCGCCAGACGCTCATCGACGCTGAAATCCGCGATGGACTCCGTGTGCCCGCCGGAGGGATCGCCGCGGGCGTACCGGCGACATCCTGCCTGGACGCGATCTCGCGGCAGGTGGCCGACGCGCCACTCCTGTTCACCAGCGGGGATGAGCTCGATGAGTGGCGGGCGATGCAGATCGCGCGAGAGTTCGGCCGGGCCGCGATCATCGTTGGCACCGGCACCGAATACCGGCGGATGGACGCCCTCAAGACGGCTCGCGCCGCACAAGCAGGCAAGCCCGTGCCGTTTGTCGTGCCGCTGAACTTCCCCCGCACGCCCGACGTGTCCAGCGTGGGACGTGCCGAAGAGGTCGACCTCCGCACGCTGATCCACTGGGAGCAGGCGCCCAGCAACGCCTTGCACCTGGAGAAGGCGGGGTTCGAGCCGGTGCTCACCACGGCAAAGCTCAGGGACCGCGCCGAGTTCGCCAGAAACCTGCGCAAGGTCATCGACGCGGGGGTGTCGCCCGACGCGGCGCTGGCGATGGTCACCACGCGCCCCGCGGCCCTTCTGGGCGTTCAAGAGCGGATGGGAACCGTCAAGCTCGGGATGATCGCCAACCTGGTGGTGGCCGATGGCGATCTGTTCAAGGGCACGCCCGCAAACCCCGCTCCCGCCAAAGCCAAGGGCGCCAACGAAGCCGCCGACGATGCCAAGGCCAAAGAGCCCGAAGAGAAGCCCGGCGATGCGAAGGGCGGGGCGAAGGACAAGAGGAAGGCAGGCAAGCCCCGTGACCCGCGCGTGATGGCGGTCTGGATCGACGGCAAGCGGTTCGAGATCGAAAGGTCCCCGCTCGCGATCGCCGGCGACTGGAAGGTCGAGATCCCCGGTGCACCCGCGGCCGAGCGCAAGCTGGTGATCGCAGGAGAGCCGGGAGCGCCCAAGGTAACCGTGTCGCGCGATGGGAAGACGGTGGATGCGAAGACACAGTCGCTCGACGGAGATCGTCTGAGCATCGTTTTCGATCATGAACCCCTCGACGGTCAAAGGGGCATGTTCACGATGTCCGGAACTGTCGAGCGTGACGCAACGGGCGCACCCGTGACCATGGCCGGCAGCGGGATCCGCCCCGACGGCGCGACGTTCCAGTGGTCGGCGAAACGAGAAGTCCCGCCCCCGGTCGCGCCCGAGGCGGCGGCGGAGCCGAAGTTGAGCGTGGTGCCCGCGTTCGCCGGCATGCCCGTGGGTCCCTTCGCGTTCACCGTGCCGCCCAGCGATCAGGACACCGTCTTCTCGCACGCAACAGTCTGGACGAGCGGAGCCCGCGGCGTGATCCAGGACGCCTCAATCGTCACATCGAAAGGAAAGATCCTGTTCGTCGGGACCCAGAAGGAACTCGGTGAGTACTTCCAGAAGGGCGTGCTCATCACACAGCCCTGGCGCGAGGTCGACGCGACCGGCAAGCACATCTCCGCCGGCATCATCGACTGCCACAGCCACACGGGGCTCAAAGGCGTGAACGAGAGCGGCCGCGCCGTTACCTCCGAGTGCCGCATCGAGGATGAGACCACCCCCGACGATCCCAACTGGTACCGACAGCTCGCCGGCGGCGTGACCTGCGTCAACTCACTGCACGGCTCCGCCAACGCGATCGGCGGCCAATCGCTAACACAGAAACTCCGGTGGGGCTGCATCGCCATCGACGGCATGAAGTTCGTCGAGGCCGCCCCGGGCATCAAGTTCGCCCTGGGCGAGAACCCCAAGCGAGGCAACAGCGGAAGCACCGACACGACCCGGTACCCGCAGACCCGTATGGGCGTCGAGGCCCTCATCCGCGACCGTTTCACCGCCGCCCAGCAGTACGCCCTCACACGCGGCAAGCCCGGCTTCCGCAGGGACCTTGAGCTTGAGCCGCTTGTCGAGGTGCTCGAGGGCAAACGGCTCATGCACTGCCACAGCTACCGGCAGGACGAGATCGTGATGCTCGCCCGCGTCGCGCAGGACTTCAAGTTCAAAATCGGCACGTACCAGCACATCCTCGAAGGATACAAGGTCGCCGAGTTCGTACGCGACTTCTCGGGCGGGGCGTCGGGCTTCGCCGACTGGTGGGCGTACAAGGTCGAAGTGCAGGACGCGATTCCGCAGGGGCTCCCGCTCATGGCCAAGGTCGGGTGCGTCGTGAGCTTCAACAGCGACGACAGCGAGATGGCGCGAAGGCTCAACGCCGAGGCGGCCAAGGCCGTGAAATACGGCGATCTCCCGCCCGAGGCCGCCCTGGCGTTTGTCACGATCAATCCGGCCAAGCAATTGAAGATCGACCAGTACGTCGGATCGCTCGAGGCGGGCAAGCACGCCGACCTCGTCGTGTGGTCCGGGCCGCCCCTGAGCTCGATGTCGCGGTGCGAACAAACGTGGATCGACGGCCGCCCGTACTTCACGCTCGCACAGGACGCCGCCAATCGGGTCCGCGACACGGCCGAGCGCCAGCGGATCATCCAGAAAATCCTTGCGGGCGAAGAGAAGGACGATCGCGGCGCCAAAAGGCCGCGGGGATCGGACGCCAGTGGGGGCGAGAAGAAGCCCGAGGAGAGCCGTGGCATGATGAGCCGCGAGTTCATGCGAATGCTGGAAGAGGGGCTCGACCCGTACGCGGTGCGAGCCGGTGAGTGCGGGTGCGGACAGATCCACTCCACGCTGGAGGCGACACGATGAGAACTCTTCAACAAGCATTCCTGGCCATCACACTCGCGAGCTTGGGGTGCTCGATCGCGTCAGCGCAGGACCTCACGCGCGTTTCTCCCGTGCAGACGCGGGCAGTAGCCATCGTCGGTGCGATGGTGCACCCAGTCAGCGCGCCCGAAATCCCCGATGGCGTCGTGTTCTTCGCGGACGGAAAGTTCGACCGCGTCGGCACGGCGGCCGAATGGGCCGATTTCAAGTCGCGGGCAAGATTCGCCGCGCCAGGCCCCCTGGAAATCGACGCCAAAGGCAAGCACGTGTGGCCCGGAATGATCAGCGCGTCGACGCAGCTCGGACTCGCGGAGATGGCGAGCATCAGGGCCAGCCGCGACACCGACGAGGCCGGCGACATCACCCCCGAGGCCAGGGCCACCGCGGCCGTGAACCCCGACTCGACCTTGCTCCCGGTGGCTCGCAGCAATGGCATCCTCCTGGCGGGAGTCTTTCCGACCGGCGGCGTCATCTCTGGACAGCCCGGCGTCATTCGCCTCCACGGCTGGACCGTCGAGGACCTGGCGGTGCAGCCCTCGTGCGGCGTCTATCTGCAGTGGCCATTCATGCGCACGCCCCAGGGCATGGAGGATCGCGACCGCGAAGACCAGTCTCGCGATCTTCGCAAGAGGCTCGCCACCGTGACCGACGCCGTCGACCAGGCGCGGGCATACGCGAAGCAAAGCCCCGGGGCCCCCATCGATCTGCGATGGGAAGGTATGCGGGCGGCCATGGAGGGCAAGGCCCGCGTCTTCATCCAGGCCAACGACATCGATCAGATCGCCAGCGCCGTGGCGTTCTGCGCCGAACGTTCGCTCAAGTGTGTCATCGTCGGCGGGCGCGACGCGATGATGGCGGTCGAGCTGCTCAAGTCCCACGATGTCCCCGTGATCATCATGGGCACCCACAAGCTCCCCAAACGCGGCGACTCCGCCTACGACGAGTCCTACACGCTCCCCAAACGCCTCCGCGACGCGGGCGTGAAGTTCTGCATCACCAGCGGGCACGAATCATCGCGGGAACGCAACCTCCCTTACCACGCGGCGACGGCCGTGGCCTACGGACTCTCGGCCGACGACGCCATGAAGTCGGTGACCCTCTGGCCCGCCGAGATCATGGGGATCGCCGACCGATACGGAACGATCGAGGCTGGCAAAAGCGCGACGATGATCATCACCAGCGGCAATCCGCTCGAAACAACCACCAAGGTCGAGCGTGCCTTCATCGACGGGCGAGAGGTCGACCTGCGCAACAAACAGACCGAGCTCTACGAGAAGTACCGCGAGAAATACCGCCAACGCGGTGAATTGAAGGATGAGGCCAGGCCCTGAGGACTCGATGCCACGGGCCGGCTCACCGCGAGAGAACCAGGTCGTCGCTCATCGCCTGGTCGGGACCCCACGACAAGGTGGCCTGGAGGATCGCACGCGACACCTTCGGCGCGGGCGTGCCCTCCGCCGGCCGCGGGGCGAATCCCGCCAGCCACACCGGGCCGCCGATGAGCTGGATGCGGTAGGTCCGCGTCGCCGGGTCGAACATCGCCGCGTTGGTCTCCAGGTCGTTGAGATTCACATCCCAACGGTTGATCTCGCGATCTCCCGCGGTCGCCGCACCCTCGGCCGAGCCCGCGGCCGCCGCGGCGGCGGGGGGACCAAAGAGGCGGATCGAGAGTGTCCCCAGACACTTGGCGCTGTCACCCCAGGCGTCGCGAACCTCCACGTGGCAGATGATCGAGGGTTTGGCGTCGCCCTCAAGCTGCACGTGCGTGAGCGGATGCACCCGCAGTGAAACCGGAGCAAACGGATTGTTGCCCGCGGGCACCTGGATCACCGGAGGCTTGGGATCGTCGGCGAGGCACCCGCAAAGTGCCAGTGCCGGAATCACGGTCAGCGTGGAGGCCAGGGCGAGGAAGAGAATGGGTCGGCAGGCTGGGCGCACGCCGCAGTGTACGGACTGGCGACGCACACGGTTGCCACCAGGGGGTGGGGGCGAACCGCCCGTGTCGGGGGGCGTAGACTTATTGAGAGTGCGTTCTCACGAGGGCCCGCCATGACTCATCGCTCGACAGGCTGGATGGTGTTGCTCGCGGTCCTGCTGTCCGTCCTGGTCGCACCCGCGTGCTCAAAGAAAGCCGCCAAGCCGGGCGGGCCCCTGCGGGTCGTCGTCACGATCGCACCTCTCGCCGGGCTCGTGACGCCCATGCTGCCCCAGGGCGGTGGGGGCGCCACGCTCAAGATTCTCATGACCCCCGGACGCTCCGAGCACGGCTACGAGTTCACGCCCCAGGATCTGGTCACCCTGGGCGAAGCCGACGTCATCGTGCTCGTCGGCCTGGGACTCGAGCCCAAGGTCGAGCAGTTTCTGCGGGACCACCCGTCGGCGTCGAGACAGGTCGTCGATTGCGGGAAGAGCCTGGGTCTGGTGGAGCCGGCCGACGCGGAGCACATGCGCGAACATGACGAGCCCGCCAAGCCCCAGCCCCAACCTAAGGCAAAGCCCCACGACCACGACGACGACCACGATCACGATCATCACGCCATCGACCCGCACGTGTGGCTCGATCCCATCCTGGTCTCCCAGCTCGTGCCCGCCATCCGCTCGGCCCTTCAGACCGCGATGGTGGCCCGCGGGCACGATCTTTCCGCGGCATTCGACGCGGCCCAGGACACACTCCTCGCCGATGTGCTCGCCGTCGACGACGAGTACCGCAAAGCCCTCACGCCCTTCAAGGGCCGTGCGATCGTGACCCACCACTCCGCGTGGGAACGTCTGGCCGAGCGCTACGACCTTCGCGTGGTCGAGGTGCTTCGCCCCGTCGAGAGCTCCGAGCCCGATCCGTCCAAGGTCGCCGCGATTGTCGAGGCGGTGAAAAAGGAGCGGGTGCCGGCGATCTTCGTCGAGCCCCAGTTCGACCGAGGATCGGCGCAGCGCATCGCCCAGGCCGCGGGGCTCAAGGTCGTCGTGGTCGACCCGCTTGGAACCGGAGACTGGTTCAAGATGATGCGGTCGAACCTCGCCGCGTTTGTGGAGGCCTTTGAGATCAAGTAACCTGCCCCAGAGCCTGGAGCCCCACGCCTTGGCCGAGCCCGTGATCCGATACCTCGACTTGAGCTTCGCCTACCCGCCCCGGGCGGCCGACGCTCGCCCAGCGCTCGCGATCGAGCACGTCACCCTCGACGTCGAACCCGGTGAGCGACTGGGAATCCTTGGACCCAACGGCGGCGGCAAGTCGACCCTGCTCAAGATCACCCTGGGCCAGCTGCAACCCACAAGCGGGCGCGTCGAGGTGCTCGGACTCCCGCCGCGCGAAGCTTGCCGACGTGGCCTGGTCGGCTCCGTGCCCCAGAAACCCGACGCGGAGATGTCCTTCCCGCTCTCGGCCCGCCAGGTGGTCGAGCTCGCGGCCGCGGTGCGTGTGCCCTTCTGGAAAGGCGTCTCGCGTGAGATCAAGGCCCACGTGTCGCACTGCCTGAGCCTCGTCGGCGCCGAAGCATTCGCCGAGCGCCACGTGGGATCGCTCTCGGGCGGCCAGTTCCAGCGCGTCATGATCGCCCGGGCCCTGGCCCACCAGCCGCGCCTCCTGCTCCTCGATGAGCCGACGGTGGGCGTCGACCCCGCGGGCCAGCAGCAGTTCAGCGAGCTGCTCAATCGCCTCCGGCGCGAGCTGGCGCTGACCGTCGTCGTCGTGAGCCACGACATCCGCACCGTGGCGGCCGGGTGCGACCGCGTCGCGTGCCTCTCGCGAACCCTCCACAGCCACGTCGCGCCCGAAGGCCTGACCCCCGCCGTGCTCGCCGAGGTCTTCCGCCACGATGTCTCGGCCATCTTCGGCGAGCTCCACGTGCACGCCCATCCCGCGGACCAGTGCGACCAACTGGGCGCGATTGCCGGACACTTCGTGCCGCCCCCGGCCAGGAAGGCGGGCGAGCCTTGAAGACCATCGAATTCCTGCGAGATTACCCCGAGCTCTTCTGGCCGCCCTGCCTCGCGGCCCTGTGCCTCGCCGTCCTCTGCTCGTCGCTCAGCGTGCTCGTCGTGCTCAAGCGCCTGGCGTTCATCGGACAGGGGATCAGCCACGCGGGCTTTGGCGGCATTGGCGTGGCCGCTGTCTTCGGCCTCGCCGCGGCCGACCTCTCCCCCGCCGGCATCCTCGCCCAGTTCGGCGTGGTGGTCGCGTTCTGCATCGCCTCGGCCCTGAGCGTCGGCGCCCTCTCAGCAGGGCGCGGCGCGGGCAAGACACACGAGGACACCGCCATCGGCATCATCCTCGTCGCGTCGATGGCCCTGGGATCACTCCTCGTACGGGAATACGCCCCGACGTTCCAGTGGGAGAACTTCCTCTTCGGATACCTGATGAACACGGGAAAGGCCGACGCGACAGTGGCCGGCGTGATCGCCGCCTCGGTGACCGCCACGCTCTGGATCGTCCGGCGTCCCCTGACCTTCTGGGCGTTCGACGAGCCCTCGGCAACCGCCGCGGGCGTGGCCTCGGGGCGCATGCGTTTCGTGCTCATGGTGCTCCTGGGGCTGGCGACCGTGGCCGCCATGAGACTCGCGGGCGTGGTGCTCGCGTCGGCGCTCCTGGTCCTGCCCGGGGCGACGGCCCTCAAGCTGAGCACGCGCCTCGCCTACGTGCTCCTGTGGAGCCTGATCACCGCCACCCTGGGCGTGATCGCGGGCCTGATCGTCGCCTTCGAGCTCAACTGGCCCCCGGGCCCCGGCATCGTCGTGTCCCTGTGCCTGATGTACGCGGGCGCCACCGCGTGGCAGTGGTCGCGCCGGGCGTGGTGAAGGGAGGCCGCCTTGGCCCTTCGAGCCGCGAACAATCGGGCATGAGAGCTGAAACCCTGCTGGCCGAGTTGAACCGCCTCCGCAAAGACCTCGACGAGAACAAGGCCGACCTGGAATGGCTCACGCTGCACCACGTCTTCTGCTTCGTGAGCTACAAAATGGCGGAGTTCCAGAAGTACGTCGACGAGCAGGCCAAGCAGGGGGCGTTCGACAAGCTCAAGAAGTGAGTCGCCCGGCGATCCCAGGCCCCAGGGGGCATCTTTCGTGTGGGATCTCGTGGATTTTCTGTTGCATTTTGGTCAGAAATCGACGATACTTGGACATCGGGATTGACCTCCCACGCAGCGGCCCCGAAGAACTCGGCAGCCCTGCGAGAGAGATCGCTCGATCGACCGGCCGAACCGCACTCGCAAGCGCGTGTGCCTCGGTCCGGGCGATGTGCCGAGGGGCGACGGTCCCCCGGGGGATGAGCCTGGCGAGCCCGCGTACACGGGTTGTTGGCCGGGGTGTCTCTTTCAGCAAGGAGGTGATCCAGTGACGAACGAGATCTGTACGAAAGGGCTGTGCCAATAACGCACGCTCGACGGAGCTGCCGTGACGCAGCCTTTCTCCAGAAAAATGGAGCACCGGGGGCCCCGAAACGGGCCCCCGGTCGTCTTTTTGGGCCCATGCGATACAAGTCGCCGGCGTGCAAGTGGATTCCAACCCGCGCCCTCGGGGTTGCGGATATCCGGACCTGCATCGCCTCACACCCTCAATCTCCGCTGTTTGCGGCGCTTTCGGGATGCCCGCCACGCGCCCGTCACACGTTCTGTCCGCATCGAGGATCTTGCCAATCGAGGTGAATACCCGATGGCGATCGCTCATCGCGTCGATTCTCCCCGGCCCGGGTTCCCCGGCGTGGAGCATCAGCATGACCAAGCGAGTTCTTCGGATCGGTGAGATTCTGGTGGAGTGCGGCGCCATCACCGAGGCGCAGCGGGACCGGATCCTTGAGGCACAAAAGGCCAGAGGCCGCCCCTTTGGCGATGTCGCCGAGCGACTCTTCAATCTCAAGCCCGAGGTCGTCGAGGACGCCTGGGCGGCCCAGTACGCCCAGATGGCCGACCATGTCGACGCCCGGCGCCTCCGCCCCGACTCCGACGCCCTCGCCCTCATTTCCGCCCGCCAGGCACGTCAGTTCGGCGTCCTGCCCGTCGAGATCGGCGGCAGCGAGCTCATGGTCTGCACCACCGAGGGAAACCTCGTTCGCGCCCTGCGGTTCGTCGGATGGAAAATCGGCATGCCCGCGTACTTCGTGATCGCGGACGAGGCATCGCTCGAAGCGGCCATCGAACGCCATTACGAAGCCGCCAGCGCCGCCTGAACCGCACCGGGGCCCCGCTTCACCTACCATCCCGGGTGCCAAAGACCGCCGCCAAAAAAGCCAAAGCCCCCCAGTTCAAGCGCGTCGAGACCGTCGCGTTCGTCAGCCTGGGGTGCCCCAAGAACCTCGTCGACTCCGAGAAAATGCTCGGCTCGCTCGCCGAGGCCGGCATCGCACCCGTGTCGATCAACCCCGAAGGGGGCGATTTCGGCGGGGCCGACGCCGTCGTCATCAACACCTGCGGCTTCCTCGAAGCCTCCAAGGACGAGTCGCTCGGGGTGATCAAAGAAGCCATCGCCGCCAAAGACCGCGGCGAGGTCCGCCGCGTCGTCGTCGCCGGATGCCTTGTGCAGCGCCACCGGGCCAAGATGCTCGAGTGGGCCCCCGGCATCGACGCGATGGTCGGCGTCTTCGATCGCGACAAGATCGTCGAGGCGGTCAATGGTGGGGAGGCTCTCCAGAACGGTTCGAGGCCCAAGTCCGCCGTCGAGGCCTCCGACGCCCCCAAGTACTGGATCGCCGGTAACGCCCTCGCCGCCGCCAAAGACCGCGGGCACAAAACCGCCGGCCTCACCGTCAACGGCAAGGACGGCAAAGGAATCGGCTACTTCGAGGACGACTCCGCCCGACTTCGCCTCACCCCGCGCCACTACACCTACCTGCGAATCTCCGAGGGCTGCAACCAGAACTGCGCGTTCTGCACCATCCCCAGCATCCGCGGCAAAATGCGCAGCAAGCCCAGCGACCGCATCAACGCCGAGTGCCGCGAACTCATCAACGACGGCGCCCACGAGATGCTCCTCATCGGCCAGGACACCACAAGCTACGGCGACGACATCGGCATGGGGCTCAAAGTCTTGAAGCCCGCCAAGGGCACCGCCCCGACCTTCGACGCCTACGGCGGCCTCCCCGCACTCTTGCAATCCCTCTGTGACACAATGGACGACGCGGGCAGCCAGGGCTGGATCCGCCTCATGTACGCCTACCCCTCAAACTTCAGCGACCCCATCATCGACGCCTTCGCCGGCCTGGCGACCAAGAAGAACGCCCACCTGCTCCCCTACCTCGACATCCCGCTCCAGCACGCCAGCGATCGCGTTCTCGCCCTCATGAAGCGCCACGTGACCCGCGAGCAGCAGGGCGGCGTCATCCACAAGCTCCGCGAACGCATGCCCGACTTCGCCGTCCGCACGACTTTCATCAGCGGCTTCCCCGGCGAGACCGAGAGCGACCACAAGCAGCTCCTCGAGTTCATCGAAGAGATGCGTTTCGAGGCCGTGGGCGTCTTCGAGTACAGCCACGAAGACGGCACCGTCGCGGGCACCATGGAAAACGACCCCAAGCTCGCCGTCTCACCCGAAGACAAAGCCCGCCGCCGCGGCGAGGTCATGGAACTCCAGCAGAAGATCGCCTTCGCCCGCACCGCCGCCCGCGCCGCCAAGTTCGACGAGAACAACCCCTCCAAGGGCGGCGAAACCCTCGACGTCCTCATCGACACCCCCCTCCGCACCAGCGGCAAAGCCACCAGCGGCGTGGGCGCCGGCGGCAAGCTCTACCAGGGGCGCACCAAGTTCCAGGCCCCCCAGATCGACAGCGTCACCTACGTGCAGAGCAAGGACAAAATCGCCCCCGGCGAGGTCATCCGCTGCACAATCGTGGGAAGCGACGGCTACGACCTTGTCGCGAGGCCGACGGCGGAGCTTGAGAAGAAGGTTGCGCTGAAGATTCTGTGAGAGACCGTTCAGAATGTGACCAGCATTGCCGCGAGGGCCGAACGTGTCGGCAATACTACACGGTCGTTCGGCCGCACTCTGTGCAGATGCTTCCCCAATGACTCGGGCTCGGGTATCGACAAACCACGCAGAAGTGATTTTGAAGACGCTTTCGATAGCTCGTCGCACGAACATATTGACGAATCCGCCAAGCCGCGAGGCTCAGAATGGAGAGTGCCAATGTGTACTGCGTCACCAAAACTCCCAAGGCAATCCAGGAGAATCGATACCACGGTTGAACGGCGCTGAAAGTGCCTTGGTGGGAAGGAACGAGAGTACGAAATCGCTTCCACGCTTTTGAGGTCAGTTCTGGGGGCTTGGCGTTCCACGTTTGCGGTCCCCCGCTTACCGAATCCGCCATGACAATTGTCGCACCGGGCCGACAACCAATGGGTATCGCGCACATGGAGATATCGACAGCGTAAATCGGAGCCCAAGAAACATTGAACACCGCGGCGCCGGTTTGCGCGGTGGCGTCAGCAGGTACCAACGCATAGTTTGTCGCACTCGGATCAAAGTCACTTTGATCGCAGTTCACTCCCCCGCTCGGGACAATCGAAACGACCCCCAGGTTTCGCCCAATCCAAACAGAAAGGGAGCAGAACGCCAGCAATACCAGCAAGACAAGTTCGCCGTCGAAACGTCGAATCAGTCTCGCATGCCTGTTTCGAATCGGCGCTGGCGGATTGCATCGAAGAGATGTGCGGCTTGCCGGCATTTGAGGTTGAGAAGTTCTACTTGAACAGCAGTGATTGGGTTGCGGCCCAATCACCTTCAACGCAGAATCCTGGACCAAGTTCACATCTTCAGCGTCCCCGAGCTATCCGCAAAGCTCGCCTGCGGACACCCCGCCCTCTCCAGCATCGAGAGATACAGATTGCACAGCGGCGTCCCCTTGGGCGACTTCACCAGCCGCCCCGTCTCAACCGCCTTCCCCCCGCGCCCCGCGACCAGGATTGGCAGGTTGTCGTGGTTGTGATGATTCCCATCGCCGATCCCCCCGCCCAGCATGATCAACGAATTGTCCAGGAGCGTCCCTTCGCCCTCGGGCGTCTCGGCCATCCGCTGCACGAATCGTGCAAACCGCTCGACATGGAACTTGTCGATCTTGCGGATCTTCTCGATCATCTCCTGGTTGTTCTGGTGGTGCGAGAGGTGGTGGTGCCCCTCCTTCACCCCGATCTCCGGAAACGCCCGGTTGCTCCCATCAACCGCCAGCATCAGCGTGCTCACACGCGTCGTGTCGGTCTGGAACGCCAGGAGCAGCATGTCGTACATCAGATCAAAGTGATCGCCGACTTTCTCGGGGATCCCCGCCGGCTTGGGCGTGCTGGGCATCTGCTGCGGCTGCGTTTCCTTGCGTGCCCGCTCAATCCGCTGCTCGATCTCCCGCACCGCCGTCTGAAACTGGTCGAGCTTGCGACGATCCGCCGTCCCCAACTTGCCCGCGAGTGCCGCCGAGTCCTCCCGCACAAAGTCCAGGATGCTCTGGCGACGGCTCAGCCGCTCCTGGGCCGCCGCCGCCTGCGTCGCATCACCAAACAAATGCTCAAACGCCGCCGCCGGGTCGATCAGCTTGGCCATCGGCGTCGTCTCGTCACGCCACGAGATGTTCGACGTGTACGCGCACGAGTACCCCGAGTCGCAGCTCCCCGCCGACGGCCCGTGCTCGCACCCAAGCTCGAGCGAGGGGAGACGCGTCTTGTCGCCAATCTCCTTGGCCGCAAGCTGATCGACGCTGATGCCATTCTGAATATCGTTGCCCGCCGTCTTTCGCGCCTGGCGACCCGTGAGAAAGGACGCCGACGACCTCGCGTGGTCGCCCGGCCCGTCGCCGTTGGCGTTCGCCTTCTTAAGGGCCAGCCCCGTGTAGATGTTCAGATGCTTGCGTACCCCCTCAAGTGATTCGAGCGTCGGCGAGAGAGCAAACTCGGCCCCCTGGCCCGTCGGCTCCCACGCCGGGTAATTCACGCCGTTGGGCATGAACACAAACGCGATGCGCACGGGTGCGGCCGCGCCGGACGCCCCGAGCGCGGGGGCCGCAAGGGCCCGCCCGCCCGTCGACACCATCCCCTCCAGCCACGGCAACGCCATCGACACACCCAGCCCCCGCAGCACCGCACGCCGTGACACTCGGTCAATCATGGCTCGCCTTCCTTCCCCTGCACGTCCGAAACGTCTCGCTGAGCACCACCGATTCAATCAACGCCGGCAGCCGGTCGTCACTCGCACGCGTCCGCTGGGCGATCAGGCGGATGGCGGGGCGATCAAACGGCTCCACCCCGCGCCCCAAAGCATACGTGAGCACCTTGCCGCACAACGACTCGACAAACTGATCGCTACGGGCCAAAAGCGTCCGCTTGAGATCGCCCGACCCATTCAAGACCGTCCCGCCCGGCAGCGTCCCCGTCGCGTCGACCGGCAGGCCGCCCTCGGTGTCGCGCCAACGCCCCGTCGCGTCAAAGTGCTCAAACGCCAGCCCCAGCGGATCCAGCCGCGTATGACACGCCGCACAACTCGCCACCGCGACGTGCGCCGCCAGCCGCTCGCGAACCGTGGCGTTTGGGTTCGCCTGTGCGGATTGTTCCAGCGGCGGAATATCCGCCGGCGGCGGCGGGGGGGGAGCCCCCAGAATCTGATCCAGCACAAACAGCCCACGCTTCACCGGGCTCGTCCGCGTCGTATTGCTGGTAAGCGTCAGCACCGCACCCATCGTCAGCACGCCGCCCCGCACCGACCCCTCGGGCAGCTCGACCCGCCGCAGCTTCTCGCCTTTGACCTCCGGCAGGCCATAAAACTTCGCCAGCCGCTCGTTGAGAAACGTGGAACGGCTGTCCAGCAGCTCCAGCACGCTCCGGTCGCTCCGCAACACATCGCCAAAGAAGAGCGTCGCCTCACTCGCCATGTCCTTGCGGAGCAGGTCGTTGTACTCAGGAAACTTCGCGCGGTCGATCGCCACGCTCTCCAGCCCGCGCAGCTGAAGCCACTGCCCCGCGAAATTCTCCACAAACGCCCCCGAGCGATCGTCCGCCAGCATCCGCTTCACCTGCGCCGCCAGCCCCGCGTCCGTCAGCAGCGATCCATCCTTCGCCGCATCGAAGAGCGCCCCATCCGGCATGCTGCTCCACAAGAAATACGACAGACGGCTCGCCAACTCGTACCCATCCAGCGTGTACTTCGCCCCCGGGTTGGCCGCATCGGGATGGGCCACCGATCGAAACAGAAAGTGCGGCGACACAAGCGCCGCCGTCATCGCCGTCCGCACCGTCGGCTCAAATGCCCTCCCCGCCTCGCGCTGCGAGCGATACACCCTCATGAGCGACGCAACCTGCCCCGCGCTCGCCGCTCGCCGATACGCACGCGTCGCAAACGCCCCCAGCACCGCCTGTGCGCGGGCAGTTTCGTCCCTGCCGGCCGCCTCGCCAAACACCTTCTTCCACGCCGCCGGACGCTCGGTGGTCGCCTCATCCAGCGGCCCCGCAACACTGATCGTGTCGACGCCCAGGTTGCGGTCGGCGACATCCTTCACGTAGTAATCGTTGATGAAGTTCGCCGAGATCGTGTGGGCGCCCTTGGTGAGCCGCGTCCGCACCTCAAACTCCTGCGGCGACTCACGCGAGGCCGACACCGTGAATTCCTTGATCTGCCTCTTCTCGACCCGCAAGGCAAGACGCGAGTCCTCATCGCCCCCGTGCGTCTCCCAGGCCCGCACGCGGATCATGTATTGCCCCGTGACCGGCGCCACGAACTTCCCCGCCGCAGGCCCCGCCGAGAACAGGAAATACCCGCCCCTGGGCAAGGGCTGCCCGCTCGAACCCTCCAGCGGCCGAAGATCGCGCGGATGGTCTCCGCACTCCACGATCGGGCCCAGCCCCGCCTCAATCGCCTTCTCCGCGGCCTCAAGATACTGCTCCACCGCAAGCGGCGACGTCGACAAAACGTCCGCGATGTTGTCAAACCCATACCCCGTGTCGTCCCGCGGCAGCTTGGCGGTCAGATCCACCACCTTTGGATCGATCCCCAGGAGATCGCGGAGCGTGTTGCGATACTCCGTGCGATTCAGCCGATGGATCGTGAACCACCCCGGGTCGATCGGCGCATCGGTCGGCACATACCCGAGCATCGAGTCGCACCATTGCGTGATGACCAGCCGCTCGTGCTCCGTGGGCTGGGGCTCGCGCTTGGGTGGCATGCTCGCCGCGCCCACCATCTCCTTGATCAGCCGCACGTCGAGCTTGCCCGTGAGCGCCTCTCTCACGCTCGTGAGTTGATCGAGCCTCACGTCGTTGGGCGCGTCCTCGCCGCTATGACACCCCAGGCAGTACTTGGCCAGAATCGGCGTCACGTCCTGCGTGAGCCGCCGATCGAGTTCAACCGCCAGGTCGTCAGGTCCACGAGCGGGTTCCGGTGCGCGTGGCTGGACGCGGGTGAACGCGAGCAACGCCAGCATCGACGCCAACAGGGCCCCTGCGAGCACTCGCCGACGTGGATTCCAGGTTCTGATGATCATGAGCGTCCATAAGCATACCCGCAAACCGGCGAGCATTACCCAAACGCCTCAGATCGACCCCGGCGCGCGAGACATCTGGTTATGGGCCTCTCACCCCCCGTCACTCCACGTTCAATGCCGCCAGCCACGCCGAGTACTCATTCTGCAGCTTGGCGAGCGTCTCGCGAGTCGTCTTGCCCTCGGCGGTCAGGGCCTTCATCCGGGCCTCCTGCTCGGAGAACTGCTTGATGTAGTCGCCGTAGAGAACGGTGCTCTTGTCGATCGCCTTCATGTTCTCACGCACCCGCGTCTGGTCGGCGGCGATCTCGGCCTTTTCGCGGTCGATTCGGGCGATCTGCTCGTTGACCTCGTTGATCCTGGCTTGCTTCTGCTGCGCCTCCTTGAACGCCGCCACGACCGCGGGCGAGAGCTTGCCCTGAGTCTGGAAGGCCATCATGGTGGGCATGTCGTACGACGTGATCTCGATCCGCTGGGAATAGACCATCTCCTGCGTCACCGTCAGCGAGCCCGACTTGGCCGCGGGGGCTTGGACCTCGAAGCGGTAGAGGTTCTGGGTCACTTCGGCCGGCTTGGCGTCCTTGAGCTCGAAGCTCGCCATCTTGGGATGCTCGACGATGATGGTCCGGTCGTGCTTGGCGTTCTTGTTGGTGAACTGGTACGTGATCTTGTTCACCGACAAGTTCTTCTGCTCCAGCATGCCGCTGACGATCTTGATCTGCCGCACATCCTGACGCGACTCGTCCTTGGTGATGGTGTTGACATCAAGATCGACGGCGTAGGCCAGCAGCCGCTTGTCACCCGGCGCCACATGCCCGATCTGCGCATCGCCCGCGTACGCGGCCGAGTCGTAGACGGAGATTGGGCCCGGCAGCAGTTGCAACTCCGTCGAGTTGGTGATCTCGATGCCACGCATCGGGTGCTCGGAACCATCGGCGCGACTGAAGATGCTCACACGCCGCCCCTGGATCCCCTCGGTGATGATCGGGAGCATCGCCGAACGCTGTCGCTCGATGGTCACCGGCGTCTTGAGCTGGTACTGGAAGACCTCGCCCGACTCAACCGCCTGCGCCCGGGCGGCGGCCGAGTAGCCCGCCATGTCATCAGCGCTGATCTCCGCGGCCTTATCCGCCCAGGCCCCTTCTCCGCCACCTCCGCCGCCAGGTTTGCCGGGCTCTCTCCTCATCGCCGCCCTCTCGAGACCGTCCGGCTTGGCTTCCGGAGCCATCTGTCGGCGAGCATCCTTCGAACCAGCAACTATCGGAGCATTCCCCAGTGACAGGAACTGCATCGGATCGCCCCCCGCGTACGCCCTGGGCATCACGCCCGGCACCGTCGGCACCGGAATCTCCGGCCGAAACACATACAGCGGCTCATACAAATCCATCTGAAAGCTCACCGGCCGCCCCGAGACCAGGCTCAGCGTCACGTCCTTCCAGTCCTCATCCGTCGGGTTTTCGACGATCGCCCACCCCTGCAGCGCCAGCGTGCCCTTGGTCTTGTCGATGGGAATGGAGGGCTTCTCCACCGCCTTGCTCTCGTCGGGAAGCACCAGCCGATAGCTCGCCTTCCACACCGGCATCTCGTGGATGTAGTTCACCACCACGTTGCGCGCCCCCTGCCCGCGCAGCGCGATCTCAACGGTCTTGGTCCGATCCGCGCGATGCTCGGCCAAGGCCGCCAGCGCCTTGGAGAGCTCGCCCGCCAGCTCCTTGTCCTGCAGTTCCACGCTGTTCACCTTGGTGAGATCAAAGCTGCGGATGCCCGTGCCCGTCACCAGGTTCAAAAACGCCACCTGCACGGGCTTCTGGCTCTGGCCTTGCGCCTGCTCACGCATCTCGACACCCAGGATGGTCCCCGAGACGGCCCCCTCGTTGGTCGTCACGCTGGCAACGGCGCCCCTGAGCTTGCCCAGCAGCTTGGCCATGTCGGGGTTGTCGGAAATGTCAACGCCAAAGCTGGCTAGACGCTTGGAGAGAGGCTCCTTGGACCCATACGAGATCCCCTCGATCTGCCCGCCCGAGAGGTCGAGCACGACCATGGACTTCAGGATGTCGTTGATCTGCTCGGTCTTGAAGCGGAGCTGCACCGATGTGTCGCCGTCGACCTGGCCCTGTCGCTGAAAGCTCCCCACGCCCGACCGGTACATGGTGATCTTGCGGATATCGAGCGGGGCGGGCTTGGCAGCATTGGCCGCTGCCCCCAACGGCTGGGCATTTGAAACCACCGGCAAGGCGGCCGCAGCGAGTCCAGCGGCCAGGAACAATGCGACTGTGTGGTGACGGATGGTCAATGCAGCGTTCATGGTGGACTCCTCACTGGTGGGGGGGGTGGGGGGTGGGGGGCCAAGCTGGAGCGCGGGACGCCGCCGGCCGGTTCACCGGCTCAAGGACAATACGCCCAGTGCCTTGGTTTGCAGCGCCCGGGCGAGCCTCTCATCGCATTGGGCCTGAATCCCGCCGCCTCGCACTCACCCATCATCCGAGGCTTCCCAAACGCCGATCGGATAGCGAACCAATCGCACAACGGGGAAACCTCCGGCATGGCGACCTGACCAGTCCTGTCGGACCGTTCCTTCGGTTCAGCGAGACACGCATCGGGCGGTTCGTTGGGCCCCCTTTCCGTCCCTGCCGAACGCCGGTGTGTTGCCGCTGATCGCCGGACCGTGTCCCACGCGAACGCGCGAAATCCAGAATCGAGCCCGGTATGTCCCGCCAGCACCAGCCTCACAAGTCGCATTCCACTCACACCGCGACCGCCGCACCAGTCACCCCAGTCACCACTCAGCCAGGCGCCGTTGCCGCCAACGAGGCGACGTCCGAACGCATTCGCACGCGTGCCTACGAGATCTCCCAGGCGCGCGAAGGCAGCCCGGGCAACGCCAACGCCGACTGGGCCCAGGCCGAGCTGGAACTCTCGATGTCGGACACCACGGCCCTCTGAGGTCAAATGCGCGGGGGATGGGGGGGTGAAGGAGTGGGGGAGACGGAGTCAGCTGCCCGCGCGCGTGGGCACAGCCCCCATCAGCCTCGCGACGATCCCGACCATCACGCTCTCCTCATCGGTCTGCATGACCCGCACCGTGACCTTGGAGTCATCGCCGGAAATCACGGCGTTCCCCGCGCTGTTCCTGGCCTCGTCGAGCCTCACACCCAGAAACTCCAATCCCTGGCAGATGCCCGCGCGCACCTCCGCAGAGTGTTCGCCGATGCCCCCGGCAAAGACAATCGTGTCCACGCCTCCAAGCGCCCCCGCCAGCGCGCACAGATGCTTGCGGGCCTGAGCGCAAAAGAGCTCGATCGCCTCCGCGGCCCGTGGATCGGTGTCCCGCAGCGCCAAGAGGTCGCGCACATCGCCCGAGGTCTCCGAGACGCCCAGCAGCCCGCACTCGCGCGAGAGCAGGTCGTCCAGCTGTTGCACCGAGAGCCCTTCCGCTCGCATCACGTGGACCACAACTCCGGGATCAAGATCCCCCGGACGCGTCGCCATGACCAGCCCCGACGTGGGCGTGAACGCCATCGTCGTATCGATCGGCCTGCCGCCACGCACCGCCGACATGCTCGCCCCCGACCCCAAATGCGCCAGAATGACCCGTCCCCGCGCGGCCTCAGGTCCCGCCAGCGTCGCAAGCTGGCCCATCAGCGATGTGTACGAAAGCCCATGAAAGCCCACGCGCCTCACACCGGCGCGGAAAAACCGCCTGGGAATCGCCAGCAACTGTGCGGCGCGGGGAAGCTCCCTGTGGAACGCGGTATCAAAGCACGCCACCTGGCTAGCGCCGGGAAATGCCCGCCCAAACCCCTCGATCAACTCGATCTCGCGCGGCAGATGGGCAGGATCCAGCACCCGCGCCCCATCGAGCGCATCCATGAGCTCGGGCGTGACGAGCTGGTGATCGTGCGATTTGACGCCGCCGTGAACGATGCGATGCCCGATTCCCAGGACCTCCCTCGCGCCAAGCCGACTCTTGAGAACATCCACAATCAGCCGCGTCGCATCCTTGAACGCCCCGACAGCGACCGGCTCGGGCTGCCCCCACTCCCCGCGGCCCTCACGAACGCGAAGACTCCCGCCCGCGCCCCCGATGCGATCGAGCACCCCGCTCAACACCGGGCTCGCGGGCTGAGCCACCGTCGCCATCGAGAACTTGACGCTCGACGAACCCCCGTTCACCGTGATCACCACGGGACCGCCGGCCGGAGTCGCCTCATCAAAGGGTGTGTGTGGTCGGTGCATCCCACCTCCAGTCGCGAATCTCCGGCATGTCCTGCCCATGCTCGCAGATGTACCGCTTGTGCTCCGCGAGCTTGCTCGCCAATCTCTCCTTGAGTCTCTGGCCCTTCTCACCGGTCTTCGCCGTTCGATCGATCACATCCATGACCAGGTGGAACCGGTCCAGATCGTTGAGCACAGTCATGTCGAAGGGCGTCGTGATCGTGCCCTCCTCCTTGTACCCGCGCACGTGCAGATTGCCGTGGTTCGTGCGCCGGTACGTCAACCGGTGAATCAGCCACGGGTACGCATGAAACGCGAAGATGATCGGCTTGTTCTTCGTGAACAGCCCGTCAAAGTCCGCGTCGCTCAGCCCGTGCGGGTGCTCCCGCTCCGGCTGCACCCTCATCAGATCGACGATGTTGACCACCCTCACCTTGAGCTCCGGCAGATGCGCCCGCAGAATCGACACCGCCGCCAGCGTCTCGAGCGTCGGCACGTCCCCACAGCACGCCATCACCACGTCGCACTCGCCGCCCCCGTCGCTCGAGGCCCAGCTCCACGCCCCGATCCCCGCCGCACAGTGCGCCGCCGCCGCGTCCATCGTGAGCCACTGCGGTGACGGGTGCTTGCCCGCGACCACCACATTCACATACTGACGGCTCCTGAGACAGTGGTCCATCACCGACAGCAGACAGTTGGCGTCCGGCGGCAGATAAACCCGCACCACCTCCGCCTTCTTGTTCACGACCAGGTCGAGAAACCCCGGATCCTGGTGCGTGAAGCCGTTGTGGTCCTGCCGCCACACGTGCGACGCGAGCAGATAGTTGAGCGACGCGATCGGCCGGCGCCATGGCAGCCCAGCGGTGACCTTCAGCCACTTGGCGTGCTGGTTGAACATCGAATCCACGATGTGGATGAACGCCTCATAGCTGTTGAACAGTCCGTGCCGCCCGGTGAGCAGATACCCCTCCAGCCACCCCTCGCACTGATGCTCGCTGAGCATCTCCATCACCCGCCCGCTGGGCGCAAGGTGCTCGTCCGACGCGAGCGTCTGGGCGTTCCACTGGCGCGCCGTCACCTCAAAGAGCGCCCCAAGCCCGTTGGAGAGCGTTTCGTCGGGGCCGAACACCCGGAAGTTGCGATGCTCGCTGTTGAGCTTCGCCACGTCACGCAGAAACTTCCCCAACACTCGCGTGTCGCCGATCCCGCGCACCCCCGGCGATGCCACTTCAACCGCGTACTTGCGGAAGTCCGGCATGAACAAGTCCTTGAGCAGCAGGCCGCCGTTGGCGTGCGGATTCGCGCCCATCCGGCGCGTCCCCTTGGGAACCAGGTCCGCCAGCTCCGGCCGAAGCCGCCCCTGCGAGTCGAACAGCTCCTGGGGCCTGTAGCTCGCGAGCCACGCCTCCAGCTGCGCCAGGTGCTCCGGAGGCGATGTCGCCGAGACCGCGAGCGGAATCTGGTGCGAACGGGCCGTCCCTTCCACCGCCATCCCATCGACAACCTTCGGGCCTGTCCAGCCCTTGGGCGAGATCAGCACGATCATCGGCCAGGGCGCACGCTCCTTGTTGCCGTTCACCCGGGCCTCGTGCTGAATCCCCTTGATCTGCTCCACCGCCGCGTCCAGCGCTGCCGCCATCAGCTTGTGCATCGCATCGGGCTCGTGCCCTTCAACGAAATACGGCGTCCACCCATAACCGCAAAGGAGCTGCTCGAGCTCCTCGCGCGAGATGCGCGCCAGAATCGTCGGATTCGCGATCTTGTACCCGTTGAGATGCAGGATCGGCAACACCGCCCCATCGCTCACCGCATCCAGAAACTTGTTGGAGTGCCACGCCGTCGCCAAGGGCCCCGTCTCCGCCTCGCCATCACCCACCACGCAGGCCACGATCAGCTCGGGATTGTCGAACACCGCCCCGAAGGAATGGCTCAGCGAATACCCAAGCTCGCCTCCCTCGTGGATCGACCCCGGACACTCGGGCGACGCATGGCTGGGAATGCCCCCCGGAAACGAGAACTGCCGGAACAACCTCGCAAGCCCCGCCTCATCCTGGCTGATCTCCGGATAGACCTCGCTGTAAGTCCCCTCCAAGTACGTGTTGCCCACCACCGCCGGCCCCCCGTGCCCGGGGCCCGACACAAAGATCATGTCCAGATCGTGCTTCCTGATCACCCGGTTGAGATGGGCGTAGATGAAGTTCTGCCCCGGCGTCGTGCCCCAATGCCCGACGAGAATCGGCTTCACGTCCGCACGGGTCAACGGGCGCTTCAGCAGCGGGTTGTCCCAAAGGTAGAGCTGCCCGACCGAGAGATAGTTCGCCGCCCGCCAATACGCGTCGATCGCCGCGATCTCGGCCGCGTCGAGCAGAGCGGTGCTGTCCTTGAGTGATGGCATCCAATGCGCCCCTCGTTCGTGCGTGTTCCCGCCCTCGTGGGCCTCGCTTCTACTCTATGCGAGAGAGAAGGATTCCACACAAGCGCTCGGTGAACCCCTGCTCGAACCGCACATTCGTCCAGTCGCCCAACGCAACCGACCCGCGAGGCCGCCGCGGGCCAGCGCCCGTCACGCCCAAGGCCTCTTTGGATGGCGATCACTCCACGTTCAATGCCGCCAGCCACGCCGAGTACTCATTCTGCAGCTTGGCGAGCGTCTCGCGAGTCGTCTTGCCCTCGGCGGTCAGGGCCTTCATCCGGGCCTCCTGCTCGGAGAACTGCTTGATGTAGTCGCCGTAGAGAACGGTGCTCTTGTCGATCGCCTTCATGTTCTCACGCACCCGCGTCTGGTCGGCGGCGATCTCGGCCTTTTCGCGGTCGATTCGGGCGATCTGCTCGTTGACCTCGTTGATCCTGGCTTGCTTCTGCTGCGCCTCCTTGAACGCCGCCACGACCGCGGGCGAGAGCTTGCCCTGAGTCTGGAAGGCCATCATGGTGGGCATGTCGTACGACGTGATCTCGATCCGCTGGGAATAGACCATCTCCTGCGTCACCGTCAGCGAGCCCGACTTGGCCGCGGGGGCTTGGACCTCGAAGCGGTAGAGGTTCTGGGTCACTTCGGCCGGCTTGGCGTCCTTGAGCTCGAAGCTCGCCATCTTGGGATGCTCGACGATGATGGTCCGGTCGTGCTTGGCGTTCTTGTTGGTGAACTGGTACGTGATCTTGTTCACCGACAGGTTCTTCTGCTCCAGCATCCCGCTGACGATCTTGATCTGCCGCACGTCCTGGCGCGACTCGTCCTTGGTGATGGTGTTCACGTCCAGATCAACCGCATACGCCAGCAAGCGTTTGTCACCCGGCGCCACATGCCCGATCTGCGCATCGCCCGCGTAGGCGGCCGCGTCGTACACCGAGATGGGGCCCGGCAACAGTTGCAACTCCGTCGAGTTGGTGATCTCGATGCCGCGCATCGGGTGCTCGGAACCATCGGCGCGACTGAAGATGCTCACACGCCGCCCTTGGATTCCCTCGGTGATGATCGGGAGCATGGCCGAGCGCTGCCGCTCGATGGTCACCGGCGTCTTGAGCTGGTACTGGAAGACCTCCCCCGACTCGACGGCCTGCGCCCGGGCCGCCGCCGAATAGCCGCCATGTCGTCGGCATCGAGTTCGATTGCTTCCCTTCCCGCACTTTGCCTTGAGAACGGGCTCTGTCCGCCACCGCCTCCCTCCCGGTACGCTCTTTGGTTGTCCGCCTCCTCGCCAAGTCTCTTCTTGGACTCACCGGCCTTCGAGAGGAGCGAATTGGCAAGACTCGAGGAATTCGAAATCGCGCCGACGGCACTGAACCCGGTTGGATTCGGGCTTCCCCCCGCGTACGCCCTGGGCATCACACCCGGCACCGTCGGCACGGGAATCTCCGGCCTGAACACAAACAGCGGCTCATAAAGATCCATCTGGAAGCTCACCGGCCGCCCCGACACCAGACTCAGCGTCACGTCCTTCCAATCCTCATCCGTCGGGTTCTCGACAATCGCCCACCCCTGCAGCGCCAGCGTGCCCTTGGTCTTGTCGATGGGAATGGAGGGCTTCTCCACCGCCTTGCTCTCGTCGGGAAGCACCAGCCGATAGCTCGCCTTCCACACCGGCATCTCGTGGATGTAGTTCACCACCACGTTGCGCGCCCCCTGCCCGCGCAGCGCGATCTCAACGGTCTTGGTCCGATCCGCGCGATGCTCGGCCAAGGCCGCCAGCGCCTTGGAGAGCTCGCCCGCCAGCTCCTTGTCCTGCAGTTCCACGCTGTTCACCTTGGTGAGATCAAAGCTGCGGATGCCCGTGCCCGTCACCAGGTTCAAAAACGCCACCTGCACGGGCTTCTGGCTCTGGCCTTGCGCCTGCTCACGCATCTCGACACCCAGGATGGTCCCCGAGACGGCCCCCTCGTTGGTCGTCACGCTGGCAACGGCGCCCCTGAGCTTGCCCAGCAGCTTGGCCATGTCGGGGTTGTCGGAAATGTCAACGCCAAAGCTGGCTAGACGCTTGGAGAGAGGCTCCTTGGACCCATACGAGATCCCCTCGATCTGCCCGCCCGAGAGGTCGAGCACGACCATGGACTTCAAGATGTCGTTGATCTGCTCAGTCTTGAACCTCAGCTGCACCGACGTGTCGCCATCGACCTGCCCCTGACGCTGAAAGCTCCCCACGCCCGACCGGTACATCGTGATCTTGCGAATATCGAGCGGGGCGGGCTTGGCGGCGGGGGCGGCGGCGGACTTGAGAGCCTCGCCCTTCCCCGCGCTGGCAATTGGCTGGGCATGAGCGACCATCGGCAGGGCGGCCGCGGCGAGCCCGGCGGCCAGGAAGAGGGCGGTGGAGTGGCGGCGGATTGTCAAAGCGGAGGACCGTGCAAAGATCATGGGATTCTCCTGGGTTGGTCGGCGTTGGAGCGCATCGGGACATCGCCCGGTTCATCAAGTTATACACCATTCGCCCAAACCCTTGCCCTTCAGCCCCCACTCCCAGCTCCAATCCCCGCCCTAACCTCTACCGACGATCTGGAATCTCCATAACTCAGGCCAAGGCAATTGGTTGTTGCTCCTGCTCATCCTGCGATAAAAGTCCAACCTGTTCTCAAGGAACGGCGTTTGGGAACGATTCGTCCGCGTAGGCGGTTCATGACGCATGCCATCAAGTGCGAGCCAGGCGCATGTCGTCTAACATTGGGACGCTTCAGCCGCGCAAATCGAGCTGGAATCACGAGGTGTTGAATGAGCGCGCCGGCGATCAAGGTTTTGTGTGTGGAAGACAACCAGCTTGTCTCAGACGCCATCGGTCGCAAGCTCTCGGGCCGGGATGGTTTCCTGTGGCTCGGAAGCGCCGCCACTCTCGACGAGCTCCACGGACTCCTGGGCCGCAACTCGCCCGACGTCGTTTGCATGGACTTCTCAATGCCCGGGCAGGATCCTTTCGAGATGATCAAGGCCCTGGACGAGAGATGCCCGGATGCCCGCGTGCTCTTCCTCTCCGGACACGCAAGCCACGAAGGGATTTCCCGAGCCATCTCGGTTGGAGCATGGGGATATATCTCCAAGGGCGACGACCCGCGCACGATCGTTGAAAGCATCCGGCGCGTGGCGGCCGGAGAGTTTGTTCTCGGAGATACCGCCCGTGAACACTATCGGGGTGCAGTCCCGATGAAGGGCCAGCGAGCCCCGGCCCCACTCGATTCGGAGTCACAGCCCCTAAGGGTCCGCGCCATGCGATGGCTTCTCGCCCGGACGACCCGTGCCCCAAAGCCAAGCGAGTGACGGGCCTCCCTACGCGACTCCCCCGGCGAGCGGAAGTTTGAGCGTGAACACGGTCCCTTGCCCGAGCTCCGACCACACCTCGATGGTTCCCCTCGACTCCTGAACGTGCCCGTACACAAGCGCCAGCCCCAGACCCGTCGACATGCCTCGCTCCTTGGTGGTGAAGAACGGCTCCATGCATCTGGCCTTCACCTCCTCGGTCATACCCGGGCCATTGTCACCAACACTCACGCACACGGCCCCCGCCTCGGCCCATCCACGAACAGTGACCCGCCCCGAACCGCGCGCCCTCATCGCATCCCCGGCGTTCTGGACCAGATTGAAGACCACCTGGGTGAGCGCCGACCGGGAGATCGCCACCAGGCACCCCGCCCCCGGAAAGTCCGCCTCAAGCAGGATGCCCCGGGGCAGCACGCTCCTCATCACGCTGTTGGCGTCGTCCCACCATGATCTCAGATCCGAAGCCTCTCCCTTGGCCGAGGCGTCCGGATTGAGCGCCAAGAGCCGCAGACCGTTGGCGAGCTTCTGCAGATAGTCCGCCGACGTGCGAATGGCGAGCACATCCTCCCGCGCCTGTTCGCTCAGCGCGGCCTCCTCCAGCCCATCCAGTCGCAAACGCAGCGGAAGAAGCAGATTGCTCATGTCGTGCCCCAGGCCCGCCGAAAGTGTTCCCATCGAAGCCATCCGCTCGGTCCTGCGAAGCTGCTCGTGCGCCCGCAGCAACTCCTGCGTCCGCTCCTCCACTCGCCTCTCAAGCTCGCCCTTGCCCTGCATCAATGCCTGCTCTGCCTCACGCTGCTCGTGGATGTCCGTGCTGGTTCCCAGCCATCTCAAGATCGCACCCCCCTTGTCTCGGATCGGAACCGCTCGCGTCAGAAACCAGCGATAGCCGCCGTTTCTACCTCGAATCGGGATCGTGTCCTCCCACGCCTCTCCCGACTCCAGCGCACGGCAGTAGCCCTCAACCATCCGCCCGATGTGCTCGGGGTGGTACACCCTCGTCCAAGCCCACCCCTGCACGTCCCTCTGTGTCGTCCCCGTGTACTCCAGCCAGCGTTTGTTGAACCAGTACTTCGACCCGCGCTCGTCGGCCATCCACGCGAACTGCGACATGTTGTCCGCGAGCGTACGGAACCGGTCCTCGCTCTCGCGCACCTGCAGTTCCGCAAGCCTTCGTTCCGTGATGTCCGACCAGGTGGGCGAAACGAACAAGACGTGCCCCTCATCGCTGAGAACGGGCGCGATGCACAGATCGACGAACCTCTCGCTCCCGTCGGCGACAAAGGAGTGCGTCTCGGTGCGGAACGAATGTCCTGCCGCCGCCGCGACAATCGCCTGCCGGACCAGTTCCATCAAAGACTTGGAGCCGCTCCACCATCCGCACTCCCAGAAGGGCTTGCCGATGACCTCCTCACGCTTGAATCCGCACGCGTCCAGAGCAAGCCGGTTGATCTCGATCACCGTCCCGTCGAGGGACAGCATCCCCGCGAACTGCGTCCCCTGGTCGAACATGGTCCGGATCTTCGCGTTCAGTTCGGCCGCGTGACGGAGCCGTTCCTCGACAACCTTCTTCTCCGTGATGTCGGCGACCGTGCCGTGCATCTGAAGCACGCCTCCTTCTGCGATCGCCAGCGGCCTTCCCGTGAATTCCACCCAGCGCGTCTCCCCGTCGGACCGCCGGATTCGCCCAACGAAATTGAATCGATCCAGCAGCCGCGCCGACTCGGACACGGCACGCTCGAAAGTGTCGACGTCCTCGGGGTGCAGGAACTCCGACTTGAACCTCGCGGCGCTGAACGTCTCCTGCTCTGGAGGAAGACCCAGGATCTCGCGGGACCTGGAGTTCTCCCAGCCGACGCGATCGTTCGCGACGTCCCAGACCCAGATACCAAGCTCCGCCGCCTCCGCAGCCAGTCGCAGCCGCTGCTCGTTGGCAAGCTGGAGCCCCTCGGTGCGCCTGCGATCGGTGATGTCGCGCGTGGTTACGGCGACCGCCTCGACCTTGCCGCGTTGGCCCAGCACCGGCACGAGGATGTACTCGTGGATGTGCCCCCCGGACGTGCCCGCAAGCGACATCTCACCCCGGATGGACTGCCCGGTCGCGACGACCTGGTCGATCTCGTGGTCTCGTGTTGCGGCATGCGTCGCCTCGTACCCAAGCTCAAGGCAGGTCTTGCCGATGGTCTGGCCCCACGTCTTGCCCCAAAACTTCAGGAAGACGTCGTTTGCATAGATGAAGCGGCGATCGAGTCCGAACACCGAGGCCAGATCGGGCGTGTTCGCCAGTATGCTCTCGTACAAGCGACGTTGACGATCCGAGTGAGCCGAAATGTTGCGCGTGAACTCCTCGCTGGCCAGCCGACCCGCCTCCGCGTCCTTGAGCTCGGTGATGTCCCGGGAAACCGCGACGACGCAGACCACTTCGCCCCCCGCGCCGCGGATCGGCGCTACGACAACGTCCCACCACTTCCTGGTTCCCTTCATGACCGGGGCCAGCATCTGCAATCGTCCGATTCTTCCGGCAAGGGCCGACTCCACGCCCCCGAGCACCTTCGAGCGCGCCGCTCCAGACCATAAATCGCACAAGGCGCGTCCTCGAAAGGGCGCGAAGTCGTCGATCTCCAGCTGGGACAAACCGTTGGCGTTGATTCGCACCAACCGACCGGAACCGTCGAGAAGCGCGACGCAGTCCGGCATCGCCTCGAGCACGCTGCTGTTGAATGCTTCACTCTCGCGAAGCGCATCTCTCACGCGATGCCGCTCAGTCGAGTCTCGAAAGACCACCAACGAACCCACAATCCGGCCCTCATCCGAACGTACCGCTGCGGCACTCTCGTCGATCGGCCGTTCGGTGCCGTCCCTGGCGATGAGCACGCTGTGATTCTCAGGACCGACGACCGTGCCGTCCCGTAGGACACGCGCTGCCGGGTTCTCAACCGGCAGGCGACTCTGGTCGTTGACAATGTGGAAGACCTCCGGCAGCGGACGCCCCTGAGCCTCCGCCGCAGACCAGCACGTCAGCGACTCGGCGACGTCGTTCATGGAAGTGATATGCCCGTGCTCGTCGGTGCCGATGACCGCCTCACCAATACTGGCAAGCGTGACACGCAGCCAGGCCGTGTGTCTCGCCAGATCGTCGCCGGGCGCGCGGGGCTCAAGTGTGCTCCGGGCATCGTGCCCCAACGCATCCTCGGGCAACTCGCCCTCCTCGTCGCGGGTCGTCATCATCCGCCTCCCACGGCCTTCATACCAATCAACGATCACTGAACTCCGTCCTGCTTTCTGACGAGCACGGTCTCTTGGGCGGTACAGGTGTCCTCGCAATCGCCGGAGAACCCTCGATCACCGGTTGTCCGCGCCGAGCCCCTGCTCCAAATCGGAGCGATCTACCGATTCGCGAAACCTCTCCCTCTATCACTCTAGCCGCGAATCGGGTTCACCCGAGCGAACGTCCGACTTGAACTCATCCGCGCACGACCTATCGCCCTCCGAATAAGATTGTAAGCGATCCCCCAACCCGCTCCAAACGACGTCCTTTCGCTCTGCGGCTCGCCAGCGCCTGGATCAAAGGGCCCGGACCGACAGAAATTTCGCAAGTTAGTCAGTTGATGCGCGGCACAAGGCACATACGGAGTCGTGAGTTGCTCTGAAGCGGGTGCGGGAAGGCTCCCAGCCGTCGTTCGCTCAGGACAAGACTCGAGAAGGTGCGACGATTTCCATTCTCGCTCGACGCCCGCGGTCGCAAAACGTTTGGCTCCGCGCGACTTCGCAGGACGGCCTGTTTGCCGTTCCGCCCGAGAGGATACGGCGAGGGCTGTG
The DNA here is from genome assembly GCA_964358855.1 of uncultured Phycisphaeraceae bacterium. Classification (GTDB taxonomy): domain Bacteria; phylum Planctomycetota; class Phycisphaerae; order Phycisphaerales; family UBA1924; genus UBA2396. Next base: position 38,804 of record CAYHQQ010000027.1, read on the forward strand.
GCTTGAACAACTCTCACCCCCCTCCCTCGAGGGACCCCTCGCGTCGACACGACTCGCTTGGGGGAGCCCGGTCGCAATCGTTTGGCTTCAGTTGGTGGCCACCATTTCCTCGATCCGTCGCTGGAGGCTTCCTTGCGCTGGGCGTGGGGCGCTTCGAAACTCTTTCTTTCCGGCGGCCAGCCGGCAAGCCTCCTTCAGCCTCGAAACGGTCAAGCTGGCTTCGATTCTGCCCCGAGCTTGACCACTCGTCGCCGTCATGCTCGATGCCCTCCCTTCCAGAGCCCGCACCCTGAGGACAGCGATTTTGATGGACGTCATTCGAGTCTCGATCGCGATTGCCGTGTGCCAACGGCAGACTCCTTTCCCTGCCAGATCCGGGTGCCCTCCGCGCGATGTCGCTGGTGCCTGCTGGGATCAGAGCAGACCAGAGGATCACGGCGACGAAGTGGCGCCCCGGCGAACGAGGTCGGTAAGGAGAGAAAGGATGAAGAGAACCAGAAAGATGACAAACACCCCCTTTGCGATGTCAACCGGGCCCGCGGCACCTCCTCCAAAGCCGATGAGCGCCGCGATGATTGCAATGACGAAAAACAACAGTGACCACACAGGCATCGTCTGCGCCCTCCATCTGCCTCCCGATGCGGCACTCGACAGGATACCTGCTCGACGGCATGCCCAGGCGGCGCAGGGCCCCGATCCCTCGTGGGGTCGCATGATCGTGACGGCGCCATTTCGGACAAGTCGTCCCAGGCAGGGTTCGCCGGTGAAGCCTGCTCCAGGGCGATGATTCACCCGTGACGCGACCGTGAGACTCGACTCATCCTCGGGCAGTTCTCGCCACGCGCCGTCTTTCCCCCTCGCCCGTACGCTCAAAGCGATCGCGGGCGCTGCAAGGCCGGGCGGTCCGATCTTCGCGGCGCCCTCGCAAAGAGCTGCTCGTCGCGGATCTCGGTAAGGTGCAGATCGGCGCGACGTTCTTCGTCGAGCGTCATGTGCAGCAGCTCCAGGGCCATCTCCATCCCAAGCTCCCGGGCCAAGGCAACAGCTGTCGAGTACGCCGAGACCTCGAACTGCTCGAGACGCTGGAGGGTCGCGACAACCGCGACATCGCACACGGCCGCGTCACCCGCTTCTGCCAGCGCTTCCCCAACCTCCCCGATCAGGCCTTCCATGGCTTTGCACGCCTTGCCTCCCACCCTGATGAGGTTCTCGTGGGCGATTCGCTCGAGGCGGTCGACGTGCTCGTGCGTTTCGGCAAGATGATCCTCCAGCTCGCGGCGGAGTGCGGTGGACGAGACACCTTCGACCACCTTTGGAACTGCCCGCGCGAGCTGTGACTCGGCGCTGAGCAGGAGCCGGATCTGATCTGAGAGAAGATGCGACAGTGACATCATGACGGGTCTCCCTGGTGGAGCCTTCAACAGTCGAAGGATCGCTGCGACGCGATGTGCCATTCGCGCCCGGTGTGCCGTCCTGGTCCGGCAAAGGGGTCGGGCGCTCAGAGTCCCGGCCTCGTGCGGTGACCCGTCGCTCGCGTCAGGCCCCCACAATCGTGGGAATCCCCGAAAGGTCGCGGAAAGTGCGCCGGTTGGAGCGGCCGACCACCGATCAAGGTGGAAGCAATCAAAGTTGAAGAAGGTGGGGCGTGCGAGCGTGAGCACCATGAGTCTCGCGTGAAAGAGCTCTCATACGCGGCAGCTTTCCTGGCTGATGACGATCGTGTGAATCGAACCTCACGTCGGCTTGGCCGGGAGGCCGATGCATGTCGGGTAGTATCCACTCCATGGAGGATCATTCCATGCCGAATGTAATCACGACCTTCCCGCGGACTCGAACCGCCACGAGCTCGCGCCCCCTTCTGACACGTGAGCAGGAAACCGAGCTCGGACGTGCGTGGCGTGTCGATGGAGACCGAGCGGCCCGGGATCGGTTGATCACGGCAAACACGGGGCTGGTCATCGCCTTGGCACGCCGTCTCGGTGGGCGAGGTGTGCCGATCGAAGAACTGATCGCCGAGGGACAGGTTGGCCTCATCAGCGCGGTGGACCGTTTCGATCCCAACTGTGGATGCCGACTGAGCACCTACGCCACGTACTGGATTCGCCAGTCTATTTCGGAGGCCTTCGCAAAGTCCTCCTCCCGTGGACAGTTGAATCGGGCCGATCGAGCGGCGCTGCGCACGCTCGAACGTGCCGAAATCCAGTTCGCCGCGACCAGGGGCTGCCCCCCGACTCACGTCGAACTCGGCGAGCTGCTGGGCTGGCGAATCGATCGAGTGCAAGCGGTCGGCGCATTTCGATCCGCCTGCGAACGCCAGTCGCCGGCAGACTCGCAGCTGGGTTCGGTCGGCATGACTCCTTCCTCAACGACCGCCGACGACCTCCAGGAAGGAAACCCGCGCGAGCGATGGCAGCACGCGATGGGCGAGCTGCTCTCCAGGCTCTCGGACAAGGAGCGCACCGCCGTGGAACTGCGCTTTGGCTTCGAGGGCGGGGTCGCCCGCACGGTGGCGGCCGTGGGAGCCGCCATGAACCTCGCGCCCCCTGCCGTGCGAGCATTGCTCAGTTCGGCGGTGAAGAAGCTCTCGCGAATGGTCAAGGAATCAGGGACTTTCCGCGCGAGACGTTCTCTTGCCAAGTTGGCGTGAACCAGGTAGCGAGCGAGCCACACCTCGCCGCCTTCGGCGCGCCGCATGAAGCAATCGCTCACTCGCCAAGGCCGCGCCCGGGCACCCAGTCGCACCGGTCGCCAACCCAAAGGCTCCCCCGAGCTCCCCCGAGCCCCTGGTCGGCCCGTTCAACTCTCGGTGATCCAACCGGCACCTGCCGGTGTCGATCCCGATTCCACTGCCCGTCCACCAACCGGGCTGGCTGCGCAAACAAGAGCCCCGGCCACCGCGAGTCGGACGCGTGTGGCCGGGACTCGTAAGTGCCCGCGGTGGCTGCGTTACTTCGCCGGCCTGTCCGTGCCATCGGGGGCACCAGAACGGGTCGCGGAACGTCTTGGCGACCCATCACTCGCGGCGCTGCGATTGGTGAAGTCGACCACGGGCGTCCCGAACGATCCGTACACCTGCTTGTACGAGCCGTCGCTGGCAAACGTCTCCAGGCTCTTGGGGAATCCGGGCGCTCCCACGACCATCGCCTTGTTGGCGTCGATCCACAGCTTGAGGTCGCTCGCGACGGTAACGACACCCCACGGGACAAGCCGCTTGGTGTCGGCGATGCCAAGGAAGTTCACGTCGGGATCGATGCTCACGAAGGCCACGCGTCCCGACGTGCACTCGACGATCAGGTCGTCCACCGAGCCGCACATGTCGGCGCGGCAGTGGAGCGATTTGCCGTCAATATCGCTGGCGAGCACCAGAGGAGACACCCAGACACGAACCCGCTTCGCCTCAGCGCCCGCTGGCGTGCGGTCGCGGTCGGTGCGTTGGGGTGCTGAGTCGGGCTCCCCCGCACCCGCCGGGGGCCAAACGCCTTGCCAGACCGGCCAGCCGTCCTCGTCGTACAGCGTCGTCTTGCTCGTTCCGACACCGATGGTTCGCGCCACGATGTGACCTTGCCCCGTCTTGTCTCGCCGGGTGACGTACAACTCCACGGGCGCATCGCGGAAGAACGCGATGCTGTTGGCCGCGAGGTACCACGAAGGACCGACGGTCACCGTCTCCTCCTTGCCATCCTCGGTCACTATCCTCACGACGATCACCTCGGCCCTCTCGTCGGTGGTGCGGCGCTCGACATCCTTCACCTTGCCCAGAAGACGTGTCGGCTCCACCTTGGTCTCAAATCGATCCGCCGGAGAGCGCTCGTAGTAGTCCGACGACATCGTGAACGCGAGATTGCCGCGATGGCTCGCCGTCATCGACCAGTGCTCCCTGACGAACTCCGGCCAGTTCGCGCGATCGCTCTGGGACGTGTCGATCATGAGGTGCTTGCGCTCGTGATCCCACCTGAGGGCTCGATAGGGGATCGCGACCTTGCGATTTCCAAGATCCATGTTCGCGCGCGTGTCGACTACCACGTTCATCACCCGCCCGCTCCCGCGGTCGATCACCAGGTCACGAATCGTGCCGCACTTGTCGTGCGACTGATTGAAGACGTCCATCCCCCGCATCGCGTCCGCGGACTCGAACGTGAGCCTGGTGTCGCGGGCGCCGGGCTCCTGCTCCCGCGAGAGTGCCCCGTACGCCCCGGACCCCAAGACCAGCGATCCACGCTCCAACGTCTGGGCGAGGGCCGCCGACCCCGAAACGCAAAGCATTGCTGCAACACTACGAGCTGAAAGGTGAATGACTCGCATGGGCGATCCTCCTTGTTCTAATGAGTAGACATGACGCGCTCGACCGGTTCACCTCGGGCGGCCCCCGCGTGAGGGCAGGCCCAGGTCCCCGTTCCCAAGCGCCGCACCGCCCATCAGGGCGTCGGTCAAGACCTCGTTCCTGCCAGAATCCCCGACCATGTCAAGTCTGGCGGCCCGCCCAGACCAACCAATGAAGGTGGCCTAAATGCATCCTCACCGCTTTCCCCGCACGCGCCAACGACGTCCGGAGGATGCTCCGGATACACTATTCAGGGCATGTGTCCGGTCGGCGGTACGAGCGGGAGAGACATCATGCGTGTGCTTGTCATCGAAGACAACCCGAAAATGGCCATCAGCATCCAGTCGGCGATCCAGGAGGCCGGGCATGCCGTCGAGGTGAGCCACTCCGGGTTTGAGGGTGAAGACCTCGCGGCGGGATCTCCCTTCGACGTGATCATCCTGGACCTGATGCTTCCCGACCGCGACGGGGTCGAGGTCTGCCGCAATCTCCGGCGCCGCAAGGTCGAGACGCCCATCATCATGCTCACCGCGCTGGGCGCGGTGGAGGACAAGATCCGAGGGCTCGATGCGGGCGCGGACGACTATCTGTCCAAGCCGTTTCGCTTCGAGGAACTGCTGGCCCGGGTGCGGGCGGTGCTCCGCCGGGGCGAGGCGACCGAAGGCAAGGTGCTCCGCTGCGACGATCTGGAGCTGGACCTCTACACAAGACGTGCCAAGCGCGGCGAAAAGTTCTGGGATCTGTCGGCACGCGAGTTCTCCGTGCTCGAATACCTGATGCGAAGCCAGAACCGCGTCCTGTCCCGGTCGCAAATCGGCGAGCGGGTGTGGGAACTGGACTTCGAGCCCACCAGCAACGTCGTCGACGTGTACATCTCCGCGCTGCGCCGAAAGATCGATCAGAACGCGGCGCGACCGCTCATCCACACGATCAAGAACGCCGGGTATCGCTTCGGCGTCATGGACTAAGCACGTGCCCGAACCTCCGCAGAATCAGGGAGGGTTCTCGCTCTCACAACTGCCTCCTCTCTCGCTGCGCCTCCGGCTCACGCTCTGGACCGTCGCGATTTTCGTGATCCTTCAGACGTCCCTCGCCCTGGTGTTCGAGCTCTATCGCACCGAGTCGATCAACTCGATGTTCAACGGGCACCTCCACGCCCACGCCATGCGGATCGTCCGCGCCATCGAGGACGACAAAGAGCCCGTCTCCGACCTGCGACTGGCCGCGATCTCCGCCCAGGAGTTCGGGGTCAGCCCCTCGCGCGCGGTCGTCGATCTCTTTAGCGACGCGGGAGTCCGCGTGGCGACAAGCGCCAGTCCCGCGAGCGAGGTTCCTCCCGGGCTCTCCCGGCGCGTCCGTGTAGCGCGGAGCGTCGAGTTCTTCTCCGGCTCGTCCGATCAGTTCCTGGGGCCCGACGCACAGAGCTCGGCCGCGCGGGGCGTTCTCGTTCCCGTTGCTCGCACGGGCGATCCCTTGCGCGTGCTCGCGGTGGTGGCGGCCGACGACGTCGCCCACTCGATGCTCGAGATCCTCACACGCTTTGTTCTGACCAGCATCGCCGTGGGCGTCGTCTCCTCGAGCATCGCGACCTACCTGATCGCCGGCATCGCGGTGCACCCCATCAACGCCGTCACCCGGGCCGTCCGCCGCATCTCGCCCGAGTCGATCGGCGATCACGTCGACGTCCCAATTGCATCCTCCGAAATGGCGGAACTGCAGGACGAGCTCGAGCTCGCCAGACAACGTATCGAGAGCGGCTTTGTCCGCCAGGAACGGTTCATGTCCAACGTCTCGCACGAGATCAAGACTCCCATCGCCGTCATGCTCGCCGAAGCCCAGACCATCAAGCTTGACAAAGCCGCGCCCGAGATCAGGGACTTTGTTAAAAGCGTCTCCGAAGAGGCCCTGCGCCTGGGGCGCATGGTCGACAGCTTCCTGCTGCTCACACGCGTCAGGCACGGCAAGAAGCAGATCCCAGGCGCCGAGTCGTGCCTGATACGCGAAGTTCTCATGGACTCGTTCGACAGCTGCCGGCCAATGGCGACACAGTTCGGTGTGCGTCTGGATGTCCGCCTGCCCGAAGCGAGCGACGTCGACACCAGCCTCCAGGGCAATTGCGACCTGCTCCGCACCGTCTTCGACAATCTCCTCCGAAACGCCATCCGGTTCTCCCCGCGGGGCGGGATGGTCTCCCTTTCTGCGGAAATCCAGCGGGGGCACCTGCACGCCTCAATCCGCGATCAGGGAAAGGGCATTTCCCCGGAACTTCTCCCCAGAGTGTTCAATCGATTCGCCCAGGCCAAGGAGGAGGAGCATCGGGGACGCGGGCACGGCCTGGGTCTTGAGATCGCGCTGGGGATCGCCGAACTCCACGGCGGATCCATCGTCGTTCGCAACCTGCCCGACGCCGGTGCCGAGTTCACGGTCATTCTCCCGTTGGCGACGCACCAGGCCCCCTCCTTGGACTGTCCCGCGCGGTCGGTGGTCTAGCTCGTGGCCGAGCGAGTCCCCGCCCTCGGCCTTGGTCCCCCAATCGTGGTACTTCGCATAGGCCGCCGGTCCAAGTCCTTCTCCGCACGTCCACCCAAAGCGATTTGCCGCTCCGACCCCGATCGAGCAACGTCGCCCTCGCTACCGGCTGGGCTTGCCGCTCCGCCTTCCAGCGCTCGATTCGGCCCGCGCTCCACCGGAGATAACTCGCCCATGAGGAAAGCCTAACGCAAGAAGAGACAGGGCATTAGATCAGGAACCGTCAATACCAGTTGATGAATTCCGGTCGAGTCCAGCCTCGCGGGAGCAAGGATGCCCAAGCTCATCGTGATCTGCATTACGCTAGCGGTCGGTCTGGGAATCGCAATCTTTGCGATGTCCCCTCCGCCCGGAGTGATTCTGCACGTGCTCTTCGCAATTGCCGTTTCCCTCTTTCTGGTGCTCTTCGTTCGCATGATCAGGGACCACGCAAGCAGAAGCATCCGGCGCAGACTCCGCTCCTCGAGGCGCTTCCACGATCGTGAGGCCGACCGGCCCAGGAAGTAAGCGATTGCCATCAAGCCGCTGGTGAACCAAGGTAAAGAGAACTTTATCTGTGCTTCAGACGCGTTCACGCCTCACGCGTCATGATTCGAGCGTTGGCCGCTCGCGGGAGCGACGGCCTGCGGACCGCTCTGTTCATCTCACGGTGCTGAAGAGGGAAGGACCGTGTAAGTGCCTCTGATCGCAATCGGTTACCCACCAGTGACCGAGGCTACCCGCCGCGTGAAGATTGTGTTCCCGTCACACGCTTGCGATCAGAGGCCGCTTTCTTTGAGAGCGCCGACCTCCATCACCACCCATCCAACAGGTTGCGGCCCACCGCGAAGGCCAAGCGCCTTGCGGAGCTCATGCCATCCGTCTTCTGTCTTCGAACGGCGCAACCTCAAGCGGTGCCACGGGTTGCCCGGCCCGCTTCTCACCTGTTGGCCCCTGGGGGAGAGGACTCGTCGCGCTCTTCCGCGGCAAGCCCATCAAAGGCACCGCCGTCGTGTACTTCATCCTGACCGACGGAATCGTGACTCGCTTCTGAACCGATCGCGCGGTTGACACAACGACTTTCGGCGCGCCTGACGCGGCCCCGCCGGGCGAAAGACAATAGGACGCGGGGCGAGCCCCCCAACTTCGGCCCGCGCCCTCTGAATCGAGCGGCGCAATCGGGATCGTCGTCCCGCGCCGACTTGCTCAGCCCGGAGACACATCCAAGCGGCCTGGTCCAAATCACGACGCCACCGTTGGCGGGGTGGAATCCCGACCGCTGGTGGCGCCGTGACCCTGATCTCACCGGACCCCACGATCGAGGTCATCCGGCGGGTATCGCGACAAGCACTACCTCGGACCGGTCGTCGGACTCACGCGCGGGCTCGTGGCCGGACGCTGATTCACGGGCGGGTGAGGGACTCCCTGATGCGGATTGACAAGGGCCGGGTCGTCGGTCGCCCGCGCGGGAGCGTCAATATCCCCGGTCCACAATGACCGCGAGCTTACCAAGTACTGCTGCAACTCCGCCTGGGCCTTGAGCATCTGCTGCAGTAATTCCATCGTCGCCGCGGACTGACGCTCGGGACTCATCTTTCGAATCTCGCCAAGCCGCTTCGTCAGCTCCTGGTTGGTGTGCTCCGACCGCTGCTCGAGGCGCACGAGCCGCTGAGTGCCCTCATTGAACCGGGCCTCATCCGCCGGATTCTCAAAGGCGAAAGGACGAGACATGCGGCTGGGGCCCGGACGGTTCCCGGCGGGAGTCGTTGGCGCGTTGGGAGTCGCGGGATTGGCGGGATTTGTCGGAGTTCCCGGATTGGCAGGAGTGTCGGGCGGGTTTGGACTCGCCCGAGAAGGTGGAACCACCGGACGGTCGGGCTGCGGATTGACCGGACGCGCCGGCTGGGGTTGAGTGGGCTGCGAGTGCCAGGCAAGGCCGAGCGGCGCCAAGCCCGCGCAAACGCCCGCAAGCCCGATTGTCCACGCCGCCGATGTTCGCCCGATCTTCATTTGATGCTCCTTGCTTTGCGTAGCTCGGGTTTCGGATCTTGCCTGTGGGCAGTCCTGATTGCTGCCCCTTCGCCGCGGCTCTCATCTCTCGAGTGGACCCGCGGTCCCCGGTGCCGCTGCGAAGTGATGCCGGAATCTGAGATCAATGTCCAAACCAGCCATGAGCCTCGGATGCACCCGGCCTTAAGGGCTCGTGGACAAAGTGGCGTGCATCGCCGACATCACCGGCTCGTCAGTGCGATCTTCGATCGCACGCATCGCACAACGTCGGGTTTGGCCCGCGCTGGTCAGATCACGCCATGAATAAAGAGGCGCCGATCGCCCGGCGGGACGGCCAGCGCCCAGATCGAGGACGTCTTCGAGCAGGTCAACCCGACGTCCTCATTTCGCGCCATGTCTGTCGGCTGAATTCTGGAGGCCCTCGCCGACCTTCTCAATATCCTTGCCCACACCCTTGGTGGTATTGCAGGCTGCCAGGGCAACCGCTATCGCGCACACCGCCAGAGTGCGCAGAGCTCGATTGAACTTGTTCATGTGAAGACCTCCGATGCGTCTGAACCGAAAGCGCCCCAGGGGACGCGACGCTCCGCGAGCCTGCTGGCGGTTCACAAGGGGGCGGTGGGCCGCTTCCCTGAGACCATGCCCAAGAGCAAGCCGACAACAAAGATCACCAGGAAAATGAAGAACAGGATCCGCGCAATGTACATGGACTCGCCGGCGATGCCGGTGAAACCAAAGAGCGCTGCGATCAGTGCGAACACAAGAAATGCGAGTGCCCAACGAAGCATGATGAGTCTCCTTTCGAGTGACAGATCTATGTTCCTGACGCCCGGCTGATGTACTCGTACCTCTCGATTGGATCGTCAGGCCAACGCCCGGTCCTTCCTTCTGCCCTGGCACGCTCGGACGACGCGTGGAAGCAGCCAGGCCCCCGCACGCAGCAAGACCGCCGCACTGACGAGCCGCCTGCCGGTCCTGGGAAGCTCCGCGCGGTCGGCTTGGGAGGCTCCGCGCCCCAGGATCAGCCGACCCAGCATCATCCCGCCAAGCACCGCCAGCCCGCTTCGGACCGCGATCGCACCCAGACTCCCGCGAGTCTGGCGTGTCTGGGCGTCGACCTCGTCCGCCCAGGAGAGCAGCCTGGCCTTCGCATCCGAGCACCGAAGGCGCGCCTCCAAAGTGCCCGACGGATTGTCTGCATGTGCCGGCGAGTCGGTCATCGCTGTGCCCTCCCTGCGAACGACCTGAACAACGACACGCACCCGCCCCCGATCAAGAGAATCATCATCCCGGTGATGACCGCCGCCAGAGGTCGATCGAGCCGCGCTTCCAGCCACCACATCAGCCCCGCCGCCACCAGCAGGAAGCCGGTGATGAACAGTGGGATCGAGATGAGCAAGAACACGGCGCCCATCGCCAGGTCGGCGGCCGCCGTCCGCACGCGCCGGGCCTCTTCCCGAACGACCCAGAGCAGAGCCCTGCCCTCGGTCTCGATCAGGTCGAACACGCGGACGACGAATTGGGAGATGACCTTCACTCTCAGCTCCTGCAGCGGGACACGATCGCTCCAACCAAAACGCCCACGCCAATGGCGATGCCGATGCTCGCCAACGGGTTACGCGACACCACGCCCTTCAGCGAGTCGGTCGCGTCCGCCGCAGCCTGCCTTGCGCCGTCGAGCTTGTCCTTGGCCGCCTGAATGACGTGCTTCGCGCTCTCGCCAAGCTCCGAGGCCCCCGATTTCGCGGCGGTGGCCGCACCCTGCGCCAGGTTCTTGACATCATCCTTCAGGGTCCCGACTCCCTCACCCAGATCGCGAAGATCCTGCCTGAACCCGGTGCCTTCGGCTGCGAGTGTGTTTGCAATGATCGACTGTCCTTTGCGTTGCGTCCGCCCTGGGCGGGACGTGACTGTGACGGCGCTTTCGTGACGCGAACCCACCGCTGTGGTGAGAGAAATCGCATTCTCGAGAATCAAGCGCGGTCGCGGCTGCGTTCTCAATGCCGGGCAGGCCGGGTGTCCCGGACTGCCAGGCGAATGACGTTCCGGTCTCGCGGGTCAGAAGGCAGAGCTATCTCGCATCGACGGCTCCTTGCGCACCGTGGTATGGACCTCGGGCTTGCTATTGGGAGCCTTCGCGGCGGGCGGGCTCGCCTCCGAGCCAGTTGTGATATCCGTTGCTCGCGCATCCTCGAACACGCGCTTGGCGGACGTCACCTCTTCCGAACTCTCGGCGTGCACCGAGATCAGGATGTTCCCGTCCCTGACCTTGCCTTCATACCGTTTGGCCTCGATCTCGGGAATCCCCATGCCGATCAGCGCCCCGGTGACGCCGCCCACGGTGGCGCCGACCGCGGCGCCGCTCAACGCCGCCATGATCGGACCCGCCGCGATCAAGGGCCCGACGCCGGGCACCGCGAGCAGCCCGACCCCCGCCAAAAGCCCGAGCGCGCCGCCGATCACCCCACCCGCGCCCGCGCCGGCGGTCGCCCCTTCGGGCGCTTTGGTGTTCTTCTCATGCGCGAAGTCGCGTGTGCTCGACTTGTCGGGGAACAACACGGAAATGTCGTTGTCCGCGAATCCCGAGTTCTTCAGGCGCGACACAATGTCACTGGCGATCATCTGGGACGGCGCGATGCAAAACACGGCAATGCTCATCTTTAGACTCCTTCGTTGAAGGGACACAAAGCCGAACCTGGCACGAAACGATCAGTTGGTCCTGACTTCCAGCTGGTTGTCGACACTCGTGACGCCCGCGGCGGCCCGAGCCTTGGCCTCGATCGCTTCCTTCTCACTGGTGCTGCTCACAACCCCGCGGAGCGTCACCACTCCGGACTTGTCGGTGATGATCTTGCAGTTCTGGGCGTTGATCGACATCGTGGCGTCGTCCATGATCGCACGCCTGATCTCAGCCGTGATCTTCACGTCCGCCGACGTCTGGGATTGGTCCATCGGCGTCTTGGAGTTTCCGTTGGCATCCGCCTTGTTGTACGCGGAGTTGTCCGCCTTTGGCGTCGAGCTCGCGGTGCTCCCGCTCCGCCCGGTCGCCGAATCACTCTGCGAGTCGCACCCGCTCGACGAGGCGATGGCGACCAGTGCGATCCACGATGTGCAATTGCGAATGTTCATGGCTTATTCCTCCGTTGTGCCGCCCCGGCGGGCGGCGAGTGCGAATCAACCTCAACGATGTGGGAGACACAGGCGGCGCTCATCACGCCCGGGCGTCCGCGTTGACCACGCTCATCGCGAGCGACGTGAGGGCTTTGTCCGCCCCGTGTTCCTCGCCCAGCGACCTGTCCAGAAGCCTGACATCCGTCCCGCGCCCCAGCAGCGAGGCGAACGTGCGAAGGCAGCCGTACGAAGCGATCTCATAGTGTTCGATCTTCTGGGCCGCACAGATGAGCCCCGCGTCGCGGACATTTGCGTTCGCGTTCGCATCAACGATCTCAGTGCCCTCTTTGATCAGCCCGACCGTCGCCTCGCAGACCTTGCGCCCCGGGCCTTTGTCCAGGTTCTCCAGGATGGTGTTCAGACGCTCAAGCTGCCCCTTGGTCTCAACCAAGTGGTCGTTGAACGCCGCCTGAAGCTGCGGGTGGCTCGCCGCCCTGGCCATCCTGGGGATCGCCCTGATGAGCTGACGTTCGCAGCTGTGCATGTCCTGAAGCTGGTCGAGATACAGATCGGCCATCGTCATCAACTTCATGTGCGCCGCCCTTCGAGGACCTGTGTGGCAAACCGAACTCATCCTGAGCCCCCGACCCGCTCGCCTTCTCGCGTTTCCCGTGAGGAAATCCTAATCTTTCCGCAATCGCGCCCACAGAACGTGCCGCCGCGCTTCATGTCGCCTTGTGGTCGTGATCACGCTTCCGGTTCTCCAGAACGTGACGACGCTCGGCGGCTCGGCTCAGGGTTGCCGCCAGCTCGGGATTGAAGCACAGCGCGAGCGCGCCAAACCCCAGCCCCATCGCCGCTCCCGCCCAGCCAAGCCAAGGAACCGATGCGAGCGATGCCACCGCGAGAAGGAGTATGGCGAGCAGAAGAAACCCATACAAAGCTCCAGGCCCCGCCTTGGGATCCGCCGGACGCCCCTCGGGACTGATCGCCTTGATCTCCTGGGCATTCTGCTCCGCCGACCCCGGCATCACAACCGTGAGCGCAGGACTCTTGATGGCGTCCTCTTCCTGAGCGACGCCGTCCAATGCGACCTTTGCACCGCCGTCCCCCTGTGTTGGGCTCGTACCTGGCATGTCCACCTCCGATCTGGTCTGGACCCCGGGGATGAAGCCAACGTGAATCACCGGTCCAGATGCTCGCGCCTGGGCGCCATGACCATGCGGCCTTCGCTCGCCGCCCAAAGTTCTCAAGTCCGACCGGCCAAGCCCACCCCTTAACCCTCGTCGTCCGTCAGTGCGACGACCCGATGGGCGCACACGACTCCATCTGCCTTTGGCGAGACAGCCTCCAGGGCTCTCGCACGCCACGCGGCCGCACGGGCGAAAGGTGGGGGTG
>CAYHQQ010000028.1:0-51241 GCA_964358855.1 uncultured Phycisphaeraceae bacterium
TGAACTTGAAGGCGGAAGGCTGAATCAATTCCGCCTTCAGCCTTCAAGTTCAGCCTTCTGCCTTTTTTCCTGATCAATGCGGGCGCGGCTTACTGACTTGTTTGGGCCTCAAGCCTCGTGCAGTGGATGCACCAGGTCGCGGGCATATCGATGGCAAGGGCTTGATCCGTGGGGGGCGCAACGATCATCGAGCGCTTCTTCGGGGCGGCTTTGAGTTGGTTCGCGCCGGACGCGGCGGGTCTGGCGGCGGGTCGCGGGAGGGCTTTGAGGCGCGGCAGGAATTGGGTCTGGTATTCCTTGTCCTTCATGACGAACTGCGGGTTGTTCTGGGTTGAGGCGTATTCGGCGGCGAGGGCGGCGTTGATGCGTTCGATACGCGTCTCGGGGTGGGGGTGGCTGGACAGGATTTCGGGCGAGCGCCCGCCGGCCATCGCCTGCATGAGAACTTCCATGACCTCACGCTGGGCGCGGGGGTTGTAGTTTGCGCGGGACATGTAGCGCATGCCGAGGCTATCGGCCTGGGACTCCTGGTTGCGGCTGAATTTGAGGAGAACGACGCCGCCGACTTGCTCGCCGACCTGGGATATCTGATCGGCGGTGGCCTGGTCTTTGGAGAGGACTGCGGCGGCGCCACCGACGATGAGAGAGGTGATTCCGGCGTCGGCCATGCGGGAGTTGGTGTGACGGGCGGTGACGTGCCCGCATTCGTGGCCCAGGACGCTGGCCATCTGGGCTTCGCTGGTGAGGCGTTCGGCGAGACCTCTGGTGAAGAAGACCTTGCCGCCGGGGAGCGCGAAGGCGTTGATCTCGTCGGTGTTGAGGAGTGTGAAGGTCCAGGGGAGGGAGGGGTTGTCGCCCTCGGTTTTGGCGGCGAGGGCCTTGCCGATGTTGGTGACGTAGGCCTGGAGGGTGGAGTCGGGGACGGCGCCGCCGAATTCGGCGGTGAACTTGGGGGCTTCCTGGGTGCCCAACGCGATTTCGTCGGCGGGGGAGAGAGCGTTGAACTGTCGCTCGCCCGTGGCGGCGTTGATGGAGCAGGCGACAAGGGTGGCGGCGACCGCGGATGCCAGGGCCACGCCGAGGATCGCTCGCGGGACGGATGAAAGGCGCATGGGAACCTCCTCAAAGGCACGGAGTCTAGTTGGGTCAGGACGGAGTGGATGGGGACGGGATGGAGGGGGCCAAGAAGGGGGAGTTTTGCGGTTGCCCGGGGGCGAAGGCGACCTACCATCTGCGACCAATGGGGATTGGTGTAACGGTAGCACGACTGACTCTGACTCAGTTAGTCTAGGTTCAAATCCTAGATCCCCAGCTTTCGGATCGACGCCTGGGAATCACGCGGCGCTTTGCGCGTGGTTTGGGCTGATTCGGCCCGATTCGGCGTCTGATCGCCACCGCTTCAATTGGATCGTTGGCACTCCTACGGGGGAGGCACCTTTCCGCTACCATGGCGGCCCCGGCCTCGTGCGCCGGTTCGACCGGGTGTGGGAACGAAGCGGGCGGGCCGGGATTCCCGAGCCCTGTGAGGACCCATGCCATGGAATGGTTGAAGAAACTGCGTCAGCATCTGCTTACCGGCGTGTCGTTTGCGATTCCGTTCATCGCATGCGGGGGGATTCTGATCGCGCTGTCGCTGGCGTTTGCGCCGATGACGCCGACAGGCCCGAACATGGACGGGATCACGCACGAGGGGCTGCGGAACTTCCTGAAACTGACGCTGGACATCGGCGTGGCGTCGTTCACGTTGATGCTCCCGGTTCTGGCGGGTTACATCTCGTATTCGATCGCGGGAAAGCCGGGTTTGGTGGCGGGGATGATCGGGGGCTGGCTGGCGGGGCATCTGGGAACGGTGGTCATGACCATCAACGACAAGCAGGTGACCAAGGATGTCAGCGCGGGGTTTTTGGGTGCGCTGGCGGCGGGGCTGATCGCTGGATACCTGGTGGCGGCGATGAAGAAGATCCCGACGCACAAGTTTGTCAAGCCGATCATGCCGATTCTGATCATCCCGGTGGTTTCGTCGGTTGTGGTGGGCGTGCTGATGCTGAAGGTGCTTGGCCCGCCGCTCGCGGACGCGCTTGTGGCGCTTGGCCATCAGCTCGAGGCGATGCAGACGGGAAGCGCGATCGGGCTGGCGATGCTGCTGGGGGCGATGATCGCGTTTGACATGGGCGGGCCGGTGAACAAGGCGGCGTTCTTCTTCGCGTCGGGGCTCATTGCGCAGGGCAATTTCCTGATGATGGGGGCGGTCGCGGCGGCGATCTGCACGCCGCCCCTGGGGCTGGGCCTGGCGACGATGATCAGCCGCAAGCAGTGGAGCGAGGAGCAGCGCGAGTCGGGGATCGCGGCGATGGCGATGGGGATGATCGGGATCACCGAGGGGGCGATTCCGTTCGCGGCGTCGGACCCCTTGCGGGTGATTCCCTGCATCATGCTGGGATCGATGACGGCGAGCACGATAGCGATGCTGGCGAGCGTGGGCGATCAGGCTCCGCACGGCGGGCCGATCGTGCTGCCGGTGGTGATCAACCGGGGGATGTATGTGGTGGCGATCCTGGCTGGGATGGTTGTGACGGCGGTGGCGATCAACGTGCTTAAGAAGGTCTGGAAGGCGCCGGGGGAAAGGGCGGAGTGAGAGGAAGGCATCGAGGCAAGAGGCATCGAGTGAAGAGACAAGAGGCGGAAGAGGCGAGAGGCGGGAGCCAAAAATGAAGATTGTTGCGGTAACGGCGTGTCCGACGGGCATTGCGCACACGTACATGGCGGCGGAGATGCTCGAGAAGACGGCCAAGGCGATGGGGCACCAGATCCGCGTGGAGACGCAGGGGGCGATGGGGATCGAGAACGAGCTGACCACCAAGGAGATCGCCGAGGCGGATGTGGCGATCTTCGCGGTCGACATCGAGGTGGAGCATCTCGAGCGATTCAAGGACAAAAAGTCCGTGCGCGTGGGCGTGTCCGAGGCGATCAAGAACCCCAAGGGAGTCCTCGCGAAGGCGGGCGTGTGATCGGCGATGACAACGCGGGCGGACAGCCATCGGGAGCGGTACCAGTTCGTGTGCGCCCTGCACAACGGGGTGCACGCACGCCCCGCGAGCATGCTGGCCGAGAGTGTGGCCCCGTTCACCTCGGAAGTAACGATCGCAAAGGGGATCGACTCAACGCCCGTAAACGCCCGGAGCGTGCTCTCGATCGTCGGGCTTGATGTTCACAAGGGTGACGTGTGCGTCGTCGCCGCCACGGGGGCCGACGCCGTCCAGGCGATCGCGGCGGTGCGAACGTGCGTCGAGGGACGGCTTGCGGAGGGCGATGAATTGCCGGCGCCGGATGCCGCGCGGGCCCAGGCGAGCGTGAAGCTCCCGATCACCCTGCGGAAGCAGAACACGCGCCATGTCGCGGGACGCCGCGTGTGCGGGGGAGTGGGAGCCGGGGCCGGGGTGCTGGTGAAGGGGCTCGTGCTGCCGGCGGAGGCCCTGGACGCGAAGCCCGGATCGACCAATGAGGAGCTCGGAGTCGTCCGCGGGGCGGCCGCGTGGGTGCGGGAGGATCTCGAGAGACGCTCGGGGCTGGCGCACGATCGGATGGAGGCTGAGCTTTTGCGGGCGCACGCACAGATCGCCGGCGACCCGGCGCTCCTGGCGGAGATCGAGGGACAAGTGCGCGGCGGGCGGACGGCGGCGCAGGCCCTGGTGGCGGCGGCGGAGCAGTTTGTCGCGCGCTTGCGGACCGCCGCGAGCGCGTACATCCGCGATCGCGTGGTCGACGTGCAGGACGTGTGCATGCAGCTGCTCGACCGCGTGACGGGGGGGAAGCTCGAGGCGATGAACGTGCGACTCGAGCGCGACAGCGTGGTCTTCGCCGAGATGCTCACCGCAAACCAGCTGCTGAGGATGGATCGCCGCTTCTTGCGTGGACTGGTGCTGGGCGGTGTCGGGGCAACGTCGCACACAGTGATCCTCTCGCGGTCGCTGCGCATTCCGACGCTCATCGACGTGCCCGGTGCCGCGAGCCTGGTGGGAGCCGGAGAACAGGTCGTGGTGGATGGGGATGCCGGGTTCGTGGTGACCGGAGTCACTCCGGGCGTGGCTCGGTACTACGAGCGACAGAAGCGGACGATGGATCGGCTGACGGCGAGGCTGGCGCCCGCGGCGCTGAAGGCGGCCGTCACGAGCGATGGCGTGCGGCTAGAAGTCGGAGTCAACGCGACGCTGGCGGATGAGGTGGTGGCGGCGGTGGACCGCGGGGCCGAGGGTGTTGGGCTCCTGCGAACCGAGCTCCTGTTTCTTGACCGCCAGACGCCCCCGACCGAGCAGGAACAGTTCGAGTCGTACGACGCTGTGGTGCGGGCCGCGGCCGGGCGACCGGTGATCATCCGAACGTTTGATATCGGCGGGGACAAGCCCGCGACCTATCTGACGATGCCCAAGGAAGACAATCCGTTCCTGGGCGTGCGGGGCTTGCGCCTGTACGAGAAGCATCCCGAACTCCTGCGGACTCAGCTGCGAGCGATCTCTCGGGCGTCGGCCTTTGGCAAGGTGAAGATCATGGCGCCGATGGTGGCGACGCCCACCGAGGCCGCGTGGTTTCGCGAGCAGGTGCGCGACGCGCAGAAGGACCTGGCCACGGCCGGCGTGGCGTTCGATGCGGGCGCGCCCGTGGGCGTGATGATCGAGATTCCGGCGACGGCGCTGGTCATGGATCAGCTGTGCGAAGAGGTGGACTTCTTCAGCATCGGGACCAACGACCTTTGCCAGTACTGGATGGCGGTCGATCGCGGGAACGCGGCGGTGGCTGGGCTTTACAACCCGCACCAGCCTTCGTTTCTGCGCCTCTTGCGGACGATCGTGGACGGCGCGAGAGCCAGGGGCAAATGGATCGGGGTGTGCGGGGAGATGGCCGGAGACCGAGTGAACCTGCCGCTCATGGTGGGGCTTGGAGTCGATGAGATCAGCGTTTCGCCCGGAGAGGTACTCAAGCTCAAGGCCGCGGTGCAAGCCTTGGATGCGTCGGCGTGCCGCGAGCTCCTGGCGGCCGCGGCGGCGTGCAGGACGCCCGCGGCGGTGGAAACGTTGCTGCGGGCGGGGCCCAGGTCCTCGGGCACGCACGAGAGCATTCTCGACGCCGAGCTGATCGAGGTGGGGAGTGACGCGTGCTCGAAGGAAGAGGCGATCCGGGAAGCGATCGATCTCCTGTTCATCGCGGGGCGAACCAACGACGCCCAGGCGGTGGAAGAGGCGGTGTGGGCCCGGGAGGCGACGTACTCGACGGGTTTGGGATATGGGTTTGCGGTGCCGCACTGCAAGTCAGACGCGGTGGCGACCCCGACTCTGGCGGTGCTGAAGCTTCGCACGCCGGTGGAGTGGGGATCGATGGACGGACTTCCCGTTGGAATCGTGATGCTGCTGGCGGTTCCGGCGTCCGAAAGTGCCGGCGGGGGCGGGGCCGCCCACATGAAGGTCTTCGCGAAGCTGGCGCGGAAACTGATGCACGAGGAATTCAGGGCCCGGGTCGAGGGGGCCGCGAACAGCGAGGCGATTGCCGCGTGTCTGCGGGAAGAGTTAGGTCTGGCATGATGGGCCAACATCCGGGCTGGGGATGCGCGAAGCCCTCGGGTGGGCACTAGGATCGCGGTCGGAAATCGGGAGGCGTGCGGAAAGGCAAGCACCGCTCTGGAGAGCGGTGCCACCAATGGGCGGCGCGGAGTCACTCTGGCGGAGCAAGAACATGAAGCGTTCGAAGTCTGCGGCGTTTGGAATGGTGATCGGGATCAGCTCGCTCGTGACGGCTTCCGGGCTGGCGCAGCCGGCGGCGACTGAGACCAAGAAGGCCGCCCCGATCGCGTCGACGCCGGGCACGAAGACTCCCCCGGCCCTGCCCGACCTGCTCAAGGAGCCGACGCTCTTTGTGGTGGCGTACGCCCACCTGGACACGCAGTGGCGGTGGTGTTATCCGCAGAGCATCCGCGAGTACCTGCCCGCGACGCTGCACGTCAACTTTGACTTCTTCAAGAAGTACCCCAACTACGTCTTCAATTTCAGCGGCTCGCGCCGGTATCAGATGATGCGCGAGTATTACCCCGAGGACTACGCGAGGCTCAAGGCGGAGGTTGCGGCCGGCAAGTGGTTCCCGTGCGGATCGTCGGTCGACGAGAACGACGCCAACGTGCCGTCGGGCGAGTCGTACGTGCGCCATGTGCTGTACGGCAACCGGTTCTTCCGCCAGGAATTTGGTGTGGCGAGCGATGAGTACATGCTGCCGGATTGCTTTGGGTTCCCGGCGGCGATTCCCAGCCTGCTGGCGCACTGCGGGGTGACGGGGTTCTCGACGCAGAAGCTGACGTGGAACGCGGTGGTACCGATTCCGTTCAAGGTGGGTGTGTGGGAGGGGCCCGACGGGCGCGGAGTGGTGGCGGCGCTGGACCCTGGCAGCTACGGCGGCGAGGTGCTGGAGAACCTGGCAAACAGCGACGGGTGGGCCAAGCGAATCGCCGCGAGCGGGAAGGTCTCGGGCGTGCTAGCGGATTACCACTATTACGGCACGGGCGATCAGGGCGGCGGGCCGACGGATCGCTCGGTGGCGATGATGGAGACGAGCATCGCAACCAAGGGGAAGCAGAAGATCGTGTCGGGCCCGGCCGATCAACTCTTCCACGCGATCACGCCCGAGATGCGCGCGAAGCTGCCGACGTACAAGGGCGAGCTGCAGCTCACCGAGCACTCGGCGGGGTCGGTGACCTCCCAGGCGTACATGAAGCGGTGGAACCGCAAGAACGAGCTGCTCGCCGACGCGGCCGAGCGGGCATCGGTAGCGGCGGCGTGGCTGGGCGGGCGGGCGTATCCGTCGGCAAAGCTCGAAGAGGCGTGGACGCTGGTGCTCGGGTCGCAGATGCACGACATTTTGCCGGGGACGAGCCACCCCAGGGCGTACGACTACTCGTGGAACGACGAGATTCTGGCGGCCAACGAGTTTGCGGCGGTGCTGACGGATGGTGCGGGGGTTGTGGCGGGTGCGATGGACACAACGGGGAGCGGGACTTCGCTCGTGTTGTTCAATCCGCTGTCGGTGGATCGCGAGGATGTGGTGGAGGCGGAGATTCCCGGCGACTTTGCGGCGGCCAAGAGCGTGGTGGTGACGGGGCCGGATGGGAAGCCGGTGGCGGCCCAGATCCTGAGTGGGAATGCGACGATGGTTCGGGTGGCGTTTTTGGCGAAGGTGCCGTCGGTGGGTTTCGCGAGCTTCAGCGCGACGCTGGGGACGGCGGCGCCGACGGTGGATCCGACGCTGCACGCGGACAACAAGAGCATCGAGAACAGCCGTTATCTCGTCAAGATCAACGACAATGGCGACGTGGCCTCGATCACGGACAAGAAGGCCAAGCGGGAGATGCTCTCGGCCCCGGCCGGGCTGGGGCTGCACTACGAGAACCCCAAGAACTGGCCGGCATGGAACCAGGACTGGGCGGATCGCCAGCTGCCGGTCAAGGAGGTCGTGGGGGCGGGTGGGGCGGGTGGGGCGGGTGGGGCGGCCAAGGTGCGTGTGGTTGAGAATGGGCCGGCGCGGGTGACGGTTGAGATTGTGCGCGAGGTCGGCGGATCGACGTTCACGCAGCGTCTGCGATTGGCGGGCGGGCAGGCGGGCGATCGCCTGGAGTTTGACTGCTCGATCGACTGGGCGGCACGCGAGCGGAGCCTGCGGGCGGCGTTCCCCTTGTCGGTGAGCAACCCCAAGGCGACGTACGACATTCAGACGGGCACGATCGAACGCGGCAACGGCCAGCCGCACCAGTACGAGTACGCGTTCCAGCAGTGGTTTGACCTCACCGACACCAAGGGCGACTACGGCGTCACGGTGATGAGCGACAGCAAGTACGGGGCCGACAAGCCCAGCGATACCACGGTGCGACTGACGCTCTTGCACACGCCAGGGGTGCAGGGCGGGTATCAGGATCAGGGGACGCAGGATTTGGGTAGGCACCACATTCTCTACGCGATCTCCGGGCACGAGGGGGATTGGCGCAAGGGGCGGAGTGCCGAGCAGGCGGCGCGATTGAACCAGCCGATCCTGGCGTTCAGGACGAGCGCCCACGCGGGCGCACTGGGCAAGTCGTTCTCGCTGGTCAAGGTGAGCGATCCCAACGTGATGGTGTCGGCGATCAAGAAGGCCGAAGATGGGGATGAGGTTGTGCTGCGCTTGCGGGAGCTGAGCGGGAAAGCCGTCAAGGGCGTGAAGGTCTCGGCGGGCAAGGTGATTCTGTCGGCCCGCGAGGTTGATGGGCAGGAACGCCCGATGGGTGCGGCCACAGTAAAGGACGGCGCACTGGTCGCCGACATCGGCGGGTACGAGCTGCGGGCGTACGCGGTGAAGCTCGGCGAGGCCTCGGTGAAGGCGGTCAAGACCCAGAGCACGAGCGTCGAGCTCGCGTTTGACACAGACGTGGCCTCCACGCGGGCGAAGCGCGGCGATGGAGCGATGGACGCGAAGGGGAGCGGATTCCCGGCGGAGCAGTTCCCCGCGACGATCGTGGCGGAAGACGCCACGTTCACGCTGGGGTCGGCCGCGGATGGGAAGAAGAACGCCGTCGCGTGCCGCGGGCAGGAGATCACGCTCCCCAGCGGCGAGTTTGATCGGCTCTACCTGCTGGCGGCCTCGTCCGACGGCGACGTGAACACGAGCGTGGAGGTTGACGGCAAGAAGGTCGATGCTCGCTTCCGCGACTGGTCGGGAATGCTCGGGCAGTGGGACCGCCGAATCTGGCTGGGCGAGGTGCCCGAGCTGACCTTCAACTGGAACAACGATCTGGGCGGTATCGAGCCCGGGTATGTGAAGCCCGAGACTGTCGCGTGGTACAACTCGCACTACAGCACTCCCAAGGGCGACACGTACTACCAGTTCTGCTACATGTACAAGGTCGCGATCGATCTGCCCAAGGGCGCCAAGACGGTTCGGCTGCCCAACAACGATCGTGTGAAGGTGTTCGCGGCGACGGCCGTGAACACGGGCGGGCTCCTTGTCGTGCCCGCGGGGGCGCTGACCGACACGCTCAACGATCACGCCCAGGACTCGCCGCGGATCGTCGTGGGTTCAGGGCCCTTCAAGGACGCGACGGAGATTCGCATCGAGCCTCGGATGTACTGGACGCCCGGTTCGCTCCGGTACACGCTCGATGGCTCGGCGCCCACGCAGGCCTCTCCGGTCTACGCCGGGCCGATCGCGGTGAATCGCCCGACGACGGTGACGGCCGCGGTCGTCGGGTCTGGCGGCGCTTCGAGCCCGGTCGCGACGGTGAAGGTCGATGTGACCGACGTGACACCCCCCACTGTCAAGGGTGTATCGACGAACTACATGTCGCCGGTGATTCGCGTGGAGTTTTCGGAGCCGCTGGATGATTCGGCGGCCTCGGCGAAGAACTACCTGGTCGAGCCTTCGATCGCGGTCAAGAGCGTGACGCTCAGCGCGGACCACAAGACGGCGACGGTCGAGCTTGCATCGGCGCCGGAGGTGGACAAGACGTACCACCTGAACGTGAAGGACATCAAGGACGCGTCGCCGGCGCACAACGCGTCGAAGGCGGCGTCGCTGGAGGTTCGCGTCACCGGCCCGGTGTACAAGCTCGAGGCGGTAACCAAGGAGATGATGGGCAAGGCGATCAAGAACGTGCCGGGCCTGCCCGTCAAGGGCGGCGACAAGTGGACGATGAGCATGTTCGTGAAGACGGACAAGCAGCCCGACAACCGCACGATCATCGCCGGGTTTGGCAAGTGCGAGGACGGCACCGCGGGGATCGCCCGATACTTCAGCAAGTTCGCCAACGGGCTGCAGTTCTGGGTCTGCAACCGCGACGTGCCCAGCAAGACGCCCCTGGAACTTGGCAAGTGGCAGATGCTCACCGCGACCTATGACGGAACGGTGCTGCGGATGTTCAAGGACGGCGTCAAGGTCGGCGAACGCAAGGTTCAGCTCGCCGACGACGAGAACGTGGTCAACTTCGCCCCGGTGGACCCGTGGGAGAAGAAGCGGACGTTCGAGGGTGAGATCCGCGGGGTCACGATCTGGAACTCGGCGCTTGGAGAGGAAGCGATCCGGTCGCTCAAGGAGTCGACGCGCGTTCCCTGAGCCAGTGAGTGGAACATGAGGAGCATCCCATTGGTTCGCGCGCTGGTCGCGACGATGCTCGCCATCGTCCTGGGGTTGCTCGCACCCGGAGCCCTTGGCCATCCCGGCTTCTCGGCGACGGCCCTGGTGAAGATCGATGCCAGAGGCGAGTTCTCGCTGACGCTGAGCCACGACGCGCTGGCGTTCGCGCTCGACGAGACGCCGGCGGATATCGCCGACGCGCCCATGTTCGAGTTTCTCGACGCGACCGAGACGACGCAGGCCCAGACGTTCCTTGCCGGGCGGGACCGATTCCAGTCCCTGTTCGTGCTCAACGCCGACGGGCGGCGTGTCGATGTCGAGATTCTCGAAGCCCCGACGGTGGAGTCGCTGCGCGACTGGCGCCGGGCCAACGGGGATCGGCGACTGCCTGTGAGAATGATCATCATCGCGCGGGCCACGCTGCCCCAGGGCTCTCGTGGAGTTTCGATTGCCTTTCCCAAGGTGCTCGGCGATGTGATCGTCACGATCGAGCGGCCCAACGACGAGCCCCTGGGGCTGCCGCTCCGCCCGGGCGAATCGACGCCACCGCTCGAGTGGCGGAGCGCGAGTGCGGGTGACGCGGCCGGACAAGGGCCCGGGGATGGATCAGGCGGCGGGAATGGCGCCCGCGGGTTGCAAACGCCGGTGCGGCAGTTGAGCGCTCTGGACGTTGCCTGGCGCTACGCGTGGCTCGGCTTCACACACATCATCCCCGGTGGGCCAGATCACGGTCTTTTCGTCCTGGGGCTGTTCCTGCTCAGCCCGCGGCTCAAGTCGCTGGTGTGGCAGATCACCGCCTTCACGATCGCACACTCGGTCACCCTCACGCTGACCACGCTCCACATCTTCGCGCTTCAGTCCAGGATTGTCGAGACCACCATCGCCGCCTCCATCGCGTTCATCGCGGTTGAGAACCTGGCGACCACCAAGGTGCACGCCTGGCGCCCCGTCGTGGCCTTCGTGTTCGGGCTCCTCCACGGGATGGGCTTCGCGTCGGCGCTGGGTGAGGTCGGCCTGCCCACCGGACAGCTCGTCGCCGGCCTCGTCTCGTTCAACGTGGGCGTCGAATGCGGGCACCTGGGCGTCCTGGCGGCGGCCTTTCTCATGGTGGGCTGGTGGCGCGACAAGCCCTGGTACCGCTCGCGCGTGGTGATCCCCGCGTCGCTGGCGATCGGCTCGATCGCGACATTCTGGATGGTTCAGCGGGCGCTTGGCCCGGGCTGAAGCTCCCGAACAAAGAAGTCGGCGACGCGCGTGTAGAGGCTTCGCGTCACCACCGGGTCGGGGACCATGTGGGTGAAGCCCGGGAGCACCAGGAAATCGTACTTCTTGCCCGCGCGGAAGAGAGCGTCGGTCATCTTGAGCGAGTGCATGAAGTAGACGTTGTCGTCGGCCGTCCCGTGGATGACCATCAGCGGCACCTTGAGGTCCTTCGCCCACGTCAGCACGCTGCTGTTCTTGTAGCCCTCGGGGTTCTCCTGCGGCGTGCCGAGATACCGCTCCGTGTAGGTGGTGTCGTAGTCGGCGAAGTCGCAGACGGGGGCACCGGCGCACCCGGCCTTGAAGACGTCGGGGCGGCGCATGGCGGCCATGGCGCTGAAGTAGCCGCCGAACGACCAGCCGTAGACGCCCACTCGGGCGCCGTCCATCTCGGGGTACTTCTCGACGAGCATCTTGACGCCGTCGGCCTGGTCGGCGAGGGCGATGTCGATGAGATCGCCCTTGGAATTGCCGCTCTGGAGCTTCCAGGCGCGTTGCCAGGTGCGTCCGCGGTTCTCGGTGCCGCGATTGTCGAGGCCGACGACGATGAAGCCGTGGTCGGCGATCCACTGGTTGAGCAGCGAGCCCCAGAGGGTCTTGGTGACGACGTTGGCGGTCGGTCCCGCGTAGACGCTGTCGATCACGGGGTACTTGCGACCCTTCTCGAAGTTGCGCGGACGGATCACGTAGGCCTGGAAAATGCGATCGCCCGATCCGACAGTGGTCCATTCCACGTTCGGCATGAATGGGGGCTTCTCCGCGACGCTCTTGATGGGCGTGGGATCGCCCTTCTCCCCCAGCACCGACGCCGACCGTTCGCCCTTGGCCGTCGACGACGTCAGCACGATCGCGGAGAAGTTCTTGCTGGCGATGAGCCCGTGCGTTCCCTCGGCCTGCGTGAGCTGCTGCGGGGGGAAGCTCATGTTGAGCGGGACGGCCCAGACGTGCGACTGGGTGGGGTCGACGCTCGCCGAGATGTACACCGCGCCCTTGGCGTTGTCGACGTCGATGAGCCCGCGGAAGCCCACGTCCTTGCCCGCGAGCGTGGCGAGCAGCTTGCCGGAGCGGTCGCGCCACTGGAGCTCGGGCCAACCGCCGGCCTCGCTGATCCAGAGGAAACCGGAGCCGTCCTCGAGCCAGTGCGGGACGCTCTGGCGGATCTCAACCCACGCGGCGTCGCGCTCGGTGAGGATCTCGGTGAGCGACCCGGTCGAGGGTTCGACGGCGTAGACGACCATCTCGGTCTGGGCCCGATTGCTGACGACGAGCGTGAGGGGCGCGTTCTTGTCCCAGCGGACGGTGACGACGTAGGGATACCGATCGTGATCCCAGTTGACCCACGTGGTGGGCCCGCCCGCGGTGGGCAGGACGCCGAGCTTGACGGTCGCGTTTTTCTTGCCCGGGCGCGGGTAGGGCCAGCTCTGGGGGCCCTTGTCGGGGTTGACGGGGTCGGCGATGGTGAAGGTTTCGAGGCCGGCGGTGTCGACCTGGCAGTAGGCGACGGACTTGGCGTCGGGGCTGAGCCAAAAGCCGTCGAAGCGGGCCATTTCTTCGGCGGCGACGAACTCGGCGATCCCGTTGTCAATCGTCTCGCCGGCCTTGCCCTCGGGCTTGGTGGTGAGCCTGCGTTCGGTGCCGCTGTCGACGTCGATGACGTAGAGATCGCCCTCGCGTGTGCAGGCAACGGTCGAGGCATCGTCGCTGAAGACGGCGCCGATGGGGAAGCCCTTGTGGGTGCCGACCTCGCGCACGCGGAGGGTGGCGCGCTCGATGACGTAGAGCTTGCCCGAGAGGGGGACCAGGATCTTGTTGCCGTCCTTGCTCATCGAGTACCCGACGATGCCGCGGCTGGACATGCGCATGCGTTCGCGCCGGGCCAGCTCCTCGGCGGAGAGCCTCTCCTGCGCACCGTTGAGGATCTTGTCGGCGGTGAGCAGGACCCGCTCGTAGCCGGTTGCGACGTTGATCTCGTAGAGATCCTGCACGACCGACCGGGGGCCCGACCTGAGGAACAGGACGCTCTTGCCATCGGGGGTGATGGTGATTCCGCGGGGCGTGCCGGCGCCGAAGCGGTAGGTCGCGGCGAACTGCTCGAGGAACGCCGGATCGGCGATGTTGCCCGAAGCGGGCTGGTTGGGCTGCGCGGCCGACACCGGAGGTCGCCGGGTCGCGGCGGCCTGTCCCTCGACCTGGCAGCCGGCCAGGATGGAGCCCGCGACAAGGGCGAGCGCGAGCGGGCGGGCGGTGTGCGCGTTACTCATGATCCGACTCCTGTGCGGGCGTCGCCTGGGGCTTGTGCTGCCCCAGCTCGGCCCAGATGCGTTTGTGGGCGACGGTGGCGAAGGGAAGTGTGAAGAGGTAGCACCAGACCACGACGGGAATGGTGAGCCACGGATCGCGGAACATGGCCAGAACGACCATGCCGAAGGCGACCATCAGGGGGACGACCAGACTGCGCTTCACGCGGATCTTCTTGAAGCTGAACATCGGGATCCGGCTGACCATCAGGGCGGCGATCAGGAAGGTGTTGACCATGACCAGGGCGGGCTCCAGGGAGTCGAAGGCGCCCTGGACTTCGGGGGCGAGCTTGCCCTTGCCGTTGGTGAAGGGGAAGTATTTGGCGACGTCGAGCATGGGCGGAACGAGCACGGCTCCTGCGGCGGCGGGCGTCGGAAGGCCGCTGAAGAACTTGGAGAGTGCGGACATGGACAAGGGCTGCTTGGGCATGGCGGTGAAACGCGCGAGGCGAAGTGCGGCGCACAGGACAAAGGCCAGGACCGCGGCCATGCCCAGTGCGCCGTGGCTCCTGAGCATCCATTGCTGGATCAGGATGGCGGGGGCGACGCCAAAGGAGAGGAAGTCGGAGAGGGAGTCGTAAACGGCGCCGAAGCGGGAGGAGGCCCTGAGCAGGCGGGCCGCACGCCCGTCGAGCAGATCGAAGACGGCGGCCACGCCGATGGCAAGCATGGCGGTCTTCCACATCGCCTCGATCTCGGCGAGCTGGCCCGCCAGGAGCGGCTTGCCGGCGGCGACGAGCTCGTACTCGAGCTGCAGCCCGGCGGCCCGGAGCGAGTAGTGGATCGACGCCAGCCCGCTGCAGAGCGAGACGGTCGTCAGCAGGTTGGGGACGAGCTTGCGGAACGAGACGTGCTGCCTGGATGTCCCGTCGAGCGTGAACATCAGGCGATCTCCCGGGCCTGACCCTCTTGAGCGATCTCTTGCGTGATGACCTCAATCTCTTCGGCGGGGCGAGCAACAGGGACGTCCTGGGCCAGAGTGGCGAGCACGGTTTCTCCGGCGACGACCACGTCCCCGATGGAGACACGAGACGCCACCCCCGGAGGCAGGTAAGTGTCGACCCTTGAGCCAAAGCGAATGAGCCCGAAACGCTGGCCGGCCTTGAGCTCGGCGCCCTCGGCGACGTTGCAGACGATGCGGCGGGCGATGAGTCCGGCGACCTGGACGACAACCATGGGCTGACCGTTGGGGAGCGCAAGGGCGAGGGAGAGTCGTTCGTTGAACTCGCTGGCCTTGTCGAGGCTGGCGTTGAAGAATTTGCCGGGGCGATAGGCGATGCGGACGATCTTGCCCGCGGTGGGAGACCGGTTGACGTGGACGTTGAAGACGTTCATGAAGACGCTGACGCGGGTCATGCCGGCGGTGGCTTCGGGGGCGATGCCAAGCTCGACGGGCGGTTGATCGCGCCCGACGAACGAGATCACGCCGTCGGCGGGGGAGATGACCTTGCGGGGGTCGGCGGGAATCTCACGGGCGGGATCGCGGAAAAACCAGATGGCCCACGTCGACAGCACGAGCCCGACGCCGCCCACGCACAGGCCCGCCCACTTCGAGAAAAGCAGACTGACCCCCGCGAGCGCAAGGGTGATCGCCAGGAACGCGACGACGATGGCCCAGCCTTCACGGGCGATGGCCGGCATGGGGTCGTCGGTGAGCAAGTTGCGCGGCGGTTCGTGCACGACGGACATCATAGCGGAAATCCGGCCATGACCGACCCATGTCGGCTCAGGCGCCAGGCCCCGCTGTGCGCGGGCCGGGCTTGCCTGTGTCGCGGATTCGTGTCGCCTTGGAGACGTGCCCCAGGGCGCGGGCGATGAGCTCCCCGCGGCTCGAAGCGTTGAGCTTGCGGTGCAGGCTCTTGACGTGGTCGTGCACCGTGTGAGGGCTGCGGCCGAGTTCCTCGGCGATCTGACGCACGCTTTTGCCCATGATCAGCTGATTGAGAACGACCTGCTCCCGGTCGCTGATCGCCGCGACGCGCGACTCCGAATCACCAAAGGCCGTGTACGCCCTGCCCAGAAGGATCGGCATCAGCGCCCTGACCACCGCGGCATCCTGCGGCTCAAACCCGGTGCCGGCATCAGGGGAAAGGACCACCATCACAAGACGCGAAGACTGCCCCTGACCAAGGGGGCCAACTGCCAACAACGGCTCTCCGCCCCGCGCCCCGCCCAGGGCCGCTGCCAGCGGGCTGGACGACCAGCGCTCGGATCCAAGGACGGCCGACAGCAGACCGACCCGAACCGCCTGGCTACGGGCGTCCCACCCCAGTGTCGTCAGACGTGCAAGTTCGGTCGCGGCCTGGGGAACCCCGCTGGGGGCCGGTGCGCCGGCATTGCGCCCATACCAGACGACACCCGTCGTCTCGACCTGCGAGACCGTTCCGCCGGCGTTGAGCTCAACCACCAGAACGGCGGCATAACCGGCGAACGAGCCAACCGCCGCACCAAAGACCACGGCCGCACGCTCGGCCCAATCGGTCGTGGCAATTGCGGGCAGGGATGAAAGCTCGTGTGCCCGGCCCACCACGCGTGCGAGGACGCTCTCGTCAAACGAAACGCGTGAATCCAAGCCCGTCGAAGAGGTCAGTACCATGGAAAGTCCTTTCTCCAAAAGCGGGGGTCCAAAACCACCTAGGGAATCCTATGGGTATTGAATCCCGAAGCTCAACCTGTTCACGGTGCCATGGGTGGCTACCCACCGCTTTGACGAGGTCCGTGAACAGCCCCCATATCAAGAATAGTAGTTTCACTCTCGAAGGTGCAAGGTATTCCCCGAACAAGGTACACAAAAACGGGGAAGTTTCCGGATTTTTTCATGAAAGCCGCCTCTACCGGATGTGCCGAATAACGGGTTTATCGCGGAGAATCTGCCCAAGGAGTGGCTCTTTTTCAAATCTGAGGCACATTGGGGAGTGAACAGGGCGGACTCTGCGGAAACGCGGAGTCCACAACGCAAACCTAACGGACCAGTGGTGTGTCCGGACTTTGATCGGCTGTGGCCATGAGTGCGCTGTCACGCCAACCTGAGTCCCCACTGGTCGTTGCCGATTGGCAGCCAGACGTCGTTCAGCTCCTGGATGAGCACCACTTGGTGGCCACGTCGGGACAGGCAACCAGGCGTCTGCAGTTTGCGGCCTCTCTCACTCAATTCCTGTGTGGGCAGCGGGACGCCGAGGTGTGCCCGTTCTACGGGAAGTACATCGCGGATCTGGAGTCGTTCTGCCACCAGCTTGAGCGAGCGCTGCCGGGGCCGGTGCTTTCGCGCCGGATCGAGGGATTCGACAGCGTGACGTCGCTCCTGCGGTATCGCGTGAGCCACTTGGGACGCAGGGCGGCCCGATTTCGGTACTACGTCTGGAACGACGCGGACGTGCTGTTGAGGGCCGATCGAAAGCTCTTCGGGCGGATCGTGGACGCGATGTCGGGGATCGCCGCCGAGTCGGAGTATGTCAGCGATGACCTGCTTTTGATCCACCGGGCGGTGTTCATCGGTGGCCCTTCGCTTGATGAGTATTTCGAGGACGAGAGCGGACAGTTTCGGTCGTGGTGGCACGACGGATTTGGTGATCCGTTCTGGAAGGTCGTGACGGACATCGAGGCGCCGAGCTTCACGACGTGCACGATCGACAGCCTGGCGGGGTCGCTGGGCGAGACAGATCGCAAGAAGGGGAAGCGGACTGGTTGAGCTTTGGCCGCTCGCTTGGCGGGCGGTTGATTCGGTTAATGAGAGACGAGTCGGGGTGGCCTGCTACACCGGGCCACCCTGTGCTCTTTTTGGAGGTGCTACTTTAACCGCAATTCGGGCTGCAATTGGAAGCGGTCGAATGGCCCGCACCGGGGTCGCTTGAGGCGAACGAATCCTCTGCGATACCCCCTCCGTCGCTTCGCCCCCACAGACTCGCGACCCCTCCCCCACTGCGTGGGGGAGGGGTACTCTCGTGCATGCTGCGGATTATTGCTGGAGAGTTTCGGCGTCGGTTGTTGTTGACGCCGCCGGATGCGGAGAAGACCAGGCCGATTCCTGACAGGGTGAAGGAGTCGCTGTTTGGGTTGTTGCGCGGGCACTGCGAGGGGGCGTCGGTGTTTGATTTGTTTTGTGGGACGGGGCCGATCGGGCTGGAGGCGGTGAGTCGGGGGGCGGCGCGGTGCGTGATGGTGGAGCGGGACCGGGAGGTGTTCAAGCTTTTGCAGCAGAATGTGGAGACGCTGGGGGTGGCGGATCGGGTGGAGCTGGTGCTGGGGGATGCGCTGGGGGCGGGGGCGCTGGCGAGGTGTCCAAGGCCGGTGACGCTGGCGTTCATGGATCCGCCGTATCCGCTCGTGCGGGAGCCGGTGGGTTGGGGGCGGGTGAAGGCGCAGTTTGAGAAGATCATCCCGCTCTTGACGGATGACGGGTTTGCGGTGCTGCGGACTCCCGCGCCGCTGTTTCATGAGTTCAACGACGCGGGTGAGGTGCAGATCCAGCCTGACGATGAGGGCGTGCACGAGAAGCGGCGGAAGGAGCGAGGGGGCGGGAAGCGACGCGATGCGGCGAGGTGGCTGAACGAGGATGAGATCGCTGATGCGATGGGGGCGGGCGGGGCTGGCGGTGAGGGCGATCCGTTTGAAGATGATGAGCCGGTGGTGGAGGTGAAGTCTGCGCCGGTTCCGGTGGTGCCCAAGGGGCCGGAGATGAGGCAGGAGCTGGTGGATCTGAAGATGGCGGGTGCGGTGGGGCCGGAGACGCATGTGTACCACGGGATGGCGGTGCATCTGTACATGAAGGCCAAGTAGCTGGCGGCACGCGATACGCAGAGTGCCGAGCGTTTAATGGGCCAATTGAGAGACAAAGGGCAAAGACACGGGCAGGATGCCCGTGCCACGGAAGACATGGCCAGGATGGCCATGCCACGTATACTCGTGCCCTATGAGTTTACTTGTCACCGGCACCATTGGCATTGACGACATTGTGACACCGACCGGGCACGCCGAGGCGGTGCTGGGTGGGTCGTGCATGTACTTCTCGGCGGCGGCTTCGTTTTTCGGGGCGGTGCGACTGGTCGCGGTCGTGGGAGAGGACTTTCCACCTGCGTTCAAGGAAGTGTTCGCGGCGTTTCCGACGGTGGACACGCGGGGGCTTGAGATCCGCAAGGGGGGCAAGACATTCCGGTGGGGCGGGAAGTATCTGGCGGGGATGAACAGCCGCGAAACGCTGTTCACCGAGCTGGGCGTGGTGGGCGAGAAGCCTCCGGTGGTGCCGACGGTGTTCAGCGATTCGTCGTGTCTGTTCCTGGCAAACATGCCGCCGGCGGTGCAGCTTGGGCTTTTGGAGCAGGCGCCGTCGCGGAAGCTGACGGTGGCGGACACGATGGACCTGTGGATCAACGTCGCGAAGGCGGATCTGCTGGTGCTGTTGAGGCGGGTTGACGGGCTGGTGTTGAACTACGACGAGGCGGAGCTGCTCACGGGGTGTGGGAACACGGTGACGGCGGGGCGGCACATTCTGGAGATGGGCCCGCGGTTTGTGGTGATCAAGAAGGGCGAGCACGGGTGCCTCCTTGTCCACCGTGACGGGATGTGCGCGCTGCCGGCGTATCCGACGGAGAAGGTGGTCGATCCCACGGGATGCGGCGACACGTTCGCGGGTGGGATGATGGGGTCGATCGCGGCGGCGCAGGGTGCGAAGGACATGGGATCGTTCGGGAGCATCCGCCGGGCGCTGGTGCATGGGACGGTGGTGGCGAGCTTCACCATCGAGGCGTTCAGCCTGGATCGCCTGAGGACACTGACGTGGGCGGAGATCGAGGCGAGGTACGACGAGTACGCGTCGATGGTGCGGGTGTGAACGAGAGCAGGCCCGGCGAAGGAGCCGGGCCGCCCTGTGGAGAGATTTGAGCGGAGGGGGAGGCTTCAGCACGGAGTCTCGAAGGCGACGACGAACCCGTCGTAGTCAAAGAAGTCGATGGCCGTGTCGTGGTTGAAGTCGGCGGAGGGGTCGCCGGACTCGAACGCGAGCACGAACTCGTCGTAATCAAAGAAGTCGACCGCGCCGTCGGCGTTGAAGTCGGCGCTGCACTCGGGCACGTCAAAGGTGATGGTGAAGTGCCCGATGTTTGAGGAGGAGTCAAGGGTTCCGGTGGTGCTGGTGCTGGCAAAGACGCTGCCGACGCTGATGCGAGGGCACTTCCACTGCCAGGTCCAGGTCGACCCCATATTCTGGTAGTAGTCGGGCGAGTAGGAGTAGTCGCCGACGATGATGTCATTGTGCGTGTACCAGGTGGTGGTGGTGCTGGCCGTTCCCATGGGCCTTTCAGGGTCGTGGTAGAGATTGATGATGGAGTGGTAGTCGTTCCAGTCGCCGTTCCCACCACCGCCACCGGGATCGACGACTCCGCCACCCGGCCCGCCGCCGGGAGTCATCTGCATGTCGCTCTCAAGAGAACCCCCATCGCCATCGAACGATGTCACGCGGATTTGTCCCGTGCCGTTGAGGGGCGTGCCGCCGACGGCTCCCGCGATGGCGACCGAGAGCGTGGCACCGGCACCCAGCAGTGTGCCCTGATCCAGCGTGATCCATGCGGCGATTCCGGCGGGCATGCCGGCGTAGGTGTTGTCGCCCAGGGGCTGGATGAAGATGAAGTGGGCCGACTGATTGATTTCGTATCTGAAGGAGATCTCGCCGGGCGAAAGTCCGAACTTGCGGACCAGATGTGCGGCGATCTGACCCTGCACCTCCGCGATCGACTCGATCCAGAGCCCGTTGGTGTCCCGGGCGTGGGCGTTTGTGGCGCCAACGCCGGCGAGGGCAAGGGACGCTGCGGCGAGCGCAGCACGACCGAGTGTGCGGGTGAACATTTCAAAGCTCCTGACTTTGGGGCGAAGCATGCTCGCCCAGGCGAATCCCATCCGCCGAGAAACACCAGGAGAGACGTTCAGCTGGCGCGGTGAGGGGATATGAGCATCCGCGTGGGGGGACGGGCACCTTGCAGACGAATCTCGAGCAATCTTTGAGATTGTCGCGCACGGGCTTCCCAAACCGGGCAGGGCCTCCCGACTCGTGCACGCACTTGATCGTCGGGCGTTGCACGTCGGAGCCGTGCGACGCATTCGGGGGATATCCTGCCTGCCTATGGCCATTGTCATCTTTCAGCACGCGTCGAATTGCGGTCCCGGGCGGCTTGGGCTTTGCCTTCGGGACCACGGATTCAAGGTTGATCTTCGCCGGCTCGATCTGCCAAAGGAGGATTCCTATCACCGCGGGCGGTCGATCGGGATTCCTGCGGACTTTGATAATGTGCACGGGGTGATCTCCCTGGGCGGCCCGCAGAACGTTGGGGATGACGTGCCCTGGATGAAGCCGGAGATGGCGTTTCTGGCCGAGGCGCACAGGCGGCAGCTGCCCGTGATGGGGATCTGCCTGGGGCATCAGATGGTCGCGCAGGCGCTGGGCGGGGCGGTGGGGCCGATGGTGACGCCGGAGGTTGGGTTTCACCGGGTGAGCCTGACGACGGCGGGGCAGATCGAGACGGTGCTGGGCGGAGTGGCTTGGGATGGGCCGCAGCTGCAATCGCACGGGCAGGAGGTCAAGACGCTGCCGGCGGGAGCGACGCTCCTGGCGACCTCGAAGGGGTGCAAGAACCAGGCGTTCAAGGCGGGTGTGCGGACGTATGGGTTTCAGTATCACTTTGAGTGTGACCGGACGATGTGCGAGTCGTTCCTGGGCGGTGACGACTCGCTGGTGCGGTGGTGCCGTACGGCGGGGGGCGACCTGGGGCAATCGATCGACGAGGCATTCCCATTGTTCAACCGGATGGCGGATCGGCTGTGCGTGAACCTGGCGGCGTTCATGTTCCCCGAGGCGATCCGGCTGTCGGCGTAGGCGGCGGGAAGACTGGAAGGACATGGCAAAGACGCTGACGATCAAGGCGCCCGAGGACTACTCGCTCTCGCGGGATTTCTGCTCGTACGGGTACTTTCTGCTCGCGCCCAATCGGTGGGACGTGCGGCGGCAGGTGCTGGCGAGGGCGCTGGAGATCGAGCGGGTGGCGTTTGTGATCGAGGTGTCGCAGAAGGGGCAGGGCGAGAAGCTGACGGTGAGGTCGTCGCGCTCGCTGAGTGTGGCGTCGGCGGCCAAGGTGCGGGGAATGCTGACGCGGATGCTGCGGTTGGATGAGTCGGCGGCGGTGCTGGCGGCGTTTCACGCGGTGGATCCGCGGTGGAAGAAGAGCGGGCGGGGCAGGCTGATGCGCTCGCCGACGATGTTTGAGGATGTGGTCAAGACAGTGACGAGCTGCAACGTGCAGTGGCCCAGCACGATCACGATGAATCGCAGGCTCTGCGAGGTGCTGGGCGAGGGCGGCGTCAAGTCCGAGCACAGGGCGTTTCCGACGGCCAAGAAGATCGCGGGGACGAGGCCTCAAACGCTGCGGGCCAGGTGCCGCACGGGATATCGCGACGCGCGGATCGTGGAACTGGGGAGGCTGTTTGCGACCGGGGCGGTGAAGCCCGCGTGGTTCGAGGATCCGGCGACACCGGAGGATCAGGTGTACGAGGCGCTCCTGGAGCTGCCGGGTGTGGGGCCTTATGCGGCGGCGAACATGATGCAGCTCCTGGGGAGATACGCGCGGCTGCCCTGCGATACCGAGACGGTGCGCCATGGCAAATCGCTTCTGGGGTTCAAGGGCAGCTCTGCGCACGTGATGAAGAAGGTGCGACGGCACTACGAGCCCTTTGGCGAGCACGCGTTTCGGAGCTACTGGTTTGAGATGTGGGAGTTCTACGAGAGCAAGCACGGGGCGTCGCACACGTGGGAGCGTGACAGCACGGGAAAGATGTTCACCGCGGCGCAGTTGAAGGGGTGACGGTGAGGTCGGGGTCGATGGCGGCGGGGACCTGTGCCTGGCCGGAGCGCTTTTGGAGGTCGACAGAGCGAAACTCGAAGAGGCCGTCGAGCTGCGCGGCGATGGCCGAGCTGAGGCAGAGGCCTCTCCAGTTGGTCAGGGGGTCGGAAGAGAATTGTCGCGCGGCGCCCTTGACGAGGTGGGCGAGCTCGTAGGGGCCTTCACGAAGCGTCTGCACGGCCAGGGTTCCCTGGGACGCGACGAATGCGACGATTTCTTCGGCGGGGATCTCCACGACGGCGGAGGCCCTGAAGAGCCCGGCCTGGTGGAGGACCAGACATGGGGAGCCGCTGCGATCTTCGATCGTCCACTGGTAGGTTGCGCGACGGCAGGCGAAGAGGACCATGCCGCCGCCCACAGCGACCATGGCCAGCACGAGCTTGATGACTCCGGCCCGGATCTTGGAGCCGCTGAACACGGCGATGGCAAGCCCGACGCCGGCGCAGACGAGCACGAGGCCTGCGATCAGCACGACGATGCGGCGGAAGCGGAAGCCCAGGAGGGAGCCGGACTGGGCGACGTGGAGGGGGTGGGGGTCGGCCGCG
The DNA here is from genome assembly GCA_964358855.1 of uncultured Phycisphaeraceae bacterium. Taxonomy (GTDB): domain Bacteria; phylum Planctomycetota; class Phycisphaerae; order Phycisphaerales; family UBA1924; genus UBA2396. The sequence continues at coordinate 23,119 of CAYHQQ010000028.1, forward strand.
ACGACAACGAACGCGCCGAAATGATCGCCGGGGAGGATGGGAACCACGGGCGCGGCAGCGGGATCGGCCAAACGAAGCGTCCGCGTGAGCGACCGCTGCTTGCGCGATTGCTTGATGGCGCGGACGGCGAGCAGCAACACGGCCGCCGCACTGACGGCGAAACCGGTCCACATCATCGCGTCGGGCAATCCGCGCGCCGACCGTTGCGGGCCATTCGATTGGGTGGTGAGGAGGGTGATCCCGATGGTGAGTCCGGCGAGGAGGGCGACGACCAGGGCGGTGGTCGACCCTGAGCGTGTGCGCGCAAGATCCCAGTCGGTGGCGATCTGCTCGAGTTCCGCGGATGTTGCCGGCCTGCGTGGGGGCACCTCGGCGGGCTTTGCGAACCAACCCATCGCTCGGTCTCCCACTCTCAGCCGGGCTTGATCGGCAGGAAGTCGCTGGCCTCACCCCTGGCCCATGATTGGAACCTGGGCCAGAGGACGTCCTTGATGATGATCTTGACGCACGCGCCGGCGGGGATGGCGATGAGGAGGCCAAAGGGGCCGGCCAGGGCGCCGCCGGCCATGACGGCGAAGAGGATGGAGGGGGAGTCCATGCCGGTGTTTTTGCCCTGGATGATGGGTGTGAGGATGTAGTCGTCCAAGACCTGGGCGATGAGGCCGACGGCACAGGGGGCAAAGAGGACCCACCACCACGCGTCGCGGAATCCGCCTGCGGGATCGAACCACAGCAGGAGAATGGCCGCGGGAACGCCCAGCCACTGGATGAAGGGCGCGATGGCCAGAAGGCCGACGATGGGTCCGAGGATGATGGGCGTGCTGACGCCGATGACCCAGTATGCGAGGGTGTAGTAGAGCATGAGGCAGCCGCAGATGAGGAGGCGGCCGCGGATGAAGCTGGCGATCACACGATCCATTTTGCGCAAGAGGTCCAGGGTGCCGCGTTTGCTCTGATCGGGGATGAGGCTCTTCCAGAAGACGACCAGTCGTCCAAAGCCGGTGCAGGCAAAGAAGAAGAAGAACGCGGTGAGGAAGGCCCCAAAGGCCGTTGCGCCGACGGTGGAGAGGGCGCGCAGGGCCCAGCCAAAGGCGTCGGTTCCCGAGCTGATCGCCTGCTTTCCAAGCTGTGCGCCGTTGGTCTGGGCCCAGTTGAGGCCCCAGACGATTGCCGGGTACACGAGGCCCGACTGGGGGAGGGCCTGGGGTTGGTCACGATCGATGGGCGGGGCTTTGAGAGGCTGAGAAGGATCGGGCGGCGAGGCTCGCTCCTGCTCGATGCGGCTCAGTTCCGCCTCGTGGCGTTTGAGCTCGAGTTCCTGGCGGGCCTTCTCGGTGGCTTCGCCGCGGCGCTTTTCTTCGACGGCCCAATCGCGGATCTTTTCCCATGCTGGTCCTGGTGAGAGGGCGCGCAGCTTGGGGTCCATGGGCTGGACGATCGACTTGGCGAGCCAGTCGCCGTTGCGGGCGGCCGACTCGATCGCCCGAGTTCCCTGCACCGCGGCATATCCGACGGCGATGATTGCGGGGATGATGATCCCCAGCACGGCAAGTCCGATGAACCCCACGGCGGCTCCGGGGCGGGAGATGATGCGGCGAGCGGTCAGGAGTTCCACGAGCGGCTCGACCATGTAGGCCAGGGCCATGGCGAGCAGGAGGGGCACGGTGACGACCGAGGTGACATAGCCGAGGTAGAGAAGAAGGAGCAGGGCGAGGATCATCAACAGATCGCGGATGGGCTGGATCTGCCAGATGTGGCGCGTGGTCCACTGAGAGTCGGCGGGTTCGGGCCCACCCTTTGGATTGGTCTCACCCATGGGGGAAGACTACACCGCCGACGGCAACTGTGCGCGAGCAGCGACTCTGGAGGGGATGCCCCACGCGTGAAAGGGAGGCAGAAAGCTCAGGAGAGGCGGGATTCGCCGGGGCGGAGGGTGCCAAAGACATCGTCAAAGTCAAAGACGCCTTCGAAGTCCTCGGGGGTGTCTTCCTGGGTCTTGCGCATCCAGCCGGCCTCGACCATGGCGAAGACGACGCGACCGAAGTCCTCGGTCCGCTGGATGCCCCAGTGGGTCAGCACGGTGCGGGCGAGCAGGCCGTACTGCTTGAGGGCGTAGTCCTTGAGACCCAAGCAGAGCTGTTGGCCGCTGACGTGGCGTCCGCCCTCGTCGGTGCCGGTGGCTTCAAGGTGCGATTCGCCGCGCTCGCCGTGCACGAGGCGTGCGGTGTGGCCGAGGCCTTCGCGCACGAACTGGTAGGCCTGGGGTGGGAAGTTTCCCGCCCGTTCACGAATCTCATTCCAGTTTGGCTTGGGATGCATTGGCACGTTGCCCATCTCTTTCGACCATCGCGGGCCGCGGGTTCCAAAACCCGCGGGCTTTCATGGTAGGTCCGCAAAAAGGCGTGCGGCACGCGATCGCCCGAGAACAGATCGGAGCGTGTTCGGGTGCTCACGCGTACGCGTGGAGACCCGGAAGCAGCAGGTTGACCCCGAAATAGGTCCAGAGCATGACGATGAAGCCGACGACGCTGAGCCAGGCGGTGACGAGTGCGCGGTTACGGCCCGTGGTCAATCGCACGTGGATCGTGATGAGGTAGATAATCCACGTGAGAAGGGCCCAGGTCTCCTTGGGGTCAAACGCCCACCAGCGGCCCCAGGAGTGGTCGGCCCACCAGGCGCCCAGCAGGATGCCCACGCCCAGACCCCAGAAGGCGAGCTGCAGGACGGTCATCTGGGCAGTGTCCAGGTCGGCGAGCGTGCGCTCGCGCCCGCCGACTCCGGTCGTGCCCTGGGTTCCAAGGGCGGTTGCGGCGAGGGTCGCGTCGGTGGCGGATTGGCCACGCCCGCCGAAGTAGTAGGCGCCGAGGTAGAAAAGGCTGACCACAAAGCCCAGGGAGATGAGTCCATAGGAGACCAGAACGGTCGTGACGTGATACTTGAGGAGGACGCTGGTGTTGAGGATGGCCGCCTCGCGCTCGATGGTCTGGCCGGGGATGTTGGTCTGGGTCGCGGTGACGAGAACGAGGAAGCCGACGGCGGCGGCGGCGGCGCCATAGAGCCACTGTCGCTTGGCGAGCATGATGCCCAAGCCGACCAGAGCGGCGAAGAGGGAGAGACCGGTCATGGACTCGAACTGGTTCTGAATCGCGAAGCGCTCGGCGATAAGGCAGCGGATGACAAAGCCAAAGGCGTGGAGACCAACCGAGGCCACGAGAAGTCCCGAGCCGAGCCAAGCCAGCCACGAGCGGCCGGTGCCGAAGGCCAGGAGGAGCGTGATGAGGGAGAGGAAGTAGGCGTAGAAGCCCCACTCGAACGCGTGGACGCGGTTGTAGGTGGTCTCGAGCGTGCGGGCGGTGGTGGGATACAACTCGGCGTTGATCCGGGGAAGCTCGCTCGCCAGGACTTTCACCGCGGCGTTGATGGCGGCGACGTCACGCGCACGCCAGGCGCTCCCAAGGTCAAGGGCCGCTTTGCGTGCCGGGTGGTCGGAGGGCAAGAGTGAGAGGTGGGTCCAGGCTTCGTTGCTGGAGGCGGGAGCGACCAGGACCAGGTTATCGGCGGAGTCACGCCAGAGTGCGAGGCTCTGGTTGATCTGTCCGATCGCGCGCAGGAAGGGCTCGCTGCCGTTGGTCTGGGTCATGATCTGCTCGGCGAAGGTCACCACCGTGGTCGGCGAGATCCGCAGGAGCTTGAGCTCGCGCTTCTGGGCCGCCTTGTCGCCGGGAAACTGCGCCTCGACAAACATGCGGCGGAGGGGGAGGTAGTCGATGCCCAGGAGCGGCTTGTCGAGGTAGTACCTGGGCTCGATGATGAGGTCCAGGAGCGAGAAGAGCGGGTCGTACTTGACTTTCTTGAGTTTGTCCCCTTCGGGGAGAAGATCGGTGTAGGCGTGCTGGCCCGTGAGGCTTGAGACAGTCTCGCGAGCAAGGGTGTCCATGATCTTGACGCGACCGCTGTGCTGCACCGCCAGATCGCGGAGGGGCGAGAGATCGACGCCGGCGGCCAGAGCCGCCTTCTGCGCGATGGTCGTGCGCTCGGCGTCGCGGGGGGCGACGCCAAAGGGGTTTGAGAGGCGCACGTCCGATCTGGTGACGGCCTGGGCCTCTGGGTGCGCGTTTCCATCGGGGGCCGTCTGGGCGAGGGCGAAGGGGGACGCAAGGCACGCCAGGGCGAGGACGACAAATCGGACGGCGAGGCGGGAGAACGAATTCATGATGACACCTCCGCGGGAGCGCGTGCTGCGGCCTGCGTGCTTGGCTTGTGGGCGCCCCCGGGCTTGACGTATGTGCCGGCGGCGAGCTCTCGCTGGATCCGGGCCTTCTCACGGCGCACGAGCCAGGGCTTCACGTAGAACGCCCAGGGGATACCGACGCCCATGAAGATCGCGCCCAAGGCGATGACGTGGATGCCCGGGTTGTTGCCGACCTGCATGATGGTGAAGTGGACGAAGGGCTTCTTGAGCTGACCGGCGTCGACCATCTGCTGCGTCTGACGCCAGCCGGTCATGTCCCATCCGGCCTGGCTGAACTTGAACTGTCTGGGGTTGAGCCCGGCCCGGATGGAGCCGAAGAAATTGCCGAACATGCCCCGACGATCGCTGACCATGAACGGCGCGGTGAGCGGGTAGTTGAGGCTCGCGTCGTGCTCGAAGGTCTCGAAGGCTCCGGTGGGCGACTCGACGACGATTCGCGAGCGGTAGTCGCGGGGCGAGCCGCGGTGGTCGTAGGCGATCATCTCAAAGTCGCGGAGGCGGAGCCACATGTCGGGCAGGGCGTGACGCAGACGCCCGAAGCTGAGCGTGAGGCGGCGCCCGTCGGGGATCTCAACGGTGCGGGCGTCGCGGTCGCCCTCCTCGACGTACTTGCGGAAGGGGAGCCAGACGACGCGGCTCCAAGCCGGGCCCTTTGTAGCGGAATCCAGCGTGACTTCGACGGCGATCAAGGCCTCGTCGTGGGTGCCGACGTGCTTGGGGTCGGCACGATCCTCGGGGATGGGGGCCGGTCGCTCGACGCCACGCGAGTGCTCCCAGCGATCCGCGATCGCCAGGCCGTAGGGGCCGAGCAGTTGTGGCAGCTTGGTGGGTGAGCCCGAGCCTTCGACGACCTTGACTTCACCGCCGATGAGGCGGGAGAGCCCGCGGATGGAGCCGTCGGGGGCCTCGTCAACGTAGAGGGCGGCGGCAGCGTTGGCGGCGTCGATGTAGGCGACGCGAATCGAGGGGTCGGCGGCGCGGCGTTTGGGCATGCCGCGTTCGTTCTTCTCTTCGAGGAAGTCCTGGCTGATCTCGGGGAATCGCGAGTAGACCCATCGTTCGTAAGGGGGCTGGCCGAGCGAAGCCGGTGGGGTGATGACGACCTTGACGACGCTGCTGTCGGCGTTCTCGTAGCCCTTGGTGATGAGGGGGAATTCGGGCTTGGACAGGAGTTGCTTGACCATGATCGAGAAGCCGGTGCCCTCGACGGCAAAGGTCTCGCCCGCGCGGACCGCGCGAACGACACGGAAGGTGCCGGCGCCCAGGGTGGGAATCTCGACGATCAGTGTGTGGGGGGAGCTGGGGGGAACGGGCTGGGCGAGGTCGCGCCACCGCTGGGGGGACATGCCGCCAGACTCGCCCCGCGTGTACTCGATGGAGACGATGCCGTTGCCCTCGCCGCTGGTGAGGTCGATGACTCGCTGGCGGGCGGCGGCGGTGGAGGGGTCGAGGACGACGCTCATGAGCGACGCCCCGCCCTCGGCGTAGAGGTTGACGAAACGCAGGGGCGTCGCGGGAGTGCCGGGGGCAATGTCGGCGGGGTCGAGCTTGACAAAGTCCTGGACGAGGCTTGCCTGCTTGGCGTAGCCGATGACACGGAAGGAGAGGTCGCGGCCCATGGTGCGGCGGAAGAGCTCGCGGAGGGATTCGGGGGGCAGGCCGCGGAGTTTGGCGGAGTCGCCTTCGACATCGCCCGGGGCGACGCCGCCGGCCAGGATGCGCTTGACGCCGTCGTCGTCGATGCCTTGCTTTCGAAGTGCGGCGGCGAAGTCGCGGTCGGTTCTGGGGTCGGTCGCGCCCGACAGAGGGATGCTGAGGAGGCGCGAGTTGGCCTCGGGCACGTCCCAGGGCTGACGCTCACCCGAGGCGTCACCGGCGGTCTGGACGCCCAGGGCCTTGAGGTTGTAGTCGTTGTAGCGGGGAAGTCCGGGGATGAGCCGCTGCTCGAACGTGTTTCCCTGCGAGATGTGGAGGGCGACGCGTGTGTTGTCGTAGAACGCGTTCTGAATGGGTCCCAGGGCGGGCTGGCCCAGTGACTGGTCGAACTCGCCGGCCTGGAGGAGGGTGTCGCCCTCGAGCTTGCTGCCGTTGTAGTAGACGCTCCCCAGGGCGATCGTGACAATGCCGGTGTGGACGGTGAGCACGCCGATGTTCTTGAAGGTGAACTCGATGCGACGGACGGTGGCGGTCATCATGTTGACGACGAAGGCGATGAGGATGACCTTGAGTGGCCACCATCCGTAGAACTCGAGTTCGGACATCTCCATGCCGGGGATGCGGCGGAGGGTGTCGGCGCGGGTGCGATCGCAGAACTCGCGAAAGAAAATGATGCCGCGCCCCGTCGCGGGGTCGTACTGGAGCTGGGGCCAGAGCTCGGTGCCCCAAAGCCATGCCATGGTTGCGCCAAGAGTGAGGAAAAGGACCAGGGAGAGAACGAAAGCGGCGGCCGGGCCCATGCGGGGAGTGAAGATTCGTTTGGCGACGATCGCGGGCACGACCGCCCCGATACCCAGCGCGAAAAGGAGCGTCACGGCGTAGAAGGCGTACGTCGGGGCCAGCGCGACGACCCCGACGGGGATGCTGGCCAGGATGCCGTAGAGGGTGACGAGTGAGAGAAGGATCACGGCGAGCCAGATGGAACTGAACATCCGGAGCAGTGCCTTGGCCGGCCACGCCCAGGGCAGAAAGTTTCGGTCATCCCAGGCTTGGCTTCGTCGCCACTTTTGACTCATGGTGGAGTGATCCTTCGTCGGCCAATGGTATGGCGATCGAGAGTTGGTTCTTGTACGACAAGATCAGTTGCTCAGAAACAGTAATTCCGCCGGGTCGTCGCTGAGGCACGCGCCATCCAGGGGATTGGGGGCCGCGGTGCGCGCGGGGACAGCAATGACGCCCATGGGCGAACCTCCGGAAAGGAGCACACCAGCTTCGGGCAGGTGGAGAATGCCAGCGCCGTGGGTGGTTGCCATGGCGAGGAGCGTGAGGGACGGGGTGGCGTCGCGCCGGAAGAGGAGGCGCATCTCGTCGAGCGTCGAGATGCCCCCGCGGGCGGTGAGGTTTGAACTTTCGGGCAAGTTCAAGATTGAGTCCGTGCCCAGGGCGACAGTGAGGCCGGCGCCCAGCATCTCGCGATAGCGGTGCGGACCGAAATGAGCCGGGGCATCGAAGTAGGCGGAAGAGCGAGGGCAATAGATGACTCGAGGCGAGGTCTGGGTGAGGATCGCCAGATCCTGGTCGGAAACGTCATTGAGATGAACGGCCGTCGTTTGCGGCGAAAGCCATCGGGCAAGGTGCTCGACGGGAGATTTGCCCCGACCGACATCGGCGAGCAAATCGGGCGTCCAGAGGCCGATGGACTCCAGGAGCCTTCGCTGGGGACCTGTGGCGTGGGCGATGAACTCGTGCTCGGCGGGGCTTTCGGCAAGGTGGGTGCAGATGGGAAGGCGGCGCTCGCTCGCCAGGGCGAGAGCCCTCGCGTGAAGACGTGGCGAAACGGAGTACGGGGCGTGGGGTTGGAGCCCAAGTCGCACAGCGGATCCGCCCAGGGCGGCGGGCGAATTGGCGACGGTGAGGAGCCGATCCCACGCCGCATCCTCGCCCAGACCGATGCCAAAGAACTCCAGGAAGCTCACGCCCTGGAGTGGGGATCTGGAAAGTGCGGAGAATGGGGTGAGTGAGGGACGCCCGCGAGGTGCTCCGGCGATGTCACCGACGGCCACAACGCCTCCGGCGAGGCAGAGCTCGACGCCCCGAGCGACCGAGGCCTCAATGTCGCTGTCCTCGCCGGGACGATTGGCCCGCACGTGATCGATGAATACGGGGAAATTCCCCCGGGCCGATTCGAGCGGGCCGACGGAGGTGAGATCGAGATGGGTGTGGGCGTTGACCAGGCCCGGAAGGATGACGTCCGCGGGACGATGCACGCGGATGACGCCGTCGGCGGGTTCTGAATCGGCTTGCCCGCGGGACATGACGCGAACGCTGAGCCGGCCGCGGACGACCGAGGAAGCGGTACCGGGTCTGGCGAGGATGGTCTCGCGGGCGAGCGGGTCGACATGCACCATGACGGATGCCGGCGCGGCGAGCAATCCCGTGGCGTCTGCGGCGGCGAGGGCGTCGATGCGATAGGTCGTCGGTCGATCGGGGCGGGCCGCGGGAATGGGGTCGTGAGGATTGATCGGGTGGCTCATGGCAAACCGCGGAGGGGACCGATGATTCTTGACGCATCACACCGCTCTGGAGAGCGGTGCCACCCAAGCGAAAGGCACACCGCATTGGAGTACGGTGCCACCCAAGCGAAAGGCACACCGCTCTGGAGAGCGGTGCCACCAGCGAGCATATCATCGGCGGCCCGAAGCCTTTGCCCGGCTCGGCGACCCATCGGAGCCTCACATGTCCCTGCCGTCATCCACGTCCACACGATTCGCCCTCGTCGGTCTCGCCGCCACCGCAACGCTCGCCAGCCTGGGCGGATGCGTCGATCAGGTCGCGTACGACAAGCTGTACAACCAGATCGACAGCCTGAACAACCGCAACGAGGTGCTGACCAAGGAACGCGATCAGGCCAAGCGCGACGCCGACGCCCTGCGGGCCCAGGCGGCCCGCGATGCCGCCGCGATGGAGGAGCTCAAGAAGCTCAACGGCGACCTTGTGGCCCGACTTCAGGCCGCGGGCATGAGCCTGGCCGATCTTGAGAAGCGTCTGGGGGACATTAACCTGCAGGCTCTGGACCCCACGACCGACTCGTTGCTGAGCGATCTGGCGTCCAAGTATCCCGGGCTGATCACGTACGACCCGCTCCGCGGCATGCTGCGGTTCAACAACGATCTGACCTTTGATTCGGGCGATGATTCGGTCAAGTCCGAGGGGCGAAGCGCCCTGTCCGCCCTGGCGGAGATCCTCAAGAACCCGGCGGCGGCCCCCTACGAGGTGATCATCATGGGGCACACCGACGCCCAGAAGATCAGCGCCAACACCGCCAGGCGGCACCCGACGAACGTGCACCTGTCGGCCCACCGGGCGATCTCGGCTCGGCGCGTGCTGCTGGAGCAGGGAGTCGAGCCGGGCAAGATGGAAGTCGCGGGCTGGGGCGAGTTCCGCCCCGTCGTGACCAACAACGCCAACGGAAACACAGCGCAGAACCGTCGCGTTGAGATCTTCCTGACCAGGCTGAGGTCGAACGCCGACTCGGGCGCGATCGCTCCCGCGGGCGAGAGCCCCAGCCCCGAGACCACGGCGGCGCCGTCGGGCGGCAAGACGCCGGTTCGCCCCGGTGACATCGTCAAGTAAGGTCGCTAAGACTCCGAGAGCAGAATGCGGCGCTGGGCGTTTGAGATGGCCATCGAGGCCACCTCGACGCGCGTCGCCCATTTTCGAATCGGATCCTTGCCGCGAGCCAGGGGCTTGGCAGCAAGTCCCTGCCAGACGCGGAAACGCACGTCACGATGGGTTGTCTGGTGGTCGAACTCGGTGGGTTGGTCGTCGACCACGACGACACGCCCGAGGCCAAGATCGGTGAGCAGGGCGGGGAGGGGCATCTCAAAGAGGGGTGCGGTGGCCGCGGACCTTCGATTGTTGGAAGGGCGAGGGCTCTTGGGCAGGTGTCGTTCGCGGGTGGGGGCTTGCCACATGGCGGCCCAGAGACCTTTGGCGGGCCGCTGCTCGATGAGGAGACGCCCGTCGGCGTCGCGGACAACGACCACGTCGCAGACGATGGCGGACTTTTTCGCGGGGACCTTGGGAGTTGGAATCCGTTCCTGGGATCCGGCGGCCTTCGCGGCGCACAGGGTTGCCAAAGGGCAGGCGTCACACCTGGGAGCTTTGGGGGTGCAGACGGTGGCGCCCAGTTCCATGAGGCCCTCGTTGAAGAGGGGCGCGTTTCGCCTGGGCGAGGGAACGCCTTTGATAAGGTCAGTAGAGCGTTTCCAGGTCCAGTCGGTGGCCTGAAGGGCGGACTCTTCGCGTCCTTCGATGCGGAGCAGGACGCGCGAGACGTTGCCGTCGACGATCGGTGCGGCGTGTCCGAAGACGATCGAGGCGATCGCCCCGGCGGTGTACCTGCCAATGCCCGGAAGAGTTCGGAGCTCCTCGACGGACTGGGGCACGGTGGCGTCAAATCGATCGACGATCTCACGGGCGGCCTGGTGCAACATGCGGGCGCGCCGGTAGTAGCCAAGGCCCGACCAGGCGGCAAGGACCGCGGACTCCGGGGCGCTTGCCATGGCCTTGGGTGAGGGGAATCTGACGATGAAGGGTTCGAAGTGGTCGAGGACACGCGAGACCTGGGTCTGCTGGAGCATGAACTCGCTCACGAGCGAACGCCACGGGTCGCGGGGCGCGGTTCGCCAGGGGAGTGCCCGTGCACCAGCGGCGAACCACCGGGTCAGACGGGTGCGGATCTCGTGATCGCGGGCGGCGGCAGAGGCGACGTCGCAGGGCGAGGTGGCACGGAGAGGCGGTTTAGCCGAGGTGGACTTGGGCCTGGCCTTCGTCACGGCGTCACTCCGCGCCTTTGAGGGCTCGCTCGACGCCCGAGCGGATCTCTTTCCACGGTGCGTTTGGGAGCTTGCAGATGGTGATCCAGTTGTCGAGCAGGAGGACGTTGGTCACGCCGGCGATCTCGAAGATCGCGCGGGCGAGGGGGTCGTTACGCGCGGCGGCCTGGTTGAAGTACGACCTGGGACTGGTCGCGATGGTGCGATCGAGGACGAACTTGCGGGCGGCGGGGTTTGGAGTCTCGTGCTGCTCGACAATCGTGTAAGGCATGTCCGCTATTGTTGCAGGGCATCACCCTCGCGGCACGATCAACTCATGTTCGGGACCCATTGGCGAACCGGGGTCCCCCGTTGCCGGTAGACTGTCAGCCGCCCCCCCCCACTGCACCCCCACTACTCCCCCACTTCCCCGCCTCCCCACTTCCCCGCTTCCGCCCACTCTCAGCCGACTCCCATGATTCAGCGTTTCATCGATCTTATCGACCGCCTGACCAAGTACCCGCCGCTGGAGGTGGCCGTCGAGGTTGCGTTGATCTGGATCATCGTGTGGGGGATCGTGCGGTTTGTGCAGGGGACGAGGGCGGCCGGTGCGCTCAAGGGCCTGTTCGTGGTGCTTCTGGTGGTGACGATCGCCTCACGCGTGGCGTCAGCGGGGCAGCAGTTTGAGCGACTTTCGTACCTCTTCGACAAGTTTCTGGCCCTGGTCGCGGTGGGTCTGGTGGTCATCTTCCAGCCCGAGCTTCGGCGGGCGCTGGTTCGCCTGGGCGAGGCGCCGTTCTTCCGCGGCACGACCTCTGAGATCTCGCTGATCGTCGAACAGATCTCAAACGCCTGCCGCTACCTTTCCAAGGCCAAGTTCGGCGGGCTGATCGTCATTGAGCGCCAGGTCGGCCTGACAGGGCTGGTCGAAGGCGGCACGACGCTCAACGCCGAGCTTTCCGACCAGCTCCTCCAGACGATCTTCTTCCCCGGATCGGCCCTGCACGATCTGGCGGTGGTGGTGAAGGGGCGGACGATTGCGGCGGCGGGGGTGCAGCTGCCCTTGGCGGACGCCGACGACATGCCCGACCCGTCGCTTGGTTCGCGGCACAGGGCGGCCCTGGGTTTGAGCAAGGAGTGCGATGCGCTGGTGGTGGTGGTCAGCGAGGAGACCGGGCGGGTGCGGATCGCCGAGCGGGGGAGGCTGAGCGAGCCGATGGCGCCCGATCAGCTGCCCGCGGAGCTCAAGAGCCGTCTGGAGCGCGGGCCCAGGCCCCAGCTTGAGGCAATGGCGAGTGGTGATATCGAAGGAACTTCTCAGGAGGCCGCACCATCCGACAGGTGAGTTCCATGATGCAGCGTGTCAAGACCATCCTGCTCGTGACGATCGTGACGGCGATCGTGTGGCTCTTCGCCGAGGCCGAGAGCGTTCGCAGCAAGGATGTCGCGCTGGTCGTCGAGCTGGTGGCCGAGCCCGATTCGGGATTCGTGATCGACCCGGTGGACACCCAGGTGTGGCGGGGACGCGTTGAGGTCACGGTGAGCGGGTCGGCGGCCGCTCTGGCGGGATTCGAGGCGGGGTCGATCAAGCCGATCAGGCTCTCGCCCGGTCGCGACGGCGTGCCGACTGAGCCGGGCGAATCGCAACTGGACTTGAAGCAGGCGCTGCGGATGACGCCGCTGTTCGCGACGCGCGGCGTGACGATCAGCCGCGTGGAGCCATCGGTGGTCCGGGTGACCATCGACCAGATCGCGACCAGAAACGACGTCGCGGTGGATGTGATCGTCCAGGGGGCTCAGCTGGAGGGGCCCGCATCGGTGACGCCGTCGCGAGTGAAAATCGTGGGGCCTGCGGCGGTGCTGCGGCGCCTGGGGGATGCGCCCAAGGCGCTGGTGCGTCTCTTGCCCGAGCAGGTTTCCAAGCTTGTGGGGGGGAGAAAGGAGACGCTGGCGGGGCGGCCGGTGGAGGCGCCGCTGGAACTGAACGGGTTTGGGCATGTGACAGTGATTCCGCCGAAGGTGGATGTGGAGGTCACGATCGGGAGCCGTGCGCAGAAGGCGACTGTGGCGAACGTGCCGGTGCAGGTGATGATCCCCGCGCTGGTGGCGCCGCTCTGGGATGTGCGGGCGGAGAAGACGTTCTTCACGGATGTGGAGGCGGTGGGCCCGGCCGAGGCGATCGACCAGCTCAAACGCAACGAGCTGCGCGTGTACGCGACGGTGGCCCTGAGCCCCGAGGATCTCGAGCGCGGCACGGTGTCGAAGGAGGCCTCGTTTTTCACGCTGCCAGCATCGGCCCTGACATTCAAGGTCGAGAGCCCGATCGTGAAGGTGGTGGCCAAGCGGAGGCCGGCGGGGGATGGCGGGGAGAAGCCGCCGGGGACGTGAACGGAGTCAATGAGATGTTGGAGCCCTAAGCCCACGCCTTATAAGGCGTGGGCTTATGCGAGCCACTCTCTCACTCCTCGAACATTGCATCCACGAAAGCGACAGGATCGAAGGGTTGGACATCCTCGGGGGTTTCGCCCACGCCGATGAACTTGACGGGGATTTTCGTCGTGTCCTTGATGGCGATGACAATGCCGCCCTTGGCGGTGCCGTCGAGTTTTGAGAGGAAGATCCCCGTCAGGCCCGAGGCTCCCTGATCCCCTCCCAGCGTCTTTGAGAATTCCACCGCCTGGCGCAGGGCGTTCTGGCCTTGGGTGGCGTCGAGAACCAGGAGGGTCTCGTGGGGAGCGCCGGCGATCTGCTTGGTGATGACCGAGCGGATCTTGGCGAGTTGGCGCATCAGCGGGTCTTGCGTCTGCAGGCGCCCCGCGGTGTCGATGATCAGGATGTCGACGCCGCGGGCCTTGGCGGCGGCGCACGCGTCGAACGCGACGGCCGCCGGGTCGCCGCCCTGCTGACCCTTGATGACGGTGACGCCCAGTCGCTCTCCCCAAATCTCAAGCTGCCTCACGGCCCCCGCTCGAAAGGTGTCGCAGGCGGCGAGCATGACGGACTTGCCCGAGGCGCGAAAGGTGGCGCAGAGCTTGGCGATGGAGGTGGTCTTTCCGACGCCGTTGACTCCGGTGACGAGGATGACCGTCGGGCCCGCCATTGCAAAGTGCAGCTCGCGGTCCTGCTCGGGCCACATCGCCTTGAGTTCGGCTTTCATGTAGTCGAGGGCCTGATCGCCCTGGTCCATTTTGCCCGCGCGGAAGTCGGCGCGGATGCGGTCGATGAGCTTGGCGGTCGTGGCGGTGCCGACGTCGGCGAGAAGCAGTCGCTGCTCGATCTCGTCGATGAGCTTCTCATCCAGGCGTTTGCCGAGCAGGATCGACTTGAGACCGGCGACAAAGACCTCGCGGGTCTTGCCCAGCCCGGCCTTGATCTTTCCCACGATGGACTTGAAGAAACCCATAAGACAGTTTCACCACAGAGGGCACAGATAGAGAGAGAAAGTGTTCAAGGCGAAAAGACGGAAAGGCAGTTCAACACGGAGGACACGGAGGGACACGGAGGGAAAGGCAGTGCTTAAGACAGAGAGGCGGAAAGGCGGTTCACCGCTGAAGGCAAAGAAAGTACAGAGAACGGAATGAGAAAGTGCAGCAAGAAAACCCGGTTGATCGACACTGCCATTTTGCACTCGAGCTCATTCTCCTCTTCCCTGTGCCCTCTGTGCTCTCTGTGGTGAAATGCCTTACATCGGCAGTTCGATGGGTGGTGTGGGGTCGTTGGTGTGCTTCTTGTGGACGCGATCGAGCAGGGCGTTGATGAATGCGGGCGACTTGTCGGTGCCGAATTCCTTGGCCAATTCGACCGCCTCGTTGATCACAATCGCACCAGTCGACTGGTCGGTGGTGATCTCGTGGTGCCCCAGGCGAAGGATCGCGCGATCCACCGCGGGCTGGCGGTTGGCGGGCCACGTCGGAGCGAGCTCTTTCATCGCCTCGTCGGCGACGGCGCGACCGGCAAAGGCCTGCGTCGCGAACTCGGCCGCGGCCTTGCGATCCTTGGGGCCGGCCTCGTCGGAGAACATCTGCGAGAGCTCCAGAGCATCGGAGCCGGGCGAGGCGTCGAGCTGGAAGAGAAGCTGGAAGGCCAGGCGACGGATATCGCGGGAGAGTGACATCAACGCCTCCCCCCCGCCGACACGCGCGCCGTCGAGAATGGTGTTCGCCTGGCGGCCTTGTCCTTCACCGGCGGACGATCGACACGCAAGATGACGTCGGTCTCGATCTCGCCCATGGTCAACAGGGTGTCGAGCACCGCGATCATCGCCTCGTGCCCCTTGTTGCCGTGCTTGCCGCCGGCGCGTTCCCTGGCCTGCTTGACGGTGTCGGTGGTCAGGACGCCCAGCGAGACGGGCACCTGTGTGATGAGAGAGACGTTCACGAGCCCTTCGCAGATCGCGTGGGAGATGTACTGGTCGTGGCGGGTTTCACCCTTGATCACACACCCCAAGGCGACGATGCCGATGTAGCGGCCCGTGGTTGCGGCGTACATCGCGAGCATCGGGAGCTCGAACGAGCCGGGGGCCCGAAAGACGGCGACATTGGCGACATTGCCGCCGCGTTCGGTGTAGGCGGCGAGGGCCCCCTCGACGAGCTTGTCGGTGATGGAGGCGTTGTAGCGGCTGACGATGATCGCCACGTTCGGCAAACGCACGGATGGACGGGGCTTTCGCTTCTCGGTCATGAGCCCCGATGGTAGGGTGCGGCAAAGCCCGTGTTCGGGATAAGGCCAAAGATCAAGGGTGGACGCCCCGATTGCCGGGGCTCTGTCGTGAAACCGAGGCCGCTGCGATGCATCCAAGGGGCATGACCATGCGACACATGATTCTGACGGTGGCGGCAGCCATGATTCTGCCTCTGGCGGCCTGCTCGCCGCCAACATCCCCCACCGCTCGCACCGCGCCAGTGTCCACCTCCCCCTCCCCCACCACCTCCCCCACCACCTCCAAGTCTTCAAACGCGGCCGCCCAACTGGCGACCCCGGCCAGTGACACCATGAACTCACCAAACACGACGTCCACTCAGAAGCTCGCGCTCACCGACGCCCAGTGGAAGGCCAGGCTCACGCCCGAGCAGTACGAGGTGCTGCGACAGAAGGGGACCGAGCGGGCCTTTACCGGCAAGTACTGGAACACCAAGGACAAGGGAGTCTACAAGTGCGCCGGATGCGGCGAGGTGCTCTTCACGTCGGACTCGAAGTTCGACTCGGGGTGCGGATGGCCGAGCTTTAACAAGCCGGCCGACGGAGTCACGGGGGCAGGTGAGGGCTCCAAAGCCAAGGTCGTCGAGCATGTCGACACCTCGCTGGGCATGCGGCGGGTTGAAGTGGTTTGCGCCAAGTGCGGCGGGCACCTCGGGCACGTCTTTGAGGATGCCCCCGAACAGCCGGGTGGCCTTCGCTACTGCATCAATTCGGCGTCGATCGACCTGGCTCCCGATGGGCAGGCCAAGGCGGACTCGCCCAAGGACGCCGCGAAGAAGTGACAGGATGACCCGCGGCGGGCTTTCCCGCACCCGGGGGGTGAGCTAGGCTTCCCCTTCCCCCGGAGGTGATCCGTGCCGTCGATCCAGCACCCCCACCAAGAGATCGTCCCCATTCTCGACTTTGGCGGGCAGACCGCCCAGTTGATCGCGCGGCGGGTGCGCGACGCGGGTGTGTACGCGGTGCTGGTCGCCCCGACCATCTCGCCGGCGGAACTCCGCGCGATGAACCCGCGCGGGATCATTCTTTCGGGCGGCCCGATGAGCGTGTACGACGACAAGGCGCCCACGTGCGATCCCGCCATCTTCGATCTGGGTGTGCCGGTGCTGGGGATCTGCTACGGCATGCAACTGGCCAGCAAGCTGATGGGCGGGCGCGTCGACGCGGGGACGCACAGGGAGTTTGGGCGGGCACAGTTGACGTTGGGCGGCACGGGCGGAGAGCTCTTCAAGGCGATCCCCGACAAGACGTCGGTCTGGATGTCGCACGGCGATCAGGTGCTGGGCCTGGGCGATCTGGGCTTTGAGGTGCTCGCCAGCACGCCGACGTGTCCGTTCGCCGCGGTGCGGCTGGTGAAGGGCAATCGGCGGTTCTACGGCGTGCAGTTCCACCCCGAGGTGACCCACACGCCCCACGGCAGCGAGATCCTGGCCAACTTTGTGTACGAGATCTGCAAGTGCGCCGGGACGTGGCGGATGGCCGACTTCGCCGTCGTCGCCGCCGACAAGATCCGCGCGACCGTGGGCAAGGGACGCGTGATCTGCGGGCTCTCGGGCGGCGTCGATTCAGCGGTGGCGGCGGCCCTGTTGCACAAGGCGATCGGCGACCAGCTCGCGTGCGTGTTTGTCGACACCGGCCTGCTCCGCAAGAACGAACGCGAACTCGTCGAGAACACATTCCGCGATCACTTCCACATCAACCTGAAAGTCGTAGACGCCGAGAAGGAGTTTCTGGGCGATCTGGCGGGCGTGACTGATCCGCAGGAGAAGCGGCGCCGGATCGGCAAGCGGTTTATCGACGTTTTCAAGGCTGCGGCCAAGGGGATCGACGGAGCGGAGTTCCTCGCCCAGGGCACGCTCTATCCCGACGTGATCGAGTCGGGCCACGGCCACGCGGGCCAGTCGGCGAACATCAAGCTGCACCACAACGTGGGCGGATTGCCGAAAGACCTTGGATTCAAGCTGGTGGAGCCGCTGCGAGAGCTGTTCAAGGACGAGGTCAGGAAGCTCGGAGCGTTCCTGGGCCTGCCCGAGCCGATGGTCTGGCGGCATCCGTTCCCGGGGCCTGGGCTGGGCGTGCGGATCATCGGCGAGGTGACCAAGGCCAAGGCCGACCTGCTCCGCGACTGCGACGAGATTTTGCTCGAAGAGATCGTGACGGCGGACCTCTATCGCAAGACGAGCCAGGTTTTCGCGGTGCTGTTGCCGGTGCAGAGCGTGGGTGTGATGGGTGACGGTCGCACGTACGAAAGCACGATCGCGGTGAGGGCGGTCGAGACGCAGGACTTCATGTCGGCGGACTGGTGCAGGCTGCCTTATGAAGTGCTTGCGAAGGTGAGCAGCCGGATCATCAACGAGGTGCGTGGCGTGAACCGTGTGGTGTACGACATCAGCAGCAAGCCGCCGGCGACGATTGAGTGGGAATAGGAGTAACGCGAAGGCGCGAAGGGGAGCGGAGGGAGACGGAGGGGGAGGGGGTGGGTGGGTGAGGGAAGCAAAGGACTTTAACGCAGAGGTCGCAGAGAGCGCGGAGGGGAGAGAGAGCGGAGCGATGCGTGGGATGGGATGGCGTGCCTGTGCGATTGGATGCGGAGGTTGGGACGGCAAAGCTCTGGATCTTTCGCTTTTCGTGCGAACACCGATCTCGCTACGTCCTGGCGAACATTGGGACGATGCGGTCGGGTGTCACTGCGTAGAGACGTTGCCCATCGCGGGTGCCGTCGCTGGTGCCGCCGGTGAAGGATGAGAAGGCGGGGAGCAAGAGGGAAGAATCGGTTGCTGCGAAGCAAGGGATGCGTTCAGAGCGGGGGCCGATGCGGATCGATGGGTGGAGGTGCCCGGCGATCCAGGGTCGCGTGGATGTCCCGGCGCGCGGCGGGACGTGAACGAAATCGAAGGGCCCGTCGGAGGCGTGGGCGCCGAGCATGCCGAGCGTCCACTCCGCGGCCACGCGGTGGATGGCCGTGTCGTGGTTGCCGGTGATGAGGTCGACGCCGACGGGGCATTGCGTGCGCCAGGAGGTGACGGCGGACACGACGCGCGGGGTGAGGCCGACGGGGGCGTGGACGAGGTCACCCAGGACCAGGATCCGCGCTGCGTCGAAGGTGGCGACGGCGGCGGAGAGGCGGATGAGGGGCTCTTCGATGAGGCCGTCGGTGACGGAATCGGAGAGGGGCGAGCCCCCGAATCGCAGGGCGTCGGCCTTGCCCAGGTGCAGATCGGCGACCAGAACCGTGCGGCGCGCGGGCCAGTAGGCGACGCGAAACGGCGACAGGACGAGGCGTTCGCCGGCGACGGCGATCTCGACGCAGCCGGGCGGGGATTGGACTGGAAGGACGGAGGTGGGCACGCTGGACGATAGACGAGCTGGAATCAACGAGCCCCGAGCGTCAGCGAGTGGGTGATTCTCGGGCAAAAAGGTCGCCCGGGAACCCGCTCGCTCACGCTCGGGGCTCGTTGGGAGGGGCAACAATCGGCAATGGACCGGCAGGATTTATCCAAGGGCAACTGGACCGTGCGGGCCGTCGGGGATCTCGGGTATGTGCCCGAGGGCGTGCGTGGTCGCGTCTTCGCGGCGACGGTGCCGGGATGCATCCACACCGATCTGATGGATGCGGGGGTGATTCCGGATCCGGCCGTGGGAATGAATGAGGCGCTGGTGCAGTGGGTGAGTGAGATGGATTGGTGTTACGAGCTTGCGTTTGTCGCGGATGGGGCGCTGTTCCCTCATCACGAGATCGAACTGTGCTTTGAGTGTCTGGACACGATCGCGACGGTGGAGCTCAATGGGGTTGAGGTCGGGCGAGCTTCGAGCGAGTTCATGCCGTGGCGATTCTCCGTCGGCGGAATCCTCAAACCCGGCGAGAATCTGTTGGGGGTGATGTTCGCGAGCCCGTTGCGGTACGTTCGGGAGATGGCGGAGAAGTTGGGATCGAGGCCACACAACGGCGACGAACAGGGCTGGGCGCCGTACACGATGATTCGAAAGTGCGCGAGCAACTTTGGGTGGGATTGGGGGCCGAAGGTTGCGACGTGTGGGATTGCGGGTGGGGTGGTGCTTGAGGCGTGGTCCAATGCACGGCTCGCGCTTCCCATCAAGTTCTTCAACGACGAGGGATACCTGTTTTGTGGTGCCGGGTTTGAGCTTGTTCCGTTCGCTAGACCGCCTTCGACTTCGGTATTTCGCGCAAAGGTTGTGGACGCAGCTGGTCGAGTGGTGAGTGACATCTCAGCTGATCGGACAGAAGAGTCCGGGCATGGGATCATTGCAGATTTGAATGATTCAGAGAATTGGCACCCCGCAGGTTGCGGTGGTCAAACGTTGTACACGCTCACCATTACAGTGGAGTCCTGGGGAAAGGAACTGGACCGTTGGTCGGGCCAAGTGGGTGCGAGCCAGGTCTATTTGCCCGGCGACAAATTCACCGCTCCGGTGTTTCATGATGCCATTGATCGCAATCGACTCTTCTGCAAAGGCGCCAACTGGATTCCCGAAGGCCTCTGGCCTCGCGACCGCACGCCCGAGCGAATTCGTGAACGGCTGATGCAGGCCAAGGCCGCCGGGATGAACATGATCCGGGTCTGGGGAGGTGGGCGGTATGAGTCCGATGCGTTCTATGACATCTGCGATGAGCTGGGGCTGATGGTCTGGCAGGATTTCATGTTCGCGTGCGGGTGTTATCCGGAGGAGGAGCCGCTGCGGTCGCTGGTGGAGGCGGAGGCGAGGTATCAGGTGGCGCGGCTGTCGCGACATCCGTGCGTCGTGGTCTGGTGCGGGGGAAACGAGAACCACTGGGCGTATGAGTCGTGGGGATTCAAGGAGCGGCTCAAGCCCGGGCAGACGTGGGGCAAGGGGTATTGGCAGGAGCTTTTGCCGCGGATTGTGAGCGAGTTGTCGCCGCACACGCCGTATGTGCCAGATTCACCGTGGTCGCCGACGTATGTCGACAAGGGAACGAGTCCGAACGAAGCGAGCGAGGGGGATCGGCACACGTGGGATCTCTTTGGGGAGGATTTCCGGAAGATGGTGCCGAGGTTCTGCTCGGAGTTTGGCGTGCAGAGTCCGTCGTGCTTGGAAACGCTGCGGGAGGCGGGATTGTCAGAACCTGAATCGTCAGAGCCCGACGCGCCAGCTAGGGAGGGCGTCGGGACGGATAAAGCGTCGAATGACACGAAGGGCGTCCGTACGCCAACCCTAGCTGGCGCGTCGGGCTCTGAAGTTGTGCCCCCTGCCCTCCTCGCCCGCCAGCGCGGCCCCGGGGGCATGAAGCGCTGGTACGACGAATTCTTCGCCAAGGCCGGTCTCCCACCCCCCACTACTTTCGAACAGTGGCACGCGCAAGCCCAGCAGCTGCAGGCCGACTGGCTGTACCTGGCGATCGTGTGGCTGCGGGCCAACGCACCAACCTGCTCGGGGGCGCTGATCTGGCAACTCAACGACGCGTGGCCGGGATTCAGCTGGTCACTCATCGACTCGGCGGGGCGTGAGAAACCCGCGTATCACGCCGTCAAGAGGGCGTTCTCCGATCGGCTGCTGGAGCGTGTGCCGTTTGACGGCGTCATGCATCTGGTCGCGATCAACGACACGGATGAGGCGTGGGAGGCAGAACCGACGCGGCTTGTTCCGCCCAGAACGGTGGCAAAGTGGAGGGTTTGAGGAACGAGAAGGCACCGAACGGGGCATCAGGCGAGAACCACGCTGGAACCGGTTTCACGGTGGTATTATGCGGATATGAAGATCCTGATCGCCGACAAGTTCGAGAAGGCCGGAATTGACGGGCTGCGGCTCCTTGGGTGCGAGCTCATCCACGAGCCCGACGTCGGCGCCGATGGACTGGCGGCCTCCCTCGACAAGAACAAGCCGATTCTGCTGGTGGTCCGGTCTACAAAGGTTCCGGCGGCGACAGTCAACGCGGCCCGCGAGGCCGGCGTCAAGGTGATCGTCCGGGCCGGCGCCGGCGTCGACAACATCGACGTTGCCGCCGCGACTCAGGCGGGGATCAAGGTCTGCAATTGCCCCGGCATGAACGCCATCGCCGTCGCGGAGCTTGCCTTTGGCCTGATTCTGGCCTGCGACCGCCGGATCGTCGAGCAGACGCTCGACGCCCGCACGGGCAAGTGGAACAAGAAGGAGTATGGCAGGACCGGCCTGGGCGGGGCCAAGGGGCTCAAGGGCGCGACGCTGGGCGTGGTCGGTGCGGGTGCGATCGGACGGGCGGTGATCAAGCGGGCCGTCGCGTTTGAGATGGAGGTTGTCGTGTGGTCCCGGGGGATCACGCCCGAGCACACCAGGGATATCGGAGCGGTCTTCGGCGGCACCGAGACCCCCGACCTCTTGAACATGGCCGCCCGCTGTGATTTCATCACGATCCACCTGCCGCTGGCGCCCGACACCAAGGGTCTGATCGGCACCGCATTCTTCGAGCGGATGAAGCCCGGAGCGACGATCGTGAACACGAGCCGCGGGGGCGTGATCGACGAGGCGGCCCTGCGCGAGGCGATGAAATCCAAGGGCATCCGTGCGGGTCTGGACGTGTGGGAGGGGCAGCCGGGGTCGTCCCAGACCGCTCCGGGCGAGTGGCCCAACGAGACGGCCAGACTGCCGCTGGTCGCGGCGACGCACCACATCGGCGCGAGCACCGATCAGGCCCAGGACGCCATCGCCCGCGAGGTCGTCCGCATGGTCTGGATGTACAAGGCCAGCGGGCGGGTCGAGAACTCGGTCAACGCCTGAAAAACCGCCCCAGGCGACAGAAAGGACCTATATTTCACCATGACGACCATCACCCCATCCTCGCTCAAATCCGCCGTCACGCCCCTTGCCTCGGGTCGGATTTTCAACTTCTCCGCCGGACCTGGGTGCCTGCCCGAGGAGGTCTTGAAGCAGGTGCAGGCCGACTGCTTCAACATCGCCGGGAGCGGGATCGGGATTCTCGAGCACAGCCACCGCGGCAAGGTCTTTGACAAGGTCCTGGCGGAGGCGTTCGAGGACTTCCGGGCGATCTCGAACTTGCCCAAGAATTACCAGGTGCTCTTCCTGACCGGCGGGGCAACCACCCAGAACTACATGGTGCCGCTCAACCTCAAGAGCTATAGCGAGACCGCCGACTACGTGACCACCGGCTATTGGGCCGAGAAGGCCCTCGAGCACGCAAAGGTCTACGGCACAGTCACCGAGGCCGCCACGAGCAAGGACAAGAACCACTCGTACATCCCGTCGGACGCGCAGATCAAGCACTCGCCCAAGGCCGCGTACCTGCATTACTGCTCCAACAACACGATCTTCGGCACCGAGTGGCACGAGCTCGACGCCGCCGGGAACAACACCTGGCGTCATCGGGTGCCCACAGCCCCCGCGGGCGTGCCGATCGTCTGCGACATGTCGAGCGACATCTACGCCAGGCCGATCGATTTCACGAAGTTCGCCATGGTCTACGCCGGCGCACAGAAGAACCTGGGCGCCGCCGGCACAACGCTCGTGGTCATCCGCGACGACATGCTCGAGAAGAAGCCGACGGACAAGGACGGCTCGGCGCGGGAGATCCCCTGGCTCTTGCAGTACCGCACGTTCGCCAAGGATGAGAGTCGCCCCAACACACCGCCCGTGTTCGCGATCTACATCTGCGGACAGGTCTTTAAGTGGATCAGGAAGCAGGCCGAGGGCGGACGAAGCTGCCTCGACGTGATCGGCGAGCGCAACATCCGCAAGGCCGGGCTCGTCTACAGCGTGCTTGACTCGTCGAAGTTCTACAAAGGACACGCCCACCCGACCGCCCGCAGCCTGATGAACCTGACGTTCAAGTGTCCCACGCCCGAGCTGGACGACAAGTTCTGCAAGGAATCGACGGCGGCCGGGCTGGACGGAATGAAGGGGCATCGCTCGACGGGCGGAATGCGCGCCAGCGTCTACAACGCCATGCCCGAGGCCGGGTGCAAGGCCCTGGCCGACTTCATGCGGGAGTTTGAACGCAAGAACGGATAACCAACGGGTCCGATGGGCCCGACAGCTTCGCTCAACGGATCGGTGACTCACGTCTGGAGCGCCTCATGTCCCTGCTCATCCGTAACGCACGAGTGCTCTCCATGGGGAAAGCGCGGCCCAAGCGTGGGCCGGCGATGCGCGACCTTGGGATTATCAAGCACGCCGACGTGATCATCCATCGCGACAAGATCGTCGCCGTGGGCGAGTCGCTCTCGATGCCCTCGGGAGCCCGGACCATCGAGGCCAACGGACGCGTACTCTGCCCCGCCTTTGTCGACTGCCACACCCACGCCTGCTGGGCGGGCGAGCGCCTTGGGGAGTGGGAAAGGCGACTGGCCGGAGAGAGCTACCTGGCCCTGCTCAAGAGCGGCGGCGGCATCATGTCGACCGTGCGCGCGGTGCGCGAGGCCTCGCAGGAACAGCTCATGCTCGGGCTCCTGGGACGCCTCAATCTCATGCTCGCCTGCGGGACGATGACCGCCGAGGTCAAGTCGGGCTACGGCCTCTCGACCGACGACGAGCTCAAAATGCTCAAGGCCATCCGCGACGCCGACGAGCACTGGGCGGGCACGGTCATCCCCACCGCCCTTCTCGGGCACGCCCTGGACCCCGAGGATCCAGGCCTGGTCGAACGCACAATCATGGAGATCCTCCCCGCGATCCACGAGGAGTTCCCCACCATCGCGATCGACGCGTACTGCGAACAAGGGGCCTGGACACTCGAGCAGACCGTGGAACTCATGCGCACCGCCAAGGCGATGGGGCACCCCATCCGCATCCACACCGACCAGTTCAACAGTCTGGGCATGCTCAAGGAAGCGATCACGCTGGGTGCTCTGAGCGTCGACCACCTCGAAGCCGCCGAAGCCGCCGACCTCGAGGCTCTGGCCAAGACCGGCACCTACGCGGTCGCCCTTCCCGCCTGCGGGTTCCATCTCGATGGTCGCTACACACCCCTGCGCGAGTACGTCGATGCGGGCGGCCTGGCGTGCATCGCCTCCAACTACAACCCCGGCTCGGCACCCTGCGGCTCCATGCCCCTGGTCGTCGCCCTGGCCGTGCGGCAATGCGGCCTCACGCCGGCGGAAGCCATCGTGGCGGCGACAGTCAACCCGGCGGCCATGCTGGGACTCACCGATCGCGGCGCGATCCAGCCGGGCCAGCGGGCCGATCTCCTGCTGCTGCGCGGGAAGGACGAACGCGAACTGGCCTACGAGTTCGGCACCCCGGGGATCAGGCTCCTGGTCTGCGGCGGCGAACCGATCTCTCCGGCAGAAATCGGCCGGCCCGCCAACCGCCAGGGCATGGGCTGATCCCACTCGTCCTCGATTCACGAAGGTGACATCGGAATGTCCACCGACTTCTCGCGCGCGCACTCAATCGCCTCGGCGTAACCAGCGTCCGCGTGCCGGAACACACCCATCGCAGGGTCGTTGGTGAGCACTCGCTCGATGCGCCGGGCGGCCTCGGGCGTGCCGTCGGCCACCACCACCTGCCCCGCATGCTGGCTGAATCCGATGCCCACGCCCCCGCCGTGGTGGAAGCTCACCCAGCTCGCGCCGCTGGCAATATTGACCATCGCGTTCAAGATCGCCCAGTCGCTGACGGCATCGGTGCCGTCCTTCATCGCCTCGGTCTCGCGATTTGGGCTGGCCACCGAGCCGCAATCCAGGTGGTCGCGCCCGATCACGATCGGTGCCTTCACCCGCCCCGTGCGGACCAGATCGTTGAAGAGCAGTCCTGCCTTGTGCCGCTCGCCATACCCAAGCCAGCAGATTCGCGCCGGCAACCCCTGGAACTCCACGCGATCGGTCGCCAGCGTGATCCACCGGCGCAGCCCTTCGTCGGCGGGGAATAGTTTGAGCAGCTCCCGGTCGGTCGTGAAGATGTCCTGAGGATCGCCCGAGAGGGCCGCCCAGCGGAAGGGCCCGCGGCCCACGCAGAACTGCGGCCTGATGTACGCCGGGACAAAGCCCGGGAAGTTGAACGCGTCCTTCACTCCAGCGTCCAGGGCCCTTTGGCGGATGTTGTTCCCATAGTCAAAGGTGACCGCCCCGCGCCGCTGCAGCTCAAGCATCGCAATCACATGGCGGGCCATCGATGCCGTGCTCAGCTCGACGTAGTGCACGGGCTCGCGGACTCGGAACACCCGCGCCTCCTCGACGGTCATCTCGATGGGCACGTACCCGGTCAGCGGATCGTGCGCACTGGTCTGGTCGGTGAGCGCGTCGGGGGTGATGCCCCGTTCGATCATCCGCTCGAGCAGCTCCACGGCGTTGCAATTGACTCCCACCGAGACCGCCCGGCGCTCGTCGGCAAAGGCCACGCCCGCGTCGATCGCGTCGTCAACGCCCTCAACCACCTGGTCCAAGTACCTCTTCTCGATCCGCTTGCTCAGGCGCGACGCGTCGACGTCGGCGATCATACACGTGCCGCCGTTCATCGTGATCGCCAGCGGCTGCGCACCCCCCATGCCGCCGCAACCGGCCGTCACACACAGCTTTCCTTCCAGCGTGCCGCCATCTCCCGCGTAGTGGACGCGGGCGAGCTCGGCGAACGTCTCGTACGTCCCTTGCAGGATGCCCTGAGTTCCGATGTAGATCCACGAGCCGGCCGTCATCTGCCCGTACATCATGAGCCCGCGCGCCGCCAGATCGTCAAAGTGCTCCTGCGTCGCCCAGTGGGGAACCAGGTTGCTGTTGGCGATGAGCACGCGCGGGGCGTCCTCGTGCGTCCGCACCACGCCCACCGGCTTGCCCGACTGCACGAGCAATGTCTCGTCGGGCTCGAGTCGCTTGAGCGTCGCGACGATCGCATCGAAAGAGGCCCAGTTGCGGGCCGCCTGACCCCGCCCGCCGTACACCACCAGATCCTCGGGACGCTCAGCCACCTCAGGGTCGAGGTTGTTCATCAGCATGCGCATGGCGGCCTCGGCCTGCCACGTCTTGCACGTGCGCTGCGACCCCCGGGGCGCACGGATCACCCGCGACTTGTCCGTGTCCAGACCCATCGATCCAGTCTGATTCGTCCGTGCACCGAGCGGCCCGTCCCTGGGGATCCTCGCGGTCGTGGTCATGTTCAGAGTCCGTCCGGCCAGAAGTTTGGACCGCCGAATCAATCCCGCGGCGGCTGGCTGATGCCGCGGTCGGCGCCCCGTCCACACGCAAGCGTATTGGAAGAGTCACGCCAACTCAAGCCCTTTCTCACGCCGCCCCGGCGGTAAGCGCCCCGGCCACGCCCCGTTCGTGGTCGAGCAGCCACTTCTTTCGCCACACTCCGCCGCCATAACCGGTCATCGAGCCGTCGGCCCCGATCACCCGATGGCATGGAACCACAAGCCCAAGGAAGTTTTCCCCGTTGGCACGGGCCACAGCGCGCACCGCACCGGCCTTTCCAATCGCGGCCGCCTGCTGGGCGTACGAACGAGTCTGCCCCATTGGAATCCGGCGCAGTTCCGCCCAGACCGACCGCTGAAACTCCGTCCCGCCCAGCCCCGGGGCCAGAGGCAACCCGATAAACGCCTCGCGCCCCGCGAAATAGTCCCTCAATCCCGTCTCAACCGCGTCCAGCGTCGGATGCTCGCCAGGAATGATCGCACACCTGAGCGAGGTTCGGATCCGCGTCACCTGCCTCTCAAGCCCGCGCCGATCGACAAAGTCCAAGAGGCGAAGTCCCTGGTCGTCGGCCATGGCGAGCATCGCGCCAAGCGGCGTCTCGATCCACCTCGCCAGGAGCGTCCGCCCCTTGGCGCCAAGAGCCTTCGAGTCGCCAAAGAGACGAGTCACCGCCTCGCGGAATCCCGACTCGGACGCGAATCCCGCCGTGGCCTGCGCGCTGCTCATGCGATCCTTCCCTTTCCCCGCCTTGCGGAGTGTTGACAACGCCAGTCCGACGCGCCTCGCCCGTGCAAACGCCTGAAAGGTCATCCCGTAGTGACGCTGGAAGAGGCGACGAACCGTCGAGGGATCCAGCCCGCGCTCGCGCAAGTCCGCGTCGCGAAGGCGCTCACGTGGACTCCGCTCGGCCCTCGACTTGAGCTCGACGAGCCACTTGGGTGCCGCCTTCGCCCTGGCGGCGTCCTCCAGAGGCCTGCACCGCAGGCACGGGCGATACCCCGCGTGAAGAGCCTGCACACCGCCCGTGAAGAACTCGACGTTCTCGCGCCTTGGCTTGCGGGCGGGGCACGTCGGACGGCAAAAAATCGCGGTCGTCCTCACCCCCACGACAAAGACTCCCTCAAAGCTCCCATCACGCTCGACGAGCGCTCGATACATCCGGGCGTCGGTCACCCGCCCACCCTTCCCTGCCCCTGCGCCCTTCGGAGTTTGAACGGTTCCTTCCATCGCTCAAAGTGTTGCCCGCCCTCTGCCCGAATCCACCGCCTTTCGCGCACCGATGTCGGATCCTCCCGCCCCGCACCAGCCCCCGCAAAGGAGCGCCCGGGAGCCCTGTCCCGGTCCCAACCAGCCGGAGACGGGTACACTTGCGCCGAACTCGACGCCTGTTCGTGCGTCGAATTCGGTGCCACCACCCCTACCCCCCACCCCCACCCCCACCCCCCCAACCCCACCCCGGGAGTCTCCCATGCGGCTCAACCGTTCGGTTCTCACCCTTTCAACCGCCCTCGTGCGGGTTTGTGGCTCCCTCATCGCCATGAAGACACCAGCCCCCCCCCCCCCCCCCCCCGGGGCGGCGCCCCGGCCCCCGGCCCCCCACCCCC
>CAYHQQ010000029.1:0-50328 GCA_964358855.1 uncultured Phycisphaeraceae bacterium
CCATCGTTTCACCGAACCCTTGTGATGTCCCCAGGACGTGAAGTCCGGCATCATCTCCTCGATCGACCGCTCGCCCCGCCGGGTCTGCTTTCGCAGCTTCATCAGGCAGGCGTTCACGACGATCCGGTGGAGCCAGGTCGAGAGTTTCGACCGCCCGTCAAAGCCCGGAAGGGCCCTCAGGGCCGACACAAACGCGTCCTGGACCGCGTCCTGGGCGTCGGCCTCGGGTAGCATCCGCCGGGCGACCGCCAGCATCCTGGGGCCCGTTTCGTTGACCGGGCGTTCAAACGCCCTAGGGTCCCCGGCCTTGATCGCGCTGAGCAATCCGGGCTCATCCCCCGGATCGAAGGCCGCGGGCGGGGTTGTCTGGGTGAGATCCACCGGGAGTATCGTACCTCTTCGGCGCGTGACGCATCCAAAGGGGGAGAGCCCCCCGAACGCCGGAAGGAGACTTCGATGCCCTTGGCTCCCCGTTCCCTCAGGTCCGCCCCCATCGCCGGCCTCGTTGCCCTCGTCTGCGCTTCAAGTTCCCCCACCTCCACCGCCCTTGCCCAACAGGACGCCCCCATGCGCGCGCCGGAACTCACCCCAAACCTCGGCTGGCTCAACTCCGACAGGCCCCTGCGCTTCTCTGATGAACTCAAGGGGCACGTCGTCGTGCTCGACTTCTGGACCTACTGCTGCATCAACTGCATGAACATCCTGCCCGACCTTGAGTACCTCGAAGAGAAGTACAAAGACGAGCCCTTCGTCGTCATCGGCGTCCACTCCGCCAAGTTCGCCAACGAGAAGGAACGCCAGAGCATCCGCAACGCCATGCTCCGCTACAGGATCCACCACCCCGTCGTCGTCGACGATGGCATGGCGATCTGGCAACGCTTCACCGTCCGCGGCTGGCCCTCGTACGTCGTCGTAGGTGCCGACGGACGCATCATCGGCCAGTCCAGCGGCGAGGGGAAGCGTGAGCTCCTCGACAAGACCGTCGCCCAGGCGATCAAAGAGGCCAAGGCCGCGGGCACGCTCGCCAAGTCAAAGGTCAAGATCGCCACCGAAGCAATCTCATCGGCCGCGACCGGCCTCTCGTTTCCCGGCAAGATCCTGGGCGTCGCCCCCAGCCAGAACGACGCCGGCGCAAACGGCTGGCTCTTCATCGCCGACAGCTCGCACAACCGCGTCATCGCCGCCAGCTTCCCCGATTCAACAGGCGCCGCCACCGTCCGCTTCATCGCCGGTACCGGCGAGCCGGGCATCGAGGGCGGCGGGGCGTCTGTCGCCAAGTTCCACGACCCGCAAGGGCTCGCATGGAACGCGGCCACGTCCACGCTCTACGTCGCCGATCGCAACAACCACTCCATCCGCTCGCTCAAGGTCGTCTCCGGCTTCGCCGGTTGGACCGCACAGGTCGAGACCCTCGTCGGCACGGGCAAACAGGGACGCGACCGCAAGGGCGGCGGCACGGGCAACACCCAACCTCTCAACGCCCCGTGGGACCTCGCCCTCACGTCCGATGGCAAGACCCTTTACGTCGCGATGGCCGGCCCGCACCAGATCTGGACGATCGACGTCGTGTCGGGCAAGGGCGAGGCGCTGGTGGGCTCGGGCGTCGAGAACATCGTCGACGGGCCGTTCGCCGGCGCTGCCCTCGCTCAGCCCTCGGGACTCGCCCTGTCCTCCGATGGCTCCCGCCTCTACTTTGCCGACTCGGAAGTCTCCGCGGTCCGCTACGCCGATCTCAAGGCCAGGACCGTGCACACGATCTTCGGCAAGGGACTCTTCACGTTCGGCGATGTCGACGGAACGGGCGACGCCGTCAGGTTTCAGCACCCGCTGGGCGTGGCGGTTTTCCCGTCGCCAGCCGGTGACCGACTTCTGGTTGCCGACACGTACAACCACAAGATCAGGCTCATCGAGGCGTTGAGCGATACTCCCAGGGCCCAGACATTCGCGGGGCAAGCCCGAGGTGTCACGGCCGCAGTGGAGGCACTCCGTCTCGACGAGCCCGGCGGCCTCTCGCTCGCGGGCGGCACACTCTTGGTCGCCGACACGAATCACAACCGCATCGTGATGCTCGACACCAACGACAATTCGCATGCTTGGCGAGAGGTGATGCTGACGGGACTGACATCCAAGCCCATGGCGATGGCAGTGGCGGTCTCGACCGAGGGCGCCACGCCCGTCACCATCGCCGCCAAGCCGGGCGCCGAGCTCACGCTCAGGCTGAGCGTGGCCCTCGCCAGCGGCGAACATCCGAGCGCCGAGGCCCCCACTTCCATGCGCGCGACGCTGCTTGGCGATTCGCCCAAGGCCATCGCACAGAGCACCGTGAACGTGGCCAAACTGCCGATCGAGCTCAAGATCCCCGGCACAGGCATCGCCGCGGGCACCAAGCTCCTCATCGAGCTGTCGTTCGTCAGCTGTACCGACTCCGGCGGCCTGTGCACACCGCGCAACGCGACCTGGCTCGTCACCCTCACCCAGGGCACCACCTCAAGCGCCGAGCTCAAGTAATCGCTCATCGAATTGCCTTACTCTGTGACCTCTGTGCACTCTGTGGTGAATGCCTTTGCCTTGTTCTTCTCAGAGCCTCAGCGTCTCATCCTCGCCGTACGTCTTGGATGTCAGCCCCATGCGACGCAGCAGCATGGTCATCCCCTGCACGTCGCGCTCGTTGAACGCGGCCGCTTCAAAGCTGTCGGCGTCGAGCACGCCCCAGCACGTGCCGTCGTCGTTCAAGAGCGGCACGCAGAGCTCGCTCTTGTCCTTGGGGTCACAGGCGATGTAGTCCTTGCCCAGAGTCGCCACGTCATCGACGAGCACCGGCAGCTTGTCGCGCCAGCAGCGCCCGCACACGCCGTGGAGACCGATGGGACTGCACGCGGGCTTGTCGCGGCAGTAGCCAAGCACCATCTCCTCGGGGCCCGAGCCGTCCTTGCCGGTCTTCGTGTAGAACCCGACCCAGGAGATCGACGGATGGTCGTGGGCCTGGGCCTCTGCGAGTTGCGGCTCGTGCAGCGGCTTCTTGAAATGGTCCCAGAGCAGGTCGATCGTCCGCTTCATCCGCGCGTCAAGACCGCCGCTCGATCTCGCCCTCGCGAGAATCGGCGCGTACACGCGATTCACCACACGATTGCCCATAGCCCCCCCACCCGCTTCACCGACCGTCACCCATCACCGACAGACCTCAGAGCGTCGCCGACGTGTAAGGCAGGAGCGCCATGAACCGGGCCCGCTTGATCGCCTGCGAGAGCATCCGCTGCTCGGCCGCCGAGGTGCTCAGACGCTTGCGGCCCAGGATCTTGCCGTTGGGGCTCATGAGCCGGCGGAGCGTCTCAACGTCCTTCCAATCGACGACAACCTTGCCCCCCTGGCCGGGCTTGGTGATCTTGGGCTTGGCGATGTTACCGAATCGGGCGAACTTGCTCATGGGTCAATGAGCCGGCCGGGCCGGCACTCCGTCATGGCCTTTGGCCCGGGATCGATGCGAACACCGCAAAGAAACCGGACGACGGGATATGAACCCCGAGTATAGGTTCGCCGCCAAGGGGCGTCCAATCCGAGGGAAACCACCCTCAAACAAGCCCCAGAAGCTCACCCAGCGGGCTTCACGGTCGGGGCGGAGGCACCCCCCGGTTCGTCGACGGGGACCCTCAGTCCGTTGTGCCCCCTCAGGGCGATCACGTACGACATCGCGATCAGGACCAGATTCTCCCCGACCTTGCACCACCCCACGGGCCCCTGACAGATCAGCTTGAACCGCCCGAAGCACCCACACGACAGGTCCATCTTGCGAAGGATCACCGAGACCACCGCGACCGTGAATGAGAGCAGCATCAGGAGCGCGAGCAAGCCCGCGGCCCGGGTCCAAAGTCCCACCACCAGCGCCGCCCCGACCACCGCCTCGATCCACGCCACCACAAACGCAAACGACGGCACCCACGCGATCGGCACGAGCTCAAAGCTCTTGACCGCCAGTGCGAACGTCATAGGCCCCGAGGGGATGTACTCCCGGGTGATCGGATCGTCCACGCCGAGCTTCAGCTTCTGGTACGCGCTGAACAGCAGCAACGCGCCCAGCAACAGCTGCAGCCGGATCAGCACCCACGCTTCCCATCGCCGCCCCACCGCTCAGCCCCCGCCCTTCACAACAGGCAGTCCGGCCGCCGCCCACCCGGGATAGCCATCCTCCATGATGAAGACGTGCTTGAACCTTGCCTGCATCATCATCGCCCGCAGCTGCTCGCTCTCGTGGCAATCCCCGCCGTCGCAGTAGACCACCACCGGCTCGTCGAGATTCGCCGACAGGTAGAAATCCTTCCACGCCGGGGCGTTGGCCGAGAGATCGTCGGTCGAGATGTGCAGAGCGCCCTCGAGATGGCCGGCCGCGAATGGCTCGGGCTTGCGGCCGTCGATGAACACCACGCCGCGGCTCTGCAGGGTCAACGCCTGGGCGATGGAGATCTTGACGTCAAGCGTCGCGACGTCGAGATTCTCGATGGGCTTGACGCCAGCCGCCGGTGCTGCCTTCACGCCCGGTGTCTCGACAGGTGCTTTGACCGGGGTTTGGGGGGCGTCGCCGACGCCCTTGGACGCGTCGTTTCCACCCTTGGGCGGCGTCTTGACGGGCGTTGTCACCGGCGGATTGAGCGACTCGGGCTTCACGGGCCTGGACCGCATGTCGATCACCGCAATGGCGATCCCGGCGCCGGCGAGCAGGAGCACGGGCACATAAACCTTGGCAGACATCGATTGATCCTTCCCTTAAACGCCCTCGCGCACCGAGAACCTGAACGGCACGCGCACCGCCGGCATTCCCTTGATGTCCGACAAGAGCAGAACCTCGGCGTCGTACGCGCCCGGATGGATCGGCACCGGCGCCTCGACCAGGACCGTCGCGACGTCGCCCTTCTCATTTGAAGTCACGGTGATCTTGGGCGAGGGGATGTTGGAGGCCTGCTTCACCGGCTTCCAGCGGGTATCAAGGATCTTGAACGCGGCACCCTTGACGTTGACGACCTTGAACTCGTGCCTGATCGTCTGGCTTTGTCCGAGCACGCCAAGGTCGTAGTTGGGCGCCTCGGGGAACAGGTCGCTCATCACCTCGCCCGTCACCGGCACGCTGAAGGGGCTCTCGATGCGAGAGTCGTTGTGACGCACGAAGATCGACTCGGCGAAGCGCCCAAAGGCCGCCTCCGCCGGCACTGTCACCTCGATGTCGGACTGCCTGATCTTCTCGCCCTCGACCATGATCTCCTTGGTCACGCCGACTTTCACCTTGATCCCCACGTTGCCGCCGACCGTGGCGTACGTCGCCTTGAAGTCGGGCGCCCGCCCGCTCATCGTGAAGTGCAGGGTCTTGGCGACGCCATGCTCGAGCTCGCCGAACGACAACCCTTCCTTGGGGTCGAACCACACCGTGGGCTTGACGTCGCAGGCGACCTTCATCTTGCGGACGGGGGCCTCGGGATCGTTGCATTTGATGGTGATGTAGTACTCAACCTTCCCACGCTTCTTGATGGGCTCAAAGCCGATGTCGATCACGCCTTCCTCGCCGGGCGCGAACTCCATCTTCGCCACCGACCAGTCGGGTTTCTCGGGCGTCGAACCCGGCTTGAGGCCCACAACCTTGGGACGCACGCACGAGCACGACGGGCGCACCTCCGAGAAGATCAAGGGCGCCACACCCGTGTTCTTGAACTTGACCTGCGCGTGCAGCTTCGACACGTCGCTCACCAGGCCCCAGTCCTGGACCATCCGCTCGATCTCGAACTTGGGGGCCGGACCAACCGGAGCCACCGGGACCGCCGCGGGCTCGGAGGCGGGGGGAACAGGAGCGGTCGCCGGCGGACCCGCGGGTGCGGGCGCCTTCTCGGGCTGGGCCCATCCAGTCGAGCCGGCCAGGCCCAGGATCGCCACCACCGCCGCCGTCGTCAGTCCTTTGCGCCAATCCTGGATCGTCATCCGATGAGCTCCGTTGTGCACTGGCCGACGCGGGAAGGTGGCGGCGGCCGTCTTGTTCGTTGGTCCAATGTCACTCGAAGAAACACACTCCGCTCGTCTCACACACAAGTCACTTGGGTGCGCCGGCGCCTTCCTTCTTGGGCGCCGGCACACTGCCGGCCCCGGGGACGCCCGTCGGCGCCGGGGCGCCGGGATTCTGAGGCTGAGTCACGAACGGAGATCCAGGCTGGACCGGCGGTATGAGCTGCGGAGACTTGCCCACCGTCGGGACAGCCGCGCCGCCCTTGGGACGAATGGTCAGGTACACCGGCACGCGGATCGTCTCCTCGCCGGGAACATCCGTGCTCAGCACGAGCTCGCCCGTGTAACGCAGCGGCGTCTCGCCCGCAACGCCCGCGATCTTGATCGTCGTCCCCTCGCCCGTGGGCGAGGCGAGCACCGTCACGCTCATCGGCACCGGCGGCTCGGTGATCGCACGCAGGTCCGTGCCCTTGATCTTGAACGCCTTGGCGCTCTTGTGCGTGACCTTTACCTCGCCGGAATACTCGGCTCCCACCATCGGCACGCCCAGAGAGATCCGGGCCGGCGTGATCTGCAGATCGCCCAGAACCTCCGCCGAGACGCCCAGCTTCATCTCGCCCGCCTTGACCTCATTCGTGAGGATCATCACCGACGCGTTGTGGCGGCCCACCGGGGCGCCGGGCTTGAGCGAGATCTCAACCACGCTCTGACGCTGGTTGACCTTGTCCATCACCACATCCCTGGTCTCGACGATGCGGGTCTGGAAGATATCCGCGGGCTCGGCCTTGGCCAGGGTCACCATGAAGTCCTTGGTGCGACCCGTCACCGTCACCAGCTTCGCCAGCGTCTTGCCCTTCTCGATGGGCTCCATCGAAACAAACTGCGGGTCCATCTTCACCAGCGGCTGGATGTCCGCCTTGATCGTGAGCTGGACCCGGGACTGGGCCCGGTCGTTGGTCTCAACCGTGATCGTCTTGGTCTGCGGGCCCGACTTGTGCTTGGGGTCAAACCGCACCTTGATCACACCCGACTCGCTGCCGCTGAATTCCTTGCGCTCCAGCGTGGGCACCGTGCAACCGCACGTCGTCTGCACGTTGCCGATCCGCAGTTGCCCAGCCCCGTTGTTGGTGAAACGGAAGTCAAACTCGACCGACGCCGAGTCGTCGATCTTGCCAAAGTCGTGCTCCATGACCGCGAACTTGATGTCCGGGTCGGCCATGAGCAGACTGCCCGTGTCGTCGGGCCCGACGGGGAAGGGCAGATTCGGATCCGCCGCCTGCCCCATCGCCGGGGCCGCAAGAACACACCCCGCCGCCATCAACACCGCGAACTTCAGTTTCATGCTGGTCATCGTTCAATTCTCCGCGACTGACGGGAAAGTCCCGCCGTCCTTTGTCGTCGAGTCCATTATCGTCGCATCGCGAGGGTCCCATCCCCCACGCCCCATCCCGACCGGCAAGCACATCCTTCTCGGAACCCGGCGGCCTTCCAATTGGCCTGACCCCTACGACACTCCCTCTCCAAACCGACGGGGCCCGAGTGACGGGCGAACGATCCCCTATTCTACAACCCAAGATCGCCCCGCGCTCGCCCAAAGGCCCAGAACAATCCGCCGGCTTCTCGCCGCATTCTCGCCACCCTACCATCCCCCATGCGCAACGCCGCCCGTGGATTCGCTCGAAAGTACGCCCTGATCGTGGCAACCGGTGCGGCCTTGTGCTGGGCGGGCATCGCCTTTGCCTGGGACGCCGCCGGACACTCCACCATCACCCTTCTGGCCTTGGACCGCATGGGCCAGGTGGCCGATTGCCCCGCGTGGCTCAAGGACGACGTCCAGCGCCGCATGGTCGCCTGGCAGTCGAGCGAGCCCGACCGCTGGCGCTCCACCAAGACCCCTTCCCTGACGCACGCCAACGCACCCGAGCACTACATCGATCTCGAGGATCTGACCCAGTTCGGGCTGACGCTCAAGACGCTGCCCAAGCTCCGCAACGACTACCTCGCGGCGATGGTCCTGGCCAAGAGCCAGCACCCCGAGCTCGTGAAGCCCTACAACCCCAAGTTTGACCCCAACCACATCCAGGAGTTTCCCGGCTTCCTCCCCTACGCGATCATGGAGCACTACGAGAAGCTCCGCTCGAGCTTCCACACGCTGCGGGTCCTGGAGAAGCTGCCGCCCGCGCCCATGCCCGAGCTCGCCGCCCAGCGTGCTCTTCAGATCGAGCAGGAGCGCGGCAACGCCCGCACAGAGATGGGCATCCTCTCT
This sequence comes from uncultured Phycisphaeraceae bacterium, assembly GCA_964358855.1. Taxonomy (GTDB): domain Bacteria; phylum Planctomycetota; class Phycisphaerae; order Phycisphaerales; family UBA1924; genus UBA2396. The sequence continues at coordinate 8,246 of CAYHQQ010000029.1, forward strand.
CACTTCGTGGGCGACACCGCCCAGCCGCTGCACACCACCACGCACCACCACGGCTGGACGGGCGAGAACCCCAAGAGCTACACCACCGAGAAGAGCATCCACGCATACATCGACGGCGGCGTCCTGTCCCTTCACCGCCTCGGCTACGACACGCTCAAGGCTCCGCCCGCCAGGCCCGAGAGCTCAGGCACGCCCCCGGTCCAGACTCCGATCGATCCCGAGAACATCTGGCCCACGATGCTCGACTACATCCAGCGCAGCTTCGACAAGGTCGAGCCGCTGTACGTGCTGGAAAAGTCCGGCGAGCTCAAGAAGGAACCCGGCAAGGCCTTCATCACCGAGCGCCTCACCGACGCCGGGCACATGCTGGGCGATCTCTACGCCGCCGCGTGGAAAGCCAGCGAGCCCAAGCCCACCGACGCGGACAATTTCTTGAAATACGAAGCCAAGCCGTAGTCCATCAGAGCCCGACGCGCAAGCGAGGGTGGGCGTACGTTGATCCTTCGTGTCAATCGACGCGATTGGCGTACGTACGCGAACCCTCGCTTGCGCGTCGGGCTCTGAGATAATCAGATCATCGGGTTCTTCGCGCCGTGGATGTAATCCGTCGTCGGCGACAGGTTCGGCATCGGGTTCAGGTACACATCCGCGTACAACTCCGCCGCCGCATCGGGCGCCGGGCTGTTCTCGGCAAACTCCATCGCCGCGTGAACCACCCCGTTCACCTCGGCCTGGATCGCCTGGTACTCCGCCTCACTCAAGACCGGCTTGCCGGCCTTGATCGCCCGGGGCTCCTTGGCCGACATCAGCCTGGCCGCCAGGGCGTCGATCGAGTCCTTGCCCTTGAACTGCTCGACCTCTTCCTTGGTCCGGTACTTCTGCGGATCGCTCATCGAGTGGCCCAGGTACCGGTACGTCTTGAGATCAATGAACGCCGGCTTCTGATTCTCGCGGCACCAATCCACCACCGGCTTGAAGGTGTTGTACAGATCCACCACATCAAACCCGTCGATGATCTCCCCGCGAATCCCATACGCCGCGGCCTTGGCCCGCAGATCGTGCGCCATCGTCGTCCCACGCTCGATCGCAGTCCCCATCGAGTACCCGTTGTTCTCAACGATGTAGATCACCGGGATCGAGTACAGCCCGGCCAGGTTCATGCACTCGTGCAACGCGCCCTGGTTGAGCGCCCCGTCGCCCAGGTACGCCAGCGACACTTTCTTCTTGGCCTCCCCGCCATCGACGCTCTTGCCCAGCACTTCCACCTCATACTTGGCCGCAAAGGCCAGCCCGGTGCCCAGCGGCGTCTGCGCCCCCACAATCCCGTGCCCGCCAAAGAGCCAGTTGGGCCGGTCGAACATGTGCATCGATCCGCCCTTGCCCTTGGCACACCCTGTGATCTTGCCGAACATCTCGGCCATGCAGGCTCCCGCGTCCATCCCGCGGGCCAGCGCGTGACCGTGGTCGCGGTAGGCCGTCACGATCGGATCGTCGTGGTTGAGCGAGTTGATCGTGCCGACGGCCACCGCCTCCTGCCCCGTGTACAGGTGGCAGAACCCGCCGATCTTGGCCTGCTGATACGCCTGTGCACACCGCATCTCAAACTCGCGGATGAGCATCATGTCCCGCAGCCACTTCACGATCGTCGCGTCGGGCAGAAGATCGGCCGGCGACGGCCCGCCCTTGGCTGAACCGCCCTTCTCGGGATGCGAGAACTGGGCCGATCCGTGCATGTCTTTGGCGATCGTGGTCATGGGGACTCCGTCCGTGGTCACTGGCAATGCGGAACAATGGCGATTCTAGGCCCGGGAGATCCCACTGCCCGCTCAGACGACCAACTCGGGCCGCCTGAAACGCTCCCCGAAACCCCGTTACACCGCGCATTCTCAGCTGTCTCCCTTCGGCCGAATCCCCGCTAGGTCCACAGTTGCTCCACCGCGATCCGCCTGGCGGCCGGTAACTTCGAGTTGAACCCCTCCGCCAGCTTTCTCAAGGTGGCGAAATGCGGGCGACGGTTCCCCTTCCCCCCCCCCTGCGGCGTCCCAATCGCCTCCATCGCCTGCACCGTCGCCAGACCCAGCCCGCACAGCGCGGCGACTTCCTGCTGCGTCGAAACGCCGGCACCTTCTTTGAGTCGCCGATAAGTTGCCGCAAACCGGGTGGCCCGCTCCTGCGTTCGCTTCAGGGCCTCAGCGCCGGCGCTCGTTGCTTCGAGAGCGGCAAGGACGCTCTCATTGTCGACCGCCGCATTCATGTCCGTTGGCCTGAAGAGGCCTGCGATCGCGTCGAGCACATACGCGGCCGAAGCCTGATCACCACGTTCGCGGGCCCCCTTCAGATCCGACAAGAACGCCCGCAGATCCGTGATTGCGTGCGGGTCCAGGTTCCCGATCGCCAGGGCGGCGTCGATCGCCCCGAGCTCTTCTGCTACTGCGTCCCGCCTCGCCGAAAGTTCAACCGCAATATCACGCTGGATCATTACACACCTCCGATGGCTTCCGTGAGCACTTTCTAGACCTTACCCGTACCCCGTGTCCTGCCGATGTCCCTTCACGTCGTCGAGTCTCCGTCGAACCACGCGATCGGTCGTCATCGCCGCCAGGATCGACCGCTGATGCGCGTGGAGGATCCACACAACCGCCGGCACGCTCGTCGATCTGGAATCGCACCACAAATAAAGCACCACCTCACGCCCCGCCTCCGGATCGAGCGATGTTTCATACACATAAGACCCGATCTCCTTCCGGCGCCTGACGCCGAGCCCATCGGCGAGTTGAAACGACTCTCCAACGTGTCCAGTCGCCGGAGCAACCCTTCGTCCAGACCCGGCCGTACCAATCACCGCCAGGTCTGTCGCCAGCTGGTCCACCATCTGCACAAACCAGAGCAGAGTTTCCAAGTGGACCATCGCGACATCTCGTTCCACCTCTGCTCGCGCTCGTGGGTGCCAATTCAGCTTCACCGGCGGCCTTGGAAACTCACTCCAAGCCGTCGGATCGGGCCCCAACCCTTCATTCTTCGTCATTCTACCCCCAAATGTTCCACTTAGTAGCACAAAGTTTCACAATGTCTCATGAAAAGCCGACTGAATGGCGTTTCAATCCAGACAGTATGCAAACAAACCCCGATGATATCATCGGGGTTTGAGATCAGTCGGCATGTCGTGACCAGGCCCGGATGGCTCTACTTCTCCGCCCGCACCTGCGTGCCCTTGCCGCCCGCGACCTGACCCTCCAGCAGCACCAGGGCCGCCTCGAGCTGCAGGTCCAGGTTCTTCTCCAGGAGGTCGGCGGGGTTGGGGGTCTTGGCCGGGTCGGCGCCCTCGATGAGCACGTCGGCGGTTCGACGCAGCGTGATGCCGTCGGCCATCTGCTGGTTGAGCATCTCGACGCCGAAGTTGGGCTCCACGCCCCATGTCTTGGCGCCGGGCTTGCGGTGGATCACCCTGGCGTCGGGGAGCAGGTAGTACTGCGACGTGAGCTTCATCATCGTCTTGCCGCCCGAGAGGTTCATGACCTGCTGGACGCTTCCCTTGCCGTAGCTGCGCTGGCCGAGCACCATCGCGGGGATGTCGCCCCTGTTGCCGTAGTACTGGACGGCGCCCGAGACGATCTCACTCGCCGAGGCCGAGCCGCGGTTGACCAGCACGATCACCGGCGTGTCGCCCAGCGACGACGAGCGGTTGCCCTTGCTGGAGCTCTCGATGCGACCCGAGCTCCCCCGGGTCATCACGATCGCGCCCTGGTCGATGAACATCCGCGAGATCGCGACCGCCTGGTCGAGCAGCCCGCCGGGGTTGTACCGCAGGTCGACGACCAGGGCCTTGAGCCCCTTCTTCTTCATCGCGTCGATCGCGACGTCAAGCTCGTTGGCGGTGGTCTCGGCGAACTGCTGCACCCGCACGTAGCCGATGCCGTTCTCGGGCTCGACAAACCAGCCCCAGTCAAACTCGCCGATGCCCGCGCGGTTCCAGCCTTTGACGCTGGGCACCACGATCTTGTCGCGCTTGAGCTTGAACTCCAGATCGGCCTTTGCCGGCTCGGCCCCCGCCGGAGCGCCCTCCGCGAGTTTCTCCTTGCGCTCAATCGTCATCGTCACCATCGTGCCCCTGGGGCCCGTGATCTGGTCGACCACCTGGTCGAGCGAGAGCCCGAAGATCGAATTGCCCCCGACCTTGGTGATCAGATCGCCGGGCTTCACGCCGGCTCGCTGGGCCGGCGTGCCGTCGATGGGCGTCACCACGCGGACAAAGCTCGCCTCGTCAAACTCGATCTGCACGCCGATGCCCACGAAGCTGCCCTGGGTCATCTTGTTGAACCGCGCGATCTCGTAGGGCCAGATGATCGCGGTGAACTCGTCGAGCGTGTCGATCCCGCCGTTGCCGAACTCGTGGCAGATGACGGCCTCGGGCACCTTCACCGTCTCCGCGCTGGCCGCGATGATCCGCTTGAGCAGCCGGTCGCAGTCGCCCTGGTCGATCGTGTCGTCCTTGCGTAGCGTGTCCTCTTCCCTGACCAAGGTCGCCAGCATCGAGCTGCGGGCCTGCTCGTCGGCCATGCCCGGAAACGTCGCCGCCAGATCCGTCGTGGTCAAGAGCGTGCGGATCCCGTCGAGCGAGCCCAGCAGGATCCGGCGGAAGTCGGCCAGGTCCACGTGGTCGTACGCCGACTTGGTCAAGGCATCCACCACCGCCCGAGGCTCGATCCCCGTCAGCTTGGCCCCGTACTCATCGCCCACCGCGTTGTAGGGCGGCAGGGGCTTGGTCTCTCCACCCGCGATCCGCCGCTCGTTCTGCAATTCCCAGAGGCGCTTGGGCACGTACATCCGAAGCATGTTGAGCCGATGACTCACCCGCTCCACGTCCTTCTTGTACTTCACGCCCTCGGGCACCTCTTCCATCAGAAGCTGCAGGCGGACAAACAGCTCGCTTGCCGTCAGCCACTGGCCCTTGGCCTCGGCCTCCCGCGCGGCCGCATCGGCCTTGGCCGCAAGCCCCGCCACCATCGGCTCGCGCAGCAGCGACTGCTTGTCGAGCGACAGGTCGTAGATCTCCATCGCGCTCACGAGCGCCTTGGCGATCCCCACCGCATCTTGACCCTCTCCCAGCTTCTTGGTCAGTTCCTCGCGAGCCTTGATGATCTTGGCCGACCTGTCGACCTCGCGCGCCGCGTAATGCTCCCGCAGCCTCTTCACCGACTTGACAAGCGACGCCGGTGCGTCCGCGGTCGAAAAGTCGGCGAGCAGCTTCTGGAATGTCGCCTCATCGCCCGCCTTGGCCGCCGCCCACAGTCTCGCGGACCATTGGGCGGTTGTGTCGCCCAATTCACTCGCGGCTAGTGCGGATGAAGCCAAGGCCGCCGTCTGCATCGCAACCGCCGGACTGACCGCGGCCCCCGCGGCCAGCACAACCGCACCAAGCCAAAGACGACCCAGCGAAAGACGAGTGTTGATGAATGCCACGGCGAACTGACCTCCCTTGGTCGCGGTCGGGGATTACAGAGAGAGCCCGCCGCGCTGGTTTCGGATCGTCCCGGACTGTGCGCCAGATCAGCGATCCGCGCAACTTTTGCTCACGACCATGCTATCGGGCGGCCCCCAGCCATGCCGCCCACCCGTTCCGCCCCACACTCTGATGCGCGAGACCGGGTTTCCGTTCCTTCTACCGCCTGCCCGCGTCCGCGGATGCTGCCAGATGCCGAACGCGATACATCACCCAGATCGTCCAGCCCACCGCGCCCAGGCCAACCAGGCTGAACAGCACCGTCCCAAAGTCCCACCCGGCCCCCCATGGGGTTCCCACCCCGCCCGTCGCCAAAAGCCCGCACATCGGCCCGGCGGTGTACCCGATCCCCACCAGCGTCTCATGGGTCCCCCCCGCCTCGACATCGCTCTTGTGGACCTCCATCGCGTAGTAAATCGCCCCCGAGTAGACCATCGACATCCCAAGCCCGAAAACTCCAAGCCCGACCATCATCACCGGTAGTACGACGCTCGGCGAGCCGAGTTGGGGGCTGAGAACGGCAATTCCAAAGCCGACCACCAGCGTCACCCCGCCCCCGACCGCGGGCCACCACTTCCCGTGCCACCCGGCCCACATCCCGAAAATAAGGAAGCCCAGAATGCGGGGCACCACCCAGCTCAAGCCCAGGAGCGGGCGATAGTTCTCGTCGACGCCCTGGTCGCCGAACATCGTCGTCAGCATCGGGCTCAGAGTCGTGAAGACCGCGTACGCCATGGGCATCAGCAGCCGAAACGCCACCAGCAGCTTGTCATAGATCGGCGGATGCGGCTCGGGTTCGTCGACTTCCAGCGGCACTGGCTCGTGGGTGAATCTCGTCAGCAGCCACGCCGCCGCCAGGTGGATCACCGTCATCGACGCGATCGCCTCGTTGGGATATGAGTGCACCAGGGGAGCCAGAAGGAACGTCGCGGGAATCGCCGCCGACGCCCAGCAGACATTCCACGTGCCCATCGTCCGGCGAAGCTCGTCCCCGCGGCGCCCTCCGGCGATGAAGCTCTCCACCATCGGCCACAGCACCCCCGTCAGCATGTTGTACGCCAGAACGGTCACCCAGATCCCGACAAGCCCCCATCGACCCGAACGCGAGCTTGCGCCGCACATCTGCATTCCCAGCGGGACCAGGCACAGCGCCGCCAGGGCGACCATCAGGGTCAACAGCACCCCACGGCTCGAAAGGCCGGGCAGCTTGCGTCTCAACCACGCGACCACCGGCTGCGTCGTCCACGCGCTCACCACATAGGAGGCCCCCATGTAGAGCGCCAGCCAGAAATTGTCGGTCCGCGTAAAGCCGTAGCCGCTCTCGGTGATGTAGAAAACCCCGTTGGTCACCAGGGCCGTCCCCATCGAGTTCATGAACGTGAACAGGTGGACAACCCACGCCGGGGTGGGAGAGAGGGAGCCGGCGGGAAGTGTTGAGGGTGTTGCCATCGGACGGGGCCGATCGTAGCATGGAGGGCAGAGTGCCCGTAGCTCAACTGGATAGAGCGCTGCCCTCCGAAGGCAGAGGTTACAGGTTCGACTCCTGTCGGGCATATTTCGCGGGGGGGTGGCTCGACAACGAGCCCCGAGCGTGAGCGAGCGGGGCTTGGGCTGGCCTCAATCCAAGCGTCGACAAAGCGCTCTCTCCGCGTCCTACGCCGTCGCCTGCTCGCACCCGCATTCCATCCATTCTGTACACTTCTGCCATGGCGGGACCAACTGCGAGCATTGAGTGTCCTGGATGCGGCTACGACCTTTCCGGGCTGCCGGAGGATGGTCGGGCCTGTCCCGAGTGCCGGTCGGCGTTCGATATTGATCGCTTGCGGCTGGAGGCGTCGGTCCTTCTCTACCGCGCCCGATGGGTGCTTCTCCTGACGTTGCCGATCGGCTGGTGGACCTGGTACCCGACCACCTTTACAAGCCCGCCCGCCTGGTTTCAAAGCCCCGCCGGCGGATACGCCTGGACCGACTGCGTGCAGCTCATGGTCGCCCTGCTGTTGTCGGTGTCGATGGTCACGGTGGCGAAGCCCTCGCTCACCCGCTCCCGCCGGGCGTTCCTGCACGCTTCCTTCGCGGTCATCGGCTTCTACGTCTGCGTTGCGCTCTGGGAAACGCTCAGCCGCTCTTCGATTCGCCAATTCCCTCCGTCCTGGAACGTTCGATACCGTTCCCTCGTCGCATGGAGCGGCCTTGCGGCGTGCGCCGGCGGACTTGTGTCCATCGCCTTGACCTCGTCGGCCCTCGCCGCCCAAGCGACACCACGCGTCACGCGTCGCCTGCTGGTCATCTCTGCATGGCTTTGCGTCCCGGCGGCCGCCACCCTCGCGCTGGCGCATCTCCAACGCGCCGCGGTCAAGCCCATGACGTCCCCCGTGGCCCTCTGGGATCTCAAAACCCTTGGCGAGTGGTGGTCGAACTCCACCACCAGCGCCCTTCTCAAGGCCATCACTGACATGATCGGAATTGGCGCCTGGGCAGCGCTCTGGCTCGGGCTTCTTAGCGTTTGCGCTCGAAGCGTTTCACCGGTTTCCACGCACCTTCTTCGCAGGCCTTGAGAGCGCAACAACGCGCGAACCGCCCGCCCCTGCGAATTCACACCCCTTCCCAAACTCTCGGCAGATCTCGTGATCCGCGCACTTGCCCCCTCGCGCCTTGCACACGTACCGCCCATGCCAGATCAGCATGTGCGACACATCCCCCCACCGCTCCCTTGGAAACAGCGCGAGCAACCGCCGCTCCACCTTCTCGGGCGTCAGCCCCGGCTTCACAAGACCGAACCGCACCGCCAGCCGCTGCACGTGCGTGTCCACCGGCATCCCCACGTTGATCCCAAACGCATTGCCCAGAACCACATTGGCCGTCTTGCGCGCGACGCCCCGGAGCGTCAAGAGCTCCTCCATCGTCCGCGGCACCTCTCCGCCAAACTTCTCCACCAGAGTCGTCATCGCCGAGTGCACCGCCTTGGCCTTGTTGCGAAACAGCCCGATTGACCTGATGTACGGCTCGATCTGTGCCGGCGTCGCGCTCGCATAATCCCGCGGCGTCGGATACGCCCCGAACAACTCCGGCGTCACCTTGTTCACCCCCGCATCGGTCGTCTGGGCCGACAGGATCGTCGCCACCAGAAGCTCGTGGGGGTAGGCGTAGTTGAGCTCGCACTTGGCGTGCGACCAGTGGGCATCCAGCTTCGCGAGCAGCCGCATGGCCCTCTCCCGCTCCTTGGGACTCACCTTGGGCAAATCAAACGGCAATTCCATCCCGCAGTTGTATCAGGTGCGCCGACAGGCGACTGAGTCCTGTTATCGGGCGGCCGGGCCGCTGATTTCGAACAAAACCGCCCTCGCGAGGGCACCAACGGCTGAAACGAGCCCGTTTGTCCGTGATCTGTTCGCTCAAAGGGTGGCAATTGCAACCACCGGAACTGCCCCGAAACTCAAGCCTTGAGGCGGGGCCCAACCGATAGCCCATGGTGTTCCGGCTACTGTCTGGGTCTGGCGAAGCGTCTTGGGCGGAGCCCAAGCGGGCCGAAACACGAGCGGAGGCTTGACGATGGCTGTTGACGAAACTCAGATCACGACAATCGGGCGCGATGCGAAGTTCAAGGGCGAGCTCATCATCGAGCAGAGCGCCCGCATCCTGGGCAACTTCGAGGGACGCATCGTCAGCCAGGGCGAGGTCCACATCGCCGAGGGCGCGCTCTGCAAGGCCACCGTCGAAGCCCGCAGCGTCATCGTCGACGGCAACGTCGAGGGCGACATCCTCGCCCGCGAGCGACTCAGCCTTTCGGGCAAGGCCCGCGTCAAGGGCGACATCACCGCCGCCGCGATCATCGTCGCCGAGGGCGCAACCTACGTCGGCCAGTGCAAAGTCGGCCCGCAGGCCGCCAAGGTCAACGAGGACCTGGACATCGAGCCCAAGCCCCGCGTCTCTCGTATGACGAATCTCAACAACGGCGCTCCCTCGACGCCCACGACCGCGTCGGCGACGCCCTCGTGGCTCCAGCCGCCCAAGTCCGCGGCACACTGATTCATCCAATTTGAGAGTGGTTGGTGGACCCCTCGTCCATCAATGGTGGTTTCAAAGCCGAGCGTCGCAAGACGTTCGGCTTCTTTCGTGCCCCGGCATGCCCTCACCAACGAGCCCCGAGCGTCAGCGAGCGGGGTGCCTTTGCATTTCGGTAGCCCCACCCACTCGCTCACGCTCGGGGCTCGTTTCGCAAGACCTCTTGAAATCGCTTATCTTGCCCCCGCATGCTCCCGCCCACCGACACTCCCCAATCCCCCGAGCTTCCCCGCCTCCTGGGCTTCTGGGGTGTCACCGCCGTCATGGTCGGCATCATCGTCGGCAGCGGCATCTTCGAGACCCCCACCGACATCGCCCGCGAGATCGGCAGTCCGTGGGCGATTCTGGGCCTCTGGGCCCTGGGCGGCGTGATCTCCCTCTTCGGCGCCTTCACCTACGCCGAGCTCGCCACCATGTTCCCTCAGTCGGGCGGCGTCTACGTCTTCCTCCGCGAGGGCTACGGGCGGGCCGGGCGCTGCATCGCGTTTGTCTTCGGCTGGACCTACCTGCTCATCTCCAAACCCGTCGCCGCCGCGGGGATCGCGATCATCTTCGGCAAGAACCTCGTCCCGCTCATCGGCCTGGCGACCGGCGACCCCGACACCGACCGCATCCGCGCCAAGTGGCTCACCTCGGGCGTGCTGGTGCTCCTCACCGTCGTCAACGTCGTGGGAGTCAAGGTCGGCACCGGCGTCGCCGGGGTGCTCACCATCGCCAAGGTCGGCGCGCTCCTGGCCATCACCGTGCTCGCGTTCACCATCGGACAGCCCCACCAGCTCGCCTTCGTCGCCTCCGATCCGCAAGTGCCCAAGCTCTGGACCCTCGCGGTCGTCGCGGCCATGAGCGGCATCCTTTGGACCTACGACGGCTGGAGCGACGTGGGCTCCATGGCCGGCGAGGTCGAACGCCCCAAACGCCTTCTCCCAATCTCCTACATCGCCGGCACCGTCGGCGTCACCGGCCTCTACCTCGCGATCAACCTCGCGTACTTCAGGGTCATGTCGATCGACGAGATGCGCACCGCCCCCGACTCGAGCGTCGCCCCCGTCGTCGCCCAGCGCCTCATCGGCGACCACGCCGCCACCATCGTCGCCCTCATCATCGTCATCTCAACCCTGGGCAGCACCCACGGCTCCATCATGACCGGGGCCCGCATCAGCTTCGCCCAGTCCCGCGACGCCCTCCTCTTCCGCTTCCTGGGGCACGTCCACCCACGCTACCAGACGCCCGCGGTCTCGCTCTGGTGCCAGCTCGCCCTTTCCCTCACCGCTCTCTGGGGGCTCAAGAACTTCAAGGAGATGGCCGGCGGATTCGTCTTCACCATGTGGATCTTCTACGGCCTGGCGGGCATCTCGATCTTCACGCTCCGCCGCACCAGACCCGACGCCGAACGCCCCTACAGGTGCTGGGGATACCCCATCGTCCCCGCGTTCTTTGTCCTCACCGCCGTCGCGATGACCGTGCTCTCGGTCCAGGCCGACCTCGCCGACCCCAACACGAAGTACCAGTCGCTCATCTGGCTTGGCGTCCTCTTCGCCGGCCTCCCCGTCTATTGGATCTGGTCCACCGCCACCAAGGCCGCCCAGAAAGAGTGAGACACGGAGGCACGGAAGAAGGCAAAGGCAGAAGGCTGAACTTGAAGGCGGAAGGCTGAATCAACTCCGCCTTCCGCCTTCAAGTTCAGCCTTCGGCCCTCTCCTCACTCCATTCTCTTCACTCGTCCGGGCCTTTCTCCGTGCCCCTCCGTGTCCTCCGTGTTTCAATCTTCCTCCCCCCACCGCCCCCAACCTCCCCTAGACTCTCCTCATGTCAACGATCAGCTCACATTCCACCGCCAAGCCGCCCGCGGTGCGCCTCTCCAACGTGCCCGACGAGGCCGGTCGTTTCGGCAAGTACGGCGGGGCCTACGTCCCCGAAACTCTCGTCGCGGCCCTCCGCCAACTCGAAGAGGTTTACATCGCGGTCTGCAAGGAAGAACGTTTCTGGGACGAGCTCCAGTCCCTCCTCAAGTCCTTCGTCGGCCGCCCCACCGCTCTCTACGAGGCCCGCCGCCTTTCAGAGCACGCCAAGCGCCAGTTCCGAGGCCAGGGCGGCGGCGGCGCCACCATCTGGCTCAAGCGCGAGGACCTCGCCCACACCGGCGCCCACAAGATCAACAACACCATGGGCCAAGCCCTCATCTGCAAGCGCATGGGTAAGAAACGCATCATCGCCGAGACCGGCGCGGGCCAGCACGGCGTCGCCTCCGCCACCGCCGCGGCCCACTTTGGCCTCCAGTGCGATGTCTACATGGGCACCGAGGATGTGCGCCGCCAGAAGCTCAACGTCACCCGCATGAAAATGCTCGGGGCCAAGGTCATCGAGGTCGACTCGGGCAGCAAGACCCTCAAGGACGCCACCAACGAAGCGATGCGCGACTGGATGGCCTCGGTCGAGACCACCCACTACATCATCGGCTCGGTCGTCGGCCCCCACCCCTTCCCCATGATCGTCCGCGACTTCCAGTCCATCATCGGCCAGGAAACCAAGGCCCAGTGCCTCCGCCTCCTGGGCAAGATGCCCGACACCATCGTCGCCTGCGTGGGCGGCGGCTCCAACGCCGCGGGCATCTTCTACCCCTTCATCGACGAGAAAAACGTCAAGCTCGTGGGCGTCGAGGCCGGCGGGCGCGGGCGCGAGCCCGGTCAGCACGCCGCCACCCTCTCCGCCGGCGCCCCAGGCGTGCTCCACGGCTCGCTCAGCTACGTGCTTCAGGACCAGTTCGGCCAGACCGCCGACGTGCATTCCTGCTCCGCCGGCCTGGACTACCCCGGCGTGGGCCCCGAGCACGCGATGTGGAAGGACGCCGGACGCGTGAACTACACCGCCGTCACCGACGACTCCGCTCTGGACGCCTTTCTCCTGCTCGCGCGAACCGAGGGGATCATCCCGGCGCTGGAGACGGCCCACGCGATCGCCAAGGCGGTCGATCTCGCCGGCGAGATGGGCAAGGACCAGAACCTGGTGCTGAACCTCTCGGGGCGTGGTGACAAAGACGTTGAAGAGGCCTCGCGCCTCCTGGGCCTGCGTGACGAGAGACGCTCTGGCAAGGTGTGAACGGAGGAATGGTTGCGGCGATCGACACGACATCGCTTGATCAGCCGCACGGTGATCGGAGGCGCGACCCTCGCCCTGATCGTCGGGCATTGTGCCGCGCTTGCTCAGGCCACTTCCCGCATCGCATGGACCGAACCGGGCTCCTCAACGACGACACTCGGAGAACGGGTCGTCAAGCTCTTGAGCGAGTCGACGAGCGCCGATGATCGCCTCGTCGTCGCCGCCGCTCTGGGACGAGGTTCCGTCGACCCGTTGTGCGTGGGGATCCTCGCCCGGATCGCCGTTACCCCCAACGTGCCCATGTGGGCCGCCGACGCGCTCATCGCCGCGTCGGGCGCCTCCCCCGAGAGCGAGTACCCGGGCGTCGCGGGCGCTCTGGCATCGCTTCGCACGCGTAAGGCCGCCTGGGCGCTGCTGAGCATGGCCGAGCGGGCAACTGGTCGTGAGGCACGTCTGGCCGCCTTCGATGGCCTGCTCTCGATCACCGGGTGCGACACCCTTGGGCGTGACACGGCCGCCTGGTCATCGTGGCTGAACGCGGCCGAAGGATGGACTGACGCCCAGTGGCAGTCGACGACCGCGAGAAACCAGTCGGCGCGGGCCGCCAGGCTCGCCGCCGAGAACTCCGCCGCCATCTCGAGCCTGCTCGCCACGCTCCGCAAGGCGCACCTGGCGACCCCCGTCGACAAGCGCCCCGAATTCCTGGTGGAGCTCCTGGGCGACGCCCTCAACGACGTAAAGCGGCTGGGGCTCGAGCTCGCCGCCCAGGAACTCGCCTCCGCCAACCCGCTCACCGATTCGGTCAGCGAGGCCGCCACCGGGCTCCTCGCCAGCAAGTCCGCCGACCTCCGCCGCGCCGCCGCGTCGTTCCTGGCACAGCGCCCGGGCCCCTCTACCGAGTCGGGCGCCCGCTCGGCGATGGAGCGAGAGACCGATCCCGGTGCCGCGGCCGAGCTCTGGCGACTCGTCGCCCGCTGGCCCGCCCAGGAGCTCATCGAGCGGGCGGTCGGATGGATCCAGGTCGGCCACGAGCTCTCAAGCACCAACGCACGCGACGCGGCCATGGAGTACCTGTGGGCCACGCAGCGGCGCGGGCTGCTCTACGACACGCCCGACATCGCCCGGGTGCTCACCGCCCTGCGACTGGTTCCCACCGCGACCCTGCCGCCCGCCGGGTGCCTCCTGCGGGCGATGATCGGCACCGAGCTCGACCTGCGCGAGGTCGCGGGCCTTTTGGCCACGGGCGACGGGGCGCAGAAGCTCGCGGCCGCCGAGGCGCTCGTGAGCGAGCCTCAGTTCCTCGACGCCATCCTCGCCGCCGCGGGGCAGGACCCGCAGCTCAACGATGTCGCGGTTCGGGGCGTCGTGCTGCACCGCCAGTCGCTCGAGGGCTTCGCCGGCGTCGCGTCGCTGACGCTCAATCGTCCCGAGTACCGGCGCACGTCGCTCACAAAGGTGGCGCGGATGCTCCCCTCAACCGACGTCCTGGGCGCCGCAGACATGCTCGCGGGCGAGCCCGCGATGCGTGAGGCCGTGCTGCAGGTGCTGACCTCCGAGACGCGGATCAGCTCCGAGCGTCGCAGCTCCACGCAGCTCTCGGCCATCGCCGCCGGACTCATCTCCCTCGCCAAGCTGCGCCTGGACTTGGACAAGCCGGCCGACGCCGTGAGCGCCGTCGACGCCCTGCCCGAAATGTCCCAGCTCCGCGACGCGGGCGAACTGGCCGCCATCCGCGCCGTCGCGTTCATCGAGCTCGATCGTCTCGATCAGGCCGAGGCGACCGGTGCGGCGGCCAGCGCGTGGCTCGATGCCCTGCACGCGGTGATCGCCAAGCCGCAGGGACGGGCCGTCGCCGTCCTGATCGAGAAGAACTTCGGGGGCACGCTGACCGATGTTGAGCGCACGCGGTTCGAAGAACTGCGGGCGATGCTCCCGGCCCTGACGCAGAGCCCCGACCTGCCCGACGAGCCCGGCGCGCCCCCGACATCTCCGGACCCGCCCAAGAAGTAGGGGCGTCCGCGGGCGAGTTCAGCACCCAAGCTCGAAGGCCACCACGAACGCGTCGTAGTCAAAGAAGTCGACCGAGCCGTCGGCGTCAAAGTCGGTTCGGGGGTCCCCAAGCTCGAACGCGACCACATAGTCGTCGTAGTCAAAGAAGTCGACGGCCGTGTCGCAGTTGAAGTCCGCCGCACAGACGCTCAGCTCCGCGCCGTCGCTCGTCACGCTGCCGCACTCGTTGGTCAGCACGCAGTCGAACAGGCCTGCGTCCGCGCTCTTCACACCGACGATCGTGAGGTACGGAGTCCACTGCCCGTAGGTCGTGGTGCCCGCAGGCGTGAGGCCGCCCTCGAGCGGCACGCCGTTTCGCCGCCACTGGTAGAAGACGCTGGTCCCGTCGGCGGCGACTGAGAAGCTCGGATTCTGCCCCACGCACGACATCACATCATCAGGCGCGTCGGTCTGCGCCGGGCACTCATACGACTCGACGCGCATCGAGCACCCAAACCAGACCTCCACACTCCCGCCGACGCTTCCTTCGCCGGACGCGCTGGCCGCGACCTCTCCCTGGCCCTCGATGTGCACGTTGTACGTCCCCGGAGTGAGAACGATGATCGTCTGGCCGCTGCCGTCCTGGTCACCATCGGCGCTGGATATCTCCTGCGTGAAGAGCGTCGCAGATGTGGGCAAGACGCGTGAGAGGGTGTAGGTCGAGATCGCGCTGCCGTACGTGAGAACGTTGACGTAGTGCTCCCGCGTGAGAATCAGCCGCGTCGTGCTGGTGGTTTCGAACACCAGGTCGAACTCGTAGGTGGCCAGTCCAAGGCCCGACCCCGAGCCCGTCACGCACCCAGGGACGGTGTTGGCAGTCGCGCGTCCGCCGATGTAGAGCCGATCGGAAAAGCCCCACTGGGTCAGATCCGTCGACGAAGACGCCTCGATGATCGTGTAATCGGAGCGAGCGTCGCCCGAGCCGTGGCCGCCGCCAAAGGAGCAGCAATTGCATCCGAACGAGCACCCCGACGAGGCCATCACCCACGCCTGGGTGGTGTTGGCCATGGACGAACCCCCCAGCGCGAATGTGGGCGTTTCCGCGGAGCAGCCCCCGACCACCTCGCAGTGGTTCTCCGGCGGCGTCAGGCAGGTGGCCGACGCGCTGCCGCTGGTGATCCCGGTGGTCGACCACGAAAAGTTCACAATCGTCGCCGGGTCGGCCGTCGCCCGCCCCGCAAGCATCGCGAGCACGCCCATCGTCAAGAGCACGTTCTTCATGGCCTACCTCCGTGCGGAATCGCACGTTGTCAGCAGTTCGATGGTGAGTGAGGCGCACGAAATCGGAGGCCGAAAGGCCGACGTGGCTGCTGGTCCGCGCGGTCGGAAGGGGGTCCTCGCGACGACACACTGCACAACGTGCTTTCGGTTCCGGAGCCCGGATCTTTCAGTTCCCGAAGTGAAAGACGCGATTTCATCGGCCTCCTCGCACAAGCAAGCTGTACACCCCGGGGAATCCCTGTGGATTCTCGGCACCGACGCTGAACCTTTCGCGAACTATCCGCGCTCCAGAGAAGTTCCTCTCCGCATCAACGAACGCCCAGCGTGGGGCCGTCAGCTCATGGGAGAATCGACATGCGATCTCGCGTCATCCAAGTTCTGATTACGGGTTTCACGTTCGTGTCAGTGGTCAACTGCGAACGGCGCGCTCCGCCCTTCGTCCCGCCAACGACACCCATCTCGGTCACACTGACCGGCACGCTCACCACCGGCGTCGCCGGCGGGTGGATCCTCGTCAGACCCAACGAAACTCCGGTCAACGTCGACATCATCGCCGTCAAGGCCGCCGCCGAGCAGGCTCAACTCAAGTCGGTGACGGTCACCGGCACCTACAACGCCCAGGGCACCTTGGTCTTGACGGGGTTGAAGTAGGCAGATCGGTTCCAACCACCCGTTTGCACCGCCGAGCCCGATTTGCTAGGCTGCCGCCATGACCATCCGATCCCTGTCCATTGCTCTGGTGCTCATCATGCTCTCGTTTGTCTCCGTCCTGGGCGGCTGCGACGCCGAGGCGACCGACGTTCGCGAGACCGACAAGGCGTTCGACAAGGCGCTGGACTCTCAAAGCGGCGCCCAGGCAGTCACCTTTCTCTCCAAGGACTCGATTGCTCGTCTCGACCGCATGATGGCTCTGGCCCGCACCGCCAAGAAGGCCGAGGTCCAGGCCCTTTCCTTCACCGATCGGCTCGACGTCCTCCAGGCCCGCATGCTCTTCAAAGCCAAGGAACTCAAGACCGCCGATGGCCGTCTCTACTTCACGCGACTGGTCGGCAGTGGATGGCAGGGCAGCACCTCAGACTGCACCCGCGTCAGCATTTCCGTCAACGGCGAGAAGAGCCGCGCCACCATCACCTACCGCATACCCCGCGGGAAGGAGACGTTTCAGGGGATCTGGGTCAAGGAAAACGGCGAGTGGAAGTCCGATGTCGCCGCCGAGTCGGACGTCGGCGACCGCGACGCCGCCGAACGAGCCAAGGAAATCGGCATGAACATGGACCAGTATCTGATGTATCGTCTCGAGGAAGGCTCCGGAGGCGAGGCCATCCCCCCAACCATCTGGGACCCGCCACGGTAATCCGGTGACAACGATGATCCCGCCGGTGGCGAGGATGATCCCGGCGGTGGCAAGGATGATCCCGCTTCGGGTCATCCTTGCGGGACATTCGTTCGCGGTCCGTGCCCCATCGCCCGCCCCTACTTCTTCCCCTTCCCAACCGCCGGCACGTACTCCGCCTTCAGCCCCGCCAGTCCCTCGAACGGCAGCTCCGTCAGCAGCATCGCCTTGCCGTGACGCATCGCCTCCTCACGCGTGAATCCGCGGCACCGAACCAAGTACGCCGCCCACACATGGCTCACACGCCACCCAACCTGGCAGTGGAGCAGAACCTTGCCATCCTTGTGGCTCGCAAGTGCCGCCGCAAACTTGTCAACCGCCTCGGGCGTATACGGATACATGTCTGCCGAAGCCCCTCCCATCGGAAGGAAGAGGTAGTCGACCTTCAGCCGTTTCATGACCTCAACCTCATCAAACGGCACCCGCTTGCGATCGTCCATCTCCTCGGGCGTGCGGACATTCACCACCAGCGTCACCCCTTCGTGCACCATCCGCTCCAGGGCGGCCTCACTGGGCTGCCCCGCGATGAACACCGGCCCCGCTTGGAACACACTCTGCGTGAACCCGTCCTGTGGCGGCAGTTTCACCGGAAACACCACCGGCGCGAGATTCAACCCCGCATTGGCGACCTTCTCGTCCACGGCCCGATGCGCCGTGCTCCGGCATCCCCCGCTCAGCGCGCCAGCCAAGAGCAGAAGCGAAACCAAGAGACGCGTGCGGCGGGACGATCGCATGGGAGTGCTCCGTGGGTTGGCTGACGCAGAACTTGGCGCGGATCGCTTCAGAGTCGCAGTTGTACCGGCCATCGCGCACCAACGTTGCTCCGAATTCCATACCCGAGAATGGGCCGGATCTTGCAATTCAGGTACTCGCCCGCCGCACGGCTAGCATTGACCGGGATTGGGTGATCGGACGACCTGGCCTCCGGCGTCCTGCCGGGCCGCCCCTTGCGTTGCCTCCTGCTTGACGGGCGCCTCTTGAGCGCCTCGCGCGCCCGGAAGGGAATGCCATGATCCAAGGCACCTTGACCATCCACCGTCTCCTGGCGGCCATGGGAAAGATGAAAGCGTCCGACCTCCACATCAAAGTCGGGGTCCCGCCCACATTCCGCGTCGATGGGATCCTCAAGACGATCGACGCCGCTCCCTTCACCGGCGACGAGGCCGACCACTTCGTCGACCCGCTGATGACGCCCCTGCTGCGGCAGAGATTCGAGGAACAAGGGGCGATCGACTTCGCGACACACATCGAGGGCCCCGGCGGCGAGCAGGGCGACCGCTTCCGCGTGGACATCTTCCGATCGGGCGGGCACACCCACGCCGCCATCCGCCGCGTGAAGGCCGAGATCCCCGACTATGGCAAGCTCCACCTTCCACCGATCTACTCGCAGATCATCGAGCGCACGATGGAAGGGCTCGTGCTCATCGTGGGCGTGACCGGCAGCGGCAAGAGCTCGACCTTGGCCGCCATGATCGAACATATCAACGCAACCCGCCACGAGAACATCCTCACCATCGAGGACCCCGTCGAGTACAAGTTCACCGCCCGCAAATCGATCATCAGCCAGCGCGAGATCGGCATCGACGTCCCCAGCTACGCGTTCGCCCTCAAGTACGTCGTGCGACAGGACCCCGACGTCATCTTCATCGGCGAGATGCGCGACCACGACACGGTGCTGGCCGCAGTGCAGGCCGCCGAGACCGGCCACCTGGTCTTCGGCAGCCTCCACACCGCCGACACGATGCAGGCCATCAGCCGCATCCTGGAGTTCTTCGAATCCAAGGACCACGCGTTCGTCCGCGGCGCCCTGGCCAACACCCTGCGAGCGATCTGCGCCCAGCGCCTGCTGCCCGCCGTCCCCGAGTTTGCGGCCGCCCACGGCGGCTCGGGCATGGTCCCCGCCACCGAAGTGCTGCTGGGCACCGCGATCGTCAAAGACGTCATCCGCGAAGGCCGCGAGACCGACCTCCCCGCGATCATCCAATCCAACCTCCACGACGGCATGCACGGCTTCACCTGGTCGCTCAGCGAACTGGTGAAAAAGGAATGGGTCACCAAGCAGGTGGCCATGGACTTCGCCCCCAACCGCGACGCGTTGGACTCGATGATCAAGGGGCTGGAGGTGCGGGCACAGACGATGGTCAACCGCGTGAGGACGGCGACGTAGTGCAAGGATGACCGCCGGTGGCAAGGATGATCCCGCTTCGGGTCATCCTTGCGGAGGTCCGTACGCGTCAGAGTCCGACGCGCAAGCTAGGGTTGGCGTACAGAAACCATTCTCGCCACTCTCGCCTTTCGCACACGAACGACTACCCCGCAAGGATGACCCGAAGCGGGATCATCCTTGCCACTACTTCCCCGCCCGGTCGCGAATCTCTCGCCGCCGGTCGGCTTCCGCCCGGGACGCGGCGTTGAGCTCTGCCTCGATCGTGGCCATCGGTTTGGTCAGGCGGTGACCGCCGTCGGACTTGTCGAGCATCTCGAGCATGCGGCAGCCGTCTGCCACAAGCGCCACCCGCTCAAGGTGGAGAATCGTCGCCTCTTCCACCGGTGTTGGCACGTCAGCCAGTTCGGTCCCTAACGCGATCAGGGCAACGGCGAACCCTTGAACCCGATCTCGCGACGTGAGATCCGCGAGGTTCTCGTGCCTTTCGATCAATTCCCTCAAGATCCGGTTGAGCGATGTCATCTGGCCCGACCTATACGCGGTCGTCTTGCCGTCAATGATCCAGGCTCCTCCCGAATCGATCGTTGCCCCCTTGAGCGATGCGAATTGTGGAGCCGCATCCATCAACGCGTAGATCTCCGGCAATTTGGCGATCACGTTCTTCTGGTCTTGTTCCCAGATGAAGTCATTCGTGAACGGGATTCCGCGGTAAAGCGCGTCAAAGAGCGGCTGCGATGCCACGTCCCCAGCCGGCGGCGGCGCAATCGTCGTGTACGTCCAGACATCCAGCGACCACGCCGGGGCCAAGGGTGGCAAAGGTGCCGGCGGCTTGCAGCCGCTGACGAGGAGAATCGTGGCGAGCAGGAGTGACCAAAGCAGTCGCATCACCATCGAGACTCTCCACATTGCGTGCCCACACTCACGTGTTCGCCAAGCCGGAAAGCCTAGCCGATTGGGCGACGAGCATGATCCCGCATGCTCATCCTTGCCGAACAACCCCACGCGTCCGAACATCCCGCAAGGATGACCCGAAGCGGGATCATCCTTGCCACCTACAGCTCCGGAGCAAACCCGCGACGCAGCGTGTTCTCACAGATGTTCCTGGGATCCACAAAGTGCTTGAGGTAGTCCGCCCCGCCCGCCTTGGTTCCGCCGCCCGACATCGCAAAGCCGCCGAAGGGTTGGCGGGCGACCAGGGCGCCCGTCGTGCCGCGGTTGATGTAGAGGTTGCCGACGCGGAACTCGCGTTTGGCTTGTTCGATGTGGCTTGGTTTGCGGGTGAACACGCCACCGGTGAGCTTGTAGGGCAGGCTGTTGGCGATGCGGAGGGCGTCGTCGAAGTCCTTGGCGTGGATGATCGACAGAACCGGGCCGAAGATCTCCTCGCGAGCGAGCTCGTGGGTTTCGGGGACGGTCCAGAAGATGTGGGGGGAGACGAAGGCGAGAGACGACGAAACAGAGAGAGACGAAGTGGCAGGCAATGGCAACGCAGAGAACGACAGCCCGGACTTCTTCGCCCGCTCGATAAACCCATTGATCTTGGCCGCCGCCTCGGCGTCGATCACCGGGCCCACATCGGTTCCGGGCCTCGTCGGGTCGCCGATGACCAGGGCCTTGGTCGCCTCCACAAGCCGCTCTCGGAAGTGCGTGATCGCCGGACCCGTGGGCCCCGCTTCGTCCACAACAATGAGCCGCGAGCAGGCCGAGCACTTCTGCCCCTGGAATCCAAAGGCCGACTGCCGGGCCGCGATCACGGCCTCGTCAAGGTCAGCCGAAGTATCGATGATCAGCGCGTTCTTCCCGCCCATCTCGCAGATCACATGCTTGAGGTGAGTCACGGAGTCACGCAGTGACGGCGTCACGAAGGGGGAGCCGGGTGCGGCGGCCGTGTAAATGTCCAACCCAACATCGCGAGAGCCCGTGAAGGCGATGAGTGCGGTGCGAGGGTGACGAACCAGTGCCGCCCCCGTCGTCTCTCCGGGAGCAGGACAAAACTGGAGGATGTCCGGCACCTTGCTCAGAAGGGCACCGCCATCGGGAGCCTGCCGCAGCGCTTGGCGCAGGGCTTCCTCCAGAATCTCAAACATCAACTTCGCAATCCCCGGCGTCTGTTCGGCGGGCTTCACGATCACCGTGTTCCCCGTCACCAGAGCCGCCACCGTCATCCCGCAGCAGATTGCCAGCGGGAAATTCCACGGGCTGATCACCACCGCGACGCCCCGCCCCTGATGCAGCTGCTCATCGAGCTCGCCGATGTACTTGCCCAAACGCTGCCGCTCAAAGAGCCCGACGGCACACCTGGCGTAGTACTCGCAGAAGTCGATCGCCTCGCACGTGTCGGCATCCGCCTCACGCCAGGTCTTGCCCGCCTCCTTGATCATCACTCCCGAGAGCTCATCACGCCGCGCCCGCATCGCGGCCGCCGCCCGCACGAGCACGTCGGCCCGCACCTTGGGTTCCGTGTCCCGCCACGCCGGGAAGGCCGCATCGGCACGTTTCACCATCTCGGCGCCCTGCTCCACCGTCCGGTCGTTGGCAATCGCCGGCACGTTGGCCGCCGCAACCGCCTTGGCAAACGCCTCCCGCGCGTGCGACTCGCAGAAATCCCGGAAGGGCTCGCTCACAAACGCCTTGGAGTTCCCCACACCTTCCACCGCCGGCGAGAGAGCGTGCCGCTCGGCCGCAATCGTCGTCAGATCCGCCGGCGCCGCCCGACCCGCCGGCGTCGCGAGCAACGCCCCCACATCGGCGTTGTCGAGAAAGCCCGCCTTCAGCCACGATTCATTCGAAGTGTTCTCAAGCAGTCGGC
The DNA here is from genome assembly GCA_964358855.1 of uncultured Phycisphaeraceae bacterium. GTDB lineage: Bacteria > Planctomycetota > Phycisphaerae > Phycisphaerales > UBA1924 > UBA2396. Next base: position 30,543 of record CAYHQQ010000029.1, read on the forward strand.
GCACCAGGTACGCCATGCCCGGAACCATGTCGCCCACGGGCACATACTCGCGGATGCGCAGGCCCATCTCGGCGGCCGCGTACTTGAGCTGGTCGGCCATGCCATGCAGCATCTGAAGTTCGATGGCGCTGCGAGGCAGGTTGCGTTTCTCAAGCCCCGCGAGGGCGGCGGCGATCGAGCGAGCGTTGTGCGAGCCCAGGGCAAGCTTGACGCCACCGGTCGCAGACCCGCTCGCTGACGCTCGGGGCTCGTTGGGAGTCGCATCCAGGAAAACCTCGGTCATCGCCTCAAAGCACGCATCCGTCTGCCACTTCACAGGCCACACCGGACTCGGCCACCCGTGCATCTCCGCCTTGATCGTCTCGGCATCCCAGTACGCACCCTTGACCAGCCGCACCGTCACCAGCTTGTTCTTGGCCTTGGCCCACTCGCACATCCGCCGCGCATCCTCAACCCCGCTCTTGAGGTACGCCTGCATCGCCAGCCCCGCCTGGAAATCGATCTTCTCCACGCACCGCCGAAACAGCTCCAGCGTCAGGTCCTTGAACTGATGGTGCTCCATGTCGAAGTTGACGAAAACACCCTTGTCCCTGGCCACCTCCAGAATCGGCAGGATCCGCTTCATCAACTCAACGATCGACCCCTCCGTATCAATCGGGTCGACCCTCGCCGACAAGGCCGAGATCTTTACCGACACATTCGTCCGCGGGATCGCCCCCAGGTGGTCGGTCTCCAGCACCGGCTGCGATTCCCACGTCGCCACGCTCTTGGGCAGGTTCGAAATCAGATCGAGGTACTTCGCCTGATAGTGATCCGCCTCCGCGTCCGAAACGCACACCTCGCCCAGCAAATCCACGCTGAACGCGATCTTGTCGTTCCAGAGCTTCTTCAACCCCGGCAACGCCGAGCTCGCATCCGTCCCGGCAATAAACCGCGACGCCATCCCTTCAATCCGACTCTTGATCTGCCCCGCCGCCATCCCCTTCATCAGCCCGCCCGCCTTGATCAACGCCCCGATCGCCGACGGCGTCTGCACACCCGGCTGCTCCAGGTAATCCTTCAGGTGGTCAAAGATCGCCTCGGGCGTCCGCAGCACCGGAAACGTGTCGACGAACCGGAACATCTGCACCTTGAAGTTCGGGTCCTTCATCGACCATTCCATCATCGCGTCGGAATAGAACGCCGCCGAGAAGATCCCCGACTTGTGCCCCTTGGCCCGATCGAGCAACTCCTTGCCCAGCGCGAAGATCCGGTCCCCCGACGCACTCGATGCGGCGGGCGGCGTCCATTGCCGCGGAGCCGGCACCGAAGGCTTGGAACTCGAAGAGCGGCCAAGAACTTTGTCGAGAAACGACGCCATATGGGTGGTGCTCGAAAGGGAGGTGCGGTCAAACTCCGATCGGCGTTTCGCACGCCACCGGGCTGTGGGATCACGTGGATCCGACTATAGGGATTCGCCCACGGGAAACGACCCGGAACGTTCGAGCGGAACGGGATTTCCGCTCGTCAACGAGCCCCGAGCGTCAGCGAGCGGGTTTCGTGCGTCAACGAATCGGCCAGAGGGTCAAAAGGTCCCCCACTCGCTCACGCTCGCGGCTCGTTGCGATTGGCCAGCGCCGCCGTCACCGCCCCAATGAGCTCCTCCGGCTCGCTCATCCGCCCTGTCCCCGTCGTCCGGCACGCCTGCCACCCATCCGCCGGGCCAACAAACCCAAACCCGTCGCCCTTGAGCGTCTCCAGGTTCCGCTGCGTGCTTCGCTGCCCCCACATCACCGCGTTCATCGACGGCGCGAGCAAAACCGGCGTCTTCGCCCGATCGATCGCCGACAGAATCAAGGTCACAATGTCATCCGTCCGCCCGCCAGCCAGCTTCGCCAGGCAATCCATCGTGCACGGCGCCACCAGCGCCACCTCGGCCTTGGTCGCCAGCGAAATATGCTGCGGATCGTGACTCTCGATATGCTCCCACGCGCTCGTGTACACCGGCCGCCCCGAGAGCGCCTGGAACGTCAACGGCGTCACAAACTTCGTCGCCGACTCGGTCATCGCGACCGTCACTTCGGCCCCCGCCTGCGCCAGTCGCGACACCACCTGGCACGTCTTGTACGCGGCGATTCCGCCCGTGACACCAATGAAAACCTTGCGCCCCCGCAAAGCCTCGCTACCAGTGTTGGGCGACTGACTCGTCATTGAATTGAGGTTACCTCAGAATCACTGCTCTGGAGAGCAGTGCCACCAAGGGCGGTGCCACCATCAGACGATCGGCTCTTCAACCGCCGGCTTCTCGAGCACCGACGCGTCAAAGTCCAGCGTGATCTTGTCCTGCAGGATCTCCTCGATCACCAGCTCCAGGTCCGTCCGCCCGTCGCGATCGACCAGCGGCCTCGCACCCTCCATCAGGTTGATCAGGCGGCGCTGAATCAGCGCACACAGCTTGAAACGTCCACCGACCTTGTCGACGATCTCGTCACTCTTGAGGGCTTCGATCATGGTGTGCTTGGTTCCTGGCCCTCTCGGGCGTTCAATTGGGGGGAGGTAAGGGTTGGTGGGGCTCCCCCTCCCGTGTGGACTGTGATACTATGTCGCCAATCGCCCGGGGGCAATTGGCTGCAAGGCCTGTCGCCGCCGGGGTCCGGAATGGCCTCATTGTGGTCCGCTGGGGTCCAAGGATGGGACCCCGCCCAAAAAGCCCGACCGGTTGCCCAAGTTCGAGGCACTTTCAGCCCGCAAATCGCGGGCCCAGGGGATTGTTGCATGGCCGGTGAAATATGGAAGTCGGGGGATTGGGTGATGCATTCGGGCCGCCCGGAGTGGGGCTCGGGCCAGGTGTCCACCGCCGAAACCCTCGTCCAGAACGGGCAGAAATGCCAGCGGCTCGTGGTCCGCTTCGACCGCGCCGGCACCAAAACCCTCTCCACCGCCTACGCCGACCTGCGCGCCTCCGTCGCCGGCGGAAAGGCCTCCTACGCCGAAACCAAGCCCGCCGAGGACGAACCCCTCACCGCGGCCTTCGACCTCGCCCAGGTCGTCAAGGCCTTATCGGGCGTCCCTGAAGCCGCCACCGACCCCTTCGTCAGCCTCCCCAAACGCGTCGAAACCACCCTCAACCTCTACCGCTTCACCGGCACCGGCTCCTCGCTCCTGGACTGGGCCGCCATGCAGACCGGGCTCAAGGACCCCCTCTCCGCCTTCAATCGCCACGAGCTCGAGCAGCACTTCCAGACCTTTCGGACCAACGTCGAGGTCCACCTGCGAAAGGTGTGGCGGGATCTGCGGCGTGCCGACCCCGCCGCCGCGTCCAAACTCGAGGCCGCCGCACCCCCCGATGCTCGCTACGCGTTGCGTCGCATCCACACCCTGGGGTGAGTTTTCGCAACACACGGCACGCCCCCTCTCCCCCACCACTCCGGTGCAGGTGATCGCACGCCCGCTCTGAGCCCACCCCCACCCCACCGCGAGCGCTTTTCGCGGACCCACAACCCCTTGCGTCCTTCTGGCACGCCCCGCCGCCCTGTGGCGCGGGCGTTGTTTCCTTGTTTCATTGTCGAGAGCGTCGACCGGCCCGTGCCGCTCAGTGGATCCGCACATTCCATGAAGAACAGGGAGACCAAGAGATGAACGAACAGGAATTCCAGAGCAAGCTGAGCGAACTCGTGAGCCAGATCGGGACCCTCCCCGAGTCCGAACGCGGCCCGCTCGAAGCCCTCGCCAGCGAGACCCGCGACCGTCACGACACCATGAAGAAGACGATCGCCGACCTCCAGGACTCGCTCGACTATCTCCGCCTCTCGATCAAGTACCTCGTCTTCGATCTCGAGGCCACCCGCCGCGAGAACGAGTACCTCCGCAAGCTCCTGGAGAACAAGTCCAACAACGGCGAAGAATAAGTGGCACCGCTCTGAGGTGGCACCGCTCTCCAGAGCGGTGCGTCCGAACATCCCCAGCGCACTGCTCTGGAGAGCAGTGCCACCATGAATCAGTAATCAGCCCGGGCGTGGCTGTTCTTTCGGTGTGCACGGCGGCGGCGCGGAGTTCTTTCGCGCCGCCGCCGCTATTGCTGTCGACAGCAAGAGCGCCGTCAGCGATGTCCCCTTGATCCGCGACGCCAACGGGTGCTCGGCCGAGAAGACCTCGCGATATGCGGCCGCTTCCTGGTTGCGCCCCTCCTTCGCCGCCTCCCAGTACGCGACCAGCGCCATGTCCATGCGCGGCGCCAGCACCAGCCCGTTGTAGATCGCCAGTCCCGCCGCAAGCCCCACGCCCATCCATCGCAGGGCGCCCCACCAGCCCCGCACAAAGCCGCATCGCGTCAGGTACGCGAGCGCCACCACCGCCACCGCGCTCGCTCCAAGCTCAACGCCATCAGAGATCGCAAAGACCTTTCGCCCGACATGCCCCGCCGCGATCATCCAGTGGTCGCCTGTGTACGACGCGTAGCCCGGGAGCGCCGGACCTAATGCTTTCATCTCTGGAAACACAACCGCCGCGGCCAAGGCCGATCCCCCCAACGCCATCGCCCACACGGTGATTCCAACGGCATGGAAAGCTTCGGCGACTCTTGCGATGCGGCTCATGCGTGATGCTACGAGGCCCAGAGCTCGGTAACGAGTCCTGAGCCCAACAACGAGCCCCGAGCGTCAGCGAGTGGGTTCTTCGTCCAACGTCAACCCTCCCTACAACTGACGGTGATCGAACGCGCCTTGTCCATCTCCCTCACCGGCCTCGCCTTTCCGGCAACTCCCTTGCTCGCCACCGACCCGCGAGCCCTCATCACCTGGGCCGTCGGTTTCCTTGGAAAGTCACCTATCCGGGCCGTCCAACTCGACGCGACCATGCCCGGCATCCGCGCCCGCGAACTCGACCGCTCCGCTCGCCGCGACCTCGCCTCCCTCATGCGCCGCCATGGCCTGCTCTTCAGCGGCCTGGACTTCTGGATTCCCCCCGAGCACTTCGCCAGTTCAAGCCAGGCCGACCGCGCACTTGCCGCCGTCAAAGGCGCGATCTCCCTGACCGCGGAACTCGCCTCCCTCACCCAAAGCCCCCAGGGTCGGGTTGTCTGCCTGGAACTCCCCGAAACTCCCTTCGGCGACGTCACCGGCGAGATCTCTCAGACAGCCCAAAGCGAAGCCGTCGAGGTGGCGGACTTTCGTATCGCTCGCGCCAAGTCCGCAGCGCCCCTCGGCGGCCCCATCGGCGTGGGCATCGACCCCGCCACACTCCTGGCCGCCGGCCTGGATCCTGCATCGCACATCGCAAAGCTCTCCGCAACACCAATCGCCGCTCGTCTGTGCGACTGGACCGGCGGCGGGCGCTGTGAACTCGGCAAGGGAAGACTCGACCGCCTCACCTACGAAGCCACCCTCGCCACCAAAGGCCTCTCCCGCCCCATCGTCCTGGACCTGCGAGGCCTCCACGACGCCGACCGAGCAGCAAAGGCGGCACTCGATATGACACTCTGATTTGTCACAACAAACGCCGCTCACCAAGCCCAATAGCAACCACGTATCGCCTTGCTCTGCGCCCCTCTGCGGCCTCTGCGTTAAGACTGCCTTTGCCTTTCCACACATCCCACTTCGTCTCTCTCCGCTCCCCTTCGCACCTTCGCGTTCGCATCTCGCCTTACCTGAAATCCGCGTTCGTGTACACCTTCTGCACGTCGTCGAGCTCCTCAAGCGCCTCGACCAAACTCCCCACCGCGTCTGCCGTCTCCCCCGTCACCACCGTCGTCGTGTCGGGCACCATCGCCAGGCCCGCCTCCTCGATCTTGAACTTGGCCGCCTCCAGCGCATCGCGCACCCGAATGAAATCGGGCACCGTCGTCAGCACGGTCCACGCATCGTCGGCATCCTCGGGCGCCCGCACATCGTCGGCCCCCGCCTCGATCGCCGCGTTCATGATCACCTCTTCGGTCACGCCCTCGCCCGCGATCACGATCCGCCCCCGCGTGCGGAACATGTAGCCCACGCACCCCGACGTGCCCAGATTCGCGCTCGCATCCGAGAACGCGAGTCGCACGAACGTGGCTGTCCGCGTGCGATTGTCGGTCAGTGCATCGATGACCACCGCGACCCCGCCCGCGGCGTATCCCTCGTACCGCACATTCTCGTAGTTGGACGTGTCCTCGCCCCCCGCCCCCTTGCGGATCGCCCGCTCGACGGTCTCCCTGGGCATGTTGGCGTAGCGGGCCTCGTCCATCGCGTACCGCAGCGTGAGGTTCGAGGTCGGATCAGGCCCCCCGTGGCGTGCCGCCACGATGATCGCCTTGGCGACCTTTGTCCACACCTTCCCGCGGCGCCTCTCCACGATCGCCTTGCGGTGCTTGATCTTGCTCCACTTGTTGTGCCCAGCCACGGATAAGTCCCTTTCGACCTGTCCAAGAAATTGAAACACGGAGGTCACGGAGAGACACGGAGGAATGCAGGAAGGCTTGTGTTCAATGCGTGAGGAGTCGTTATTCACGACGATCGTGCCTGGCCACACCCTGCTTCCTGTCTTTCTCCGTGTCCCTCCGTGAACTCCGTGTTGAAATCTTCCGCCTTGTCTGAATCACCAGGCGATTCACTTCTCCCACCTCGGCGCCACCGGCGGCTCCTTGCCTGCCTTGGCGGCGTCGAGCTTGTCCTGGAGGTTTGTCTTGAGGTCGGTGTACTTCTTGACAAATCGATCGGCGGGCTTGCGGGCGTCGGCGTTGAGGGTGTCGACCATCAACTGCACATCCTTGAGCGACTTGCGCCAGATCGCCTGGGCCTCGTCCTTCTTCCCCGACATCCACAGTGCGTCGCCGTAATGGTCCAGGATCGTCGGGTTGGTGTCCACGCCCATCCGCTTCACCGCCCTGGCCAGGAGTGAGATCGCCCCGATGCCGTCGGGCCCGCCGTTGTCCTTGTCGTCGACGAGGCGCCCCTGCTTGTACCGCAGCCAGCCCACCGAGTCGAGCACGTTGTCGTCCTCGGGCTCCAGGATGTACGCGAGTTGCAGGTACTTGGCCGCCTTAGCGCGGTCGGTATCGTCCTCGAGGAGCTGGTACCCGTAGTCGTTGGCGGCCATCCCGTGCTGCGGGTCGACGTCGTTGAGCAGATACTCGTAGAAACCAGAAGCCTCGGGCATGCGCTCCTCGGTCGCCGCGATACCGGCGATCTGGTAGATGAGCTGCGCCGGGCGACGGTCGGGCATCGGCATGGGGATCTTGCCGTCTGTCATCATCTGGTTGAGCAGGAACTCCGCGCGGTTGTCCTTGGTGAGCACGGGGAGAAGCCGGCGCAGGTCATCCACGTTGCCCAGAGACCCGATGAGAACCGCCGTCATGTAGAGCGACTGCGGACTCGGCTCGGGCGTGCTCGTGACCACCACCTCCGCGAACGTCAGCGCCGCCCGCGGCTTGGGGCAGGCGACCAGCCGCTGCACGATCCGCGCCGCCACCGGTCCCGATTTCTCGGCCTCCGGGGCCGCTCCCTTGAACGCCGCGGCGATCGCCGCGATGTCGGGCGGCTCGGCGAGCGACAGAATGACCACGCGGGCCTCCTGCAGAGCAGGCGAGAGCACAAGCCCGCGATCGGTCGCGAACGTGAGCAGGCCCGGAGCGATCGGAAGGGCCCCCTTGGCGACCTTCTCGGCGTCCTGCTGGGCGACCAGGCTGATCAGCCTGACGAGCCTGGCTTCCTGCGACGAGAGCAGCGTGACAACCTTGGGCAGGCCGGTCCGAAGCGTCGGCTCGACCTCGGCGATCCTCGACTCCGCGAGCAGGATCTCGCACAGCTCGAGCGTGTCGTCCGCCGGGCGGGGCGAGGGCGCCAAGCGCGCCATCGACAACGCGCGAGCCTTGGCGATGTCCTTGAGCGTCTCGGCCGTGATCGCCTCCTTGATCCGCAGCAGCCTGGGTATCGGCCACTTCGCGCAGCGCTGGTCGATCAGCGCGATCGCCTCGGAAGCCTTGTCGTGAACCGCCATCACACGCGCCAGGGCCGCGTTGATCTCGATCGACTCGGGCGCAGAGGCAAGTCGCCTGGAGAGCCACGCCTCACCCCGGGCCATCGACTCTGGACCACCGCGGATCCACGTTGTCGCCAAAAGGTCCAGGAGTCCCACGCTCGTCGCGTCCTCTTCGGCAAGGCTCAACAAAGCCGTCTCGCCCTGCGACCACTGGCTCCGCTGCACAAGCTCGTTGGCCGCCGCCCACCGCAGCACACGGCTCGACGGCACCGCCTCCCGCAACCGGCGCAAGGACGCGATGAACTTCTGCTGGTCGGGCTTGGCCCCGCGGCCGTAAATATTGATCAACAGTTCCGCCGGCTTCTCGTCGAACGGATCGGCCTCGACGAGCTTGACGAGAATCTCCTCGCCCTTGTCGACCCTTCCTGCCCGAAGCAAAATGCCCGCCGACGCCAGCGCGTCCGCCGCGCCCAGGTTTCCCGCCTGATACGCCTTCTCAACGACGTCGGCCGCCTCATCGAGCGACTGAAGGGCAACCAGTGCGCGAGAGATGAACATCCCGCCCGCTCCCCCGTCCGCTTCCCCACCCGCTCCCTTGATCGACCGCAGCCGCGTGAGGGCTTCGTGGGCGGCGATGTAGTCGCCGCCGAAGCCCGCGATCTCACATCGCGCCGTCAGCCACGCGACCCGGGTCGCCTCGGGGACATCATCGCTCGAAAGGGCGGCCAGCGCCTCCCTTGGCTTGCCCAGCGCCACCAGCAGGTACGCCCGCAGCATCCGCGCCGCCGGCTCCTGCGATCCTGTCGAGAGCCGATCGGCACAGGCAAACACGCCCCGCCCGTCGGCGAGCAGAATCGTCGCGTAGGCGTCCGCCGCCGCTGGGTTCCGGCGAATCAGATCGATCACGCCCTCGTCGCGCTCATCCAGATCTCGCTCGCCAAAGGTCGCCAGGAGGTCCGCCGCCGCCTCCGCGTCGCCCGCGTCGCCCGCCAGATGCTCGATCAGAATCGTCCGGCGGTCCGACGCCTGCAGCGCCGCCGCACGAGCGCGAACGATCCGGCTCTTCACGCTGGGCGACGTCGATCCCTGCGCAAACGTCTCGTCCAGTGCCGCCGAGAGCGCCGGCCCGATCGTCGTCCCGCCGCAGAGATAGCGGATCAGCGCCAGCTCCCGCTCCTCCACCAACCCGTGCGAGGCCTGGAGCTTGTCAATCAGCGCAACCGCCCCCTCGGCCGGACGCCCAAGACGCAGCGCCGCGTACACCCGTCGACTCACCAGCGCCCCGGGATCAAGCGACGGCTCGGTGGCGGCCTTGGCGTACAGATCCAGCGCGGGAGCGAACCGGCCCAGCCTCAGATTCAGATCACCGGCACGCTGGAGCGTCTCGCCGCGCCGCCGGATCACCTCCGCCGCGTCGGCCCTGAGCTTCGCCGATGCCGAGAGCTCCCGCGAGAGCGCCGGCACGTCCTGGGCGTAGAGCTCGGCCGAGGCCGCCGCAAACCCGGCCTGGTCCATGGCGTCGGCCAGCAGCGCCCGCGTGAGCGCCCTGTCCCACTCGCCGTCCCCCGACTTGTCCTTGGAATTGTCCAGCGCACGAACGAGCAGCCAGATGGCATCGTCGACACGCGCCGACTGCATCGCGTCACGCCCCAGCGCGCGAAGCGACGTCGAGTCGCTCAGCCCGCGCCGCACCGCCTGCTGCAACGCCGACATCGCCGCCGATCGCCGCCCCTCCGCCAGATTCGCCTCCGCCAGCGAGCGCCAGGGCTCGGGCGACGCCGGAGCGTCCTTGGTCGCCTGCGTCAACAGCGGGATCGCCTCCTTGGGCTTGCCCTGCGCCAAAAGGTCTCGCCCCGCGGCGTAACTCTTCATCGCCGACGTCTCCCGCTCGGGATCCGCCGGCCCCGCCGGCACCGGCCCATAGGCGGACGGCGCCGACAGCGCCCGCACCTCGGCCAGATAGCTGTCGAGCGACATCGTGATCGCCTTCCCAGGCGCGAGCTGTTCGGGTGTGTACGCCAGGACCGCCATCGCATCGATGCCCGGCGGGGGCGGCAACCGCCTGGCTCCCTCGTCGGGGCGCGTAGCCTCCGCCTTGGCCATCTGGCGCAGCCTCTCGACCGCCCCGCGCGAGCCCGGGACCGTTGACTGCGAACCAGACGCCCCGCGCGATGGTGCGCACGCTGGCAGGCACAGAGTCGCGTAAACGCACCCGCCGGCCGCCAGCGTGAGAACAACCGCGGACACACGGGGGAAACGACGCTGACTGTCTTTGGGCCTGTCCACGCCGAAGACTCCTGGTACGTGCGTTACTGCGAACGTCCTTTGGCACGCGGGGCAACGGTTCGGGCGATTCTCTTGGATCTTGGACGCTTGGAGGCCTCCATCGCCGGCGGCGCCGTCAGGACCAGCCCCGTCTGGAGATCGTGCTTGGGCGACTGCCCCTCGGCGTCCGACCACGACTGCAGCGCCCACACCGAGGCCGCAGCCTCGTTGGCTCTCACGTGCTTCTCCAGCCACGCCGAGGCATCCGAGGGCGAGGCCGCATCCGCCGGCAAAGCCTTGGCCCCCCGCAGAAGCTCGATGAGCCGGTAATCGGCCGGAATCGCGTGCCCACCCATGCCAAACACCGTCAGCCGAGCCGCCACGAACGACGGCATCCCGTCGAGCGACTCGAGGTACTGCCTTGCCTCTCGCTTGGCGGCGGCCGCGACGGGGGCGAGCGTCACGATGTGCTCACGCTTGTACAAGTCCTGGAGCGTGGAGCGAAGCCTCAGCGAGCGATCCAGCGCCAACGGGCACCGATCGCCCAGCGACGCCGCGATCTCGTGCGGCATCGCCACGCGAAGCTCGTTGTGATCCACGAACGCCTCGGAGAGCCGCTTCACCGCCGCCTTCGCCTGCGCGGTCGAGGACTCCCAGAGCATGAAGTCAAAGATCAGCTGCTCGAGCAGGGCCGCCCCGGCAAGCGCCGGATCGGCGCACGCCGGCGTCAGCTCGCCGCACTCGTGCTTGGCTCGCAGCTTCTTGAGCAGCGTCGCGAACGCCTTGGCGGGATCCGGCGTCGTCACGCGGTCGCCTCCCCCTCAACCGGCAGCGACCGCGGGGACATGGTGCCCCAGCCCTTGGGCGCCTCGGCCTTGGCCTTCTCCAGCGCATCAATCACCGTGATCTGCTTCTTGAGACTCTCGTCGAGCTCGAACTCAAAGTGCGGCAGCTTGCGGCTGTCCACCTTCTTGCCGACCTCGCGCCGGATGTGCGTCGTCGCGGCCTTGATCCCGTGGAAGCACAGCTTCTGCCTCTCGGGCGGGAGCACCGAGACCCACACCTTGCACTGCGCGAAGTCGGGCGAGAGCCGAATCCGGGTCACCGTGATCAGCCCCGACACGCGCGGATCGGCCAGCCCCTTGGACAGGACCTCCTGGATCGCCTGGTGCAGAAGCGCCGACATCTGTTCAACGCGCCGGGTCATCGTGAGCTTCCCCCCTGCCGGCTCGCTTCCAGCTCCGCCAGCGCCTGCTCCGCTCTCGTGAGAATCTCACCCGTCAACTCCGCATCAACCGCCTTGGGGTCCTCGCCCGCCGCCTCCGCGATCTCGTCGGGATGCCCGTGGATGATCCGCCTGGTCGACGCCCCAAGCTCGGCATCGGGAAGCTGCCTGAGCTTCAGCAGGATCCGGTCGAGCACCTGCCCGATGTACTTGCCGTCGGACCCCACCACCGCCAGCCCCAGCACGCCCAGATTGAGCAGATCCTGGGCCGCCACCTCCGCCACCGAGGCCTGGTGCTCACGGTGCAGACGGTCCTTGACCGAGTTGATCACGCTCCGCTTGTCCTTGAGGGACAGGGCGCCGCCGATCAAAAGCTCAAACTGAAGAATGCCGACAACCATCGTGTGATGCGATCTCGCGTGCTGAATGAATCGACCCGGTCCTTTCTGGAGCCGACGCCCGGGCGTCCTGAAAGGCGCGCAAAGCGCCCGCCGCCCTCTACTTCTTGCCCTTTTCCTTGCCGCCGGCCCGCTCGCCGCCCAGCGTCCGCTTGATCTCGACGCGCTTGTAGCACTCGAGCACGTCGCCGTTCTTGATGTCGTCGTACGCCACGATCTTCATGCCGCACTCCATGCCCGCCCGCACGTCCTTGGCGTCGTCCTTGAACCGCTTGAGCTGCTCGAGCACGCGATCGTTCTGCACCACCACGCCGTCTCGGGTGACCCGGATAAGCGCGTTGCGCTCGATGACGCCGTCGGTGACGTAGCAACCGGCGATCGTGCCGATCTTCGACACGTTGAACACCTGCCGCACCTCGGCGTGCCCCAGGATCTCCTGACGGATCTCGGGAGCAAGCAGCCCCTCGGCCGCCATCTTCAGATCGTCGGTGATGTGGTAGATCACGTCGTACGTGCGGATCTCAACGCCCTTCTGCTCCGCCAGCGTCCTGGCCTTGCCCGACGGGATGACGTTGAACCCGATGATGATCGCCTTGGACGCGTCGGCCAGCAGCACATCGCTCTCGACAATCCCGCCGATCGCCGAGTGCAACACCCGCACGTTGACCTCCGCCGTCCCGACCTTCTCGCACTCCTTGGTGAGCACGTCGACCGTCCCCTGCTCGGCCGCCTTGAGGACGATCTTGATCTCCTTGACCACATCGTCCTTCATGGTCGTGAACAAAGTGTCCAGCGTCAGCTTGGGCTTGGCGAGCTCGGCATCACGCTCGCGATGACGCCTCAACTCCGCCGCGTCCTCCGCCTTGCGCAGCGAGTCGACGATGTAGAACTTGTCGCCCGCATCCGGCACCACGTTCAATCCCGAAATCTGCACCGGGCTGGGCGGGCTCGACGCCTTGACCCTCTTGCCCTTGTCGTCGGTGATGTCCCGCACGCGCCCAAAGGCCCGTCCGGCCACCACGAAATCGCCCACGTGCAACTCGCCCTGCTGGATCAGCACGCTCGCCACCGCGCCGCGCCCCTCCTCCTGCTTGGCCTCGATCACCGCCCCGCGGGCCGCCCCGCCAAAGTCAGCCTTCAAATCCTTCAGCTGCGCCTGGTAATCCAGAACCTCCAGCAGCTCCTTGATCCCCTGACCCGTCGTCGCGCTCGTCCGCACGATCTCCGTGTCCCCGCCCCACTCCTGAGGCTGCAATCCCGCATCCGCGAGCTGCCTCAAGGTCTTCTGGATCTGGCTCTCAGTCGCGTCGGGACGATCGATCTTATTGAGCGCCACAATCAGCGGCACACTCGCCGCCTTCGCGTGGTTGATGCTCTCGATCGTCTGCGGCATCACGCCCTCGGGGGCCGACACCACCAGAACGATCACGTCGGTCATGTTCGCCCCGCGCGAACGCATGCTCGTGAATGCCTCGTGACCAGGCGTGTCCAGGAACACGACCTCCTTGGTCTCTCCCGCCACCACCACAGGCACCTTGAACGCGCTCGTCCGCTGCGTGATGCCCCCGGCCTCGCCCGCCGCCACGTTCGCGTTGCGGATCTTGTCCAGAAGGCTCGTCTTCCCATGGTCGACGTGACCCAGGATGGTCACCACCGGCCCACGCGGACGCATATCAACCGCCTCGCGGGTCTGCACCTCGTCGTGGATCGCCTCTTCCGCCGTCCTGGCCTCGGTCACCTCGAGCTCGATGTCGAAGTCGATCATGATCTCCTGCGCCTTGTTGGGATCGATCCCCGAGTTGATCGTCGCCATGATCCCCTCGAGGAACAGCTTCTTGACGATCTCAGCGCCCTTGACGCCCGTCACCTCCGAAAGGTCCTTGATCGTGAACGGCGCCGCGATCTTCACCCGCCCCGTCTGCTCGACCTCGCCAGGCTGCGGCTGCCCGCCCTTCATCTGCTGCTTGTGCTTCTTGAGGAACCCCCCCGCGCGCTGAAGCCTTGCCTCGCGCTCGATCAGGTCCTGCTCGCTGAACACGCCCCCGGTCCACTCGTGACCAGAACTCGCCCGCCGGCGATCCGGCACGCCAAGCCCCGTCGAACGCTTGGCGCCCGGCCCGCCCGTCGGAGGCGGACCGCCCGGACCCGTCCGCCGACGCGGACTCCTGCTGCTGTCGTCGTCGCGTCCCTCGACGCGGGGGCCCCGCGGCGCACCCGTCGACGACCCGCCCGAGCTTGGACCCACCGTTCGCCGGGGGCGCGGTGCCTCCATCTGCTCGGGCTGCTCGATGCGGACCACCTTGGGCCCGCTCAACTTCGCCGGCGTCTTGGTCACCAGCTGCTCGCCCATCGGCTTTACCGACGTCGGCCTGGTCGGTACGTTCATCACCGGCTTGTGCCCCACCGTCGGAGCCTGAGGCCTCGCGTGCGGCCCCAGCGGGCCTCGATGCTCCGGCGGCGCCACCGGCGCCGCCCCACCCGCGTCTGTCACACTCGCGTCGCCCACCGGCGCCGCGGGCGGCTCCACATGGGTCGTCGTCGGCGCGTGCGGCGCCACCGCCGCGATCGTCGTGGGCTTGAGCGTTGTCGGCAGCGGCTTGTGCGCCGGCGGATGCGCGGGCGCCTTGGGCTCGGCGTGGTGCGGGCGAGCCGTGGGCGCAGCAGGCGCCGCCACGGGCGCGGGCGTGTACATCTCCGCCTTGGCCGCCACCTGTTCGGCCGTCACCGGCGGAGGCTTGGGCGCCTCGTGCACCACCGGCTTGGGAGGCGCCACCACCGCGGCAGGCTTGGCCACCTCGGGCGCATGAACCCGCACACCCTCGTCGGCGACGACCGGATGCGCGACCTTGGCCGCCCCGTGATCGACCCCCGCCTCGGTGGGCGAGGCGATCTCGACGGGCGCTTTGGCGTGGGACCGCGAGCGAGGCTTCTCGTGCGGAGGCTCGATTTTTTCCGAGGTCTCGATCGCTGTGGCCACGCCGCCCTCGCCGCCGCTCGTGAACCATTCCTTGATGGTTGCTTCAAGCCCGGCCGACACCGTGGACATGTGGCCCTTGACGACCGTGTCGGAAATGCCCTCGGCGCGGCACTTGTCCACGATCTTCTTGGACTCGACCCCGAGTTCCTTCGCCAGTTGTGAGATCCGCTTTCCGGCCAAACATGTGCTCCAAAACCGCCCGGATCATCGGCCCCGGGCATGGCCGTCAGACTTTGCCACGCTCAAACATCGTCGCTCACCATCGATCGCCCGGGTCTGGTCCCCGATTCCGCGACCGATCAACACACACCATCAATGACCAAGAATATCCGCGGCCCTCGCCTCGTCCGCCGCCGTCGGTGCGACCGGTGGAGGCGTCGCCCCCAGGATCGCCGCCGCCGCCACCTCGCCGGCCTCGCCGCTGTCGCCCGTGCCGCTGAGCAGCGCCACCTTCGCCGCGGCCTGCGCCTCGGCCTCGGCCCGGTACTTGGCTTCCTTGTCGGCCTGCTGCTGCGCCGAAACTTCCTTGGCCCTCACCGCCGCGATCTCCACGACCTTGGCCGCCATCTCGGCGTCGACGCCCATCTCGCTCATGAGCACCTCGGCGCCAACCTCCTCGATGTCGAAGACGCTGACCATGCCCAGGGCGCCCAGCTTGTCCACCATCTTCTCGTTGATCCCCTCGATGCCCGTGAGGGTCGCCGACAGGATCTCCAGCCCCTTGTTGAACTCCTCGGGGGTCAGGATGTCGATGTCCCAGCCAGTCAACCTCGCCGCCAGCCGCACGTTCTGCCCACGCTTGCCGATCGCCAGACTCAGCTGGTCGTCCCGCACCACCACCGTCGCCCGCCCAAGCTCAAAGCACAGGCTGATCTCGCTCACCTCCGCCGGCTTGAGCGAGTTCTGGATCAGGATCTGACTCGACTCGTTCCACCGCACGATGTCGATCTTCTCGCCATTAAGCTCGTCGACGATGTTCTTGATGCGGCTCCCGCGCACGCCCACGCACGCGCCCACCGCGTCCACCTTGCTGTCCACGCTCGACACCGCCATCTTCGTGCGATACCCCGCCTCGCGGGCCATCGCCTTCACCTCGATGATGTGCTCGGCAACCTCCGGCACCTCCACCTCAAACAGCCTCTTGATGAAGTCCGGGTGGGCACGCGTCATCACGATCTTGACCTGGCTCCCAGCGTCCCGCACGTCCAGGATCATGCACCGCACCCGATCCCCCGCCGCAAACGTCTCGCCGGGAATCTGCTCGCTCTTGGGCATGAACCCCTCGGTCCGGTCCACCGCCACCACCAGCGCCCCGCCCTCGTAACGCTGGGCCGTCCCCGTCACGATGTCGCCCACACGCTTGGTGAACTCCTCGAGCGTCGCCGCCCGCTCATCGTCGCGAAACCGCTGGATCATCACCTGCTTGAACGTCTGCGCCGCGATCCGCCCGAACGCCGCCGGGGGCATGTCCAGCGGCTGACCCAGCCGGGTGATCTCCATCGTGCCCGTCTCAACGTCCAGCTTCGCGTGAAACTCCTCGGCGTCGAGCGTGTTGAAATACTTCCGCGCCGCCGACACCATCGCCTGCTCCAGGTCCCGGACCAGGACGGCCTTGTCGATGTTCCGCTCGCGTGCGATCGCGTCAAGGTTTCGGTTCAGTTCGGTAAAGTTCATCTGCAAACACTCCAATATGTCAAGATGTCAAACACAAGATGTCGAGACCCATCGTCGACGTCGCCCGCGGCACACGCCGCAAACGACCAAAAAACAACCAAGGCCGCGAGCACGGCTCGCAGCCCCGGGAAACGTGCCGCCGCCGCCTGGCAGGACCATCAGGTCCGCAAGACGACAAGGCATCGGCCACACATCGGCCCGGCTAAGCCATGCGGAACCCCTTTCGGAATTCCGGGCGTTCGCCCGTCCGACCAACCGCCCAAGCCGCAACGCGGCCGGGTTTCGGCTGGAACCGCTCAGAGTGCATGACGCTCTGTCCGATCCATGCTGACCTCGCTCCCGGGGTGCCCGGCGAACCCCGAGGTTCGAAAGACACTCCGTCACACAACCCGGTATCCTAGCGGACACCCACCGTTCGGGCAATGTCCTCGGTTATCTTGACCGTTTCCATTCGGGATCTGTTCTCCGGGCCCGAATCGACTGAAATGACATCCCGATAGGCGTTTGGTGCTGGTACCATCCCCTCTGGCAGGCGCCGGGCGTTCTCGAATCTCTCGTGGGATGACCAAAATCCTTGCGGACTCCTATGACCACCTCTTCGTTTCATCTCAAGGTCTGGGTCGTCGCGTGGGCGTCGGGTGCCGCCGCCTTGGCCGCGTGCGCCCAGACCAGCCCCGATGCACCGCTCCATTTCAGCGAAGTTCCCGAGATCTTCGCCCAGAACCCGGCGCTCTTCTCCGCGCTCATCCGCGACGCCCACAGCCAGACACGCAGAGGACTGATCCTGGGCGACTCCCAGGAAACCAGCCCCGACGGGCGTGGCGGCGTCTATGTCCCCAGGCTCAACTACGAGATCTGGACCCGCTTCCACAACGCGCCCGAGTCCGCGTACATCGCCATGAACTCCAGCTTCGGCGGCGGACACCCTTATAGCGACTGGCTCTCGCGCACCGCCAAGGCCAATCCCGGCGTCAGTGCCTCCCGCCTGCCGTTCTCCGCTCTCCCGCCCGGAGTCCCCGGGTGCAGCACCTCGACCACCGATGGTGCCAACGTCAATTCCAACCAGCTCTACGGCCAGCTCGTTCAGCTCCAGTTCAACGCCGCCTCCATCGATGTCGGCTGCCAGATCGCCGGTACCGGTGCCTTCTTCGATATGGACCAGCCCCTGTTCCTCGACGTCATCGCCGCGACCAACCCGACCGCCAGCGGCCAGATCCGCGTCCGCGTCGCCGCAACTCAGAGCGACAACCCGAGCTACTACGCCCCCACGATCCAGACCTTTGAGAGTGACATGGAACTCGTCCACCCAGGACCCACCAAGTTCCTCACCCAGCGATTCGGCCCGCTCAATACCAGCGGCATGCAGTTCCCGCAGGTCGAACTCTCGGGCACCGATCCAAACGTCCTCACCGACATCGTCACCTGCAAATTCGTCGGCGGCGGCCACCCCGCGGGCATCACCCTCACCAGCCTCGGCAACGGCGGTTACGACGCCACCACCATCCTCACACTCCATCGAGACTGCGGCCCCCTCATCGCCGCCATGGCCCCCGACTTCGTCATGATCGCCTACGGCGCCAACGACGCCGTCTACGGCTACTCGCCCCAGGGCTTCAAGAACAACGTGACACAGGTCATCCAGTTCGTCCGCGAGAGCACCCGCCCCGACCTTCCCATCATCCTGCTCTGCGACCCCTTCCGCGCCTACCTCAGCCCCGATCGCCTGGAAAACCTCGACCACTACCCCGGCGCCGCCCTCCAGATCGCCCAGAACGATCCCTGCGTCTGCGTCATCAACTCCAGGCGTCTGACCCACGACCAGGGGTGGCAGCTGCGAAACAACTTCCTGTTCATGACCGACGGCGTCCACTACACCCCCTACGGCGCGATCACCAAGGCCCAGCTGGAGATGCAGGCCTTCTTCGACGCGTTCGACGACCGCCCCGTCCTGCCCTGCGATGCGGACTTCAACGCCGACACCGGCGTCGACTTCTTCGACTACGACGACTTTGTCAACTGCTTCGAGGGCTTGCTCTGCCCCGGCGATCGCACCGCCGACTTCAACCACGACACCGCCATCGACTTCTTCGACTACGACGACTTTGTGCGGGCGTTCGAGTCCGGGTGCTGAGTCTCACAGGGCGCCCGGCCGCTCCACCACCCTCGCCGCCGCCTCCCGCACAAGCTCGGGCTCGCTCGAGTCACCCGCGATCTCCCTCAACCGATCCAGGAGAGCCACGCTCCTCGCGTCGGTCTCTCGCGCAAGCATGTTCCCCGCCACGATGATCGCGTTGCGCTTGAGCATCGCCAATGTCACGCGCCGCACCGCCGTCCCCAGGAACTTGTGCTCAAACTCCGCCTCTGTCCAGCCCAGGACGCCCAGGAGGTCCAGCCAGGCGTGCTCATTCGCGTACGACGGATGCACCTGGGCCTCGGGCTCGCGTCCCCCCGGATTGTTGTGGGGACAGACGTCCTGACAGATGTCGCACCCGTAGAGCCAGTTGCCCATCGCCGCGTGAAACTCCGGCGCGATCGCCTGCCGCCGCTCGATCGTGAGATAGCTCACGCACCGGCTCGCGTCGACGCTGTAAGGCGTGATCGCACCCGTCGGGCACGCGTCGATGCACCGCGTGCAGGTGCCGCAGTGGTCGGGCTCCGGCCCAGTCGCCGTGGGAGCAATGTCCATCGTCGTCAGCACGCATCCGAGCATGAACCACGAGCCCAGGCGCGGATGGATGATCAGCGTGTGCTTGCCCACCCACCCGATCCCCGCCCGCGCCGCCATCTCGCGCTCGTGGATCGGCATCACGTCGACCATCGGCCGGAACCGGTGCCCGGGCCACTCAAGATCGAGCCCCCGCGTCAGCTTCTTCAGGCGCTGCTTGATCGTCCGGTGATAGTCCCGCCCCCGGGCGTACCGCGCGACCTTGCCCGCACCCTCGGGCACCTGGTCGTCCTGATCTCCCCGCCTGGCGTACAGATCCGCCACCACGATCACCGACTTGCATCCATTCAAGAGCCCGCCCGGATCAAGCCGGTGGCGGATGTTCTCCCCGAACCACGCCATGCTCCCGTTCTTGCCCGCCTCCAGCCACTCCACCAGTTCCTTCGCGTGCTCGATTTCTCCAGGCCGACACACCCCCGCCGCGCCAAACCCAAGCGCCCGGCACCTCGCCACGACCACAGCTCCGAGTTGTTCAGGCGTTGGGGTCATGGAGAAAGAGTTGAACAGTGCACAGGACTGAGGACTGAGTGGGAAAGACAGAAGGCAGAAGGCTGAACTTGAAGGCGGAAGGCTGAATCAATTCAGCCTTCCGC
>CAYHQQ010000030.1:0-14062 GCA_964358855.1 uncultured Phycisphaeraceae bacterium
AAGGCCGTTCATGTTCATTCAATCGTGAATAATCCGGGCTAGCTTGCGCGTCGGGCTCTGAACCTATCGTCTTTCATGGCCGTTTCCACGAAACTCGCTCCGTTTGGGACCACGATCTTCTCTGAGATGACTCGCCTGGCGATCCAGCACGGGGCGGTCAATCTCGCCCAGGGCTTCCCCGACTTCGACGGCCCCGAGATCGCCAAGAAGGCCGGCATCGACGCGATCAACGCCGGCCACAGCCAGTACGCCCGCATGCTGGGCGTGCCCCTGCTCAACAAAGCCATCGGCGACGCGTGGACACGTCGCACCGGCTTCCACGTCGACCCCGACACGCACATCACCGTGACCAGCGGTTGCACCGAGGCGATCGCGGCGACCCTGCTGGGCCTGCTCAGCCCGGGCGACGAGGCCGTCATCTTCGAGCCTTTCTACGACAGCTACCGCGCGTGCGTCGCACTCGCGGGCGCGACCGCCCGGTACGTCACGCTCCGCCCCGACAAGGGAAATGGGTTCGGCTTCGATGAGGCGGAACTGCGGGCGGCCTTCACGGATAAGACTCGGATGGTGCTGCTCAACACGCCGCACAACCCGACGGGCAAGGTCTTCACGGCGGCCGAGCTCTCGCTGATCGCCGAACTCTGTGTGAAGCACAACGCGCTGGTCATGTGCGATGAGGTGTACGAGCACCTGACCTACGACCCCACCCTCCCGCACATCTCGATCGCCACCCTGCCCGGGATGGCCGGGCGAACGGTGACCCTGGGCAGCGTCGGCAAGAGCTACAACCTCACCGGGTGGAAGGTCGGCTGGGCGATCGCCTGGCCCGAGCTCACCGCGGGCGTGCGGGCGGCCCACCAGTTCCTGACTTTCGCGACCGCGACGCCCATGCAGCACGGGGCGGCCGCCATCATCAATAACGGCGAAGAAACCATCAGCAAGACCCGTGCGATGTTCATCGCCAACCGCGACAAACTCGCGGAGGCCCTCAGCGAGATCGGCTTTCACGTCTTCCGCTCCGACGGCACCTACTTCCTCATGGTCGATCACACGCCGGTTTCGCGTGGGCTGGGCCTGGGCGGCGACGTCGACGACCAGGTCTTCTGCCGCTGGCTCACCGAGCACGCCAAGGTGGCGGCCATCCCGCCCAGCGTCTTCTACAACACGCCCGCGAACGGGCGCAGCTTCGCCCGCTTCGCGTTCTGCAAGAAGCCCGACACGATCGACGAGGCGATCCGGCGACTCCGCAAACTGACCCGGTGAGTTGCACGATGACCGAACCCATCGACATTCTGCAATCGCTGATCCGGGCCGCGATGGACGGGGCCGAGCCCGCGCGGGCCGTCAATCGGGCGCTCCTGCGGTGGGAGGGTGCCCCCCCGACGCACATGCTGGCGGTGGGCAAGGCATCCATCGGCATGGCGGCGGCCGCGATCAAGGCGTGTGACGGCGTGAGCGAGTGCCTCGTGGTCGGCCCCGACGTGACGATCCCCGAACCATTGTGCAACCCTCGCGTCCGCGTGCTGGTCGCCGATCATCCGCTGCCAACGCCCAGGAACGTCGCCGCGGCCCATGAAGTCCTGCGGTTTGTGTCGACGCTGCCGAAGCGCGCAAACCTGCTCGTCCTGCTCTCGGGCGGTGCGTCGGCCCACCTGGCCCTGCCGATCGACGGCGTGACGCTCGACGACATCCGCGAGGTGACGGGGGAGCTCAACCGCGCCGGCGCGACGATCCACGAGCTCAACACCGTCCGCAAGCACTGCGAGCAGCTCAAGGGTGGGCGCCTGGCGGCCGCGTGCACCGCGAAGGAAATCCGCGTGCTGGTGATGTCGGACGTCGAGGGCGACCGGCTGGATGTCATTGGCTCGGGGCCGTTCGCGCCCGATACGACGACGCGAGCGGATGCGATGGCGGTGTTGAAGAAATACGTGGCACGGGCTTCCAGCCCGTGTCTTTCTCCCTTGCTCAAGATCATGGGCAGGATGCCCATGCCACAAGAGCACGGGCAGGATGCCCGTGCCACGCATGAAATCATCGCCAACAACCGCACGGTTCTGGACGCCGTCGCCGCCGAGGCCCAGCGCCAGGCTCTCTTTGTCATCCGCAGCCACCCATGGATCTCCGGCGACGCTGCCGCCGCAGGCGCACGAATTGCGAACCTGGCACGGGCTTCGAGTCTGTGTTCCTCCAACTGGTGCCTCATCGCCGGCGGCGAACCCATCGTCAATGTCGGCTCCGCCACCGGCCTTGGCGGCCCAAGCCAGGAGCTCGCCCTCGCCGCCGCCCTTGCCCTCGAAGACGCCCCGATCATGCTCGCCGCCATCTCCACCGACGGCGTCGACGGCCCCACGCCACACATGGGCGCGATCGCCACGGGCCACACCGCCTCAACCGCACGCGAAAGAGGCCTCGACCCAGAGGCCGTCCTGGCCAACCACGATTCGGCCACCTTCTTCGCCGCGACGCACGGGGCCCTGCCGGGCGGGCCCAGCGGGACGAACCTCAATCATGTGGTGATTGCGGTGGGGTGAGGGGCAACCCGTCTTGAGTCGAGAGTGCTTTCGGGGTGCCACCACCCGCGCAGGCTTTGCGAAGCGCGTGGTGCGGAAGTTCGGTTGTGTCGAGAGTGCCTGCGCGACGCCGCGCCCAACCACCACGCGCCGAAGCGGCGAGTGGTGGCACCCGTTCTGATTACTTCCCTTTGCCGCACTCCGGACACGCCGCACCACTCTCAAGCCCGCGCCTGTCGTATCCGCACGCTGCACAGAGTCCCAGGCGGGCTCGCCTCCTGATCCGGCGGCCCGACACTGCGAACGGCACCCCCGTCGCCAGCAACGCGAGGCCGATCGGCCAGAGCACGAACCCAACGACCCACGTTGTCTGGCCCGCCGGCGGCCTGAAGCGTTCGACGCGGGCGAGCCCGACACTGAGCATCGGCTGGAACGGCTGTCCCTGCTCTTGCGTCACCCAGAGCAGCCACGGCGTTGTCCTGCGGGCAACCGATGCGGGCTTGAGTCCAAGACTCAAGGTTGGATGCCCCCAGCACAACTCGACGCATCCCGCGTGAACAACGATGTACAACGGCGCATTCTGGTCCGTCCTCGCGGTGTAGTACCTCGACGCCGCCATCAGGCCTGCGACGACAAAACCCAGTCCGATGAGCCCCCACCCAACGAAGAGCCTCTTGCGGACGTACGCCATGGTGCCAGTTTACTTCAATGTGCCACACTCGGGGCATCTCACCCCCGCGGGCAGCCCGCGGAGGTCGTAGGCGCACTCGCCGCACAATCCCCGTTGGGTGAGACCAGACGCCACGCCGCCCCACCGCCGAACGACGAAGCCTGCGGCGAACAACACCAGCGCGATCGGCCAGAGCAGGACGCGCGTGTACCAGATTGTGCGCGGCCCGGGGCTCGTCACGCGATCGACGGTCATGACCCAGAGGTTCACCGCACGCTTGTCCGAATACTGCGGGGGCGGCGAGGGTGCCCAGGACAGACTCGGCAGCACCTGTCGGCTCAGGTACACGCGGCCCGGGTCGCTGGTGTACGAGGGAATGAAGCGCGAGATGTTGACACGGCCGGACCAGATCCCGGCGTACCAGCCCCATTCCATGGGCTTGGTGAGCTGGTACCACCGCGACGAGAACACAATCCCGGTCACGGCGATGCCCAAGGCGATCAGGCTCCAGCCGGCAAACGTTCTCTTGCGGCCCCGTGCCATGTCGAAAGTCTACCCCGCCTTCCCGCACTCCGGACAAACCGCGCCGCCAGCGAGCCCCGTCAGGTCGTATCCACACGCGGAGCAGAGCAACAGTCGCGCTCGTCGCCGGACCCTTTGCCCCGCCCACACAAGCGACACGCCGCCTCCCAGGGTGCCAACCGCCAGAGGCCAGAGCGGGGCAGCGACGTGCCACGACGAGTTGGGGTGAATGGACCTACTGAGGCGATTCACACGCAGGAGCGGGGTGTCGATGAGCCATTCGTATTCGTTCCAGGCGCTCCGGGCCGCCGTCCAGTTCAGGTAAGGCGCGTCGATGCGAGAGAACATGGCGTGCGGCCAACGATCAACTCGGTCCGGATAGTCGCGGGCGGCCTCCGCACGAACGTGGGCCAGGCCCGCCGACAGATCCAGATAGTCGACCATTCCGGCGTAAACCGACAGCAGCTTCCCTCGAACCGGCACGGCTTCCATTCCAACCCATCGCGAGGCGACCGTCGCAAGAGTCAGGGGCACACCCAAAGCGATGAGAGCCCAGCCTGAGATCAGCCTCTTGCGCCCGCTCGCCATGCGGCCAGTGTAACAAGAAGCCTGCAAATGAAAGCAAAGGCGTGAGCCGATTCAGCCTTCCGCCTTCCGCCCTCCGCCCTTCACACCCCCGCACTCCGGACACGCCGTCCCCAACGTGAGTCCCTTAAGGTCGTACCCGCACGTCAGGCAGCATCCGACCGCAATCCTCGCGGCCGTCTTGCCGTGCCACAGCATCATCCCGCCCGCAGCCAGCAGCACGAGGGGGATCGGCCACAGGACCATCGCGAACCTGGTCGTGCCTTGGAACGAAGGGCGAGCGGTGTCGACTGTCACGATCCCCGTGAGCGTGCGTCCGCCCATCTGGGCATGCGCAAAGAGCGTTCCTGCCCAGTGCCACGGGCCGTCGGTGCGCGTCCACTCGTTGACCACCAGCGGCTCGCCGAAGGGCGGCAGGTCTGTGAGCGCATCGGGGACAAGGGACCCTTCGCGATTCCACAGGTGCCGATCGACCGCGCAGACCTCGACGACGCCCTGCTGCACGCGGACCGACCGATTCATGAACTCGTGAAACCAGACGCGCCGGAAGGAGTAACGCCCAGAGGCAATCCAGATGCCGGCGATCACGAGGCCGCCGACCAGCAGGAGCCATCCCGACCAGATTCTCCTGCGTCCGAGCTTCATGGAGCAGTGTATGGGAAGGCCGAAGTGTGAAGGCGGAAGGCGGCGTTGATTCAGCCTTCCGCCTTCAGCCTTCCGCCTTTGTCCCTCCCACACTCTGGGCAAGCAGCATTCCCCGCAAGCCCCTTGAGGTCGTAGCCGCACGCGGTGCAACACCCGCGGGCCGCCGCCGCCCTCACCGCACGTTTCCGCGACCAGATCAGGAGCCCGCCCAGTGCGATCGGCGCCGTCGCCAGCGGCCAGAGCACCAGTGCGAGCAGCGTCGTGCCGTGGGCCCACGGGTGCTGCGGGTTCCACGCAAAGAAACCGGGAATATGGCGATACCCGAAGATCGGGTCGTAGTTGTTCAAGGAGAGGTGAAGTTGCCAGGGCAACCTGGTCCCGCCCAGCGAACTGCCGGGCTCCCAGGTCCGAATGTGGCCCAAATCGGCTGCACCCAAGTAGACGTTGTCGTCGTCGCCCCGCATGATCTCGACCACGCCCTGCCTGAAGCGAAACTCGCCGTACGTGCGGCCGTTCACCCACTTGTGGCTGAAAGAGAGCCACCCGGAAAGGAGAACGATGCAGGCGAACACCGCGCCGGTCCAAAGCAGGCCCCACCCTGCGATCAATCTCGTGCGCCAACGTGCCATAAGGGGAGTTTACCGGCGAGCACCGAGAGATGGATGCAGGAAGCAGACCTCCGGCCGTGTCAACTGCATATGACTTAGTGTGCCGCCGCAGCCCTCCAACACGAACCGTCCGGTTCAGCCCGAGGATCTCGACGGCGACGCGATCCAGGCGGGACATCCGCTGTTCGGCATCGTGTGGATGAACCCCGATCGCATGAGCGGCACGCCGTGCTTCTACGGGACACGAGTCCCGGTCCAGCACCTCTTTGACTACCTCAAGGCTGGGCACACGCTCGACGCGTTTCTGGATGACTTTCCTGGCGTGACCCGTGAGCAGGTTGAGAGCTATCTCACCTTTCCACACTCCGGGCAGGATGCCTCGGGGGCAAGTCCCTTGAGGTCGTAGCCGCAGCGTTCGCAGGCCCCTCTGTTCACGAGGCGTCGCACGCACTTGCCCGAGACGATCAGCGGTACCCCCCCTCCAAGCGCGACGGCTCCAAAGGGCCAAAGCAGCACGTTCATTCCCCACACTTTCCTATTCCCCACTACAAACTCCTGGTAGTTCGCGAACCAGAGATCCAGACGGGTGAGCGAAGTCGGGTTGAGTGGCAAGTCCCAGTCTTGAAGTCGCCAATTCAATCCGGGTGATCGAATCGCGCGAAACTCGATCGAAGTGTCGTCGCTCTCAATGAGGTACCAGTCTCGTTCCACCCACAAGTTGCCCCTGCCGATGCCGATTGTCCATGCCCATCCGGTGCGCAGGTCTACCGAAAACCACCTCGTAAGCGCGATCGCCACCGCAAGACCGACCAACGTCCAGCCCGTCCAGATTCTCTTGCGTCCGCGTGCCATGCGAGCAGTCTACTTGCCCTTGCCGCACTCCGGGCAGGCCGTTCCGGCGGCGAGCCCCTTGAGGTCGTAGCCGCAGGCGAAACAGAAGCCGCGGGCGGCGTGTGCGGCCCGACGTGCCGACCAAATCAGGAGCGCTCCCGCCGCAAGAGTCAGGGCGGGAGCCGGCCACATGGCCACCGCAAAAGTCGTTGTTCCGTCATACGTTCGGGGGCGATTGTTCCACTCGAAAAGGCCCGCAAGGGGCGGGATCTGGGCGGGCTCGTACGAAGCAAGACTCCAAGAGCACCTCCAAGGCCCGTCAGCCCGACGGAATTCGTTCGGCGGATGGAAAAGTGGGCCCAGCAGAGGGATTCCGCCAAACGGGTCACTCAAGTCCCGTCTGATGATCGCGATGACACCATGATCCACGCGGAGCTCGTCCAAGATGACGGCGGAGGTCCTTCGATGGTTGTAGGAGAACCATCCCGAGGCGATAACCGCCCCAGCCATGAGAAGGCCGAGCGCCACGAGCCCTCGCCCAACGATTGATCTTCTACGCCCTCGCGCCATGAGGTCAGTCTACTTCCCTTTGCCACACTCGGGGCAGGCCGTGCCCGCCGCGAGCCCTGACAAGTCATAACTGCACGCGTGACAGAGCCCTTTGCGAGTCCGGCGGCGGATCCTGCGAGCCGACCACACCAGCGGCACGCCTGTCGCGAACGCCGCGAGCACTATGGGCCAGAGCATGAATCCGACCGACCACACGACTCCGCCTTTTGGCGAGTTCATTCGGAACACGCCAAAGATCGGGACGTCGACAATGTGCTCATAAGCCTTCGGCATCGCTCCAGGCAAAGTCCAGTACAGTTTCGGAGGATCCACCGGCCCATAGTCTTCGTTCCTCCCCCGGCCGCGGTACAGCATCCAGTTACTCACGAGCTGCACACGCCCGGATTCGATGCCCAGGCTCCACCCCGCATACTCGTCTGTTGCACCCCCACGCCACCGCGACGCCACCATTACGCCCGTCATCGCGAGGCCGAGGCTGATCAACCCCAATCCCGCGATCAATCGTTTGCGGCCAATCGCCATGGCGGCAGTCTACGGCGTACCCGACACCCCCGCCCTGCCCCCCGGCTTGCGCCGGGGGCTCTGTTCATACCATTGTCCGTGAGCCGCGACGACCCTGACCCGCATCCCCACAGCATCCCCGATGCCGACGGCATCGTGGGCGACAATGCGCCACCTCCTTGGGGGTCTGAGAAGCACGAGGCCCGCATGGCCCGGCTGCTCGATCTCGCCCGCAAGCTCCCCAAGCGACCCGGCGTCTACCTGATGAAGGACCACAAGGGCGTGGTTGTCTACATCGGCAAGGCCCTCAATCTCCCCGATCGCGTCGCGTCGTACTTCGTCCCCTCGGCCGACCTGGGGATCAGCACCAAGCAGAAGCACCTGCTCCTCGATCACGTCCACTCCTTCGACCACATCGTCTGCGAGGGCGAGTGGGAAGCCCTGCTCGTCGAGAATCGCCTCATCAAAGACATCCACCCGCGCTTCAACGCACGCCTGATGGACGACAAAACCTTCCCCTACCTCGTCGTCACGCAGAGCGAGGACTTCCCGCGCGTTTTCGTCACACGAAATCCAACAGGCACGGGCGACTGGGCGGACGAGGCAGACCGCGGAAGCAGTGGGGGAGGTCGCAAGAGCCCCGCCGAGAAATCGCCGCCCGAACCCCGCTTCGTGCCCAACGGCCCGCCCCCACGCCCTCAGGAAGAAGCCATCATCCACCTGCGCCAGCTTTCAGAAGTCCCGCCCGACCCCTCGGCCCCCAACACCCTCATCCTCTCCAGCGGCCGTAAGCGCGACAAGGTCTTCGGCCCCTTCACCAACGCGGGGGCCCTGCGCGAGGCCGTGCAGATCCTGCAGCGCGTCTTCAAGTTCCGCACCTGCCACCTCGACATCATTGACGGCCACGAGAAGAACAAGTTCTTCCGCCCCTGCCTCCTTTACGCGATCAACCAGTGCACCGCCCCCTGTGCCGCCAAGATCACGAGGGACGCGTACAAGGCCGACTGCGATCGGTTCGTCAAGTTCCTGGACACCAAGCGCAGCGAGATGCTCCGCGAGATGATGGCCGAGATGAACGAGGCGTCCGCCGCCCTCAACTTCGAGAAGGCCGCCGCGATTCGCGACCAGATCAAGGCGATCCAGAAGCTCGACGAGCGCGCCGACAAGAGCGACGGCTGGCAGCCCGAGAGCGAACTCAGCTACGGCGATCCGAAGAAATCGCTCGAGAGCCTCCAGCGTACCCTCGGCCTTGTCGAGCCCATCCGCTGCGTCGAGGGCATCGACATCGCCCACCTCCAGGGCGGCGAGACGGTGGGCAGCAAGGTCTGCTTCGTCGACGGCCGCCCATTCAAGAGCGAGTACCGGCGGTTCAAAATCAAAAGCGTCACCAACGACGATTACAGCAGCATCCGCGAGGTCGTCAGCCGCCGCTACCGTGAGGCCGGTGCGGGCCAGGAGCTCTATCCCGAGGTAATCCTGATCGACGGCGGCCTGGGCCAGCTCCACGCCGGGCTGGAAGCATTCGCCCAGCTCAACATCAAGCCGCCGATGGTGATCAGCCTGGCGAAAAAAGAAGAGATCGTCTACGTGCAGGAGCGCAGCGAGCCCATCAAACTCGGGCGCGAGAACCTGGGACTCAAACTGCTCCAGGCGGTCCGCGACGAGGCCCACCGGTTCGCCCAGCACTACCACCACGTGCTCCGTCGCAAGAAGCAACTCGATGAGGACTGAAAGGCAGTTCACCACAGAGGACGCAGAGGGCACAGAGAGAGAAGGGAAGTGGTGAATCAGATCGCGCCATAATCAACGCAGCACGCAGCACGCAGCACGGCCTCCCCTCAGTGCCCTCTGTGGTGAATTGCCTTTGCGTTGGTATGATCCGTACATGAAACGAGTCGCCAAAGCCTCGCTTGTCGTGCTGGTTCTGTCACTTTCCGCCGGTGCCGCGTGGGTGTCGCGACCGGAACCCGCGCCGACCACCGGCGTCGCAACGGCGATGGCCACTGCGGCAAAGCGATTCGTCGCCGGCCTTACGCCCGAACGCAAGTCCAAGGCCGCGCTCACCTTTGAGGGAAAGGAACGCCAGGACTGGAGTTTCGTCCCCGGCAATCACCACGGCCTCACCTTTGCCGACATGACCGACGCCGACAAAGCCGCCGCCCGCGCCCTCATCCGCACCGGCCTCAGCGCCCGCGGCGTGCTCAAGGCCGAGGCAATCATGGCCCTGGACGCCATCCTCCGCGACCTGGAGAATGGAAACCCCAGCCGCGACCCGTTCAAGTACGCCGTCGCCGTCTTTGGCACTCCCGGGGATGCCGGCGCGTGGGCGTGGCACCTCGAAGGTCACCACATCTCGCTCAACTTCACCTGCCTGAAGGGCGAGGTCGTCTCGGTCACGCCGTATTTCCTGGGTGCCAATCCCGGCGAGGTGCGAGCCGGTCCCAGCACCGGCAAGCGGGCCTTGGCGGCCGAGGAAGACCTGGGCCGCGAACTGGTGACATCCCTCACGCCCGAGCAGCGCGCCAAGGCGATCATCGCCCAGAAGGCTCCGCCCGAGGTGCTCTCAGTCCCCGGCCGCCCGATCAACGGCCTCTGGCCCGAGCCTCCCCTGGGCCTCGCGTGTGCCGACATGACCCCCGATCAGCGCCGGATCTTCGACGAACTGCTCGCCGAGTTCACGCACAACCTCCGCGGCTCGCTCGCCGCCGCGGAGTATGCGAAGATGCAGACTGCGGGCCTTGAGAAGATCCGCTTCTGCTGGGCGGGCTCCCTTGAGAGGAACCAGGGGCACTACTACCGCCTCGTCGGCCCCACGTTCGTCATCGAGTACGACAACACGCAGAACGAGGCGAACCATCCTCACACGATCTGGCACGATCGCACGCGCGATTTCGGGGGCGATGCTCTGGCCGACCATCTCAAAGCGGACCACCCCAGGTAGTTGGGCCGAAGAGTGGTGCTCTTCACCCGCCGGCTGGCTTTGGGGCCTCGGGGTCGATCTGGCGCAGGTATCGCCACGAGAAAATCCCCGTGTCGTGCCCATCCGAAAAGCGGATCTTGATCGCGTAGTTCCCCACCATCTCCGCCGATTCGGCGACGAGCGGCCCCGGGCGGCCCCCGGGCTTGTTGGGCAGCACCGTCAGGGGATTAGAGACCATCTCGTCGCGCAGCTGCCGCATGTCCGCCGAGGGTGACATGCGACGCAGGTACGCGATCGAGTAGTACGACGTGGTGCCGTCGGCCCACTGGACGGTCAGCCCGCGGTCCTTCTTCAGATCGAGCTTTGCGGGTGCGTCCACGGGGGATGGTTGGCCCGGGGTCCGACCATCTCTACCCTACAGGCATGACCAACCCGAAATACACCCGCCCGCTCGCATGTGTCGCCGCGATGCTCCTGGGGTCCATGGGGCTCGCTCAACCCACGCCCGACACCAGGTCAGCTGCGGCCCCGACCAAGCCGCCCGAAGCGTCCGCGTCCGCGGTCGTGACGCCCTTCACCCACGTCGAGAAGCGCGGCACGGGCCCGGTCCAGATGATCCTCATGCCCGGCCTTCTGTGCGACTGGACGGTGTGGGACGCGTTCATGACGCGCAACGCCGACAAGTACACGATGTACGCCGTCACGTTGCCCGGATTTGGCGGAAGCACTCCTCCGCCGCTGGCCAAGGACACACCGACATCGAGTCCGGTGTGGCTCGACAACGCCGAGAGCGCGGTTCTCAAGCTCATCGACGAGAAGAAGCTCGACAAGCCCGTGTTCGTCGGACACTCGATGGGCGGCTTCATCGCCGCGCGTCTGGGGGCACGCCACGCCGACCGCTTTCGCGCCCTGGTCGCCATCGACGGCTACCCGGCCTTCCCGCTCTCGCTCGACATCGCGCTCTCACTCGAACAGAGGCAGTCCAGGGTCGAGGAAACGTTCAAGAAGAGCTTCGACGCCCTGAGCGAGAAGGAATGGTCGGAGAAAATGAAGGGGAACATCTCCAACTGGATCACCAATCCCGAGCGAGCCAGGCAGATCGGCGAGATGGTCGCCAAGGTCTCCAAGAGCACGGGCTCGCGATACATGCTCGAGCTGCTCGCGTCCGACGTGACGCCAGAGTTCGCGGCCTGCACGACGCCGTTCCTGTTCGTCGGGGCGATCAGCGACGTGACCTCCAAGGAAGACGGCGACAAGGTCATCGCGAATGTCGTGCAGCGCGAGTTTGCGCCGTGCAAGGCCGCGACGGCGGTCGTGTACACCAACACGCGACACTTCGTCATGGAAGACGCGCCGGCGAAGCTGGACGAGGCGATCGCCGCGTTTGTCGCCGGCAAGCCCGTCCCCGGCGCTCTCACGCTCAAGGCGCCGCCCGCGCCGGTCAAGGCTCTGCCCGTCGACCAAGCCCCCAAGAAGTAACCGCCCAAGGAACCCTCTCTCGTGCCCCATTTCGCGGACATGCTCTGTGACGCCATTCGCGCCGTCGGCTCGCCGGTCTGCGTCGGACTCGATCCGGTCTTGGAATCTCTGCCCGCCCAGTGCAAGGACGCGGCCGATGCGCCGACGGCTATCGAGCGTTTCTCCATCGGCGTCGTCGACGCCGTCGCCGGTGTCGTGGCGGCGGTCAAGTTCCAGTCCGCCTGCTTCGAACGCTACGGCTCGCTCGGTGTTGCCGCCATGGAGCGGTCGATCGCCCATGCCCGCTCGCGGGGGGTGATCGTGGTCCTCGACGCCAAGCGCGGGGACATCGGTATCTCGGCCTCCCACTACGCCGCCGGCGCTGTCGCCATGGGCGTCCACTGCGTGACGGTGAACGGCTATTTGGGCATGAGCGGCGTCGAGCCGTTTCTGGCCGCCGGCCTGGGTGTCTTCGTGCTGGTTCGCACGAGCAATCCCGACAGCGATGCGGTTCAATCGCCTCGCCTTGGCGACGGACGGAGCGTCGCCGAACTCGTCGCGGATCAGGTCGCGTCCCTGGGCGACAAGCACATCGGCGTGAGCGGCCTCAGCGCCGCCGGTGCGGTCGTGGGCGCGACCAAGAGCGCCGACGGCCTGGCGCTGCGCGCTCGAATGCCCCGACAGATCTTCCTGGTCCCGGGATACGGCGCCCAGGGCGGCACCGCCGACGACATCCGGGCTCTCCTCACGCCCGGTGGCGGCGGCGTCCTCGTGACCGCCAGTCGGTCGGTCATCTACGCCAAGCCCGATGCGGCTGAAGCCTGGCAGGCCACAGTTCATCACGCGGCAAAGTCGTTCGCCGCGGAAATCGCCGGCGTCACCCACGCAGCATGAAGTCACGTGCGCGGCGTGCGTCTTGGCAAATCACTACAATGTCCCTTCGTGCCTTTCAGGTGATCCCGGAATGGAGCATCCATGGCGAAAAAACAAGCACCCACAGGTCGAAGCGGATCATCGGGAACGCCCACATGTAGCTGCCTCGTTCTCTGCGATGACGTGGTGATCAGCCACGGACACGACAAACATCGGCTTGATGGAATTATCGGGAGCATGAATGTTCCCTTCGTGCCCCACCCGATACCCGGGGGCGTCGTTTACGTTCGGGTCTCGAACATCCACCAGACCGAGAAACTAAAGGTCTCGCTCGTCCGGGCCGATGACGACCACCAGCCATTATGGGAAATCGAGGCCGAAATCGTGAGCCGAAACGAACCACTGGACGTACATACCCTCGTGGCGAGGGTTCCTCCTTTCATGGTCGATCGGGCCGGGAGATTCCTTCTGGAGGCGAGACACAAAGGAGTGCAAATCGCATCGGTCCCGGTTATGATTCAAGCCGCCTTTCCAAGTCCGCCGGCCGGCGTCCGGACAGAGTAGAGCGTTCCATGATCACATTCGCGGCACAGAAAGATCCAGTAAACAACGTCACGACCTGCTATGGCAGGCTTGAGAACGTGGTGCTGGGTCGCGTAGTGTTTGTCCGTCGGACGACATCGCCCGCGAAGGCTAAGGCTGCTCTCACGATCGATCAAGCCAACGCGTGGCTGTTGAAAAACGCTGCCAAGGTCGACAAGCATGGCAAGGCGAGCACCAAGCGCCTCCTTGGGCGAGAATCGGTTTGAAGGGCGTGGTAGCCTTGGTCTTCCACAATTGCTGATAGACTTCGCGCGTGGCGCTGCGTCAGGGTGAAATCTACTGGGTGTTTGACTGTCCCCCATTGCACGGGCATGTCGCCGCACCTCATGCGGTGATCATCCTCAATCCCTCGCAACAATTGGCGGACCCCAGTCATCCGGTTCTTGCGATGGTCGTGAGTTCCTCAATACCCAATCCAGGTTCTGACCACATCGCAATGCCGAACACTCAGAGCCACTCGACTTGCACGACGGGCCTGACCAAACCATGCTGGGCCGTCACTCATTGGATTCTTCGCGTCTCGGATCGAGCAAAGCTGGCACAGCGATGCGGCCACGTCGGCGGCAACACACTGAGAAACCTGCTCTCGGCGTTCGTGCGGGTCGTGGAAAGTGGTCATTTGCCAATCGACCATCCGACTGGAAGTGCGCGGAGAGTGGAACCTGACTCATGAATGAAGAAAGGGCGTCGGCCCCCCAAGCGGCCCCCGCCCCGCAAAAAACCAACCCCCCACCCTTGTGGGGTGGCGAAAAAGCCAGGCTAAGGC
>CAYHQQ010000030.1:14072-50274 GCA_964358855.1 uncultured Phycisphaeraceae bacterium
CCCACCACCCCCCCCCCGGGCCGGCCCGCCCCCCCCCCCCCCCCCCCCCCCGTCAACAACCATCCGCACCACGCTTGTGGGATGGAGATAGAGCCAGGATCAGGCCCGGCGACGCTTGCCCAGGGCAAGCCCGCCAAGTCCCAGCAGGGCGGCCGATCCGGGTGTCGGCACCGCGGAGCCGCTGTACGAGCCCTCGGCGAACCACTGGCGGTTGGGGAGCATGTCGGCCCCGATCGACACGCCGCGGTTGGCCGCGTTGGGCGTGTAGGGCAGAGCGCCGCTGGTGTTGATGACCGTCATCGTGAACGCGAAGTCCTGCGGGCCGCTCATCGCGCCCGCGGCGATCCCCAGATCGGCGTTGTCGATCCCGCTCGTGTACTGCACGACCGAGAGTTCGTCGGTGCCCATCACCGTCGCGGTCGAGCTCCACGCGGCAACCTTGCCCGCGGCGCTGAACACGGCGTTCTCGAAGGCGCACGACAGCAGAAGGTCGCCCGAGCGGGCGTCGAGCCACTGGAACACGCCCGAGGCCCGGTACTGGTGGGTGATGATCGAACCGACGGCCGACGACTTCTCGTACGCGAGCGTCCAGTCGGCCATGAACTTGGTGTGGTACACCGCGTCCATCCCGCCGTTGTCATTGTTGACGATCAGGTCGATGTTCACGCCGGCGGCGTCGCCCTGGCGGACCTGGTTGCCCGCCCCGGTGAACGTCCACTGGCGGTCAGCTGTATCGGACGCGAAGCTGAAAAAGGTCGCGTTCGCCGAGGCGGCCATTCCGGCAGCGGCGATCAAGGCAAGTCCTGCAGTCTTCATCGTTCTCTCCTCAGGTTGGATGTCCACGCCCTCCAAGACGCGGCACCATCTACAGATACCACCAGGATCACCCAGAGCCCAGGCGCGGGCGTTCAAACGCCCGAGATACGGACTCTCGGACCGGGCGCACACGGACCGGACGATGCGACACGATGTTTCGGGCCCTCCAGACTCCGCCAGCCCGATCACTCACGCGCCCAGTGGCTCGAGGCCCCGAAACAGTTCTGGGGGGATGGGCAAGCTGCGCGGCGTGTACTACTTACGCGATCTCACGCGAATATCCGAATTCCGCTGGCAAGTCTCCAATCGTGTGGCACATTCCGAGCAGTCCGGCGTGCGCCCGCGGTCCCTTTGTGAGAGGGGGGATCGCTGTGTTCTGGCCTCGCGATCCACTGCGTGGATCGTGACACCGGGCGGAGGAGAGCTTTATGTTGAATCACTCGATCGTGGCGTGCGGAGTCGCGGGACTGGCCGGGGCGGCTCAGGCGGGGATCATCCTCGAATCAGAGCCCAACAACTCCCTGATCACCGCCGATTTCTGCGGCAATTACAACCCCCCGGGTGATTCGTTCATCGTCGATGGCGGGATCGGCGAGCTGCGCGACGAGGACTGGTTTCAGTTCTCGGTGAGCGGGCCCTCGCAGATCGTTGCCTCGACGTACGGCCGCCCCGACAGCAACCCGCCCGCCGACAGCTTCCTCGAACTCTTTGACTCGGCCGGAAACCTCGTCGCCTTCGACGACGACAGCGGCATCAACAACTTCAGCTCGCTCAGCTTCAACACCGCGACCGGCGGCACCTTCTTCTTCCGCGTCACGGCCTTCCAGAACCAGACCACCTTCGACTACAAGCTCGTGGTCGGCATGAACATTGTCCCCGCTCCGGCCTCCTTGGCGGCTCTCGCCGTCGGCGTGCTGGGCTTTGGACGTCGTCGCCGGTAAGCGCCCCGCGAGATTTCGGTTCCATCAAAATGCCCCCCCGGCCCGTTCGCCCCGCGAGCGGGCCGCTTTTTTGGCCAGCTCCGAAGAACATTAGCCGAAATTATCGACCATTCGCCGGATTGGACTGGCAATCCTGGTTATCGGGGGCATCTTCCAACCGGAGGAGCGCGACGCTCGCGAGAGCGTCGCTGTTCTTGTCGGCTGTCCACTGGATCGGGAGATTCACATGATCGCAACACGCCTTGCCATGGTGCTCGCCGCGGGCGCCGCGGGCTCTTCGATGGGCGCCTTTGTCAGCTTCGCCTCGGACTCCAATCCGGATCGACCGACGTTCCGCTCCGACAGCTACGGGCGCAACATCATGGACGGCAACGCCGGCGTTGGCATCGGCGTCACCCTGCTCTATGACGCCGACGACAATGGCCCGGGCACGGCGGTCTCGTACACCTCGAATCTGCAAATGCAGTTTGACTTCCATTCGTATTCGGCAGTTGCCGTCGCCGGCGGGGCGACTCTTCACACCTACGTCGGCCACGGCCACTTCGACTTCCGCGATGCCTTCGGCTCGGCCCTGCTCAGTGTGGCGGCCTTCGACATCGTGCTGACGAGCCTCTCCGACTCGACAGCCACTCTGGGCACCTCCGCGACGATTCAGGCCAACCATCTCGCGAGCAGCTTTCCATTCGTCGGTGGCCTGCTCACCTTGGGAAACCCGGTGATGACCGATTTCGCGTTCACCCTCACCAACATGCGCGAGGCCAGCGGGTCGAACGTCGGCGGCCTGGACAACAACGGCTATTGGAACCCCTGGACGTCCGAGGGCTCGTTCTCCGGAACCCTGGTTCCCACCCCCGGCACCATCGGCCTTGTCACTCTCGGCGCGATGCTCGCAATGCGCCGGCACCGCAACTGATCGACTCGGAGCACACGCAAACTCGACACAAGCCCGGCCCGGTCGCCGGGCTGTTTCATTGGTGCATGCGCGCTCGAGGCAGGTTCACGCGTAGACGTACGTGATCGGCGAGTCGATCTCCGCGAGCAAGCTCACGTGCACGGGGCACAGGTCTCCGACGCGTTCGAGCCGCTCGCGGAACTCCGCGGGCATCGTCGCCGGGATCTGCACCACCACCGGCAGTCGCCCGATGCGGCGAGGGGCCGGGGGGGTCGTCATGTGCTTCTCGACCTTCGCGGTAGCGCCAGTGACGTCCAGCCCTTGTCGCTCGGCCCACATCGCGATGGTCGTGAGGATGCACGACGCGAGCCCGGCCGCCACCAGATCGGTCGGGCTGAAGGCCGAGGCGTCTCCCCCGATGTCCTTGGGCGCATCGGTGCGGAGGATTGCCCCCTCAGGGTGCTTGAGGTCACACTTCTTGTTCCCACTGTATCGGACGGCGATTTCAACCATACCAGAACCCTACGCCCCAAGCGCCGTGCCCGGCGGGCGCCTGCCGCACCTCGGATTTGTATTGACCGGAACGGGGGCTTTGGTATCCTGTACCCCGAATTCCCATTGTGTTGGTGGCTTCAGGAGTTGAGAATATGGTTCGTCGAGGATGGACAATGCTTGACTTGGTCGTGGCTGTTGCCGCGATCGTGGTGCTCACGGCGGTCTCGGTTGTCATGGCCGAGCCGACTGGGCGGGCCGAGAAGCTGGCCCAGTCGCTCGCCAATCTGCGGGCACTCGGTGTTGCGAACGCCCAGTACCGCCATGACAACCACGACTACCTGCCGTTCGTTGGAATCGGCCCAAGTCCGCGGGGCGTGCCGGTGGCGGGTCAACAGTTGTCGGGCTGGGCCACCTGGACCTTCGGCGGAAAGAACTGCAACGCGTTCTGGTTCACAAGAATCAATGGCATCTTCGACGTTGAGGCGGCCGATCGCCCGCTCAATCGGTACGTCTACCCCGGCTTCACGTACACGGCCCCGCCCCCTCCCCAGCGACTTCCGGCCAACAGCCCGGCTCGCCTCAACGAGCAGGCCAAGGTGTATCAGGACCCGGCGGATCTCGTCGGGCACCAACAGAACTGGCCCAACGCCAATCCCGCCAGTGGCGGGCGTCCCCCCCTCTCGTGCTACGACGACATCGGCACCAGTTATCACATGAACATGAGCTGGGACGACCAGCTCCAAAGCCGCATCTCCAACTTCACCGCAAGGTTCAACGAGGGCACCCGCAGACTGGCCGTAGGTCAGGGCGTCGACCCCGCTCGATTTGTGATCTACAACGACGAGTGGGCCGCGATGATCCTGAACCACTCCGCCCCGTTCTCTGCACCTGGGAATCACGGCGTCACCAACGCCTCGCCCACGCTCTTCTACGACGGGCACGCCTCGTTGATCACGTATCAGCCCGGATTCAATCGGGCGGCGCGGATCACGCCGACCTACTCGGTGTGGTTCGAAGACCTGCCGCGTCCCTCCGTGGGCTCCGGCTCGGGCACGACGAGCATCGCCGAGCAACCGATTCCTGCCGAAGCGGTCGAACCTCTCCCCTGAGCCACGATCACAACGCCTAGCGCCGGGGATTGCGGGGTGAGCCGTCGCGAATCGAGCGCGGCGGCTTGATCGGAAACGGAGTGCGGGGCACGCCCGACGCCGGCGCCTGCGCGGATGTCGAGTCGGCGGTCGCGCCCGGGGCGGCCACAACCGACGTCGGCTGGGCAGGCGCATCGATGGTCTCGGCGGGGCTGCCGGGTGCCTGCGGCGGTTCGGTGGGCGTGCCGGCGGGCGCCTCGGCGCCGCTCTGCGGCGGAGCCTTTGCAAAGACCATGCGCCCCGAGTTGGTTTGGATCGCCGACGTGACCGTCACATCGAGCTCCTGCCCGACGCTGCTCTCGGCTTCGTCAACGACAACCATGGTGCCGTCGTCGAGGTAGCCCACCGCCTGGCCAGGATGCTCGCCCGCGCGTGAGAGCTGGATCCGCAGCGACTGGCCAGGGAGGAACGCCGGCCGCAGCGCGGAGGCGACGTCGTTGATGTTCAGGGCCTCGACGTGCTGGATCTCGGCGACACGCGCCAGGCCGCTGTCGGTTGTGACGATCACTCCCGGCATGCTCTTGGCGAGCTCGAGCAGCATCTGATCGGTCGCGACGCGGGGCACGTTGAGATTCTCGATCGAGACGTCCACCGCGGTGGTGGCCTGCAGTTTTTCGATCATCAGGAGCCCGCGGCGCCCTCGGGCGCGCTTGAGCTTGTCGCTGCTGTCGCCCAGATCGTGCAGCTCCTCAACGACGAAGCTGGGGATCACGACCGTCGACGTGACAAGCCCCGTCGAGGCGAGATCGAGGAATCGCCCGTCGATGAGCGCGGATGTGTCGAGGATCAGCGGGCGAGGGCCCCTGACCTGCTTGGCAAACTCGACGTACGGAATGACCAGTCGAAAGTCGTCCTGCGTCTGCAGCACCGTCGTGATGACCAGATAGGCCAGCGCCATCCCGATGAGCACCTTGAGCATCGCGGCCAGGCCAAGGTCCTGGATGTCCCATGACTTCCAGATCAGATCGATCACCGCTCCGACAGCCAAAGTTGCCAGCATGGCGCCCAGAAGCCCCAGAAAAATGCTGAACAGCGTCGAGATCTTCTTGCGAGGTGTGAAAACATCGACGCCCACGACGATCGCCGCAAGCCCCAGAGAGACACCCAGAGTGACGGGCCAGAGGAATGCCCGCGTGCGAGCCCCGCCCTCCACGTTCTTGGGGTCGTATCCCAGGATGTTCAAAAGCGTGATCGTCGAGAACAGAACAAAAAACCCGACGCGCACGAACCGCAGCAGCACGAGGCGCGTTCGCTCGGCCGCTTCCTGGATCGCCAGATACGAGGACTTCTCTGCCACGCGACGAGTATACGAGGTTCGGCCGGTGTCTGTCGGCCTCAGCAGGGCGTTTCAAGAGCGACCACGAACGCGTCGTAGTCGAAGAAGTCAACCGCCCCATCCTGATCGAAGTCCGCGCTGGGGAGCCCCAGCTGGAAGGCATCCACGAACTCGAGATAGTCGAAGAGGTTGACAAGGTCGTCGCCGTTGAAATCGGCTGGGCACGACGCGATCTTGATGAGCTTTCCGCCGTTGAGCACGACGCTCTGGAGATCGATGCCGCCCAGCCCCTGGACCTTGTAGTAGACGGTGCGCCCGTTGAGGTCCAGGACGCTTCCCGCCACCGTGAGCGTGCGAACGTAGAGCACCTCGTCGGCCGGCGAGGAGTCGTTGCCCCGGGCGCTGACCAGCGTCAGCGTGCTGTTCACGACCTCGAGCGTGCCCGGGGAGAAGACCGACTCGAGCCCCTGCCGCGAGTTTCCAACGTCCTTGCACCCGATCTCCAGCGTCGCCGGAGAGTGGTCGTTCCTCTCGGCCTGATCGAACCGCAGGCGCATGCCCCGCAGGTCGTGCGTGTGGCAATCGCTGTCGTTCTGATCGTCGAACGAGGACTCGCCCTGGAACACAATGGTCCCGTTCCCCGAGATCGCCCCGCGATTGACCAGGTCGACCCCAACGCACCGGAGCGTCGAGCGGCCCATGGGCGACGCAAGCCGGATGAGCGCGCAGGACTCGTTGGTCAAAGTGTGCTGCTCGCCGCCCGCTCCCCCGGGAGCAACCACGAGCAGCGAGTCGTCGCCGGCGAGAGAAAGCGTGCCGAGGTTCTCGATGTTGCCCGCGACGCTCGCGATGGCCGCCGATGCGAGCGTGATCACGCCCGTCTCCGCGTTGTGCACAGCCCACGCGGGCGACGCGCAGAACTGTGTGATGTTCACACTGGCTCCCGCGGCAAGCTCGATCGTGCCCTCATTGGTCATCGTGCGGATATTGACGGGCGACTGTTCGCCGCCAAACGTTACGAGAGTCTCAGAAGCGTTGGAGAATCCCGGCGCCGCGCACGGATCGACCGCATCACCCTGATCACCCTGATCGCCCGAGCCGCCCCCGCCGCCGCCCGAAGTCGTTTCGCCCGTCCCAGTCGTGGTGCCGGGTGCGCCGCCGCCCCCTCCGCCACCGACCGCCCGTCCCGACGAGCCGCCACTCGATCCCGCACCCGTGGCGAATCTGGGGGCGCTCGCGCCGCCGGAGGACATGGACACCTCGGATGAGTAGTCGTTTGCCGCGCTGGTATCGAATTCTTCCCCGAGCTCTTCGTCGCCCACGCCCGCGAATGCAAAGGGATCCCACCACCCGGCGGACGCGGTCTCAACCGCGCCGAAATTGGGAGCCTCAACGGCCTTGCGCGGCGCGGGAGCCGCGACGATGGAAGCGGACTCAGTCTTAGGAGTGGGCGTCTCGCGCACCACCATGCGCTTGGGCGCAAGGGACTCGCCGGATCCAAGAGACGCGGGAACGAACCAGTGGTTCGGCTTCGCGAGCGCGAGTCGCGCCGCGGAGACCTTCACCGAGCGAAGATCGCCCGGAACGGCCAGCCCCGCGATGAGCAGGAGGACCCCCAACAACACACGTCTCTTGCGCCCCTTTTTCACACAACCTCCCTGTTGCCCGCCAGCATGAATAGATACGCCAAACCAGGGTTGTGAACGCATAAAAGTGCCGGGAGTCACGCAAGGCGATGCGATTGCGCCCGCAAAGTCGCCCGAATCGAAACGACATGCATGCTTTGGGCGCCGATGCGGACCAAAGAGAAGACCGGAGATCGCACCCCTCGAAAGGGATTCGATCTCCGGTCTGTTATCAGGACTTGAGTTACCGGGCCG
Organism: uncultured Phycisphaeraceae bacterium; assembly: GCA_964358855.1. Classification (GTDB taxonomy): domain Bacteria; phylum Planctomycetota; class Phycisphaerae; order Phycisphaerales; family UBA1924; genus UBA2396. The sequence goes on from CAYHQQ010000030.1 coordinate 21,521, forward strand.
TTCTGGCCTTGGATCGGTCAGAGCGAGAGCTTAGAACCCGCCTCCGCCTCCGCCTCCAGCACCACCGCCGGGACGACGACGCGGGGTCGCCGGTGCGGTGCCGTCAGCCGGCGGGGGGCCACCAGGACCGCCCGCGCCGCCGCGCCCGCCACCCTGGCCACCTTCGAACTTCTTGGCCTGTTCTTCGGTCATGACCGTCTTGAGGGTGTCGGTGAGCTTCTTGCGAGCGGCCTCCATCTCGGTGCGCATCTTGTCGCGGGCCGCCTGATCGACCTCGCCGGGGGCGGCGGGGCCGCCCGCCGGACGGAGCTTGGCCTGGGTGATCACGAACTCTTCGATCGCGTCGGCAGCGGTCTGCTGCTTGGCGGCCTCGAGCTTCAGGCCCAGAAGGTTGTCGGTCATCGTGTCCCACTGGCGGTTATTGAGGGTGCCGAGCGAGGCCATGATCTTGGTCCGCTGGTCGCCGGAGATCGAGGGGATGGCCTTCTCGAACTTCGCGCGCTCGGCCTTGTTGAGTTCTTCCATGGCCTTGGCCATCTCAGCGCCGCCGCCGCGGTTTCCACGTCCGCCGCCCGCGTCGGGAGCGGCATCGTCCTTGTTCTTGGCTCGCTCTTCCTGCATCTTCTTCATGGCCTCTTCACGGGCCTTGGTGGACGCGGTGTTGTAGCTCTCGCGGGCCTCGGTGTAGGCCTTGACGAGTTCTTTGGTCTGGGCTTCGTTGAGGTTGAGGTGTTTGGCGACGCCCGTGGCCTGTGCGGTCCACGCCGCGGTGGCCTTCTCGCCGGTGAGAGCCGCTCCGCCGCCGACGCCACGACCGCCACGACCGCCGGGCTGACCGGGCTGGCCGTCGGCCGGGGCCGCGGGCTTTCCGGCGTCCTGGGCGTAGGCGTTCAGTCCAAATGAGCCGAGAGCGACACAAACGAGCAGCACGTTCAACTTCTTCATTGCGGAAACTCCATGGATGGGTAAACCCGACGACCAGCAGGGAAAAACGCCCCGCAGCGGCGTCTATTGCACCCGATAAGCCCTTCAAAGCACAAATCCGGGCTCATTTTCGCCATCCATACGGTATGGCCCCGGGCACGAGAACAGGGAACCACCGAATCGGATGGACGGAAACTGTCGCATCAGTTTCAGCCCCCCCGAACGGAGCTCAGGTCGCCTTGGGCTCGGGGAGCGATAACCCAGCGCGGCTCACCGCGAGGGACCCGGACGTCGACGCCGGGCGCCCGAGGCTCCCGGCGAGTGATCAAGAGCGTCGCCCACCGGCTTGAGGCCTCGCTCGGCGAGCATCGCACGCCACAGTGCCGCCGCGGGCGCGCCGCGTTCGGTGAAGGTGCCTCCCTCGGCGCGATGGATGATCGCCTGGACGTCCGAGAGCGAGAAGACCCAGTTGAGCCCGCCGTGTCCGGGACCCCTGACCCTGGCGGCCTTGCGGATGAGATCGAAGGTCTTGGCGGAGATGTCGCCGGCCTCGAGCAGCTCGGCCTTGGTGAAGCTCTGCCCCTCGGGGAGCTCGACTCGTGGTTGATCGCCGCGTCGCATCGCTCTGCTCCTTCGCATCGAACTGGTCGTTGTCGTCGGCGCTCGATCGACGCGGATGATAAGGCCCATCGCGCGGGTTGCGGATCGGCGCGTGCGGCGTTACGCTCTGGGCGCGCCCATCCCCCGATGATTGATCCGGGGCTCGAGTCGGGAGAACGCACCGGTTCCATTCATGACCGATCCCGACCACTCTTCAAAGCACGATCGCGCCCCCCAAACGCTCGACGAGCTGTCGCGTCGGTGGCTTGCGGGCGATGAGGCCGCGATGCACGAGCTGCACACCAGGCTGACTCCCGGGCTCCGGCGACACTTTGAACGCAGGCTTTCAGGGACCCAGGGCGCCGCGGTTCCCGGAACCGGCGAGCTGGCCGACGAGCTCGTGCAGCGGACCTGGATCCTGCTGTGGGACTCGGTTGTGAAGGGGAAATACGACCCCGCCAAGTCCAGGCTTACCACGTTTCTTTACGCGGCTTCAAGCCTGATCTGGGTCCGCTTTCTCGGCGAGCGCAAGGACCGGGCTCAACTCGACGAGAAGTACCACGCGATCCAGGCCCCCGGAGAAGCGAGCGAGGATCCGGGGACGGCTGCGGACCTGGCGGCGATCCTCGACGAGCTGCGCCGCGTGCTGTCGGGCGAGGTCGGCGAGGGCACAATCTCGCCCCAGGATCGTGAAACGCTGCGTGCCCTCGCCCAGGGCCGAACCGATCGCGAACTGGCGATGGACCAGAAAGTGTCCCCAAGCACCGCACACGCCCGAAAAAAAACGGCCCTGGATCGCGTGCGGGCCTTCCTTCAAGGGCGCGGCTTTGCCGATGAGAACGACCGAGCGCCGGGTGGACAAGGGATGTAGAACCGATGGAGCACTTTCGGGGGGCGGTGCCCGGTCGCACCGCCCGCGGAACGGATCGAGACGTCCATGGATGAACGCAAGCTGACATCTCTGCTGAACATGGCACGCGAGGCCGAGGAGCTCGACCGCGATGTCAACGCTCCGGGCGCGATTCGCCACGCGGCAAGGGTGGCGCCGCGCGACTCGGATCGGCCGGCCCATCGGGTGGCGCGCTCCGGCAAGGATGGCGCACGCCGCGTGATCTGGATGTCTCTGGCGAGTGCCGCGTGCCTGGCCCTGACGATCACCGCCTGGACCTTTTTCGGACTCAGGCCCACGGGTTCGACCTCACCGGCTCCCGACCCTCACCGCTTTGCAATTGGCACCGCGCCCGTATCGCCCCTGGGCGGGGTCGACGCGGGCACTCCGGCGTCGAATCGTCAGACGATGCTCATCGCGCTCTATCGCGGGGACGATGGGCGCGGCGCGACGTGCGCGGACTGCTGGTGCGTGCAGCGATGGGTCCCCACGCTCGAGGACGAACAGGAATTGTCCGGTGTCACCAAGGACGAGATGATCTGCGCGTCGATGGACAGGACGTGCGTGAAGGACCCCGCACGCGTGGTGGTGGTCGGCCTGTCGGGCCCCGCCGAGCTGCTGCCCGCGTCCGACGACACGGCCCGCGACATCGCGATCTGCCTGATGGAGTATCAGGACTCCAAGAGCGAGCCCGACACGCTCGACGCCACGATCGCCGCGCTCGCCTCGGCCGGATGCGTCGCCTCCAGCGTCGATGTGCACATCCACTCGTGGGCTCGCTGAATCGTGGCACGGACAACCTGCCCGTGACTTCGACGCTCAGTCGACATTGAATGCTCAGGAAAGGCACATGGGCAGGATGCCCATGCAACCAAAAAAAGCACATCGGCAAGGTGCTCACGCGGCCCTCAAGGCCCAAAGACCCGATACTCGTACGCCGGCTTGAACCCGGCCCGCAACAGATTTCGAAGCGAACCCTCCACGGCCGTGTTGGTCTCCGACACGCACACCGTGCACCCAAGCTCGGCGGCCAGGCGCAGGCGGGTCTCGATGAGGGCCGCCTGTCCGCCCTTGCGACGATACCCCTCACGCGTGGTGGACCACCCGAGATAGCCGATGGGTCCGCTCGTGAGCAGCAGTGAGGCGGCCGCCACGACGCCCTGGTCCATCGCCACAAAGTGCCAGCAGCCCTCGAGACCCAGCGTCGCAAAGAAGCCCCTGGCGGCCATGTCGTTCCCGTAGACCGCGGCAACATCCGCCTCCTTCACGACCGACTGCTCGGGCACGAGCCGCACGACCTCGAGCGTCGAGTCGGCGGGCGCCGGATTGCCGGCGGGGCGTGCCAGGGCCACGTACCGCACGAAAGGCCACTGCTTCAGCGCGCAGCGTTCCATCGATGAGAGAACCTGGGGCGTGTCCATTCCCGTGGCGAGCCAGAGGAAAAAGCGGTCGATCCCCCGCGAGCGGAAGGCCGAGATGGTGCGTTCGATCTCGTCGAGTGCCGGCGGCTCGCCGACCAGGGCGGTTGCGCGATTGCGGTTGTGAGCGGGAAACTCCTCTCGCCCCGCCGGATTGATCGTGAGGTCGAACGGGCCGATCGTCAACCGCTCGGCGATGCGAGGGCTGGCCATGTTCAATGTGTTGTGGATCGTGCGCATTCCCGCGGCCAGAACCTTCGCGTCCATGTCCGCAGCGTACCACAGATCCGCGTGTTGACGCGGGTGAGACCCGTCGTTCCATATCCTCATGGTCCATGAGCGGCCTCTTCTCCGGCACATCCCTGGAGCGCCCGGTGACCTGCGAGCGGTGCAACAAGCCGCTGGCCGACTGCCGCTGCACGCCTGCGACCAAGGAGAGTCCGCCCCAGGTGCCGCCCAAAGACCAGCCGGCCCGCGTTCGCCGGGAGCGGCGCCGGGGCAAAGTGGTCACGGTGGTGGGGGGGCTGGATCCGGGGTCGACCGACCTTTCGGCGCTCCTCAAAGGGTTCAAAGCGCGCCATGGCGCGGGCGGGACGGTTCTGGCGGACGGATTCGAGTTGCAGGGCGATCATCGCGAGGCGGTGATCGAGGCGCTGCGGGCAATGGGCTATCCGGCCAAGGCGGCGGGCGGGTGAGACGCTGGTTACGATCCGGGCTCAAACCACGAGGAATCGCCCATGATGCGTTTGCGGAATCTCAGTGTGGGTCTGTCCGCTCTTACGGCGCCCTTCAATCTGGCGCTGGCACAGGGCGTCGAGCAACTCTGGACGACCAACTGCATCAATTGCCACGGCGAAAGGGGGCAGGGCGGCGGTGCGGGCACGCGAACGCTGCTGACCGACGAGCTCTTTGACGCCAAGCACGACAGGCCATTCTTCGACGCGATCAAGGGCGGGCTGGCCGACAAGGGCATGGACGCGTTCGGCCAGACGCTCAAGGACGAGCAGGTGTGGGGGCTTGTGGTGTATATCCGCGAGTTGCAGGCGCGCGAGCATCGCGCCCGTGTGGGCTCGCCCAAGGCGGTCAAGGGCGTTTACACGTCCAAGCACCAGGACTTCCGGATCGAGACGGTCGTCGACAAGGGCCTGGAGGTTCCCTGGGCGGTCGATTTCCTGCCCGACGGGCGCATGCTCGTGACCGATCGCCCCGGCCCAGTGCGCATCCACACAACCGGCAAGCCCGGTGGGAAGCTGGGCGAACCGATCGAGGGCACGCCCGAGGTTCGCAACCGCGGGCAGGGGGGCATGATGGAGGTCACGGTGCATCCCGACTACGCCAAGCCGGGCAATGGCTGGATCTACCTCGCGTTCTCCGACACCGACGCCAAGGGTGCTGGCATGACCAAGGTTGTCCGCGGAAGATTGAAGGAAGCAGGGGGCAAGGTCAGCTTCGTCGATCAGCAGACGATCTTCCAGGCCCGGCCCGAGCATTACTCCGGTGCCGACCATCACTTTGGCAGCCGCATCGTCTTCGACCCCAAGGACTCGGGGATGCTGTTCTTCAGCATCGGCGAGCGCGGGGCTCAGCAGTTCGCCCAGGACGTGACCCGCCCCAACGGCAAGGTGTACCGGGTGCGTGACGACGGCACGATTCCCAAGGACAACCCGTTCGTGGGCAAGGCCAAGGCGTACGAGTCGGTCTGGAGCCATGGGCACCGCAACCCGCAGGGACTCGTGTTCGATCTGCAGGGACGCCTGTGGGACACCGAACACGCGCCACGCGGCGGGGATGAGCTCAACGAGGTGAAGCGTGCGGCCAACTACGGGTGGCCGACGATCTGCTTTGGGATCAACTACAGCGGTGCGCCGTTCCAGACTCCCTGGCAAAAGCCCAAGGCCGGCGAGCCCGAACTCACGATGCCCGCCCTGCGCTGGCTCCCCTCCATAGCGGCGTGCGGGCTCGATGTCGTCAAGCCCGGACCGGCCGGAGAGGTCTTCCCCAACTGGAAGGGTGACCTCATGGCCGGCGGGCTCGCGGGTCAGATCGTCGAGCGACTGCGTGTGAAGGACGGCGCGGTCGTCGAGCACGAGGAGATCGTCCACGGCATGGGACGCGTGCGCGATGTCGCCACCGGCCCCGATGGATCCGTGTACGTGGTGCTCAACAGCCCCAACAAGGTCATCCGTCTGCTCCCCGCGTCCAAGTAGCACCACGCCTTCTCACCTTTCCCGTGTCTCCGCTCTACACTTGGCCATGATCTCACCCGCTCCAACCACCAGGCTCGCCCCGTACCTCACGCGCGGCGTGCTCGCGCAGAACGTGGCGGCCACCGCGACCAAGCCTGCCCACATCGTGCTTGAGATTCTCAACACGAGCTACCAGATCCACCTTCTGCCCGGCGGGCCGGTCACGACGCCCGTGGGCAAGCGGATCGTCGGTGTGGTCCGGGCCGACGCCCGGCGTGTGGACATCGTCAAGTCCGGCGGACGGTTTCTCGAGCCCGTCGCGGGACGTCCCAGGCGGGTGCAGGGAACCGTGGTCGGGCGCGACGCGTCGGCCAACACGATCACGGTCAACGCGGGCGTGCCGATCGTGCTGAAACTGACCGATGCGCGCCAGCGCGCCGATCAATTCGAGGACGGCGCGTTCGTGTCGTGCGACGTCTGCGACGGCGCGACCTTCACGCCCCAGGCCTGAGACCCGCCTTGGGATCGAGCAACGCCGAGCCGATCCGGATGAGCACAAGGCTCTGATCGTCCTCGCGCGGACCGAACCGGTCGGCCGCCTCGAAGATCGAGCGCGAGATCTCCTCGAGCGACTTTCCGTGTTGCGAGGCGACCAACGCCTTGAATCCCGCGATGCCCAGGAGCCGGCCCGAGGGGTCCATGACCTCGGTGAGGCCGTCGGTGTAGAGCACGAGCAGGTCGCCCACGGCCAGGTCGACGCGTCGCGAGATGATCTGTTCGTCGGGATCGATCGCCAGAGGAAGGTGCTCGTTGGGCAGTTCCTCGACGGGGCCGCCGCCCGCGGGGCTGCGCAGCACGGGCGGGTGCCCGGCCAGCGAAAGCTCGGCCACGAGCCCCTTGATCTGGATCCCGATGAACGTCGCGAACATGCCCGGCTCGATGGTGTCGGCCAGCACACGTGAGAGATCCTGCGCCACCTCGCGGGGCGAGCCGGCGGACTGGAGCCTGGTGCGGATGGCGGCCTTGACCATCCCCATCACCACGCCCGCCTTCACGCCGTGCCCGGAGACATCGACGACGTACACATCAAGCCCGCCGGTCCTTGGGATGGCGTCGATGAGGTCACCGCCCATGGAACTCGACGCCTTGGAGCGCCCGTGGACCTCGATCCCCGGCTCGCGAATGTCGATGGGCGGCACCAGCGCGCGGTGGATCTGCTCGGCCATCTCAAGCTCGGTGCGGTCGCGCTCACCCTGGCGTTCGAGCCTGCGAACAAAGCGGATCATGAGCACATAGCCAACGACCATCGACACGATGGTCGTGAACCCGTAGGTCAGGCGGATTCCAAGCGACGAGAGCGTCTCGCTGGCCCCGAGCCAGCCCATGCGAGAAGAAATGCCGAAGGCGAGCGTCGGGACGATGAGCTGCAAGGGGATGATCAGCGCCAGCATCCAGAAGCGGCGCGTGATGAACGTGGCGGCCCAGGCGACGGAGATCGATCCCGAGATGACGGCGGACATCGTCGCCGCGAGCAGATTCCCGGGGCGGTCGGGCACCATCTGCATCAAGAGGCCGATGGGCGCGAACGTGAAGAACACACCGACCAAGATGGCCGCGGAGTCGCGGTCGAACGCCGGACGGGCGCTCGATCGCGTTCGTTGTGGGATTGCGGGCGCCTGTTGAGTGTCCTGGGCCATCGTGCCACAGGGTACCCGATCGCCCGGCGTGCGGGTGGCCCGCGCTATCGCCCCAGCAACCCGTCCATCGTCGCGCGGCCCGTGCGCTCGCGATCGTCGGTGATCGAGCTGAGCGAGTCGGCCTGATGGTCGGCGTGGTAGCTCGACCGCACCAAAGCCCCGCTCTCGACCACCTTGAACCCGCGGGCCAGGCCCTCCTCGCGGAAGATCCCGAACTGAGCCGGCGTGACCCAGCGATCGATCGGCAGATGGTTGCGCGTGGGCTGCAGGTACTGCCCGATGGTGAGAATGTCGCAGGACTCGAGAGACGGAGAGACGAAGTTCATAAGAGACGAAGTGGGGAGGCCATTCGATGCGTCTCCACTCCGTCTCTCCGTCTCTTCGTCTCTCTGTCTCTTCACGCCCGTTCCCGCCTGCACCTCGCTCATCATCGCCAGCACTTCCTCGTCGCGCTCGCCGATGCCCACCATGATGCCCGTCTTGGCGACGCACCCCTGCTCCTTCACGCGGCGGAGGAGCTCGACCGAGCGGTCGAACTTGGCGCTTGGGCGAACGGCCGGGTACATGCGGCGCACGGTCTCGAGGTTGTGGTTGATGATGTGTGGCTTGGCGTCGATCACCATCTGCAGCGCGGGCCAGTTGCCCTCAAAGTCCGGGATGAGCACCTCGATGCTCATCTTCGGGCACGCCTCGCGCGTTCTGATGATCGTCTCGGCCCAGATTCCAGCCCCGCCATCGGAGAGCTCGTCGCGGTTCACGCTCGTGATCACCACGTGCTTGAGCCCCATGAGCGCCAGGCTCTCGGCCACGCGCCTGGGCTCATCCTTGTCGACACTCGCGGGGCGCCCCGTCTTGACGTTGCAGAAGCCGCACGAGCGCGTGCACGTGTCGCCCAGAATCATGATGGTGGCGACCCCCCGCGACCAGCACTCGCCCATGTTGGGGCACCCGGCCTCCTCGCAGACTGTGTGCAGCTTGTGGCTGTCCATGATCCCCTTGAGCCGCAGATACCCTTCGCCCCCGGGGACCCTGGCCCGCAGCCAATCCGGCTTGCGCTTGGTCGAAAGCTGCTGCGGCCCCTCGCGGTTGTTGAGGACCATCGACGAAAGGCTGAGCACCGGCGGCTCCATCGTCCGCAGCGGATCGCCTCCCAGGGGTCGCGGGTGGCGGGTGAGGGTGCGACGGGAGGGGTCGGCGGGGGTATTTGGAGTGGTGGGGGCGGGCGTGTCCATCTGGCGGAATGGTAGGAACAGACCAACAGAGCCGCGAGCGCCAGCGAGCGAGTCGCGGGACGGACGTGGGTTGATCGGGCCGAATCCTTCCGGCGACTCCCAGAGCGAAAGACGTCCAAATTGGTCTCTGTGATGCTGGTGCCATGGCCCAAAGCCGGCAGGATCATCGCGCCATGGGGTCGGACTCTCCCAGCGCTGCGAGGCACTCGCGTCGGATGGCTTCTGGGTCACTGCCGCACTCAGGGCATGGCGCGCCAGGCGCGAGACCCCTGAGCTCGTACCCGCAGCGTGAGCAACGCCCGGCGTTGATCGACCCAAGGTCCTTGCGGACAACCATTCCTCTTGGCACCCTCGCCACCGCGAGCAGAAACGAGAGCAGCAACAGCACAAAGGGCACCCAAGGCGTCGTCTGGCCCAGGTTGTACATCCACCGGTGGTGCACCACTTCCTTCTGCCCCGCCGCCATGGCTTGCACGATCTCACCCGCGGCCTTGGGCTCTGAAAGGTTGGAATGACCGCCCGGCCACACCCCCATGCTCCCGTTGTCATGGTCGATCCAGGCACCGGCGGCCTCGGCAATCGTTGGAGCAAACGGGATCCACTCCTGTGTCGCACTGTCTAGCAGCCTTGGCCTGGTTGTGTACGCGAACTCGTAGCGCGTCCAGAACAGTGCCCGCTCTTGTTGAACCGGAACGATCCACAGCGCCCGCCTTTCCGCGGGCGCGCCTGTCGTCGTGCCGGGCGTCGGGCCAGTGGCGATCCGCCACGAACCGTCGGGCGATTGCGCGAAAGCCGTTGAAATCACATAGGTGGGCAGTCCAAGGATTCCTGTCGACGCGGTAAAGAGAAAGAACCACGCCACGCCCGCTCCCAGAAGCACCGGCGCCCGTCCCCACCACGGCGGGTGGAGGCACAGCAGCCCGTCGAGCATTCGGCGCGGGAAGCTCGGAGGCTTTGACGGCATCTCAGGCCAGTATACCGGTGGCTCCCCGTTACAAGAGCTTCCCAGGTCGCACGCCGGCCTCCGCGGCTTCGAAGACTCGCCCTCGACACTGGTCGGACAATCTCGCTGCCCGCTCGAACCCGCCTCCACGCTCGGCGTATCAAGGGCCCCGGTCGGGGGCCGTGTTTGCCTTGGCCCCGGGTTCCTCGGTCAGAATCCAATGTCCATCGGCACAATTGGCCGACAATTGGAGGCGGGCGGGGTGAATATCGGTCCATGCCCCGTCCGGTCGTTGACCGGCGGCTTTGGCACGGAACGATCCGATCTCTCCGCCCTCGCGTCTCGACCGTCCCTTGGCCGACGCGGCGGGCGGTCACGGACTAGCATCTGCGCGGCCCGATAACGGGCCGAGCAAGGAGACGCTTGTGCTCATTCAGGGCCAGACTACTCGGGGCATGACGCCGGACACTTCCACATCTACTACACCGGCGAGCGCGTCGCGCCGGTCGAGATCGCTCCTGGCCGCATGCGGGCTTGCGATGGCCGCGATGGGCGGATGCGCCAATGTCGACTCGTACTTTGATCCAAGCGTGCTGGGCAGGTGGGAGTACACACCGACCGCCGTGCCGGTGCTCGAGTACATCAGCTCGATCGAGGGCAGGCCCGAAGAACTGGTTGAGTACAGCCCCGTCGTGGCCGGAGACCTGATTCCCAGCGCGGCCGACTACCGCGTTGGACCCGGCGACCGAATCCAGTTCAAGATCTGGGACCTGGTCGAGCAGGGCAAGCCCGAGATCTACGACCGAACCGTCGACATCCGCGGACTCGTCGATATCCCGCAGCTTGGCCGGTTCTTCGTCAGCGGGCGCAACGTCCCGGCGATCCGAGAGCTGCTCAACGATCGACTCAAGGCCTTCACCGCAAACCCGCTCGTCGAGATCGACGTGGTTGAGTACGGCCAGCAGCGGTACAGCCTGATCGGCGCGATCTCCAAGCCCGGTCCCTACTTCATCCCCAGGCCCGACTACCGCGTGCTCGAGGCGATCAGCAGCGGCGAGCGCATCGACACCACCGCCAAAGAGCTGTACGTGATCCGCATCGTCCCGCTCGATTCGGCCCTCGACAACCCGACCGGAACGCCGCCCTCCGACGCCGCCGCGACCCCCAACGCCGCAAGCGGCCCGGGCGAGGCGCCCGCGAAAAAGGGCCAGGAGCTGCTCGACGCGATCAAGGCCATCTCGGGCGAGGACCCCAAAAAACCCGGCGATTCGCCCATCCCGGAGATTCCAAGCCCCGCGGTCCTGGCGGGAAACAGCGGGCTGAACCTCAGCGCCATGCCCGCCGCCCGCCGCCCGCAGCCCGCGAATTCGAGCGGGGCCCAGCCCAAAGCGCCGCCCATCGATCTGCCCGAACTCGGCGACGACAAGGCGACCACGGTTTCGAGCACCCCGCCCGCCTCACCCTGGACGTTCACCAACGGCAAGTGGGTGCAGATCCGGCCGAATCCAGGCACCCAGGTGTCGAATGTGCCCGTGCCGGGGAACGAGCCCGTCGGTCTCGACGGCGATTCCCGCAGGCCCGGCGACGTCGTGACCCAGCGCGTCATCCGTATCCCCATGGATCGCCTGGTCGCCGGCGACAGCACTGTCAACATCATCGTTCATCCCGGTGACGTCATCCGCGTGCCCGATCCGCGTCGCGGCGTCTTCTACGTGGGCGGGCAGGTGCGCCGTCCAGGCTCCTTCAACCTTCCCGAAGAGGGCCGCATGACCATCCTGCGGGCGCTGGACGCCGCGGGCGGCCTCGACGCCCTGGCGGTTCCCGAGCGGGCTGAACTGGTTCGGGTCGTCGGACCCGGGCGTCAGGCGATCGTGAGCATGAACCTTCGGGCCATTGCCGAGGGAACGCAGCCGGACGTGTACCTCAAGCCCGACGACCGGATCAATGTCGGGACCAACTTCTGGGCGGCTCCGCTGGCCGTGATCCGCAACGGCTTCCGCTCGAGCTACGGGTTCGGGTTCATTCTGGACCGCAACTTCGGCAACGACGTCTTTGGCCCTCCGCCCGTGAATACGTTCGGTCAGTGATCGGTCGGGAGGCATGAACCGATAACCTCTCGGCGTTCTGTCGCCGCTGCGGCGCGGGTGTTATGGCTTCGTTTCGCCGATGGTGATCCTTCCGGAAGGTTGGTGCGAACTCGCACCAAGCGCTCGGGCGTATTATGCCCAGCCCCGGACCGCCCGGACCCGATAACCGCAAGGACTCTTGAGACCACGATTTGAGCAGTATTTCCGCCCAGACTCAGAACGCTTCGTCGCGGTCCCCACAGGGACCCGTGCTTGCGCAATGTCTGACTCCGGCGAGACTTACGATGATCGGCCTGCTCGCGCTCGGTTTCATCGGGGTCTTCTGGCGGTGGTTTGAGGCCCAGAACCGCCACAGCGTCGAGGCCTTGCAGGATTGGGGTCACGCCTACGTCATCCCGATCATCAGTGGGTATCTGGTGTACAAGCGGTGGCCGGCGATCTGCCGGGCCGAGGTCATGACCTTCTGGCCAGGGCTCGTGCCCATGATGGCAGGGGTCGCCGCGTACATGTTCTTTCTCATGGGCTTCCCCAACCACATGGGTCAGGGGGCGGCCATGATCCTGACGCTCTTTGGGATGGTGCTGCTGGTGTGCGGCCCCAGGGTGATGCGTCACACGTTCCTTCCCATCATGTACCTGGTCTTCGCCGTCACCGTCTCCGAGCGGATCATGCTCGAGGTCACGTTCAAGCTGCAGAACGTGGCGGCTCACGGCGGGTGGTTTCTGCTGAGCATTTTCGGGCCGATCTTCGGATACACCGCGGTGCTCACGGGCAACGGAATCGAGATGATCCGCGAGAAGGGTGAGACAATCCCCCTGGGCATCGCCGAGGCGTGCTCGGGCATGCGGATGGTGGTCGCGTTCATCGCCCTCGCCGGGGCCGTGGCGCTGACGAGTTGCCGCTGGTGGTGGCAGCGCGTGGCGGTGGTCCTGCTGGCGACCCCCGTCGCGGTGCTGATGAACGTGGTGCGGGTCGCGGTCCTGGGGCTGGTCTCGCTCAAGGATCCCAAGCTCGCCCAGGGCGACGCGCACATCTTCATCGGAACGGTGCTGCTGCTCCCGGGGCTTGCGCTCTTCATGACGGCGGTGTGGTCGCTGGACCGGATCTGGGTCACCGAGCCCGAGAAGAAGCCGTCCAAAGCCGCGGTGGACGAGCGTCCGATCCGGCTGGGCGCGGGGTGGTCCGCGCTGCGTTCGGGGGCCTTTGTGGCGACGCTGGTGGTGCTGGCCACGTTCTCGCTGGGGATGTCGTCTCTGATCGACAAGATGAACATCCACACGCGCAAGCTTCCGATCTATCCCAAGGACGGACGGCTCTTGTCGGCGATCGGGCCCGACGTCTTTCCCCGGTGGATCGCGGTGGGGCCCGACCATCGCGAGTCCGAAGAGGTCGAGAAGACACTGGGCACCTCAAACTATCTCACGCGCACGTACGTGAGGCGGGAGCGGGGCGCAACCTCGCACCTGCTGCAGCTGCACGCGGCGTACTACACGGGCAAGATCGACACCGTCCCGCACGTGCCCGAGCGCTGCATGGTGGGCGGCGGATTCGCCATCGAGGCCGGGCCCTGGCGGATCAAGCTGCCGCTCGACCAGTCGCGCTGGTGGTTCGACCCGCGCGATCCCGACTCCAAGGCGCTTGGATATCGCAAGGCCAGACTCTCCGACCGGAGCGACAGCCCGGGCTCGTCGGTGACCATGCCCAGGGACATCGAGACGGCCGAGATGCAGATCACCCAGTTCGTCTCGCCCGACGGCAAGCGGATGTACGCGGGGTACTTCTTCATCGCCAACGGAACCGTCGCGACCACCGCCGAGCAGGTCCGGCTCAAGGCCTTCGATCTGACGGCGGACTACGCGTGCTATCTGAAGATCCAGGTCTCGACCGACTCGGTGGTGTCCCCGCAGGAGCTCGCGCAGGAGGCGGCGTCGCTTCTCGATGACGCCTTGCCCGAGCTCATGCGGTGCGTACCCGACTGGATCGACGTGCAGCGGGGCGAGTATCCCCAGGACAATCCCAGGCGCAAGCCCGCGCCCGGTTAGGCAGGGTGACGGGGGCTGAGGCAGTTGGAGTCAGAGCCGGGCGAACCGGTGCGGAATGGATGTCACACACGCCCGCCACCATCGGTGGCGGGTGAATGAGGAGCTGGCGATGGCGGCGTCGAAAGTGAACACGAAGTTTGTGGTGATCCTGGTCGCGGGGCTCGTCGCGCTGGTGGGCGGCGGCGCCGCACTCGCGTACTTCTTCCTGCTGAACAACAGCACGAGGCTGGCGGCCAACGGCCGGGCCGCCCTCGAGCGCGGGGACTACGTCACCGCCGACCGGTTCCTGTCCAAGGCGGTGAACAAGGAGCAGACCAACGCCGGGTACATCCGGGACTGGCTCAAGGCGATGGAGAGCCTCGTCCCCGAGACCGAGACGGCGTACCGCTCGAAGTACAGCGGGGACTACTACCGCGCGAAGATCGCCCTGGCGCGAGCCCTCAAGACCGATATCGAGGCGCACGTGAGCGCGCTGGCCCCGATCCACATCGAGCTGCGCGACACGCCCAACGACTCCAACGGCAACAGCACCGTGGCGGAGATGGTGACCTCATCGCTCAGCTACTTCGAGGGGTCCAGCGACAAGAAGCACCAGGTCCTGAGGAAGTACCGCGGGCTGGCGCTGCTGCGAAGCTACGACTCGGGCGTGAACATGAAGGAGCAGGAGATTCAGCTCGCCAAGGACGACCTTGAGGCGGCGCTGGTCGCCGATCCGACCGACGAGGAGTCGGCGACGGGGCTCTCGCTCTGGTGGGAGCAGACGGCGCTGAGCCAGTCGCAGAAGCAGGACTTCGAGGCTTCCAAGGCGTCCAAGGACAAGTCGCGCCAGGTGATCGCCGAGTTCATCGCCGCCCACCCCGGCTGCGTCGAGCCCCGCATCGTCGACGTGCTCTACACGCTCGCCGACCGGACCGTCGAGATCCGTGCGCTGCCCGTCGAGAGCGACCGCGAGCAGGGCGCCAAGGACATGATCGCGCTGCTGGAGACCAAGATCAAGGGCGTGGCCGAGGCGATGGACAAGGTCGACCCCGCCAAGCTCGACGTGGTCATGGTGGAAAGGCTCCAGCGCTCCGAGAGCGATATTCTGGGCTCGGGCAACGGGCTCAAGCTCGCCGAGGCCCAGTTCCGAAAGATGCTCGCGGTGAGGAAGGACGACGCCCGGACCATGGTCGCCTTGGCGGCCCTGCTCGCCGCTCGGGGCGACAACCAGGAGGCGATCGACCAGCTCCAGGTTGTGATGGACCTGCCTCCGGCTCCGCTGAGCTTCCGCGGCAACCAGCAGTTCGGGATGAAGTCTCTGGCGTCGTACCTGCAGGCGCAGTCGGCGATCCGGCTCTGGGAGACGACGACCGACGCCGCCGCAAAGAAGCAATGGATGGACAAGGCGGTCGCCTATCGCACCAAGCTCGCCGAGGCCGTCAACGCCGAGAACTCGCAGCTCCTGTACATCGACGCCCAGCTGTGCTTTGCGCGCGAGGACTTCGGGCAGGCCCAGAAGAGGCTCCTGGAGTACTGCCGGCGCAACGACAACCGCGACGTGCAGGCCCTGTGGCTGCTGGCCGAGTCCTCCAACCGGATCGGCCAGCCCGGCGTGGCGTACGAAAAGTATCAGCTGATCCTGCAGAGGGAGCCGTTCCATGTCCGGGCGCTCACCCGGCTCGGACAGCTCACCGGCGGTCCCCTCAAGAAGCTCGACGAATCACTTCTGTACTTCGAGCGGGTCCTCAAGGTCGATCCTAACAACGAGATCGCCAAGCCGATGGTGATCGCGATCAAGGGGCGCATGAGCGAGACGGGTCCGACGGGCGACGATCCGGTTCTCAACGGGCTCAGCGCGGTCGAGAAGCTCGAGTTCGAGGGCAAGGTGAACGAAGCATTTGCCGTTCTCAGCGATCTGGCGGCGAAGTATCCCGAGTCACGCGTGGTCATGCCCCTGGCGGTTCGGATGTCGCAGAGGTCCGACAAGGCCGGGGCGCTCAAGCTGGTGGAGGCATGCCTCGTCCGCGAGCCGCAGAACGACCGGCTCAAGATGCTCAAGATCGCCCTGACGCACGACGACCCCTACGAGCGTGACATAGCGATAGTCGATCAGGCGGACAAGGGCGAGCTCGACAAGCTGATCGCCAAGTGCCAGCTCAGCATCCAGTACGACAAGCTGCCCCAGGCGGCGGAGTTTCTCAAGCGAGCGGTGGCGCTGGATCCCGCCAACGCGGCGGTGATCGAGTTTCAGTTCATGCTCGCGCTGACCAACAAGGACTTCAAGCTGGCCGAGAAGATGACCGAGGAGGCCCGCACGCGGGACCTGGATCTTCTCGAGGGAGCGACGTTTCGGTCCAGGCTGCTCGACGCGCAGGGCCGGACCGCCGACGCCGTGCGCGAGCTCGAGGGCGTGCGAAACAAAGCGACATTCGGCGTCGAGTCGGCGAGACTGCTCGCGGGCATGATGGTGAAGGTGGGGCGTCCGGCCGACGCGATCGGCGTTCTGCGCGACGCGCTGACCAAGCGCATGACCGACAGGGAATGCCTCATGAGCCTGGCGCAGCTGCTTGTGCAGCTCGACCGTGGACGCGAGGCCCGCGAGGAGGTTCGTTCCAGGATCGAGTTCCACCGCGCCGACCAGCGCGTGATGAACATCTGGCTCGAGCTCGAGTCCCGCTTTGGCTCCCAGGAGAATCGCGAGCTGGCGCTCAAGGAACGCCGCAAGCAGCTGGAGATCAACCCCAACGACCGGACCGTGCAGATGTCCCTTGCCCGCCTCTTCGTCGAGATGAAGCGATGGCCCGAGGGACGCCTCTTGATCGACCAGATCCGCAAGGACAAGGTCGATCTGGAGATCGTCGAGATCGACGCCAGGTGGAGCGCGGATCGGACGGACATTCCCACGGCCAAGAAGGTCTACGACGACTACATCGCCTCGCTCAAGCCCGAGGACATCAACTCGGAAATCCTCCTGGGCAAGGGCGCGTTCATGGAACGCATCGAGCAGTTCGACGCCGCCGTCGAGGCGTACAAGCAGGCAGCGAACTACCAGGACCCCAAGAAGCTCCAGGCCGACAAGGCTCTGGCCGACCTCTACACGCGGCGCGGGCGGTTGCTCGACGCCGCGGATCTGTTCAGGAAGCTGGTCGAGACAGGGGCCGACGAGCCCGACCATGCCTACGCCAAACGCCTCCTGGACGTGTACCTCCGGTCCAACAGGCTGGCCGACGCGACCAAGATCCTCGACTCGCTGGGCGCGGCGGTGAACGACGACGCCGTGCTGACGCTCCAGAAGACCGAACTGGTGAAGCTCGGGGGCGACGAGAAGGGCGCCGCCAAGATGCTCGACGCCGCGGTGACGCGATTCCCCAACGACCCGCAGGTCTATTACCGGCGTGCGCTGGCGAACTCGCAGTACAGCGAGCTCAAGGGCGATGTGCTCAAGGATCTCAAGAAGGCGATCGATCTGCGCCCGGGCTTCTGGCAGGCGCGGCGCGATCGCGCGAGGCTGTACTCCCGCGACGGGATGATTGACGAGGCGGTGACGGACATGCGCGAGGCGGTCAAGCTCAACCCGGGGATCGACGAGCTCCGTGTGACGCTGATCCGCGAGCTCCTCCAGGCCAAGCGCGACGGGGACGCGCTGGAGGTGGCCGAGGACGTGATCACCAAGCGAACCGGCGACCTCTCGCTGCTGGTCAACACCGGGGACCTTTTCCGGGAGTTTGGGAACATGGACCGGGCCCTGGACTACTACAAGAGGGCGCACGACATCAGCAACCAGCTCTTTGTGGTGCTCCGATATCTTGATTTGCTCCAGGGCATGAGACCGCCGAACCTGAAGGTCGCCGACGAAGTACTTCTCAAAGTCGGGTCCAAGGTTGTCGAGGAGGAGCCCTCCCTGCTGATGGCCACCGCCAAGCAGTTCGCGTTCCGCAAGAAATACGACGAGGCGATGAGCACGATGATGGCGGCGATCCGCAAAGTTCCCGAAGGACGAGGCGACCTGGTCATGTTCTGGTATCAGGACGTGAAGCGCACGCTGGGTTCCAACGACGACGTCATGCGGGTCATCGACGCCGTCGAACGTGACCCCAAGCTCATCCCGGGGTGGACCACGTTCTTCCGGGCCGGCACGGCCCTGGAAAAGCCGGCGACCCAGAAGGAGGGCATCGCCCAGCTCGAAGAGCTGATCAACAAGTCCCCGGCCGACAAGCAGCTCCTGCGTCAGGCGATGCTGATGCTCCAGGCGAAGTACTACCAGCTCAAGGATTGCGACAACGCCCTCCGGGTCATGTCCGCTTCCGAACAGGCGTTCCCCGAAGACTCGGGGATTCTCAACAACCTCGCGTTCATGATGGTCACCTGCGGCAAGCCGCCCAAGGACGCCGTCCCGTTCGCCGAGCGCGCAAAGATCAAGGCCTTCGAGCGCGGCCAGGACCTTCTGGACGTCCTCGACACGCTGGGCTGGGTCTACACCCGCGCCGGAATGCTCAAGGAGGCCGAGGGCCCGCTGCTCGATGCCCTGAGCCTGGCCGGCAGCTCGACCGTGAAGCCCACTGTCATGCTCCACTTCGCCGAACTGCTGACGGCCCAGGGCAAGTTCGACGAGGCCCAGAAGGTGATCGACGAAGCCCGCGAGTTCTTCGACAAGCTCCCCAAGGAGCAGCAGATTCAGGCGACGAGCGATCTGTTCGATGAAGAGAAGGCACTCCTGGCCAAGGCCAGGTCCGAGAAGAAGTGATGTTGTTCGCGGATTTCGCGGGGACGCGTCTGGAATCCGAGTAGGTTGGGCGGGTGCTCGATGGGCCTCTAAGGCCGCGAGTCACCCTGAAAGGAATGGCTGGTATGAGCACCGTGGCAATGAACGTGAATGGACCGCATCCCGCGAGACCCGTGCCCCCGGCGGCGCCGATGGGCCCTGTCGGCGCTGTGGGCGGCGCGTCGGTCGATCCGGTGAAGCTGGTCATGCGCAACAAGTGGGCGCTCGCCGGAGCGACCGCGGGCGGCCTGGTCTTCGGCGCCGCGTCGCACTTCGCGTTCATGTACATCTACCCGATCTACAAGCCCCGGGCGGTCTTCGAGTGCAATCAGCCCGTGAGCGACCCCTACAAGCCCACCGGCGCGGCGGGCACAGTGAGCCAGGAAGAGGTCATGACGTTCATGCAGACCGCCGTGCGGATCATGACGTCCGACGAGGTGCTCGAGCGAGTGGCCAACAGCCCCAAGCTCGAACAGGAAGCGCCCCACTGGATCAAGTCGTTCAAGAACAGCGACGGAACCTACGACACCAACGCCATCTTCAAGCAGCTGGTCTGGGACGTGAAGGCCAAGACCGTCCCGCAGACCAGGCTCATCGAGCTCTCCTTCTCCTGGACCCGTCCCGAGGACGCCTCGGCCATCGTCCGCCTGGTCATGAACGAGTACGTCGACCTGGTCCGGCGACGCAACGACGACGAGTTCAAGGAGCAGACCGCCGCGCTCAAGAAGGGCATCGACGACTCCACGCAGGAAATCGCCAACCTGACCGTCAAGCGCCGGACCATGATCCGCGACAAGGGCATCGACTCCACCGACCCCAGGCTCAGCGACGCGACCATGCGCATGGAACTCCTGGGACGCGAACGCTCCCAGCTCAACTCCCAGCTCGAGGACATCCGCACACGCATCGAGATCCGCCTCGAGCAGCAGAACGACCCGTCGGGCGCCATCCGATACCCCGAAGAGATCAAGGTCAAGGCCGCCCGCGACCCCCAGATCATGGACATCCAGCAGCAGATCACCGTGTGGGAGTCGCTCCTGGACGGCCTGCGTCGAAACGGCATCGCGCCCGAGCACCGGCAGTACAAGGTCGCGCAGGCGAAGCTCGAATCGTTCCGCCAGTCGCTCGAGCAGGCCCAGGAGTTCCTGTGGAACCGCGAGTTCATGTCCGACCTTGAAATTCTCAAGCAGCAGCAGCAGTCGTTCCAGAACCAGCTCAGCACGCTCGAGCTCGAACGCAAAAGCACCAAGATCCTCCAGACCGAGATCACCCAGGTGGTCAGCGAGCTCGCCGACATCGACGAGAAGATGAAGTCGCTGGAATACCAGATGAACTCGTCGAAGGAGAAGCTCAAGGAATTCAACGCCATCCAGGCGATGCCCACCGCCGTGCGCATCCGCTCCCTCCAGAGCACCATCCGTGTCCCCAAGGAGCCGATTTTCCCCAGGCTCGTGTTCATGATCCCCGCCGGGGCGATCCTGGGCCTGGGCCTCGTGGGCGGCTTCATCGTCCTGCGAGAAGTCGTCGACCAACGGGTCAAGGGCCCCAGCGACATCACCGTCCTGCCGCGCACCCGCCTCCTGGGTTGGGTCGCCGACGCCGCCGAGGACCCCGCCGGCCCCGGCGTGGTCGAGACCGCCTTCCGCGATGGGCCGCGCGGCGTGATCGCGGAGAATTTCAGGCAGATCCGCTCCACACTCCTCAAACGCCTCGATGTCGCAGGACACAAAACGGTCCTGGTCGCGGGGTGCATGCCCTCTTCGGGATCGACGAGCATCGCCTCCAACCTGGCCCTGGCCTTCGCGGCCTCGGGACGCAGTGTCCTGGTCATCGATGCCAACTTCCGCAGGCCCGCCCTGCACAGGGTCTTTGGAATCAGCGAAGGACCAGGTCTGGGCGACGTCTTGGCGGGGACGGCCCAGCTCGACGGCGCCGCGCAGTCGGTCACCGGCGTCCCCAATCTCAAGGTGCTCACCGCGGGATCCAAAACCAGCCGTGTGTACGAGGCCTTGGCCGCCGAGAACATGGCGTCGATCCTCCGCGACGTGCGGACCAAGTACGACATCGTGCTCGTCGACGTGGCTCCGGCAGTCGTCTCGGGTGACGCGGCGACGCTCGCGACCAAGACCGACGCTTCGCTGCTCGTCGCACGGGCGTTCAGCGACAAGCGCGGGATGGTCGCCCGCATCAAGAACGAGCTCTCAGAGGCTCGCGGCGAGTTCATGGGCGTCATCGTCAACGGCGTCAAGAGCGCCGCGGGCGGATACCTCAAGGGCAACATCAAGGCAACGAGCGAGTACCACGACGACGCACCGGCACCAACCGCGTGAGCAACGACCACAGTCACCCCCCCAAACACGCGACCCCGCCTCGCCGAGTGCTTGTCACCGGAGGGGCGGGGTTTATCGGCTCACACCTCGTCGGGCTGCTCATCGCCCGCGGGGACGACGTGACGGTGATCGACAACCTCTCGACGGGCCGGCGGGACAACCTGCCCGCCCGCCACGAGCGACTCCGGTTCATCCAGGGCGATCTCGCCGACGCCCTTGCCGCCTTCGGCAAGGCCGAGTCGTTCGACCAGATCTACCACCTCGCCGCAGCCGTGGGCGTCAAGCTCGTCATGGACGACCCCATCCGGGCCATCGAGACCAACGTCGGCCGGACGATCGAGCTCTTCAAGTTCGCCGCCACGCGATCCAGGACCGGCGCGGGCGTCCCCACCCTCGTCGTATCAAGCTCCGAGGTCTACGGGAAGGGCTCCAAGACGCCGTTCTCAGAGGACGATGACGTGGTCTACGGCCCAACGACCGTGGCCAGATGGTGCTACGGCGCGAGCAAAGCACTGGACGAGTACCTTGCCCTCGCTTACCACCGCCAGCACGGGCTGCCCGCGGCGATCGTGAGGCTGTTCAACACGGTGGGCCCCGGGCAGGTGGGGGAGTTCGGGATGGTCGTGCCCAGGTTCGTCCGCTCCGCCCTCGCGGGCGAGGCGATCGAGGTGTACGGCGACGGGTCGCAGACGCGATGCTTCTGCGACGTGCGGGACGTGGCTGCGGCCATGCCCCGCGTGCTGGGCGAGCCCGCGTGCCTTGGGCGCGTCTTCAACCTGGGGTCGGACCGTTCGCTGTCGATCCGCGAACTGGCGGAAATGGTCGTGAGGGTGGTCGGCTCGCGCTCCACCGTGCGACTCGTGCCTTACTCGCAGGCTTACGCGCCCGGGTTTGAGGACCTGCGCGATCGAAAGCCCGACCTGGCGCGGATACGGGAGGCGATCGGCTTCTTGCCCCGGTGGTCGCTCGAGGAAACGATCCGGGACGTGGTCGAGTGGATCAGGCAGGGCGGCGGAGCCGAGGTTCGAACGCAGGTGCAGGCCCCGGCCAGGGGCGTGCACACGGAAGGAAGGGCACTGTGAGCGTCTTGTGGGCCAGCCTGGCGATGGTTGCGACGCCCGATGGGGTCGAGACGCCCGCCGCGCCCCTGACGCGCCTGGACGTCTTCCACGCTTACGTCTGGGTGCTCATGGTCGCTTTCGTGGTCACGCTGTGCGCGACGCCCATCATGCGACGCCTGGCGATCCGCAACGGCGTCATCGATCGCCCCAACGACCCGCGAAAAATCCACAAGATGCCCATCGCCTACATGGGCGGGGTCGCCGTCTTCCTGGGCATCGTCGCGGGGATCTTCTACAGCTATCTCGGCGACTACTTCCCAGAACTGCTCGATTACCGCGGAGGCAAAGGGCTCGCGATCGGGCTCGATCAGCCCCCCGTTCCCTTCTCCATCCTCATCGGCATGACGTCGATCGCGGTGGTGGGTCTCATCGACGACGTCGTGGGCACCACGCCCCGCGTGAAGATCGGCGGGCAGCTCATCGCCGCCGCGGCCCTGGCGGCCGACGACGTGGGCGTGAAGGTGGCGGCGGGGGTGCTCGTGCCCATCGCCAAGGGACTCGGCATCCCCACCACCTTCCAGGGGACCTTCGAGACCCTCGCGTTCAGCATCCCCCTGCCCGTCGCCTTCGGCGGCTTTGACCACATCCCTATCGACGTCGTCTATTGGACGGGCACCGCCATCATCGGTTTCTTCGTGATCGGGGCGTGCAACGCGTCGAACCTCATCGATGGCCTCGACGGGCTCCTCACCGGCGTCACCGCCATCGCCGTAACGGGTCTCCTGGTTATCGCCCTCAGCCTGACCGTGGTGATGAACGACGGCGTGGCAGGCGACGGCCCGCGGGACAGCCAACGGGTGGTTCTGTGCATGGCGGTGCTGGGCGCGTGCCTGGGCTTCCTGCCTCACAACTTCAACCCGGCATCGATTTTCCTGGGAGACTGCGGTTCACTGCTCCTGGGCTTCTGCACCATCGTGATCGTTTTGTCGCTGGGCGACACCGGCAAGACGTACCTGGTGGTCGCGGGACTTGTGATCTACGCGATCCCGATGATGGACACCATGCTCGCGATCGTCCGACGCAAAATGGCCGGAAAGCGGATCAGCGACGCCGATAGCGACCACTTGCACCACATGCTCAAGCGCGTGATGGGCGTAAAAGGGGCGGCGCTCTCGCTCTACGGGATCGGCATCGCCTTCGCCTCGCTTGGGATCCTGATGAGTCTGTGGCGTCAGCGGGTCGTCTACGCCCTGGCGGTGGTTTTCCTCAGCTACATCGGCGTCATCGCCATCAAGACCGCACGGCGCAAGCAGCTCGAGGAACAGGTCCTTGGGCTCGAGAGCAAGCCCGCACCCGGTGCCGCGCCCGTAGCCACGCCCCCCGCCACGTCCCCCGCCGAGATCGCCAAGCCCACCGAGACCTTGCCGGCCTGACGCACCCGCCCGGATCCTCCCCCTTCCCCACCAGCGTTTCCGTATACTGGTCCCATGAGGCCTGTGCGAATTATTGCGTTGATGAACCAGAAGGGCGGGGTCGGCAAGACCACCACGACCGTGAACCTCGCCGCGGCGTTCGCCAAGGCCGGTCGTTCGACCTTGGTCGTCGACCTGGACCCGCAGGCCCACGCGTCGCTCCACCTGGGCGTCGATGCCGCCGACACCAAGTCGGTGTACGACGCGCTCCTCAATCCGACCGACAACGTCGCGGGGATCGTTCGCGAAATCGCGCCCAATCTCGGGCTCGTGCCCAGCAACACCGACCTTGCCGCGGCCGAGATTGAGCTTGGGGCCGAGCCCGATCGCCTCCACCGCCTCGGCAAGGCCCTGGCAAGCCTTGGCGAGAAGTACGAGTTTGTGCTTCTGGACTGCCCTCCCTCGCTGGGGCTCCTGACGCTCAACGGGCTGGCGGCGGCCCGCGAGGTTCTGATCCCGATGCAGGCCCACTTCCTGGCCCTCCAGGGCGTCAGCAAGCTGCTCGAGACGGTGCGCATGGTGAACAAGCAAGTCAATCCGCGTCTGCGGGTTCTGGGCGTGGTGCTGTGCATGCACGACCCCAGCTCGACCCACGTCCGCGAGGTCGTCGCGGACCTGGAACAGTTTTTCGAGCAGGCCCGGACGCAGGAAACGCCCTGGAAGCTCGGGCGGGTGCTCCGCCCCGCGATCCGCCGCAACATCAAACTCGCCGAGTGTCCCAGCTTCGGCCAGACGATCTTCGACTACGCGCCCGAGGCCGCCGGCGCCGAGGACCACATGGCCCTGGCGGGGCAGATGCTCCGCGAGTGGGACGCGATGCTCGCCAGGAAGACCGAGCCGGGCGCCGCCGACGTGGTGGTGAGCAAGCCCGCGGGCGTGATCGCCGGCACGCCAGAGAGGACAGCCTGAGCGTGCTCAAGGCGGCCTACGCGAAATGGCATGGACCAAGGTCGTGGGCCGTCAGCGCCGCGGGCGGCGGGCTCGTCGGCTGGCTCGTGTCGCGGGGCGTTCCTGCCCAGTGGAACGCCGATGGCGTGACGCCGGTGGTGGGGGCCTGGCTCGTCGCCCCATTTGTCGCTCTCCTGGCCTCGATCGCCGTCATGCCGTTTCTGGCCCATCGGTTCTGGCACCGTCACTATCCGGATCTCTCCCTCGCCCTGGGCGGGCTGGTCGCGGGCTACTTCCTGGGCGCCTTCGCGGCCCCCGGATATCGGCACGCCTGGAGCTACGGCTCCTACGCGATGTGGCACGCGGTGATGGAGTACTACTCCTTCATCGCGCTCGTCGGCGGACTCTTCTTGATCTCGGGCGGGATCGTCGTGGAGGTTCGGGGGCGAGGAGGGCCCGTCCTCAACACCCTGCTGCTGGCGGCCGGGGCGGTATTGGCCAATCTGATTGGAACCACCGGCGCGAGCGTCCTCTTGATCAGGCCCTTCATCCGGGCAAACGCCGGCCGCCTCGCGCCGATGCACGTCGTGTTCTTCATCTTCATCGTGAGCAACTGCGGCGGGAGCCTCACGCCCATCGGCGACCCGCCCCTCTACCTGGGATACCTCAAGGGAGTGCCGTTCTTCTGGACCGTCGAACACCTCTGGTCCGACTGGCTGCTCGTCAACGCCCTCCTCCTCGCGACGTTCCTCGCCTACGACGCGCACGTCGGACGTCGCCAGCGGATCGCCGGCGTGCACCCGCACGCCAGCGGCCACCAGCGGGAACGCTTCGCTGTCTCACTCCGCGGGATCGTGGCCATGGCGGGTCTTGGGCTCCTGGTCGCCGGCGTGTTCATTCCCAAACTCGTCGATCGCTTCGCGCCCGAGTGGTCGGCGTGGCCGATCGGGCCGACCTTCCAGCTCGGCGTCGCCGCAGCGTGCCTCGCGCTGTCGCCCAAGGAGAACTTCCGGCTCAACGGCTTCACGCTCGAGCCCATCAAGGAGGTCGGGCTGCTCTTTGCCGGGATTTTCGTGACGATGGTCCCCGCGCTCGCGTACCTGTCGGTGCACGGGAATGAGCTTGGTCTCTCCAGCGCGTCGAGTTTCTATCTGGGCACCGGTTCCTTGTCGGCGGTGCTCGACAACGCGCCGACCTACCTCAACTTCCTCCAGATCGCCGTTGGACGTGAGATCGATCCGCCCGCGATCAGCGCCTTTCTCGGGACCGAGCACGGGCGGATGCTGCTGCACGCCATCAGCAACGCGGCGGTGTTCTTCGGGGCGATGACATACATCGGCAACGGGCCCAACTTCATGGTCAAGGCAATCGCCGAGGGGGAAGGGGTTCGCATGCCCAGCTTCCTGGGGTACGTGCTCCGCGCGCTCCTGGTGCTCACGCCCATCCTGGGCGTCCACTGGCTGGTCTTCGTGAGGTGAATCGCCCGTCCGTCTCAGCCGACCGATCGCGGTCCAATCTCACGCCGGTTGAAACCAGCCGCGTCGGTCGACGGTTCAAAGGGTTATGCCGAGATGGATATGATTTCTGCGTGCGGACGGGCCCTCGTGGACCCGCCGCCGGAGCGGTCTTTCTGGAGAATCCGAGTGAATCTGACCCCGTCGATCGTGAAGGTGCTGGCGTTGTCGTTGTGCGGTGTGGCCCCGGTGATGGCCGGACAGCCGACGCCCGGGCCCGCGGCCAAGGCCGCGCCCGAAGGCGCGATCATCCCGCGTGAGGTGCTGTTCGGAAACCCCGAACGGGCGGCCCCGCAGCTCTCGCACGACGGGAAGTTCATCTCGTTCTGCACGTCGGTCAACGGCGTGATGAACGTCTTCGTCGCCCCCGCGGGCGATCTCTCAAAGGCCAAAGCCGTCACCGCCGACAAGGTGCGGGGGATCACAAGCTACTTCTGGGCCTACACCAACCAGCACATCCTCTACACGCAGGACGACGGCGGCGACGAGAACTTCCGCGTCTACTGCGTCGACGTCATCTCCGGCGAGAACAAGGCCCTGACCACCGCCGACCCAATCAAAGGCCCCGACGGCAAGCCCATCGTCCAGCCCGGCGGCAAGACGCTCAAGCCCCGCGCGCAGATCGAGGGCGTCTCGGAAAAATTCCCCAACGAAATCCTGGTCGGGCTCAACGCCCGTGACCCGCAATTCCACGACGTCCTTCGCGTCAACATCAAGACGGGCGAGTCCAAGGTCGTCTTCGAGAACAACGAGTGGGGTTCGGTCGTGACCGACGACAACTTCGTCCTGCGACTCGCCGGCAAGTTCGACAAGGCCGGGGACATGGAGTGGGTCAAGTTCACCAAGGACGCCAAGGCCGAACCGTTCGACAAGGTGCCCTCGGCCGACTCGCTCACCACCTCGCCCGAAGGCTTCGACAAGACCGGGCAGGTCCTGTACATGACCGACAGCCGCGGGCGAGACACCGGAGCCCTCTTCGCCGTGGACCTCAAGACGGGGAACAAGACGCTGGTCGCCGAGGATTCCCGTTGCGACATCGGCGGGTCGCTCATCCATCCGACCGAGAAAACCGTCCAGGCCGTCGCGTTCAACTACGCCAGAACCGAGTGGAGAATCCTCGACAAGTCGATCGAGCCCGATCTCGCGTTTCTCAAGACAGTTCGTGACGGCGAGGTGAACGTCGGGAGCCGCACGCAGGACGACAAGACATGGCTCGTCGTGTACACCCAGTCCGACGGGCCCGCGTACGTGTACCGCTACGACCGCGATCCGGCCGCCAAGGGCGTCAACCGGGCCAAGGCGACCCTTTTGTTCAGCAACCGGCCGAATCTCGAGAAGTTGCAACTGGCCAAGTGCCAGCCCGTCGTGATCAAGAGCCGCGACGGGCTCGACCTCGTCAGCTACCTCACGCTTCCCGCGTGGCTCGACAAGGACCACAACGCACGCCCCGACGGCGCGGCCGTTCCCATGGTTCTGCTCGTGCACGGCGGCCCGTGGGCCCGCGACTCCTACGGGTACAGCGGGTCCTCCCAGTGGCTCGCCAACCGCGGTTACGCCGTGCTCCAGGTCAACTTCCGCGGCTCCACCGGCTTTGGCAAAAACTTCGCCAACGCAGGCAACCGCGAGTGGGCCGGCAAGATGCACGACGATCTCATCGACGCCGTCAACTGGGCGGTGAAGGAAAAGGTCGCCGACAAGAGCAAGGTCGCCATCATGGGCGGAAGCTACGGCGGCTACGCCACGCTCGTCGGGCTCACCTTCACGCCCGACGTCTTCGCCTGCGGCGTCGACATCGTTGGTCCCTCGAACATCAACACCCTGCTCGGATCGATCCCGCCCCACTGGGCGCCGATGCTCGCGATGTTCAAGGAACGCGTGGGCGATTTCTCGACCGACGAGGGCAAGAAGTTCCTCGAAGCAAAGAGCCCGCTCAACTTTGTCGACAAGATCCAAAGGCCCCTGCTCATCGGTCAGGGCCAGAACGATCCTCGCGTGAAGCGCACCGAGGCCGACCAGATCGCCGCCGCCATGAGCAAGAAGAACATCCCCGTGACCTACGTCCTCTTCCCCGATGAGGGGCACGGCTTCAAGCGACCCGAGAACAACATCGCCTTCATGGGGGTGGCCGAGGCCTTCCTCTCCAAGCACCTTGGCGGGCGCTTCGAGGCCCTCAGCGACGCGCTCGCAAAGTCGACCGCCCAGATTGTCCAGGGTGAGGAGTTCGTCCCGGGCCTCAAGGAAGCCCCCAAGCCCACGAGTCCCAAGGCCGAGCCGACCAAGTAGTTTCGAATCGACCTTCCGGCCTCCAAGGCCGGAGTCCAAAGAGCCTGGGGCACCCCCCGGAAACCCGGCGGGTGCCCTGTTTGTTGGAACTGGTGCGAGGTTCGCGCGTTGAACTGGAGTTCGCTCGAACCGCGACCAGCCGCTGTACGAATGGGAGGCACCGGTCCGTTGGCCTCGGGGGGAGCGACACCCGTACACTTTCCGGGCGCGACCGCCCCGAAATCCGGCCGGATCGGCTGGCGAGGTTGGCCGGCCAGATCGGGCGTCAAGACACAGGCGCCCCGTGCAAGCCGCACGAAAGGAACGAGAAACCGATGAGTCCCCGAAAGACCGTGGTCGCGTCGGTGTGTGCCCTGGTGGCCTCGTGCGCGTCGTTGGCGATCCAGCCTCCAGCGGCCCCCCGCCGGCGGGCCCGCCGGCCCCCGGCCCCGCCCCCCCCCCCCCCCG
>CAYHQQ010000031.1:0-49476 GCA_964358855.1 uncultured Phycisphaeraceae bacterium
TACGCACACGAAGGCCGTTCATGTTCATTCAATCGTGAATAATCCGGGCTAGGGTTCGTCTACGGACGGTTACTGCGATGAATGACACGCCTGATCGACGTACGCCCACCCTAGCTTGCGCGTCGGGCTCTGAAGGTGTCGGTCATTCGGCCGCGAATAGAATCGGCGTCCAGCAAGGTCGTCAGCCCATGGCCGCCCGCACTCATCTCAAAGCCGATGAGTGGCACGGTTAGGGACAGCGTGCAAGAAGGCCCCGGCGATCTGCCGGGGCCTTTTCTCTTCCCTCATGCCCAGTGCCTAATGCCCAGTGCCTTCTTCTTCAGCACCCGCGCTCAAACGCCTGCACAAACGCGTCGTAGTCGAAGAAATCGACGGTGCCGTCGCCGTCGAAGTCGGCGGTGCGGCCCGGCGGGCACGCGCCGCCCTCGAAGCAGACGACAAACGCGTCATAGTCGAAGAAGTCCGCGGAGCCGTCGCCGTCGAAGTCGATGGCACACCCGATCTTGTAGATGATTCCGCCGGTGCCGCTGGACGGGGTGTTGGTGGTCATCGCGTAGAGCTCGCCGGCGGTGTCCTGGCCGAAGCCGTGGACGGTCAGGCCGTTGGGCAGGATGCCGGCGGGGAATTGCGGGAGGAGGAACTCCTTGATGAGTCCGGTGTCGAGATCGGCGTAGAAGAGACGCCCGTCGACGCGCGGCGGCGCGTTTCGGATTGCGAGATCGCCGAAGATGTACTTGCCGTAGAGCTCAGAAATCGCGCTGCCGCGGTAGACAAATCCACCTGTCACTGAGATGCCGTCGCCGTGGTCATACTCGAGCGTGCCGAGCGTGCCGACGATGGGGTCGATGAGTCCGACTGGGATTCCCGGGCTCCGCGCCCCCACGGTGCCGGCGTTGCCGCCGGGACCTGTGGTGCGATTGAACAGGAAGTCCCCTTCCTTGACGGCCCATCCAAAATTCCCGCCGATGGTCACGCGATTGATCTCCTCGACGGTGTTCTGGCCGACGTCGGCCATGATCAACTCGCCATTGAGGAGGTCGAACGAGAAGCGGTAGGGGTTTCGGAATCCATACGCGTAGGTCTCGGGGACCTGCCCGGCGCCTTGGAAGGGATTGCTCACCGGAATGCGGTACTGGCCATTGGGGCTCACGGGGTCGGGGCTGCCGGCGGTGAGGGCTGGGTTGAGCGGGTCGAATCGCAGCATCTTTCCCAGCGGCGTGGAGAGGTTCTGGGCGTTGCCACCGGGCTCGATGTGGCTCGCGCCGACGTCGTTGGCGTTGCCGCCATCGCCCAGGGCGAGATAGAGATAGCCATCGGGACCAAACGCGATGGTGCCGCCGTTGTGATTACCGGCGTTCTTGCCGAACGAGATGATCTCGCGCCGGGACGCCGGATCGATCACGTTTGGATCGCCGGTCATTTTCCATTCGTTGACGACGTTCATGTAGTTCTGGGTCGCACCATTTGGGGCCACGTATGTGGGCGATGTCGGGGTTGGAATCGGCTCGCTGTTGTAGGTGTAGAGCGTGCGGAAGCCGGGACTCCCGGGTGTGGCGAATCCGGGGTGGAACGCGAGCCCCAAGAGTCCCCGCTCGTCGTTGGCGTTGGTGATCACCATGGGCGGTGAGACGCGAGACTGGATGTTGAGCGCGGGCGTCGCCTGCAGGACCCCGTTGAGGACGATGAGGACCTGGCCCTTCTGCTCGAGCACGAACAGGCGAGTCGCATCCCCCGGCGCGCTGATCCCGTAGAGCGGGGCCGCCATGCCCGTCGCAATCGGATTCAGGTACACCGCGATGGTCCCCCTTGGAATGTTCGGCAGCACGTCCGCCTGCCCCAGGGCAATGGCGGGTGTCGCGGCGAGAAGGGCGGCCGAGGCAAGGAAGAGTTTCTCCGTGTTCATCTTTGAATCTCCGTTCCCTGTCCACCGCAGGGAGTACTTTGGATGCGTCAGTCTCAGACAAAAATGCCTGACCGGTGGCGCCTTCGTGCGAAGTCGCCTGACGCCTGCGCGGTTGCCCGCAGCCCCGTGAGGGGTGCTTTGTCGCCGTGAACTTACGGTTGAATGTTCTCTGACCTGATCTCCATTGCGGGACGGGCGCAAAACATCTGGTGGGCGTTGCTCAAACCTGACGGGTGCCAGCGGGCAAAGCCTGCTGCGGGAGCCCGTTTCCACGTCCGACGAGCGAGAAAGCCAGGCCCCCGGAGCGGCCCCACGAGATATCCACCAGGTGTGAGGGGGGCAGAGGCACACCACCGAGTCCCAACGAGTCGTCGCGCGGCACTGCCCGAGGAACCCACATCACGCACCAACACCACCAACGGGTGATCGAAGGCCGCGCGACGGCCGACGCCGGCAATGGAAAGGGCGCGACTCCACACCACTGGAATCGCGCCCGACGTGTTCAAGTGAATGTCCTCTGAGAGGGGTGTCGAAGGTCAGCATCCGGCCTCAAACGCCACGACGAACGCGTCGTAGTCGAAGAAGTCGATGGTACCATCGGCGTCGAAATCGCCCTGGGGGTCGCCGGTCTCAAAGGCAACGACGAAGCTGTCGTAGTCGAAGAAGTCCACGGTGCCATCGCAGTCAAAGTCGGCGGCACAGATGAAGAGAGCGATGGGACTGCTGGTCTCGCTGCCACAGGCGTTGGTGACGACGCAGTTGTAATCGGCGCCGATGTCGGTTGCGGTGGCTGGGCTGATGGTGAGAGTTGCGGTGGTGACGCCGCTGAACTCGCCGGTGTTGCTGAGGTTGACCAGGCCGCGGCGCCACTGGTAGGTGAGCGTGGAGACGCCTCCCGCCACGACGCCGAACGAGACCGAGCCGCCCTGGCACGCGTTCTGCGAGCTTGAGCTCTGTGCGATCGACGGGGCGACGCAGAAGGGATCGGAATTGATGCCACTGGCGGAGACGGTGGGGGTGTAGTTGTCCGGGGGGAGCGCGGCGGGCACCGTGAATTCCGTGGAGACGATCTCCGAGCCCGTCTGCACGCCCGTGCTGCTCCAGTCGAACGTCCGGGCGTAGTACACGTTCCCGGTGCTGCCGGTGAGGCGAACGATGGGGTAGTTGGAGCTCATCTGCAGCTCGTTGCCGTAGGACGCGCCCTCGGACATCCCGTTGAGCTGGGTGCCGGTGAGATGGTAGGAGCCATCGGGGTTCATGGTGATGGCGTTGATGGTGGGCTTCCACGCGGGCAATGGATCGCCCAGGGGGATCCAGACGCTGGTGTTGGCGAACCTGCGCGACAGGAGCACGCTGCCATCGGGGAGTGCGAGCATCGCGGCGATGTTGGTGGGGATGTTGGTGGAGCCGCCGCTGGCGTTGGAAATCTGGGCAAAGGTGTTGGTCGTGGGGTCGAACTCGAAGTAGGAGACTCGCTCGGGGAAGTGGTCGCCGGCGGTGGGCGCGTCACTGGCGACGCAAAGGACCTTGCCATTGGCCATCATGGCGCATGGGGCATCGGGGGTTCCCATGCCGCCAGGAATGTCAGGGCCGGCGACCCAGATGCCCGGCGCGGTCGTGCCGCTTGGGGTGTAGAGGGCCGTGTGACCGGTCGCACCCAGGAAGAAGGCCTTGCCATTGGGCAGCACGACGCCCCCGCCCATGTTGAAACCAAACGAGTCGTAGAGCGAAACGGGAACGACGCCGTCGTTGATCCAGGTGTTCGTGGCCGGGATGTACCGCTCTGAGAGCGTGCCCGCGGGATCGATGGTGAGAATCGAGTTGTCGGGAAGCTTGACCCAGGTCGCTCCACTCCCGGTGCCGCGGAAGAGGTGCCCGGCGTTCGACCACACATTGGTCGCGGGGTCGTATCGCAGCGGCACACCGGGCTGATGGGGCGAGACGGGCATCAGGAGCACGCTGCCATCGGGGAGCAGCTTGCTGTTGCCATCGGAGAAGCTGTTGACTCCGGGCGTCCAAAGCGCCGGCGGCACCGAAAGAGCGGTCCAGACGTTTGTCGTCGGGTCGTAGATCTCCGCGGCGCTTCCGCCGGTTCCAAACTCGCCTCCGGAGACAAACACGCGTCCATCGCGAAGCACCTGGGCCTGGAAGTTCAACCGCGTGTCGAGCATGGGCGCGAGGGGCGCCCATGTGCCGTCGACATAGTTCCCATGGATATCGGGCGTGAGCCGGTACCAGGCGTTGCCGATGGGGTCGGATCCGTCGTTCGCAGAGGCCATGACCGTGCCGTCGGAGAGCAGGAGCATGAGATTGATCGCACCAGGGGCAGGGTTCAAAACCCGGTCCCAATGCTGTGCGTGCGCGGACTGGGCGGCCCCGAGCACCGCGGAAGCGGCAAGAATGGAGCCGGCAAGCGCGAGAAGAGAGCCGGGGCGGGAAGTGCGAGTCATGGACAGTTCCTTGAAGGAGGGTAAGTGAAAGTCGTTTGGACAGGGTCACCGAGGGAGACACCTTCAATCGAAAGTACCGTCGCGGCCAAGGTCATGAGCGGCGCCGGGCGTGTTTCGTACAGGATTGCGGACATGTTCCCTCTAGATGTTCGGCGGGTGCCAAGCACACGGCGACAGCACTCCCACTCATGAGAAAGGAGCGACTCCGTGTTGCGGAGTCGCTCCCGATAGGCTCAATCTGTGCGGCCGGCGGCTAGCCCTTTCCCGTCAGCACACGGTCGTAAACGCCGCTTTCGCGCTCCTTCACTCTCCCCTCGTATCCTCTGCCCATGTTCCTCATCCGCCAAGCCCGCCCCGCCGACCTCGACGATCTGCACTCGCTCGCCAAGCAGACGTTTTTCATCAACCTCCCGCCCGACCGCGACATCATCGCCCACAAAATCGCGCAGAGCACCGCCAGCTTCCAGCGCCTCGCGACCGGCAAATCGCCCGCCGCGGCGTCGAAACTGCGGGCTGTCGTGCCGGGCGTCAAGCTCGACTCGGGCGCCGGCATCCGGGCCCTCACCTCGCACTCCGATCTGTTCCTGCTTGTGCTTGAGGATGTCGAAGGCCGCGGCGTCGTCGGCACGTCGCAGGTCATCGCCAAGATGGGCGGCCCGGGTCACCCTCGCGTCTTTCTACGCCTTGGCACCATGACCCGGCGCAGCGAGTCGCTCAAGCTCGAATGGACCCACCAGACCGCCAACCTGGAGACCGACAGCTCAGGCCCCACCGAGATCGGCGGGCTCATCTTGAACCACGCCTTTCGCGGGCACAAGCTGAGGCTTGGACGCCTGCTCTCGTTCACCCGCTTCCACCTCATCGGCCTCTTTCGACGGCACTTCGGCGCCCGCGTCGTCGCCGAGATGCTCGGGCCCATCGACAAGAACGGGTACAACCCGTTCTTCGAGAAGTTCACCCGTCACTTCATCCCCCGCAGCTTCGCCGAGGTCTACCGCTTCAGCCAGCAGAGCAAGGAGTTCATCACGGGGCTGGTGCCGCCCGGGCCCATCGATCTCTCGATCATGGACCCCGAGGTGGCGGCGGCGGCCGGGGCCGTGAGCGACGACACGCTGCCCGCGCGTCGCATCCTCGAACGTCTGGGCTTTGCGAGCCACGACCACATCGACCCGATGGACGGGGGCCCGCACCTGGAAGCCCCCACAGGCAAGATCTCGCTCGTGCGAGCGACCATGCGTGCCAAATCGCTCGCGCCGGGGTCGGACTCCAAGACCGTCCGGCGCGACTCGATCGTGAGCACCATCGACCGCCAGGGCGAGTTCCGCGCGATCCAGACACCCGCGACGCTCTCGCCCGCAGGTCGTTTGACAATTCAGCGCGACGCGGCCACACACCTGCTACCCTCGCCGCAGATCATCGGCGTTACACCACTTGTGGACTGACAAGCCCATGGAACAGCCAACCCTCCAGACCACCCGCCTGATCCTCCGTCCCTACGTCCACGGGGATGCCGAGGGGATCGTCAGGATCAGCAACAACATGAACGTGGTGCGCTGGACTGCGGCGCACCCATTCCCATACGAGCTCAAGGACGCCCATGAGTTTCTCGCCAAGTGTGAGCGCGAGTGGGTGGAGCGCAAGGCGGCGTTCTTCGCGTGCGTGCTCTGCGACACGGGCGAGCTGATCGGAGGCGGCGGATTCAAGCTCGAGTTGGCCCAGGAACGGGGCGAGATCGGCTACGCGATCGGCGAGCCGCACTGGGGCAGAGGCTACGCGACCGAGTCTGCCGTCCGACTGCTGCGTTACGGTTTTGAGGATCTGGGCCTCTCACGCATCAACGCGAGCGTGCATGGCACCAACGTGGGTTCGATCCGCGTGCTCGAGAAGCTCGGCATGGTCAAGGAGGGCGTGCAGCGCCGGCACACGCTCCGCTTTGGAGTCAAGGACGACCTCGTGTTGTTCGGCGTACTACGGGAGGAATGGGCGAGCCGGGCAGCGAGGCTCGAATAGCGTTCAATCGCGGTCGGCACCATGGGAGGCTTGAATGCTTGAAGTGAAGGGCCGTGGCCTCCGGTCAGCCTTCGTTTGCGTTTGTGTCATCCTCGTGGCCGGCGCCGTGGCCTATGGATACTTCCTGCGCTCACCCGGCGAGGACATCGGCCTCGCATTCGATCTGCTGACAAGGCACGAGAAGGCGTTGAACGAGTATCGCACACGCCAACCTGGCTCGACTCTGCCCGCTGTTTTCGGGCCCCCGCTGCACCCACCGCACCCGCTCCTTGGCGTCTGCGATACTCTGTTCCATCTCGAATCTCGCGGCACCCTGGTTCGCGGCTATACCGTTTCCATCGTCATCTGCAAGGACACCAACGACCTGGTGGGAGCGATCGCCAAGTACAAAATGCACGACGAGTTCATAACCCTGGTGTATGACGAGCACCTGGCGATCCTGGTGCAGTTCTAGTCGCCTGTTCGCGTGACCCGCCTGCGCCGTGTCGGGCGCGGACGCCGGATTCTCGGGGCGTCAGCTAGCAACGGAAGTTTCGGGCCCGCCCAGCCTTCCCTCACTCCCCGCCACCACCACGCACGCGACGGCGTCGCCGCTCACGTTCACGATCGTGCGGCACATGTCCAGCACGCGATCGACCGCCAGGATGATCGCGATTCCTTCGGTCGGCACGTTCACCGATTCCAGCACGATCGCCATCATGATCACACTCGCCCCGGGCAGGCCCGGCGTACCGACCGCCACGACCGCCGCCATGACGCCCACGGTGATGTGCTGGGCGAGGGTGAGATCGACGCCGTACAGCTGTGCGAGGAAGAGCACGGAGATGACCTGGTACAAGGCCGTCCCGTCCATGTTGAGCGTCGTGCCCAAGGGGCAGACGAAGTTCACGATGTCCTCGGGGACGCCCAGGCGGTCGCGGGTGCACTGGATCGTGACGGGCAGCGTGGCCGACGACGACGAGCTTGAGAAAGCGAGGGTCATCGCGGGGGCGAGCCCGCGGAAGAATCGCCCGTAGCCGATTCTGTTGCCCTTGGGCGCGACCAGGAACATCAGGAGCGGATACTCGATGAACAGCACGATCGACAGCCCCCCCACGACGCACAGGCAGAAGACCAGCACGCTCATGAGGGCCCCGACTCCGACACCCGAAACGAACTGGATCGTGAGGCAGAAGACCGCCAGGGGCGCGATCGACATGATGATGCGAACGAGCGCCATCACCGCCTCGGCCGCGCCCTCGCAGAACGCGATGACGGGCTGGGCCTTCTCGCGAGCGATCATCGTGAGCCCGACGCCGAACAGAAACGCCGCGGCTACCACCTGCAACATCGTCGCCGACGCCAGCGACGCGAACGGGTTGGTCGGGACCACGTTGAGGATGTAGGAGAAGAAGTAGTCGACGCCGCCCTTGCTCTTGAGCTCGTGGGCCTGTGCGACGCGTGCGGCGGCGTCCGCGGCCTTGCTGGCGACCAGGGCCGCCCGGGTCGTTTCGTCCACGTAGGTTCCCGGGGCGACAACCTTGCCCAGGACAACGGCGATGGCGACGGCAACCAAGAGGGTGCACAGAAAGCACAACAGCGTCTTGACGCCGATGCGTCCGATTTTCCGCACATCGCCCACGCCCGCGACCGCCCCGATGAGGCTGAAGAGCACGATGGGAACCGCGATGAACTTCAGGCTCTGCAGGAAAAGGTCGCCCACGAACTGATTCGCCCGCGCGAGGAATCGCACGGTGGTCGCCACGCCCGAGGCGCCGGCGTTGGCCTCCACTTCGGCGAACTTCATGAACGATGACGCATCGTTGACGCGCATCGACGCCCAGGTGGCGGTGGTCCACAACTCATTAATGGCGGCCCCGGCCAGCACGCCCAGAGCGAGCGCGATCAGGACTTTCCAGTGCATGGCGAGCCCGCGAGGGGGAACGGTGGTGTTGGAGTCTTCGGGTTTCACGGGGCCAGCATACCCGGAACGCCGACCGGTGCCCGCTCAGGCAATCGACAGCCCAAACGTTCCATCGTCCGCCGAATCACGTCCACCATCCGCTTGATCATTTCGGAATGCCCAGGCTGAGTCCGCCAAGCTGCGGATCACTCCGGGTCCTTGGGATCGTCGGGCTCGCCCGCTTGCGATTTGAAGGATGTTGATATCGTTGCACGCTTTGGGACTATGTCGTCGAAGTCGCTGAAGCGAAAGTCTGGAACGCCATCGAAGTCCGCGTCAACGAAAGTGACCGTGCGCATGCCGGTCATCGCCACGCCGTCTTCGTATGGGCCCCTGTACTTCTCCAGCCTTGAGGACTTCGTTCCGGCCTTCCGATCGGTATTCGCGTGAAAGCCGAGGTCGTAGTCGTTCAGGTACAGGTCGTAATCCCAAGCTGCATCCTTGCCCTGCTGCAAGGCCAAAATCGCACCCGAAGGAAGCCGAACAAACGCGAGCGTTGAATCGCATTCGATTCTGATTGAGCCCCCCGGTATTGAATATGAGCCTCTGCCTCGACAAAACCACCCCGCCCCAAAGCCATTGCCCACAAAGAGCAACATGGCTGCAACGTAAAGCGCTCGTGTCCGTAATAACGACTTCGCCATGACAGCGTCCACCTTTCGACTCTCAAAGTGAGCGAGCACCACGCTTGAGCCGCGTCAAGCGATCGATGGCTTGAACGTGCCCATCGTCCGCCGGATCGCGTCCACGATCCGCTGGGCGGTCCGCACGTTGGCAAACCCCGCCTCGGCGTCGATCGCAGGACGCCGCCCGCTCCGCACGGCGTCGAGGAACTCGTTGATCTCCGACACGATGGGCTCGGCGTCGTCGACGGTCAGGGGCTCGATGTTCACAAGCTCCTGCCACTTCAGGCTCGTCAGGTCCGCCCCGCGCCGGAGCTGTTCGCGCATTTCGCGCATCTGCAGTTCGTTGGCGATGCGCCGAATCATCGTGCCGTTCTTGGCGCCGTAGTCGATCTTGATGTACGCGTTCTCGCCAGTGATGCGGGTGATCCGCTCGGTCTTGAGGGCCAGGCGGCTCGCCGAAACGTTCGCCACGCAGTCGCCCTCTTTGCCCGTGGGCCCGCCCCGCCAGGTGAGACGCGCGTTGCAGATGTCTTCGTGCTCGGTGATGAGGGCGACGCCCGTTGCCTCGACCTCGTCGGGCTCGCGCCCGCCCATGAGCATCAGCAGGACGTCGATGTCGTGGATCATCATGTCCATGACGACGCCGATGTCGACGGAGCGGAAGGTCATCGGGCTCACGCGGTGAACCTCGATGTACCGCGGGATCACGGCCGCCGCCCCGCCCGCGGTTGCCTTCTGGAACGCCCGGATCACCGGATTGAAGCGTTCGATGTGCCCGACCATGAGCACCGAGCCGGTTTTCTCGGCCAGATCCTTGATCGCCAGCGCACTCTCGACATCTTTCGCGAGCGGCTTCTCAACCAGGCACGCGACTCCCGCGCGGAGCAGGGGCTCGGTGGTCGACTGATGGTGGATCGTCGGCACCGCCACCGACACCACGTCGACACCCGCCTTGATCAGCTGCTCGACGGTGTCCATTCCCGTGGTCTCGAACTTGTCGGCGATCACGCCCCGCCGATCCTTGTTGGCGTCGACGACACCGATGAGATCGCAATCGGGCAGATTCGCGTACACCCGCGCGTGGTGCTGTCCCATCCGGCCAACACCCACCACGCCACAACGCAGACGCTTGCCCAAAGGCACGCGGCTCGCCGCTGCTGCGGGTGTGGTGGGCTCACTCGCCATCCGGTCAGGTCGCGACGGCCTGGGTGGCGGCTTCGAGCGAGCTGGCGATCACCGACTCGCTGGTGAGGCCCTGGAACTTCTTGACAACCTTTCCGCCCTTGAAGACCAGGACCGTCGGGATCGCCATGATCTGGAACGACGCGGGGATCCCGCGGTTGGAGTCGATGTCCATCTTGCCGATCTTCACCCGCCCGGCGAATTTGTTCGCCAGGTTGTCGATCGTCGGGCCCAGGGCCTTGCACGGGCCGCACCACTCGGCCCAGAAATCGACGAGCACGGGCTGATCCGACTTGAGCACCTCGGCGTCGAAGTTCGCGTCGGTGAATTCTTTGACGTTCATGCCTGCCATAACTGCTCCTGGCTCCCCGCCGCCGACCGGGCTGGCGGAGACGTTTTTCCACTCGAAATCCGACTCTCCCCGGGGGCTGTCCCTCCACACCTTGGATGCATTCTAGGCCCGCAGGTTTCCCACTCCGAGCAAGCGGGGTGGAGCAGGACGTCTCCCCTAACACCCGCCGCTGATCTTGAGCGCGTTCGGCCATTCCTTGTCCAGGAGTTCCCGGTGCTCCTTGACATCGTGGACCCGAAACAGCCGTGCGCCGGCGTACATATGGGAAACGCTGAAGGAGAGCGTCCCGGGCAGCCGCTCCGACGGGTCCGAATCACGCTCGAGCGAAATCCGCCCCACGAAGCTCTTGCGCGACAGGGCCGACAGGATCGGAAATCCCAGATCCAGCAGCGTGAAGTTTCCCGAGATCAGCTCGACATTCTGATCGACGCTCTTCCCAAACCCAAGCCCCGGGTCGAGCACGATCGACTCCCTCAAGACGCCCGCGGCCATCGCCAGCCTCGCCCGCTCGCCAAGATACCGTGCGACCTCTTTGGTCACATCCCCGAACTTCGGTGCAACCGCGTACTGATCAGAAAACCGGTCCAATGGCGGCGGCACAC
Organism: uncultured Phycisphaeraceae bacterium; assembly: GCA_964358855.1. Classification (GTDB taxonomy): domain Bacteria; phylum Planctomycetota; class Phycisphaerae; order Phycisphaerales; family UBA1924; genus UBA2396. The sequence continues at coordinate 11,068 of CAYHQQ010000031.1, forward strand.
GCCTGTGCATGAGAATCAGCCCGACCCTTCGGCTCGCCGCCAATCGAAACATGCCTTCGCTCTCAATCCCCGCCGACACGTCGTTGATCGCATCGGCCCCCGCGTCGATCGCCCGGGCGGCCACTTCGTCAAGCGTCGTGTCGATCGAGATCGGGACGGTGATCCCGGCGCCCCGGATCGCCTTGATCACCGGCAGGACCCGGCGGATCTGCTCATCGACCGCAACGCGCTGGGCACCGGGCCTGGTCGATTCACCACCGATATCCAGCATGTCGGCGCCCGCCGCCACCATCTCTTCCGCTCCCGCCAGGGCCTCGGGAAGCTCAGCGTGCTTTCCGCCATCGGCGAAGCTGTCGGGCGTGACGTTGAGGATCCCGATGATGCGGGGGCGGTCGAGCGAAAGAGATCGCCCGGCGCCGAGCCGCCATGTCGGGCCGAACTTTGTTCCCGCTCGAGTCACCGCTCAGTCCCGCTCCTGGCTTGCCTGGCGATTGCTCGATGCCGTGATCAGCGCCTTGAGCTTCGCGATGCCGCGAACCAACGCGGGCTGATCAAGGTCCACGCTCGCGAGCCCGATCGCACGTCGTGCCTTCTCGCAGCTGTCGACCACCATGTCGTGCTCGCCGGGGAGGTCCATGGCGTCGACGAGGTTGTCGTAGGTGTCGGCGAGCTTGATGATCCTTGCCCGCCAGTCGGCCGCGGCGATCTGGGCGTCGTACTGCGGCTCGCGCTGAGCCTTGGGCAGAGCCGCGTTTTTCGTGACGGCACAGACCAGGTCGGCGACCGTTGCACCAAAGCGCTCCAGCAGGTCGTCGTAGTCGGTGGTGGTGTCCTCGATCACGTCGTGGAGCATCGCGGCGGTGAGCACCGCGGGATCGTCACACCCAAACTCGTGCCTGAGCGTCATCGCAACCCGGAACGGGTGCGAGATATAGGGCGTTCGCCCATCTTTGCGGACCTGATGGCGATGCTTGAAGGCCGCAAACGCGGCCGCCCGCTGCCATAACACAGCCCCGTCATGAGCCTTGGTCGCCATTCCCCACAATAGTCACGCCGCGTGCCTCTTCCTTGCGCGAATCACAGGTTGATTCGGATTCCGTCAGGCGTGCCTGTTCCCATGACTCGCCCTCCAAGCCACCGATATCACGTCGTTCGTGGTTCGCCGTCGTTCGCCAGGATTTCTGGTGGCTCGGCCCGTCGATCGGAGGATCCGATCAACACGGGCCGGGGTTCGACGCCGGCGAATCACGCGTGGAGACGCCGACATGCCAAGGACTTCTCGAATCGTTCTGGCCCAGCAGGGCGGCCTCTTGGGCCTGGTCGCCCTCTCGATGGCGGGATGCTTTGGGAGCACGCGCACGCAGCCCCGCTCGGGCGTGGGCGACGCTCGCAGCGCGACGCCCTCGGCCCAGGCGCTCCACACTCCCTCCACCACCGCTCCGGCGACCGGCCTCAACACGCTGGGCTCGGCGACCAACATCGAGATTCCCGCAAAGCCGAGCCGCGAGGATGTGCCCCGCCTCGCCCAGGAACAGGCCGACATTCTCAATCGACTGATCGCCGAAGGGGTGATCAAGCCCGACGCCGTCATCAATCCAGGCGCGATGAGCAAGGCGTCGACCGTGACGCCCGTTTCACCAACGATGATCTACAACACACCCGCCCCAATCGCCCCCCGCCCGACCGCGCCATCGATCCCAAACGCTCGCACGCAGCCCACCACCCCCGAATCACCCTCCACTTCGGGCGCGAACACGACACTGACCGCGCCCTCCTCGGGGCTCTCGGCCATCGCCAGCGAGACGCCGAACACTCCAGCCACGACGGCCCAGCAGCCGGTTACCCCGGCGCCCGAAGCCCCGGTGGTCAAGAGCGTCGAGGACCGGATCAACTCAAGCGCCGACGACCTGGCCAAATCGCTCCGCGAGCGCATGACCACCAGCCGCGAGCCCGTCACCGAGTTCCTCGCCCTGGCGTGGCTCGATTCGATCCGCCCAGGCGTGCTGGGCAATCTGGACTCCGGTCCGGCGGCCAGGCTCCTGGATCCGCAGCAATCCAAGTCCGTGGCCGCCACGCGTGACATCGCCGCGGCACTCGTGCGGGCGCCCGACGCGGTGGGCAACCCCGAACGGATGTGGCAGACGGTGACCAAGGCCGCCGAGCCGATCGTCGGCGCTCGTGACATCCGCGTCGCGGCCGCCGAACTGTGCACCAAGGTCGACGGCTTTGGCCAGTACTCTCCCGTCACGAGCCACGCGCTGCTGGCCGGCACCAACCACCGGCTGGTGGTCTACACCGAGGTCGAAGGATTCGCCAATCGCAAGATCGTCGACTCGGACGGCACCGAGCGTTCGGTGGTTGAGATCGCCCAGGCGATCGAGATCTGGCAGGACGCCGATCGCCCGACCCTTCAGAAGCGTTGGAACGAATCGGCGCTCAAGGACACCTCACGCCGCGTCCGCCGCGACTTCTTCCTCACAACCATCATCGACCTGCCGCAGACCCTGAGCGTCGGCTCGTACAACCTCAAGATCATCGTGAAGGATGTCGTCCACAACTCGATCGCCGAGCACGTCATCCCCTTCCGCATGGTCGCCGATGCGTCTTTGGCCGCGGGTTCGACCCGGTAATCCGGCCCTCCCATCCGGTCGCCCCCGTGGCCCGCCGCTCCGCGGCCTTCCTCTTGCAACGCTCCGCGGCGGGAGTCTCCAGATGCTCCATCGCTCGCTGACGCTCGCGGCTCTGTCGCCGGAACCGCCTGGACCCTCCTGCGTCCAATCCGCCCGGTGATCCACTATCCTTCGTCCATGCGACCCCCATTCCTCACGCCCTTGGCGCTCGCCTCTCTTGCCCTTGCGACTGCTTCCGGGGCTCAGCCGCCCGCTCCGTCGTCTCCACCGGTCGCACCGGCGGCCCAGCCCGCCGCGCAGGTGACCCCGCCCATCAAGCTCGGCCTGCGAATCAACGGCGTCCGCGAGAAGCTGCCCGTGGCGCCCGTCGTCGTGGTCGTCGCCGACCTCGCCTCGTACGCGCAGGCGATCGGCCTTTGGAGGGTCAACCTCCGCTTCCCCGTGCTCATCGACGACGGCTCGCCCGGCTCGCGCGAGAACATCGGGCGATTCGTTCGCGCGTTCGCCCCGACCCGCGTCGTGCGGTGGTCCGGCGGCGGCACCGAGATGAAGGACACCGTCGCCATCACCGCGACGATCGATAACGCGGTCGGCAGAGCATGGACAATCGACGGCAAGGAACCCCAGGGTGGATTCACAACCCCCGCCCTGCTCGCTCAGTTCAAGACGCTGGGACTTGAACCGCCCGGCGTCGTCGTCGCCGCGAAGGACGACGCCGCGTGGCCCGCGGCGCTCGCGCTGGCGGCTGGCCACGGACAGCCGATCTTCTGGACCAAGTCGTCACGGCGCCTCGACGCCTCGTTGAGCGCGAGCGAGGCCGACGCGTTCGAGAAGTCGATCGAGGCGTTCTGCGCTTCCACCGGCCTGGCGTGGAAGGACCTGGGCGACGTGATCGAGGGCGTCACGCTCTGCATGTCCAGCGAAGCAACCGTCAAGACCCAGACCATGGGCAACATCGCGACCACCGACCGTATCGGACGCGGGTCCGGCGGCGCCCGCGACACCGGGCGATGGGCCTGGTGCGCCCAGATCCCCGGCAACCCCGCGGGTTCTTCGTACATGGCGATGTGCTCGCTCTTTCTCCAAGAGCCCAAGCGCGCGTGGCTCTTCGACAGCTATCCCACCACCGGCGACTGGAACAACTACGACTGCACCGTTTCGGGCGAGATCCTCACCAAGGCCGGAATCACCGCGACCGTCACCGACTCTCCCAACGGCAACGAGAAGACGTGGCGTTCGCTGGTCAACAAGGCGGTGGTCGCCGACCTCATCCTGGTGAACACCAAGGGGAACAAGGACTTCTTCGAGCTCTCCTCGGGCGTGGGAAAGCTCGGCGATGTGCCGATCATGGGCCAGCCTGCGGCGGTTCACTTCGTCCACTCGTGGTCGGCCCAGTACATCGGCACCCGCGACACCATCGCGGGGCGCTGGCTCGAACGCGGCGTCTCGTTCTACGCGGGCTCGGTCGAGGAGCCCAACCTCTCTGGCTTCGTCCCCACGCCCCAGGTCGCCCTTCGCGCCGCCATCGGCGTTCCTCTGGGCGCGGCGGTGCGGTTCGACACGGCGCCCGCCTGGAAAATCACCACGCTGGGCGATCCTTTCAAGTCGTTCGGCAAGCGCGGACCGGCCGCGGCCATTCCCGCGCTCGACGGCGCGATCGATCTCGCCGAAGCGGTCAAATCACAGGTCAAGAGCGACCCGGCCCTCGCCCTGGTGTCGCTGGTCATGCTGGGACGCGACGACGACGCCGCACGCCTCTTGGCCGCCCTGGCCTCGCAGCCCGAGTCCCTCAAGCCCGAGGCGGTGGTCGCCGGCGGCTTGGCCCTGTTCCGCACCGGCAAATCGGCCGACTTGTTCATGGCCCTTCAAGGAACGCGCCCAGGCGCTCTCGCCAAGGCTCCCGAACTGCGCGATGCGGCCTGGGCTGCCGCCGGGCCCGCCCTGGTGAACCTCAAGGATCGCGCCGCATTGGCGTGGTTCGCGTCGGCCGTGCGGCCCGAGCAGATCGCCCGGGACATGGACGATCTGGCCGACGGGGCGAAGCGAATCGCGGGCGTCAAGGAAGCGATCTCCCTCGCGCAGCAGGCTCGCGACGCGCAGAAAGACCCGGGACGAAAGGCCGAGGCCGACAAGGCCTTTGTCGCCGTTCGCGCACGCCTGGGCGGGTGATTGGGCCGGTGGTCCGCGCCCTACGCTGCCCCCCGAGTGCCGAGATACAAGCTCATTGTCGCGTACGAAGGGACCGATTTCTGCGGGTGGCAGAAGCAGGAGCCCCTCGCCATCAACATCGCCGGCGAACCCCGTGAGGCGACCCAGCCCGCCGACACCCGCGAGATCGGCGACGGACGCGACACCCGCGAAACGCTCGAGGGTCGCCCAGGCCGCATCGCGCTGCGGACGGTTCAGCACGTCCTGGAACGGGCGGTGCGAGAGGTCGTTCGCGAGCCGATCCTGCTGCTTGGCGCCAGCCGCACCGATTCGGGCGTGCACGCCCGGGGCCAGGTCGCGGCCTTCACCTGCGGCGGCGACGAACCGTCGGGAGACGCGGTCCCGCCGACCGACGCGCCCCAGGTCCGGGGTCTGGGCTGGCCCGTGCGTCGCGGGGTGACCAACCTCGTGCGGGCGATCAATGGGCGGCTCCCCGAGGACTGCCTGGTTGTGGGAGCCGAGCACGTCCCCCACTCCTTCGACCCCATCAGCGACTGCACGAGCAAGGGGTACTCGTACACGATCCATGCCGCCCGGGAGCGGACGCTCTTTGAACGACGCCTCGTGCACCACGTCTGGGAGCCGCTGGACGTTGGGGCGATGGCCGATGCCGCCGCGTGCTTTGTGGGAGAGCACGATTTCGGGGCATTCGCGGCGGCGGGCCACGGCCGAATGAGCACGGTGCGCCGCGTGCTCTCGTGCGGGGTGACCAGAACGGGACCCGACCGGGTCCGCATCGAGATCAGCGGCACGGGGTTTCTCTGGAACATGGTCCGAATTGTCGCGGGCACCCTGACCGAGGTGGGCCGGGGTCGAATCGCTCCGGCCGCCATTCCAAAGATCATCGCCGGCGCCGACCGGCGCCACGCCGGCCCGACGTTTCCGGCCCGTGGACTGTGTCTGGAATGGGTGTCGTACGACCAACCAACGCCCGAGAACGCCCGCGAGCGCACGCCGTGATTCTTCGCGCAATCTGACTTGTGAATTGCATCGTTTCCAACTCATAAACCGGGTACTATCATGCCTTTGGGACTTGGGCTGGGGTTTCACGGGCCACGAAGGAGAGTGCTTTGAAGAATGCGCGATCGATGTTCCTGCCCGCGCTGTGCGCGGGAGCGGCGGTTTCCCTCTTTGCACCCCTTGCCGCGGCGCAGATCCGCGTCGTGACCTGGAACATCTCAAACTACGCGGGCGGTCGCGAGGTCGATCTCAAGAACGCGATCTACTCATCGTTCGAGGGTCGGGTCATGAGCCCGGACGTGTTTGTCACTCAGGAGTTCCTGAGCGACTCGGCTCGCGCCGCATTCCAGACCATTCTCAACACGCAGCCCGGGGGGCCCACGGATTGGCTCTCCGCTCCGTTCATCGATGGCCCCGACACCGATAGCGCGTTCTTCTACCGCTCGTCAAAGATCACCTACATCGCCACAACGATCGCCGCCGTCGGCGGCGGAAGCACCTCGAATCAGCCTCGCCACACGTACCGCTACGACTGGCGCCCCGTCGGATACGCGGCCCCCTCCACGACGGTGGCCTGGTACGCCGTGCACCTCAAGGCCGGGAGCGCCTCGGCCGATCAGACTCGCCGCCAGCTCGAGGCCAGTCGGATCGACGCCGACGCGCGCAACAACGTCCTTTCCCAAGGTTGGCAGGCGGTTGTCGCCGGCGACTTCAACATCCAGACTTCGAACCAGACGGCCTACCAGACGCTCGCGGGCCCCGGGGCTGTGTTCGCCGACCCCATCGGGACACCCGGCAGCTGGAACAATAACAGCACCTTTCACGTCGTCCACACCCAGGACCCGGCCGGCGCGGGCGGCATGGACGATCGGCACGACCAGATCCTCATGTCGCCGTCGTTCGCGTCGAGCCTTGGACTTCGTTATGTCGGCACATTCGGGCAGGCGTACAGCACCAGTGTCTGGAACGATCCGAACCACACGTACCGGGCGTTTGGCAACGACGGCACCAGCTTCGACGGCACGCTCGTGACGACCGGCAACACCATGGTCGGATCATCGATCGCCGTCTCGCTCATCAACATCTGCGCCGGCGCCGGGCACCTGCCCATCATCGCCGACCTCAGCCTGCCGCCCAAGATCGCGGCCGACGCCACGATCAGTTTCGGCCAGGTCGCGCTCAACAGCCCCCAGTCGCGGAGCTTCATCGTCATGAACGCGGGCGACACCGCTCGTTTCGGCGCCTCCGCGATCCGGACCCTCACCTACTCGCTCGCCGCCTCCGCGGGCTTCTCGGCCCCGGCCGGCGGCTTCAACGACGGCGCGGGGGGTGGCACCAACGCCCACCTTGTCACCATGGACACCTCGAGCCCTGGCGTGAAGGCCGGCACGATCACCATTGCCAGCAACGCCCCCGACTCGCCCTCGATTGTCATCAACATCACCGGCGAGGTCCTCGCGCCCTCCTGCCCCGCCGACTTCGATGGCGACGGCACCGTCGATTTCTTCGACTACGACACCTTCGTGAACTGCTTCGAGGGTGTCGTCTGCCCGCCGGGCAAGACCGCCGACTTTGACGCCGACGGCACCGTTGACTTCTTTGACTACGACGCCTTCGTGGTCGCGTTCGAGACTCCCTGCCCCTGAAGCCCGGGCCACTCGTCCCGGACAGACTGGATCAAAGTTCCCGGCGCGAAGGGGCAGGCTCCTGGACCGACCCGTTCGGTCCCCGCAGTCGTGGCACGCACCGACCGATGATATTGCCAGAACCCCTCCCGCAGAGCACTCGAAGAGACGACCAGCATGACACCCATCCTCGCCGCCGCTTTCGTGTTCTCGGGTCTGACGCTGGCCGCCGACGAGCCGCCCGTCCTGCCCCCCGAGGCGTTGACCGAACCGCTTCTGGTCGATGGCCAACTGGTCTTTCCCCCCGGGGCCGCAATTCCAAGGTCCTTGACACGCGTCGAGCGCGAGTGGCTGGCCAACAACCCTCCCATCGGTGATCGCGCAGGCGGCCCGCCGCCCACGGGGCCTCTGCACTGCGCGGCCGAGTACGAACCCATGCAGGCGATCCTGCTCTCGTGGAACGGCACGTCTCCGATGCTCACCATCGTCGCAACCATGGCCAGCCGCATCACCCGCTACGGCGACGCCCAGGCGTGGGTGGTCGTCCGCGACACCAATGCCCGCACCAGCGCTACCACCGCCCTGACCAACGCCGGCGCGGACATGACCAAGGTGCGATTCTTCGTCAGGCCGGTCGACACCATCTGGATCCGGGACTACGGCCCCCGGTACATCTTCCAGGGCGGGTGCCGTGCCATCGTCGATCACGAATACAACCGTCCGCGTCCCAACGACGACGCGCTCCCGGCGTGGCTGGGCACGCAGCTCAATCATCCCGTGTACAGCATTCCGCTCAGGCACGGCGGGGGCAACTACCACCTCGACGCCGTCGACCGCTCGTACGCGACGCGGCTGATCGTCAACGAGAATCCATCGCTCTCGGAGCAGACAATTGTCGACACGTGGCACGCGTTCCAGGACGTTGACACGCACCTGTTCACTCCATTCCCCACCAGCGTGGACTCGACGCAGCACCTGGACATGTGGATGGAGATCATCGGCGACGACAAGGTGATGATCAGCGACTGGCCGAGCAACCCCGGCTCGACGCAGGACCAGATCTGCGACGCGGCGGCCGAGTTCATGAGCGCTCGCGGGTACACCGTCTTTCGCCTTCCCGCGTTCAGCGTCTCGGGCACGCACTACACCTATTGCAATGTCGTGACCTGCAACAACCTCCTCCTGCTGCCGACCTACACCAACGCAACCGTCCAGCCGTTCAACGCCGCAGCACTGGCGACCTGGCAGGCGGCGCTGCCCGGAAAGGTCATCGCCCAGGTCAATTGTCAGGCGATCGTCACCTCGGCGGGCGTCATGCACTGCATCGCGATGCACATCCCGCGCTCGTCGGGCGGCGTGAACCCCGTTGCGTACGTGATCTCGCCCAACGGGGGCGAGCGCCTCCTCGCCGGCGAGATCGCGACCATCGCGTACGCCGCCGACGATGATGTCGGCGTCACTGGCGTTGACATCCGCCTCTCGATCGACGGCGGCGCCACGTACCCCACGGTACTGGCGGCCAACGTTCCACCGGTCGGAACCTTCGAGTGGACCGTGCCCGCCCTCCCGTACTCGACCCACGCCCGCCTCCGCGTGGTCGCCTCCGACGCCGACGCCCACACGCAGGGCGACGATTCCGACGGCGATTTCACGATCGGTCAATGTCCCGCCGACTTCAACGACGACGGCGCGATCGACTTCTTCGACTACGACGAGTACGTGCGATGCTTCGAGGGAAGCGCCTGCCCGCCGGGACGGACGCCCGATCTCAGCGGCGAGGGCACGGTCGGAATCACCGACTACCTCCTCTTCGTCGAGGCCTTCGAGGACGGGTGCTGAACCGCTCGATCGTCCCTTTTTCCTTTGGAGTCCGGCCAGGGGCGTGGTACACTCTGCACACCTCAATAGGAGCCCTGCCATGCGCCCAGCCGCCATTCTCGTTTCCCTGAGCTGCCTCTGCACCGCGTCGTTTGCCGATAACACGGCGACGCTGGACCTCACCGGTGTTCAACTCCGCAACGCGACCAACCAGTCCAGGAGCAGCACGCCCGACACCATGGACCCCGGGTGCACGTACACCTACCACATCGACGGGATGGTCCGGGGGCGCGGGACCTTCTCGCTCTTGTCGATCCTGTTCCCCAGCCCCACGCCGCTCGCGCAGGCGATGGAAACGCTCTCCCCCGGCTCCTCGGCGTTTCTCAACGGCACGGTCGTCAGCCCCACCGGCGGCACGCATCCCGCGGTGCTCATGAGCGAGAACCTCGCGGGCTCCCAGGTCGTCCTGGGCACCACGATCAACTTCGCCGCCACGTTCACCGTGGGCGTCGACGCGGCCAACCACACGTACTTCACGCTCACCAACGTCACGATCAGCCCGTCGGCGACCGTCGGCTACCTCGAGTTCACCAGCGGAGCGGCGACCACCACCAGCGGGGCGCTGTGCCCCGCCGACTTCAATGGCGACTGCACGATCGACTTCTTCGACTACGACGACTTCGTGCGGTGCTTCGAGGGCGAGGGGTGCCCGCCCGGCAAGAGCGCCGATTTTGACGGCGACGGGGCCGCGGACTTCTTCGACTACGACGCCTTCGTCGTCGCCTTCAGCGCGGGCTGCGGCTGAGAGATCATTGAAACACGGAGGACACGGAGAGACACGGAGGAAGACAGGAAGAAGTGTGTGGAAAGGCACGATTGCCGTGAATCACGAATCCTCATGCCTTGAACACATGCCTTCATGCATCCCTCCGTGTCTCTCCGTGTCCTCCGTGTTTCAATGCCTTTTCGAACGGCCGATGGTGTTCGGGCGACTACTTCACCGGCTTGTACTCGACGCCCAGCTGCGCGAAGAGGAAGGCGTACACGTCGGTGTACTCCTCGATGCGCGACGCGAGGGGTGAGCCTTGGCCGTGCCCCGTGTTCGCGCTCGTTCGCAGCAGCACCGTGCCCTTGGGGTCGGCCGCCTGGAGCCTCGCGGTCATCTTGCGGCTCTGCATCGGGTCCACTCGCGGGTCGTTCGCGCCCGTGGTGAAGAGGGTCGCCGGATAGCTCGTGCCATCCTTGACGTTGTGGTAGGGTGAGTACGCGAACATCGCCTTGAAGTGGTCCTTGTCCTTGACGGTGCCGAACTCGGTGACGTTGAACGCGCCATTGGACGAGAGCTCCACCCGCAGCATGTCGTAGATGCCCACGCTCGAGACCACGGCCTTGCACAAGTCGGGGTGCTGCGTGAACGTCGCGCCCATGAGCAGGCCCCCGTTGCTCCCGCCCATGATCGCAAGCTTGTCCTTGTTGGTGTACCCGCGATCGATCACGAGATTGGCCGCGGCGTAGAAGTCATCGAAGACGTTCTGCTTCTTCGTGAGATTTCCGGCGAGGTGCCACTCCTCGCCATACTCGCCGCCGCCGCGGATGTTGACGACGACGAAGACGCCGCCCTGGTCGAGCCAGATGCGACGCCGAGGAGAGAAGCTGGGATCTTCGCTGACTCCGTAGCCGCCGTAGCCGTACACGATCGTCGGCGCGGGGAGCTCCCAACCCTTGCCCTTGGCCTTGATCTCCCTGGCCTTTCCCGGCGAGGTGAGTCCGTTGTTGAGGGTCATGTCCATGCCCTTCTTGCGGATGATGTTGAGAGGGACTTTGGTCCCGTCCTTGCTCGTGGCCATCTCACGCACAACCTCGCAGTCGGAATAGTCCGCCGGGCTCGTCTGCGCGAGGCGGGTCTTGGTCGTCTTGGAGGTCGCGGCGTTGTAGTGGTGCCAGGCCGAGGGCGTCAGGAAGCTCTCGGACTCGATGAGCACGTCGTCGCTCTTGTACTGCGAGATGGCCGTCACACCCGAGATCGCCTCGGCCGGCACGGTGCCCACGGGGGCGCCGCCCAGGTCGAAGACGCGGACCTCGCTGGGCCCGCCGGTCTGGTATCGCACGTAGATCCGTCCGATCGCGGCGACAACGCCCTGCCCGGACGCAAAGTCGCAGGCGACGACCGCGCCCTCCTGCTGCGGGATGATCACTCTGGCGTCGGCGAGCGAGGGCTTCTTGTCGGCCTTGAGGTCGAGCCGCAGGATCTTGCCGCGGGGCGCGTCCTTGAGCGAGACCAAGATCAGGCTGGCGTCCTTCCCGTCGCTGAACGTCGCGGCGATGACCCGATCCTCGAATGTCGTGAGCGGCACCCACTCGCCCGCGGGCGTGCGGACCGACTGCATGAACTCGCCGCCATCGCCCTTTTGCGTGTTCGAGACGACCCATCCACTCTTCGCCGACTCGAGCATGATCTCGGCGATCTTGGGGAAGTCCTTCCCCATGGCGTACGTGTCCTTCTCGGTGGGCGTGCCCAGGGTGTGGAAGTAGACCTGCTGGTAGAAGTCCATGTCGACGGCGTCGCGCCTGGGCATGTCGGTCTCGCGCGGGTATCGCGTGTAGTAGAAGCCGCTGGAATCTGAAAGCCACGCGAGCGAGCCGCCCGCCGTGCCGCCGTTGACGCGCGGAACGACATCGGTCATCTTTTTGGTGGTCAGGTCGTAGACGTACACATCGCCCGACTCGCTTCCGCCCTTGGACACGCTCAGGGCCACCTGGTAGCCGTTGGGCGATGGGACGAACCAGTCGACCGCTGCCCCGCCCGTGGAATCGAACGTGCCGGGGTCAAAGAGCGTCTCCTCGCCGGCCGTATCGTCGAGCGATCGAAGCACGACGACGAAGGGGTGCTGCTTGGGCGGCTGGTCCTTCATCGCGAACAGTCGCCCGCCGCAGTACTTCAGATCCGTGTATCGCACGCTCGACCCACCGAGCAATTCGCCCATGCGGCTGCGGATCGCGTCGACGTTGGGCAACTTGTCGAGCACCGATCGCGCGTGGGTGTTTTGGGCTTCGGACCACTGCTTGACCGCGGGGTCCGCCCAGTCCTCCAGCCAGCGGTAGGAGTCGACGACCTTGGTGCCGTGGTACTCGTCCGTAACGGGCTTGACGGGCGAGGGGGGTGGGGCGGCGTGAACGGTCGAACAGGCCAATGCGGCAACGCAGAGCGGCATCAATCGCTTCATAGCTGGATTCTCCATGGAGCCCAATTGTACCGAGTACCCGACGGACAGTGGCAGGGTCGAACAGGTTCGCGCCCCGGCCTGGTCACCCCGGCGGACGACGCCCCGCACCTACTTGGGGCTCTCGGGCTCCTCGAGTTCGGGCAGGCCCTGAAGCGACCGAACAAGCTGCTCGAGCGCGATGACGACCCGTGGCAGGGTCGCCGCAGGCGGGAGGTCGGCGCCCGATTCGTCCAAGAGGCGTCTGATCCTCGCCTCGCCGTCGGGCATGCTCCGGATGCGCTCGACGAACCGGGCACGATCGCCCATGCGCCGTTTGCCGAGGTCGCGCTCGATCTCGGCGATCAGCTCCTTCACCTCGGCGGGCGCATCCCCGTACATGAGCCAGTAGGCCCGGTACCGCGCCGGCACCACCGCCAGGGTGTCGCCGGCCAGGGGCGTGCCCGCGCTCGAACGGCTTGCCTCGGCGAAGAAGTAGCGGTCCTTGTCACGCCAGATGTCGATAGTCCTGGGCTCGTCGGCCTTGGGAAAGAGCTCACCAAAGGCCGGGTTCAGCGATGCCGACGCCCACGACTGCCAATCCGACGCCCGGGGCTCCGCGCCCGCTCTGCCGCGGGCGGGCGGCGACGCGTTCGAATCCCCGGGCCGCAGCTTCCGGGACATTTCCATCACCTTGAGCTTCTGGGCATCGTTGAGCACGGCGCCCAGGTCGGTGGCGAATTTCGTCCGTAGCGCGAGCTGTGCGGCGGCATACTGGGAAATCTGGATTCGAACGCCGCCGGCGCGCTCACCCTTGGCGACCTTGCTCGCGCCGCGCTCCAGGCGGACCGACTCGGTCAGGGTGGTCCGGATGATCACATCGACCCGGCCCCGGTCGACGGGTGTCAGGGCGAGCAGCTCCGCGGCATGATCGGAGAGGGCCGGCGCACCTCGCCGAATCTCCATGAGCCTTCGCCCTCCGTCGCCCTTGTTGCCTGGTCCATCGATCGGCAAGGGTGGCGCGGGCGGATCCGGGGTGATGGGTCCCGCGGGGGGCGGAACACCGGTTGGTTGATGGACCCCCTCGCGTGGTCGGCCGGCTCCAGGTCCCACCTGGCGAAAGTAGATCGCGGAGATCGTCGCCACCGCCGCCAGCGTGAGCACCGAGATCGCGATGCGCAGCGAACCCAGTCGCAGGTTGAGTCCAAACCATCGCGAGCGCCTCGACTCCGGTGTGCCGCGCGGCGCCGCGGCGGGGGCCGCCGTTGCACCATCCATCGCGAAGTTCATCGCGCGCTTCATCTCGCTCGCGGTGGCGAATCGTCTGGCGGGGTTTTTCTCGAGGCTTCTGAAGACCACCGCGTCGAGCCCGATCGGCACGCCGTTGCTCTTGGACGGCGCATCGAACCGCCCCATGGGAAGCCCGCCGGTCAGCATCTCGTAGAGCAGCACGCCCACGGAGTAGATGTCGGCCCTGGCGTCGACCTGCAAGGGCGTCTCGACCTGCTCGGGGGCCATGTACTGCGGCGTGCCCATGATGCCATCGGCCCGGGTCAGGATGGTCGAACCCTGCTGGCGCGTCATGATTTTGGCGAGCCCGAAGTCGGCGACCTTGATCCTTAGACGCTGATCGATGAGCACGTTCTCGGGCTTGATGTCGCGGTGCACGAGCCCCTCGTCGTGCGCGTAGTGCAGCGCCTCGCAGATCTGACCGACAATCTCGACCGCCTGGGTGGGCTTGATGTGCCCGCCCACCATGAGACCCCGCAGGTTGGGGCCGTCGACAAACTCCATCACGAAGAAGTAGAGCTCGCCCATGGGCGTGGTCACGCGGCCTGAGTCAAAGACGCCGACGACGTTGGGATGATTGAGGCGTGCCATCGCCTTGCCCTCGCGCGAGAAACGCTCGGAGAAGGCGGGGTCGTACGCGACTTCGGGAGGAAGGATCTTGAGGGCGACGACGCGGTCGAGGGAGATCTGTCGCGCTTTGTACACCGCGCCCATGCCGCCCTGGCCGATTGGAGAAAGGATCTCAATATTGGGGAAATAGGGCTGGAGGTCGGAGCTCGCCAAGGCGGTGAACGACCACCGGGTCGCGGGCGTGCCGATCGTCGGGGCACCGGCCGCCGCCGAGCCGGGCGCCGGGCGCACCGGCGGCATCGGGCTGGTGGGAATGTTGTCGGAATCGAACGGCTCTGGCATTCGGGGTCAGTGTATCAATACCCGGTCGTGAGGCCGAACGTCCGCACCGGGGCCTCACTCTCCTCGCAGCCATGGGAGCATGAAAACTTCGACCAGTTTGTCGCCGATGCCCGTCAGGGCCGCCCCGGCGATGATGCCGGCACAGATGGGTTCCATCGAGAGCACCCAGAGGGTGTGCCCCGTGGTGCCCTTGGCCTTCTGGTAGGCCTTGTGCATGAAGTGGAAGAAGAGCGAGCCGACCCACATGGCGATGGTGGCGTCGGGTGGAAGCACGACGCCCAGGCCGATGCCAACGGGCGAGATCGGGAACTTGCCTTTGGTCCTGATCTTGAGCACCTCGCAGACGACGGCCACGAGACAGGCGATGCCCAGAGACCACTGGATCGACGGGGTGAGCTTGTTGAGGCCGCCGGCAATGATGTCGGCGACACCCTTCCACTGCAAGGCCGCGGGGAACGTGAACTGCGGGTCGGCGGACATGGTCGCCTGCAGGCCTGGGGCGGGACCTGCGCCCTGGCCCTTGAAGAAGAGCGCGTAGAAGAGGGGCGTGCTCGCGGCGGCGCCGGCCAGGATGCCGATCACGTGGCCGACGGCCTGCTGGCGGGGCTTGGCGCCGAGCATGTAGCCGGGCTTGATGTCGGAAAGCAGGTTGGCGGCGTTGCTGGCGACCTCGGCGGTGATGCCTGCGGGGATGAGGTTGGCACTTGGGTTGGAGCGGTCGATGGCGCCGAAGGTGAACTGGCTGATCTTGGAGAGAGCGCCGGTGGGCGTCCAGGAAGTGAGGGCCATGGCGTTGGTGCAGATGAGCGAGAGCGCAAAGACGAGCGGGAGGCAGACCAGGGCCATCCACCAGGGGGTGCCGTACCACTCGTGAGCCATCCACGCGGTGGCCAGGGCGCAGATCGGGAGGCCCGTGAACGAGACCCACATGGGGAGTTCGATGTGGGCGATGGGGTCGACGCCCGCCTGCCTCTTGGCGAACATCCCGGTGAAGGCCCGGATGATGACCTTGGGCTTGGCGAACAGCGCGACCAGCGAGCCGACGACCATGATGCCCACGCCCCACCAGATCGACCACTGATTGACGATCTCGGCGCGACCGAAGTGAGGCACGCCCGCGGCGTCGACCTTGCCCTTGATCTCGCCCAGATTGATCATCCACGGAGCGAGGATCGCGAAGTTCACGACCGCGCCGATGAGCAGGCTGGTCGTGGTCTTGATGCCCATGAGCCCGCCGGTGCCGAACATCGCGAGCTCGACCGAAGGCCAGAGGGCGAGCTCCTTGAGCGGGATGCCGCTGATGGCAGGGCCCGAGCTTCCCGAGGCGGCAAACCAGCGGAAGTACGCCGACTCGAGCTTCTCGTTGAGGAACCAGTAGCTCTCACGCCCCATGGCGTGGATCCAGACGAGTTTCATGTACGCTTCGCCGGCGCAGAACTGGATGAACGCGGTCGCCACTCCCGCGACAACGAGCGCTTTGGCCTGGATGACGCCGATGTCGCCCGAGCCGGTGTAGAGCGTGTCGAGAACGACGCCGCAGGCTCGCCCCTCGGGAAAGGGCTGCTGCTCGTCGTTGATGAACCGTCGCTTCATGGGGAAGGCGACGAGCACGCCCATGATCGAGAGAACGACATTCCACCAGAAGAGCTGATACCAGGGAAGGACGACGTCCTTGGCCCACATGTACGCGACGAGGCTGGAGACCAGGGGCGCGGTCATGTAACCCGCGGCGGTCGCGATGGATTGCATCGCGTTGTTCTCGAGGATCGTGAAGTCCTTGGCCATTCGCATGGCCGAGAGAACCTTGAACATGCCAAAGGCCAGGATCACCGAGGTCAGACCGACGCCCAGCGTGATGCCGGTCTTGGCCCCGACGTACAGGTTGGTTGCCGAGAGCAGTCCGCCCAGCAGGAACCCCGTGAGGGCCGAGCGGATGGTGAGCTGGGCCATGTCCCCGCGAAAGACGTTGGCGAGCCACCACCGGTCTTTCTCTTCGCGGGACCACGTAGCGATCTGTTCATCGGTCAGGGTGGGGATAGCCATGGGGCGGGATGGTACCACACCCCAAAAACCTACGCCCAGGGGGTCAAACGCTCAGCCGCCCGCCGCCGTCTTTGCGGCCAGGAGCCCCGCGACAGTCGCCATGATCGCGAGCACGGCCGCCATGAGCGACTCGCCCGCGATGATGCCCGACGCGACGGGGATGGTGAACTTATCGGCCGACTTCTTGCCCAGGGCGGCCCACACCGACGCGATGATCGCGCCGATGAGCCAGGAGAGGCAGTTTGAGAAGGGCAGCACCCACGCGAGCCCGACCGCCGACGCCGAGGGCGTGAACTTCTTGTATTTGGTGGGCGTGAATCGCTCGATCAGCGGGAGCACGATTCCCACGAACGCTCCGATGAGAATGGAGTACTGGGCCGACTTGGGCAGCTGGTTGATGCCCTCGACCAGGATCTTGGCCACCGCGACCCAGACCTTGGTGGATGGCAGGCTGAAGCTCTCAAGAACCGCCCGGTTGGGAACCATGAGGTACCAGATGGGAACGATCGCGATGGTGCCGAAGAACACCCCGATGAACTGGGCCAGGAACTGCCGGCGCGGGTTGGCGCCCAGCATGTAGCCCGTCTTGAGGTCGGTCAGGAGGTCCGCCGAGCCGATGGCACTGTTGGCCGCTATGCCGGCCGAGGCCAGGTTTGCGGTCATGTTTTTGGGCGCGAGCATGGCGAAGGTCAGCTGCATCACCTTGCCCATCGCTCCGATGGGCGTCGTGTCGGTCTCGCCCGTCGCGCGACTCGCCACCATGCCCAGCACGAACGACATCGCGACCGCGACGATGCCCGCGTACCACGAAACCTCGAACGCCACCATCTGCAGCACGACCATCGCGATGGTGATGGGCACCATGCCGACCACCATCCACCAGCCGGGCACCTCGATCGCCGCCATCTGCGCGTCCAGGTCGCCTCCGCCGCCATCTCCCCCCTTGGAACGCCGGAACGCCTTGGCCAGCGTCTTCCACTGCAGCGCCACGCTGGTGAGGCTGGCAAACACCATGACCGCGGTCCCGCCCCACAGCGCCCAGCCGCGCAGATTCAGCACCCCATCACCCAGCTTGATGCTGGGCTTGTACCCCTCGACTCCCAGGTTCGCCGCGTCAATACCCGCAAGCCACGGACCGACAATGAAGAAAAGAATCAGCGAGCTGAGCATGAGCGAGATCGCGACCCGAAGTCCGACGATCATCCCCGCCGCCAAGAGCAGGAGCGACGTGTCCAGCTGGAACTCCGCCGGGCGCGTGCCCGTGGGGTAGAGCGAGGCGGGAAGAGGCAGTTCGAACGCGTCCTTGATCGGAGCCTCGCCCATCAGGTTCTTGAGCCACTTGATGGCCGTGAGCACCTTCTCATCCACGCGCAGGAGCGCCACGGCCATGCCGATCACGATCCCCGAGACCAGCACGTAGGCCTTCTGGAGCGCCTCCTTGCTCTGGCTGTAAAGACTCTTGAGCGTCTCGGCCGCCGCCAGCCCCGACGGAAACTTGAGCTGCTCGTGATTGATCATCTGCCGCTTCATCGGGATGGCGAGGAAGACGCCCAGAAGCCCCGTCAGGAGCGTGAACATCCCGACCACCCGCCAGTCCATGACGTCCAGCGTCTTTACGTCCTCCAGAGTCTGACCAGGCTTGGGTTCCGCGAGCAGCAGGAGCGCCCCGAACATCGTCGCGATCGTCGAGCCCGTCGAGTACCCTGCCGCCGATGCCGTCGAGGCCATGCAGGCGTTCTCAAGCACGCCCATCTGGCTCACGCGCTTGCGCGAAGCAAAGACCACGAAGTTCCACATCACAAAGCTGAGCACGCAGGCCGTGATCGCGATCCCGAACGCCCAGCCGATCTGCAGGCTCGTGTACAGGTTCGCCGCCGACATCACCATCCCCAGAAACCCGCCCATGAGCACCGCTCGCCACGTCAACTGCGGCATTTTGTCGCCCCGGTAGACGTGCCGGAACCAGTGCTCATCCTTCTGCTCGTTGGTCGCGTCGTCGGGCAATACGGGAATGCCCGACCCGTCTTGTCCCAAGACCGCGGCGTCTTCAACGACCGGAGGAAACGTCTGGCTCGGATTCGACATGAGGCGGTTCCAGGCGGACAGGAGCGCGAGCACCAAGCCACACCCTCAACAACGGGGGCGGCCGGTCGCACGCGGCGCAGGATAAAGCACTTCGGCGTCCGGTGCAACCCCCGACAAGGGGACCTCTGGCTTCCGGGACCTGTTCGCCGCTTGCCCTTCGCTCAGGGTTGCAGCTTGTCCATCTGCGGCAGGCCCGCGGCCCCGGCCGTGGTGAGGGCCGCGTTGAACACCTCGACCACTCTCGCCTCGTGGGCGACAGTCCCGTTGTTGAACGGGTGCGTCTCGGCGATCGTAACCCCGCCGCCCGTGTTCTTAAGCCGCACGTAGCTTCTCGCCGGAATCACGTCTGTGGTGGGCGATTGTGATCCCGGCAACGAGAGCGCGAGCGAGCCGGTCCCGCTGGTGGGCTGCCAGAACCACCACTCCTCATCGTTCGACACCCAGACCAGCAGAATCCCGTCGTACTGAGCGCTCCCCTCGGGCTCGCCAGCCGCGGTCCCCACGGGCGACATCGACGCCCCGTCGTGGCCGCCCTTCACTCGAATCGTCGCGGGCACCCGCCACCGCCCGGTCATGTACAGAATCCCGTTCTGAAGGCGCAGGGCCGGCGCCGAGTTGTAAGGCGTGAACGACACGGTGCGAGGCCCGTTGGGGTCCGCCGCGCCTTGGTCCGACCGCGTTGGATGGGGCATCACGATCGAGGTGAAATCCACGGTCCCCTTGGCCGGATCGCCGCCCGAGAAGACCCCAGCGTCGCTCGACTGAATCGCCACGCCCGAGACCAGGAGCGGATACAGAGGCGTGAACCCGTTGGACGTGATGGACTGGCCCATCCGGGTGACGAACGGGCCTTTGACTGGAGCCTTTCCAGCCGCCACACCCCTGGCCGCCGAGTCGGTCTGGCACCCGCCCGCCAGGAGAGCCGTCATCGCCAGTCCCAGGGCCGTCGTTGTCCGCTTCATGGCTTGCTCCATCGGAATGTGCGTGCTCACCCGCGACGCCGCGTCAGCAGGAACGAGCCGATCGTCCCAAGCCAGAGCCCAACGACCGGCTCGAGCGGGTCCACGAGCGCGCCGGTGCGGACATACGCGATCACGCTACAGAGTGACACCGCGCCTGTCAACCCGATCGCCAAGCCCAACAGGCGTCCCCATGTCCCGATCACAAGTGCTCCCATCGCGCCCGCCACGCACGCCAGGATGGTCCAGACGCTCCCAATCGTGTCGGTGGGCACATGTGGACCTTCGTGCTTCACCAGCATCGCGATGGCCGTCGCGTGCCCGAAAACCCGGGGTACCCCCTGGGGCCTGAGCCGGTCGGGGCTGGAATCCCCCCCAGAACTCCTGGTGTCGGCGAAAACCACGATCTTGCCCCGAACATCCAGCCCCAGCGACCCGTCCGCCGCCTTGGTGAACATCTCTGTGAGCGACATGCTGGCCCTGCCCAGCACGCGATCGTCGGGCACCTCGTACAACAGCTGGGCCGTCGTTTCGTCGGGCCCGCCATCCTCCGACGGACTCTTGATCGTGCCCGTGATGACGATCCGCGGCACCCGCTCTCCCACGACGCCCACCGGAACCCTGGCGTCGCGCGCCCGCGAGAACCAGATGTCCAGAAGCTGGCTGTTCCCACCCGCGTACGCGATCCGCAGCGATTCGCCCGGGTCAGGTCTCAGGTAACTCGCGTACGCCGCCAGCGCCAGGCCCGGAGAAGGATCCATCCCCGCGACATGATGCGCGATGTCGGCGGCCCAGGGCCCCGTGTCACTCACGCCCATGTTGAACCCGCCCCATCGCACATACGGAGCAAGCTCCGTCAGCACATCCTCACGCACCGTGAGCGACGGCCAGCGGTCGATGCCCACAACCACCCCGACGCCCGCGTCCACCGCGGCTCGCACCGCGTCAACCAGCGGGGGCGTGAGCGCGGGATCAACGTCGGGGTTGTCCCGGATCCCAAAGTCGAGCACGATGGTCTTGGCCCGCGCCGCCGTGAGCGCCCGCGTCAGCGCCCCCATGATCGGTCTGAGCCCGCCCCGCTGGGAGATGTCCAGGTCCGAGTGGGCCTCGACCGCCGAGAGCGACTGGACATTGTCCTGGTCTCCCATGGTCACGACGACCACGGGCGAAAGATCACCCAAAGGGGCGCGCAGCGTGGAATTCGACATCATCAAGGCGGCCCATCGCTCGGTGGACTCGCACACCAGCGACAGATGCGTGGCGCCCCACGCCGCGATCGCAAAGGCCACGCACCCCGCCGCTAGAGCCGCAACCACGCGATTGCGCCCCGCGAGCATCCTCACCCGGCGCCACCCCCTGGCAGCCGTGCCCAACGGGCGCTTCACGATCGGCTCACCCGCCAGCCACCGCCCAAGCTCGGCGCCCAGCTCGCCCGCGTCGGCGTACCTCCGTCCGGGCTCAGGGTCGATCGCGGCCATCACGATCGTCTCCAGGTCGGCGTCGACCTCCGTGGTCACCCGTGTGGGCCTTGTCGCCGCCGTCTCGCGGACCCTTGCCGCCGCCAGCAGCGGACTGAGCCCCTCGAACTCGCGCGGCGACCGCCCGCACACAAGCTCGTACAGCATCACGCCCAGCGCGTAGACGTCCGATCGCTTGTCGACCTCCTCGTGCCGCCCGGCGAGCTGCTCGGGGCTCATGTACTGAAAGGTCCCAAGCACCTGGCCGGCCCTGGTGATCCGCGTGCGAAAGACGTCCGAGCCCAGCACCCGGGCGATCCCAAAGTCGATCACCTTGGGTTCGCCCTGCTCGTTCACCAGCACGTTCTCGTGCTTGAGGTCCCGGTGGATCACCCCTTTGTTGTGCGCGTGCCCCACGGCATCGCACACCCGGGCGAACAGCGCCACCCGCTCCCGCATCGAAAGGCTTTGGGCCCGACAATGAACATCCAGTCGCCTCGCGCCCGCCACGTACTCCATGGCGATGTAGGGCACGGGCATGGACCCGTCCAGGGGCGTGTGCACGCCCGCGTCAAAGACCTGACAGATCGACGGATGGCTCTGGGCCGCCAAAAACTGCGCCTCATTGAGAAACCGCCTGACCCCCGCGTCATCCAGAGCCCGAGCATGGCCCCCACCACCCCCACCACCCGTGCTCATCACCTTGAGCGCGACGGTACGCCGCGGAACGTCCTGCTCGGCCTCGTAGACGATCCCCATCCCCCCCGCGCCAATAACCCGAACAATGGTGTACCGGCCGATTCGGGCGTGCGCCAGCGGCACGCCCGCCGGACCTCCCGCGTCGGAGGTCGGGGTGTCCGACGTGGCCCGTTGTTCCTCCGATCCAGCCATGGGTCCTGTTCCATGCTCGGGATTGCCGCCCGGCGCATCCAAGCGCCGTTGCACCATACACTCTGCACTCCCACGTCGCTGCAGGCCGATACCCTATCGCATTCCCGTGTCCAACGCCGACCCCATCCTCGATCCCCTCCTCGAACGCGCCCGCAACGGCGAGCGTGCGGCCCTCGCGCAGATCCTCGAGGAGATCGGCCCGCGAGTCCGCGGACGCATCGAGACCAAACTCACCCCCGCCATCCGCACACTTCTGGACGCCGACGATGTCATGCAGGTGACGTACATGGAGGTGGTGCTCCGGCTCAAGTCGTTCACGGGCGGGGGTATCAGCGGCTTTGTGGCGTGGATGACCCGATTGGCCGAGAACAACCTCATCGACGCCGTGCGGGCCCTCGAGGCCGCCAAACGCCTCGATCCACGCAAGAAAATCACTGCCAACCGCAACGATTCGGCCACCGCGCTGGTCGCGATCCTGGGCGTGACCAACACGACCCCCAGCCGCATCGTCGCCAAGGACGAGGCCGGCGCGATGATCGAGGTCGCCCTGCGGGCCCTTCCGCCCGACTACGAGACCGTGGTCCGGCTGCACGACCTGGAGCAGCGCCCCATGGCCGAGATCGCCGCGATTCTCAAACGCAGCGAGGGTGCCGCGTACATGCTCCGCGCCCGCGCCCACGACCGTCTGAAGGAAATCCTGGGTTCCGACTCCAAGTTTTTCTCCACCCCCGGGCACTGAGCCCGCGGCGAATCGCCAAACCACGTGGTATCGGGTGGGTCGGGCGTGATCAGACCCGGCGGTTTACGTTCCTCTTCTCAGCCGACGCTTCGTTCATGCCCGTTGATCCTTACAAAAGCCGCACAAGTGACCGACATTCCTTCTGACATCCCCCCGACTCCCGATCCGGCAGGCTCCGGCGGTGAGCCCGCGCCCAAGAAGTCGTCGAGCGAGCGAAGGCTCCTGGACGCGGTCTTTGGGCAGGCCGACGCCCGCCCGTCGGCCTTTGCCGCCGAGGATCTGCCCCCCGCCGACTCGTTCCCCGGGTACGAGATCCTCCGTGAGATCCATCGCGGCGGCCAGGGTGTCGTGTACCTGGCGATCCAGAAGGCCACCAAGCGCCGGGTCGCGGTCAAGGTGCTGCACGAGGGGCCCTTCGCCGGCTCGTCGGGCAAGTCAAGGTTCGACCGCGAGGTGCAGGTCCTGGGGCAGCTCAACCACCCCAACATCGTTCGCATCCACGACAGCGGCACGACGACCACCGGCTCGCTCTTCTACGTGATGGACTACATCTCGGGGAGATCGCTCGACGCGTTCATCTCCGGCAAGTCGCTCACGGGGAAGTCGGGCTCCAGGTCCGGCAAGCCCAACCAGCGGTCGACCGCCGACACCATCGCCGCCGGCGCGGGACCCGACGGCGACTGGTCGGTCAACGACGTCTTGGCGATGTTCCTCAAGATCTGCGAGGGCGTGAACGCGGCGCACCTCAAGGGCGTCATCCACCGCGACCTCAAGCCCGCCAACATCCGCGTCGACCAGGCCGGCGACCCCGTTGTCGTCGACTTCGGCCTCGCCAAGGTCGCCGTCCCCGGGTTGACCGATGAGTCGGCCCGCATGATGACCGCGACGGGCCAGTTCATCGGCAGCCTCCCCTGGGCCAGCCCCGAGCAGGCCGAGGGAAGCCCCGACGCGATCGACGTCCGTACCGACGTCTATTCGCTGGGCGTCATCCTGTACCAGCTGCTGACGGGTGGGAAGTTCCCGTACCAGGTCGTCGGCAACATGCGCGACGTGCTCGACAACATCCTTCGGGCCGAGCCCGCCAGGCCCAGCACCGTCCGAAGGCAGGTCAACGACGAGGTCGAGACGATCGTGCTCAAGTGCCTGGCCAAGGACAAGAGCCGTCGCTACCAATCGGCGGGCGAGCTGGCCCGCGACATCGAGCACTACCTCAAGGGCGAGCCCATCGAGGCCAAGCGCGACAGCGCGTGGTACGTGATCACCAAGACGCTCAGCCGCCACCGCGTGACGGCGGGCGTCGTTCTGGCATTCGCGGCGCTCATCTCTGCCTCGGCGATCACCCTGAGCATTCTGTACAGCCAAGAGCGCTCCGCAAGAGCCGAGGCCGACACCCAGACGGGGATCGCCAAATCGGCCCTGGCGGGCCAGGCGGAGCAGGCGGCACGGGCGAAAGCCAACTTCAACGCCGGGCGCGTGCTGGCCAAGGCGTTCATGTTCGACTTCAACACCAGGATCCGCTCTCTGCGGGGCAGCACGGGCGCCCGGGAAGACCTGGTCCGCAAAGCGCTGGAGTACCTCGACACGTTGAAGTTTGAAGTCGGCGACGATCCCGAGCTGCTGCGCGAGCTGGCCGACGCCTATGACCAGGTCGGGATCATCGAGGGCGGGCTCTACATGCCCCGCACCGGAACCACCGACTCGGCCGAAGGGCACTTCAAGAAGGCCGCCGACATCCGCCAGGCCATGCTCGCTCGTCTTCCCAAGGACGCCCGGTCCCACTCCGACATCGCCAAGAGCCTGCAGCGCGAGGGATGGATCCTGGAGCGCCACGAGCGGTACAAGGAAGCTCAGGACTGCTACGAGCGCGCCCAGGCCGCGGTGCGCAGCGCTCTGACGATGGTGAATCAGGACTCACCCGAAGCCTCGAAATACAGGCTCGACCTCGCCGAGCTGCTGACCTCAACCGCCGATTCGATCGTGCGACAGGCCGAGAAGGCCTCCGACAAGGCCCAGGTCGACGAGCTGGTCGCCCAGGCCCAGACGCGGTACGCCGGCGCCCTCGACACCTACTGGCAACCGCGGCTCAACGCCAATCCGGGCGACGCCGAGGCCCGCCAGCGCATCGGCGTGCTCGCGGCCAAGCACGCGGTGATCATGATCTCCCGCGGGCGAGCCGCCAACGACCTGGCCGAGTCGATCCTCAAGTCCTCGGGCAAGGTCGAGCTTCCCCCCGCCGCCAGGGCGCTGCTGCTGGAGGCGATGAAGCGATTCGACGAGGCGATCCCAGAGGTCAAGGGGGCGCTCGACAAGCTCGACGATAGCGCACGGAACAATCCCGCCAGCGCGATCGCCGAGCGCGACGTCTTCTTCGCGTGCAACAACCTGGGGATCGCGATCTCGGGCAAGGCCGACTCGCTCAAGATGCTCGACGAGCGGGCGGGCATGCGAACGCTCGATGCCACACTCGCCCAGGCCGCCGGAGGTTCCGACACCCGTGCGATCGAGAAGTCACTCCGCGAAGAAGCCCAGGTGATCTACGACCGCGCGCTGGCAATCACCGCCCGCCTGGCCGACAACGACGCCAAGAACATCGACGCGCAGCGCGAGTGGGCCGTCGCCCTCAACAAGGTCGGCAACGAGCGTCGCTGGCTCGCTCGCCTGGCAAACGATCCCAAAGTCGCCGCAAACCTCCTCGATTCGGCGATTCGGGCCTACACCAAGTCGCGCGACCTGCGAGCCTCGCTCCTCAAGACCGACCGCATGCAGCGTCACACCCGCGACCTTGGGCTCGCCGAGTTCAAGCTGGGCCAGGGTTACGCCGCCCTGGCCCGCGCCGCGACCGATCCCGCCGCCAAAGCCGCCGCGATCGCCCTCGCCCAGACATCGGCCCAGGCCGCCCAGAAGCTTTTCGCGTCGCTCGTGTCAGACAGTGTGATGGCCCAGGACGCGCCCGAAATGCTTCAAACCGCCGAACTGCTGGCTGATCTCAAGGCCCTGTAATCATGCCCAATCCAATCCTGATCGGTTTATGTGCGGTTCGGCCGCGTTGTTCGCGGGTGGGGGGCCGAAATCCTCCGAATATCGTCTACCCTTTCGAGGGCGTATCGAGTATCTTGGTTGCGGAGAGACAATCCGAAGGTTCCGCGCACGACGGCCGATTCGGGTGTTCGCCGGTGCTTTCCCCGGTGTTGAAAGAGAGTGAATGATGAAGATCCAGTCGTTGATTCGCGCGGCCGGAGCGGCCGCAACTGTCGCCACAATCGCGTCCGGACTCGGAGGCATGTCACACACCGCCCACGCGCAGACCAACGCACTGTGGCAGGCTGCCGTCCCGGGTAACTGGAATGACGCCTCCAAGTGGTCGGGCGGGGTTGTGCCCAACAACTTCGGGGCCACCACCTTCAATGCCGGCATGCTCCTGGCCGGTTCCTACACCGTCACCCTGGACATCAACGCCACCATCGAGAACTTCACCCAGACCGCGACCGGAGCGGTCTTTGAGCTCGGCAACAACTTCAGCCTCCACGCCAACCAGAACGTCACGCTGAGCGCCGAGTTCAACGGCCGGCGCGACCTGGGCGGCGTCGGCACCCTCTTTGTCGGGGGAAACCTCAACTTCGCCGATGGTCGCCTCCGCCACACCACGTCCACCACCGTGATGGGCAACATGAACTTCAACAGCGCGACCCAGGACGAGATCTGCGACACGGGCGTCGGCTGCTCGGGCGCCCAAGTCAACTGGAACGGCTCGGGGAACATCGTCATGGGGCGCGGCGCCACCATCACCACGAGCACCGCGACCACCTTCAACATCAACACCTCGGGCGCCACCTTCGGCTGGAACGGCCTTGGCACGCACGGCACCGTCATCAACAACGGCGTGATGCTCAAGACGAGCGCGGGCCAGACGTTCTTCGATCAGGCCGCCATCAACAACTCCTCCACCGGACAGATCCGCGTCTCCAACGGGACGCTCAAGGCCAACGAGGTGAACAACCTCAGCGCCGGCACGCTCACGGGCGGACGCTGGCGGGTGGACTCGGGCGCGACCCTCTCGCTCGTCGACCTCGCCGACGCAACCAACGCCATCACCACCAACGCCGCCGACGTGACGCTCGACTCCGCAGGCTCGACCTTCGCCTCCATCAACTCGGTCACCACCAACGCCGCGGCGGGCAAGCTCACCTTCTCCAACGGGCGCAACTTCACCACCGCGGGGAACTTCACCAACACCGGCACGCTCAGTGTCGGCGTTGCCGGCGACGCCAACGCGACCTCGTTCGACGTGATCGCCGGCTCGACGCTCACCAACTACACCGCCGGCACCAAGACGCTCGCCGGGGGCACCTTCAACCTCGTCGGCAAGCTCCGCTTCGACGGCGCCGATGTCCGCACCATCGCCAACACCATCGTGCTCGATGGGGCCAACTCGGGCATCGAGGCCACCGGCGGCGCCAACGCGCTGGCCAGCACCCTCACCGTCGCCGCCCTGGGCGATCTCTCGGTCAAGAACCGCACGCTCACCACCGGCGGAGATCTCACCAACAACGGCAAGCTCACTGTCGGCGCCGGGGCTGGCGTCACCGTGGGCGGCGGGGGCAACCTCACCAACCTCACCGGCGGGACGCTCGGCGGCGGAACATACGACGTCGCCGGCACGCTCAAGCTCGGCAGCCAGAGCATCAACACCATCAACGCGACGGTCAAACTCGACGGCAACGCCGCCCAGATCCAGACCGCCGCCGCGGCCGACGCCCTGCTCAACTGGAACACCATCGGCGCCGCGGGCGACTTCACGCTCAAGGGCTCCGCGACGTTCACCACCAAGGCCAACACCGACTTCACCGTCGCCAGCACCGGCAAGCTGGGCGTCGAGGCCGGCAGCGAGTTCATCATCAAGCTGGGCACCAACCTCACGAACTTCAGCGGCGGGATCATCACCGGCGGCACGTTCAACGTGCTGGGCAAGCTCCGCTTCCAGAACGCCGCCGTCACTCGCATCGCCAACGACTTCACCCTGGGCGGCTCGGGCAGCTTCGTCGATTTCAGCGACAACGACGCCTTCAGCGGGCTCAACCAGATCGACAGCACCGGACGCTTCGCGGTGCAGGACCGCACGTTCACCCTCGCGAACAACCTGACCCTCGACGGACGCCTCGTGGTCAAAAACACCAGCCTCTCCCGCGACACCACAGAGGTCATCGTCAGCGGCGACTGCGATCAACTCGGCGTCCTCGAGCTCGACCGCGGGACCTTCACCGTCCTTGGCAACTACTTCAACAGCGGGTCGGTTGAGGGCTCGGGCACGCTCAACGGCAACGTCGTCAACAACGGCGCGCTCCGCCCCGGTGGCACCTCGTCGGGAGCCCTCTTCATCAACGGCAACGTCACCTGGAACTCCGGCAGCTCCCTCTTGCTCGATCTGGTGAGCCCCGACCTCTCCGGAACCACTCACGATCAGCTCGCTCTCTCGGGCGACATGATCTTCTCGGGCGGCTCGGCCGGCACGCTCACCGTCAACGCCGCCACCTTCGCCGGCGAGCTCGGCGACGTCTACGTCGACGTCATCACGTTCAGCTCCTGGGCCGCGGGCTCCGACTTTGCCGCTTACAACCTGGCGCTGGGCGACTCGGGCCTGGGCCTGCGGGCGATCTTCACCGCCCACTCCCTGAGCTTTGAGGTCATCGCCGTCCCGGCCCCGGCCTCGCTGGCGGTCCTGGGCCTCGCCGCCCTGGGCACTCGCCGACGCCGCGCGTGATCTCTCCACCCAGAACGACCCGATATACACTCATCGCCTCTGGATCCAACCGGCCTGTTCTGGATGAACGCATGCCACGCCACCCACTCAGCCCGTTGCTCGTCTGCGCCACCCTCGTGACCATCCTCTCGGCCGGGCTCGCTCAGCCGACGTCCGCGCCCCCCAACTCCAAACCCCCCACTCCAAAGCCACCCACCACACCCACCAAGTCCGCTCCCCCCGACACCAATCCCAAGCTCCCGACCATCACCCAGCGTGTCGGCGACGTGCTCGAGGCGCTCCAGAGTTCGGCCCAGGCCAGGCAGGTCGAGGGCGCGCTCGACGAGATTCTCGACGAGCAGCTCTTTCGGATCGACCCCAAGTCCACCGCGGACCTGGAGTTCACCTGTGCCGCGCGGCGACTGGCCTCGCACATTCGCCTCATCAACAACGCCGAGGCTTCCGCCGCCGCCGTCAAAACGCTCCAGGCCCACCCCGCCGTTGCCGACGCCATGGCTTGGGCCGTCGATACCAGGCTCGACGACGTCCCCGCGGCCTACCGCGTCCTGGCCGAACTCTCCGCGAAGTACGATGCCAAGCTCGATCGCTACGCAACGCTCGTGGCGGCCCTTTGCATCGTCCACGACAAGCCCCGCAAAGGCGGCGACAAGCCACCCACACCCGCCGAGCTCTTCGACTATTTCGTGACCAACGAACGCGCGATGATGATGCCCATCGCCGGCGGTTCAACCGAGCTCCTGACCCACATCGTCGACTCGACCGCCTCGATCCAGGAACTCGCCTGGGCGCTCCCGCTGCACAAACGCGATGACCGCATCGGCACCCACTACTTCGACGTCATCTACGACACCCAGGCCCTCACCACCGGAATGCCCAAGAAAATCGAGGGCCGCCCCTACACCCTGCAAAACCTCCTGAAGTACGGCGGCGTCTGCGTCGAACAGGCCTACTACGCCGAGCACATCGCCAAAGCCATCGGCGTTCCCAGCGCCACGGTCCTGGGCGTCGACTCCACCGTCGGTCACGCCTGGGTCGGGTACATGCACTTTGGCACCCGCAACGTTTGGGACTTCAAGGAAGGGCGATACGACGATTACAAGGGCCTCCGCGGCAATGTCCGCGATCCGCGGACCGGACACTACGTCTCCGACGGCTTTATCGCCATGCGCGCCGAGGGCGCCAAGCTGGGCCCCGCGCCCTTCAAAAAGGCCGCGGCCCTTGCCGACGCCGCCCAGCACCTGCGCGACCGAAACAAGGACGCCACGGGCATCCGCGCGAACCTGCCCAAGCCTGCCTTTGTCCTGGAACTCGCCGCCAACGCCTGCCCTTTCTCCACCGGCACCTGGGAAATCGCCGCCGAATGGTCCAAGGCCGGCGATCTTGATGCGGGCGCCCTGGAGCGATGGTGCCAGGCGGTCGTGAGGCTCTGCGGCGACAAGTACCCCGACT
Organism: uncultured Phycisphaeraceae bacterium; assembly: GCA_964358855.1. Taxonomy (GTDB): domain Bacteria; phylum Planctomycetota; class Phycisphaerae; order Phycisphaerales; family UBA1924; genus UBA2396. The sequence goes on from CAYHQQ010000031.1 coordinate 41,092, forward strand.
TCGCCTTTGAAACCCTCCAGCCTCTGATCGACTCAAGCAAAGACCCTGCCGCCCGCGATCGACTCTGGGCCTGGGCACGCAAGAACCTGCTCGACACCGTTCGCGATCCCAAGTACTTCCGCGCCGACCTTGCCGCTCTGATGCTCATCGACTGCGGCGACAGCTGGCGCGCGGCCGGCGACCTCAATAAAGCCTGGCAGCGCTACGACCGCGTCGTTTTGGACAACGCCAACGAAGGCCCCGAAATGTTCGATGCCACCAGGAAGTGCGAAGCTCTCCTGGTCGAGGGCGGCAAGACCCCCGCCCAGATCGCCGACTACCTCCGCGTCGTGTGGTCGAGAATCAAGAAGCCCACCGGCATGGCGTCCAACTTCATGGTGGGGAGCAACTGGTTCCGCGTGGGAAACCTCTACGCCGCCTGGCTCACCAAAGCCGGCCAGAAAAAAGACGCCGACACTCTGCGGGCTCTGCTCAATCCCTCCGCCACCGGCAAGTAGTCCCCCACCTCCTCTGAGCGCCTTGTCCGCGCCATACCGTCCGGGCGACCATGTGCGGCCGCTACCACCTCGCCACCACTCCCTCCCAGATCGCCGAGCTCTTTGGCGTGCTCACGATCTCGCCCGAACTGCGCGACTGGTCCGCACGCTACAACATCGCCCCCACGCAGAGCGCCGTGATCGTCAGGCCCCTGGCCGCCGACGTGCCCCCGCCGCCCCGGCGCGCCAACGCACCCGTCAAGCCGCTCTCGGGCATCGCCTGCGAGGTCGTTCCCGCCCGCTGGGGGCTCATCCCAAGGTGGGCGAGCGAGCCCGACATCGGCGTGCGATCCATCAACGCCCGCGCCGAGACCGCCTCCTTGCTCCCCGCCTTCCGCGAATCGTTCCTGCAGCGGCGCTGCATCGTTCCCGCCGACGGGTTCTACGAGTGGGCCACCTCGCCCGAAGGACGCAAGCAGCCGCACTGGATTGGCGCCATCAGCCCGCAGACCCGCAGCCCCGCTCCCTTTGCGATGGCGGGGCTCTGGGATTCCTGGAAACCCGCCCCACGCCAGCACGACGATCAGTCCGCCACGCTCGACGATGGGCCCATCGAGACCTTCACGATCCTCACCACGCTGCCAAACGCCTTCATGGCCCAGTCCTACACGCGCATGCCCGTGGTGCTCCGACCAGAGCAGTACGCCGCGTGGCTCGACCCGCGCCAGAACGACCCGGCGGCCCTCCTGTCCCTCTGCCAGCCCTTCACGGGCGAGATGCTCCAACACCCCGTGAGCGTGCTGGTCAACAGCCCGCGCAACGACGACCCGCGATGCTCCGAACCCTCGGTGGTCATCGAGCCGCCCGATCTGTTCGGATGAGACCCCGCCCCAAAAACAAATCCGAGACCGCGCCCGCTCGTGCGTGCACAGTCCCGGTTTATTCACCAACGGTCTTCCCGACTCGCGGGTCTACTTGTCGGCCGTGTTCAGGCTGCGACCCGCCGCGCGCTTGCGGTTGATCATCTTGCGCCCGTCCTTGGTCCGCATCCGGGCGCGAAAACCAAGGGCCCGCTTGCGCTTCAACCGGCTGATTCGATGTGGATAATGCATGGCGTGTTTCTCGTGGGGGACCAAGGCCGTCCCGTGGCTTCGCCGCCGGGACAAGGAGGGGAGTTTAGGCGTCACCCCGCCGACTGACCAGTTTCGGCCATCGTGCCATCTCTCCCGTTTGGTCCGAGAATCTCCGGTTTGGCCTCCCTGTTCTGGTGCTTGCCCGCGAATCACGGCGTTTGCGGTGGGTCGGACCCGAAGGTGTCGATATCCTCATCTGGCACCCTGGGCGCGGAAGCTTTGGGAGCCCGTGTCGGCCGCACACGCTCGCCTGCCGTCCTCCACCCATCGTGGGGACGACCGCTGAGCGTCCGCGTCCCACACGCACGCCAAGGGTCCCTCCGTGTGAACACGGGACGGCTCCTTCGAGCGGCACGTTCCATGGGCGATTCCGCTCGCCCCTGGTCTGGCGGGATTTGCATGGACGACGCGACACGTTTGGCCGCCGAGACGGCTCTCAAACACACCTTCAAGGACCCGGGCCTCTTGCGGTGCGCGCTCACGCACGCCTCGCTGGCGGAGATCCGCACCGAGTCCAACGAGCGCATGGAGTTCCTGGGCGACGCCGTGCTGGGGCTGATCGTCTGCGAGAGCCTCTACACCAGATTCCCGAATCTGCTCGAGGGCGAGATGACCAAGATCAAGTCGCTCGTGGTCTCCAGGCAGACCTGCGCCGACATCGCCCGGTCGCTTGGGCTCCCCGCGATGCTCGCGCTGGGCAAGGGCATGCAGTCGGGCGACGACATCCCGCAATCGCTGGCCGCGGCCAGCCTCGAGTCGGTCGTTGCGGCGATCTATCTCGACGGCGGGTACGACGCCGCCGCCGCGTTCCTGCGCCGGCAGTTCGACCCCGCGATCGACGAGGCCGCCGCCAGTCGTCACCAGCAGAACTACAAGTCGTTCCTGCAACAGCACGCGCAGCAGAACCGGCTCCCCACGCCCATCTACCGCGTGCTCGACGAGCAGGGGCCCGACCATTCAAAGTGCTTCAAGGTCGGGATCGAGATGGGCGACCGGCGCTTCACGCCCTGCTGGGGCCAGACCAAGAAGAAAGCCGAGCAGGACGCGGCCCTCTCGGCTCTTCGTGAGCTCAACGCCTTTGACGCAGACCCGGGCGAGCCAGAGGACTCATCCCAGGACTGATCCGCCCGTTACTTCCCCATCTCGCCCGCCTCGGGGGCATCGACCTTCGCGGGCTCGGGCTCGGCCGCCTTGGGCGCCGCCGGCGTCAGAACGAAATCGACGACGACGGGCATGTGGTCGCTCGCGCTGGTGTCGCCCTTGTCGAGCCCCATCCGCGCCAGTGATTCGGCGCTCAGGAGCGAGGTGTCGAGCACGAACGACTGTGCCACCTTCGCGCCCGTCCGACCAAAGAGCACCCAGTCCAGACGCGCCGGAGTGAACTCCGTCGACCAGTCGACCCACGTCGTGTGCGTCGAATCGCCCAGCACCCGGGGCGCAACCACGCCCAGATCCGTCCCGTCGGAGTCCAGCCCGGCGCGGAGCAGATCGAGCGGCACGCGCGACCCAACGAGGTTGAGATCGCCCACCACCACCCGCGAGACGGTGGCACCGGCTGCGAACTGACCAAGAGCCATGTTGAGCGCCTTGGCCTCGGCCTGGCGCGTCTGCTCCTCAGGGCCGCTCGCCCCGCCGCAGCACTTGAGGTGAACGCCGGTGACCATCAGCGCGCCCGCGGGCGTGTCGACGATGGCCGAGGCGAAACGGATACGCGAGGGCTTCTCCTTGCCCTGTGTCAGTTCCAGCGTGTCGGGTGGGAGCGGCGAGAGCGGGAACTTCGACGCGATGAGCACGCCGGTCCCGCTGGTCTTGTGGACGTGCCAGGGCGTGGGCGAGCCCCAGTGGGCGCGGAACCATTCCTCCACCGACGCCGCGTCGCCCTGGTCCCACTCCTCAAGTACGATCACGTCGGGATCGAGCTTGTCGAGCACGCGGGCGAACGAGTCGGGCGACTGCACGGGCTTGCTCTTCTGCACGTTGTACGTCACCACACGAATCGTGTCCGCCATGCGCCCGGGCACGTCGACGACGGGCCTGGCGCCCTCGCGCGCCGCCGGCAGGGTCACCTCGAACCGATCGGCCGCTGCGTCGATCTCGCCCGCCTCGCTGAGCGTCGCGAAGACGCCCGTCAGCTTCGCGCTCGACGTGTCGACGCCCGCCTTGGAGAACAGGCCCCGATCGATCCTGGCCTCGTACCAGTCCGACGCGTACGTCGGAGCGAACGTCAGGCCCGTATCAATGTTGGCCAGGTGATTCATCGACCCGTCGCCACCCACCGCGTACGCCGCCACGCCCTTGCCGGGCTTGCCCGTCGCCTTGTCACGGGGCGAGAAGTGGATCTCAAGATCGACGCCCATCGCCGTCAGCGGATCGGCCGTGCCCGCGCGCCCCGTCGTGGCGTTGGAGTCCGCGTCGATGTACAGCACCACCGTCTTGCTCCCCGCCTGGATCGCCTCGGTCCCGTCGGTCACCTTGAAGCGCAGGTAGACATGGTCCGCGTCGGCGGCCGCCGCGGCGCTTGAACTCCATTCGGTGATGTCCCCGTCGAGCGTGCAGAGCGCACCCGACTGGCAGGACACCAGCCCCGCAGACAGACCAAGAGCAAGACCCGCGTACGACGCGACGACAAAGACACGCTTGAGCATGGAAGCCTCCCACGACCGTGGTAGAGAACGGCCGGCAATCGGAACTATCGCAGGTCCGACGACGTTTGGCAACCCGGATGCTCAAGTTGCTCAGGACCCAGGACTATGGACTAGCGGCACGCGACTCAGGATCGTGGATAAGTCGCGATTCACAAACGAGTTGCCGCTTTGGACACTCAGTCCTCAGTCCTGTTCAACTCAGTCCTTGCCTCTCCAGCCCCCGAACCTCGCGTGCCCGTCCGTGCTCACCTCGACCCAGACCGCTCCGGCGCGCGGGGTCGCGAGCCACGCCGATCTCGCTCGCACCTTCTGCCAGACCAGGAGATCGAGCCGGCGGGCACCGGTCGATTGAACCACGACCGACGGCCCCAGCGAACGCACCCACTCGGCCGCGTCGGCCTTTCCCGACCCGTGATGTGGGGCGTCCATCGCCTCAGTCGTGAGCCCGGGAAATCGCTCCGCCAACTCGGCGATCGCCCGCGACTCGATGTCGCCGGTGAGCAGGAGCGCCGCCCGTCCGGGCACGGCCCCCGCGGCGTCAACGCGTGCCACCAGCGAGTGATCGTTCTCATGGGCGAACGCGCTGCCACGCACGGGCGACAGGAAGGTGAGCATGCACCGGCCGAACGCGAACGAATCGCCCGCCGCCACCGTTCGAACTCGAACACCCCGTGCGCCCAGCGCTTCCAAGCAGGCGGCAATCGGCCCCCCACCGTTCCCGGCCTGCAACGCGGCGCGTTCCATCAGCCGATCCTCAACCAAGAGCTCGCGCAGGCCGACCGCCGCGGCCACCTCGGGCAGGGCCGAGAGATGGTCAAAGTCGCCGTGCGAGATCACCGCGGTGTGGATCCGCCAGATTCCAAGCGCCCGCATCGCCGCCGGCAATTGCCGCACACCCATCCCCGGCACCAGCGAGCCGCAATCCCACAGCACCGCGTCCCGCCCGCTGCGGATGACCTGGCACGTGCCGTCGCCGACCGCCAGCGTGTCGAGCCTGCAGAGCGTGCCCGGCGCGAGCGTGGTGTTGATCGCGACCGAGGCCGCCAGCGACGCCAGCGCCGCCGCCATCGCGATCCACGTGCGAGCGCGCCTCGCCCAGGCAAACCCGACGACGTAGAGCATCACCCCCGTTGCAATCCCCGCGCTCCACCACGAGATCGGGGGCATCGAGACTGTCGCGAAAGGCACGGCGTCAAAGAGCCCCGCAGCCCACAGGCACCCATCCGCCAGACTCCCGATCACCCACCCCCCCGCCGCCGCGATCGGGGGCACGAGCATGCCCAGGATGAGCGCGAGCGCCCCGACGATCATCAATGGCGAGATGATCGGGACCAGCACGACCGAGGCCGCCGCCGCCAGCGTCGGGATCGTCCCGATGCGAAGCCACACCAAGGGTGCCGCGACGAGCCAGCACATGAGCGACGAGGAGACCGAAGACTTGAAGCCCTCGACAAGCCACCGCCTCACCGTGGGCTCGCGAAGGCGACCGGGGACGATCAGCCCGACACCAAAGAGCCTGCCCTGCACGCGCGGCGAGAGCCAGAGCAAGAGGGCCGTCAGCCCGCAACTGAGCTCGTACCCCAGCGACCACAGGTCCATGGGCCTCCAAATCAAGAGTCCAATCGAGGCCCAGAGCAGGATCGTGAGCGGGTCGTAGCGCCGCCCGCACGCCTCGGCCCCAAGCAGCACCGCCACCGTGATCCCCGACCGCAGGATGGGTGCCTCGGCCGGCACGATCAACAGATACGCCAGGACCACGCCGATCCGCAGTACCGGCTCGATCGCGCCCCGATCGCCTGTGAGCCGCAGCAACATGGTGCCCGTTAGACCAACGAGCGTGACGTGGAACCCCGAGATCGACAGAATGTGGATCAGTCCCAGACGTGTGAAGACACTCTCGACGGGCTCGTACCCATCCTCGCGCGTCCCCAGCAGGAGCCCGAAGACCAGCGACCTCGCCCGCGGGTCGCTCCCCGCCGTCGCACGGTCGAGCACATCCGACGCTCTTCGCTTGAGCCAGTCTCGCACCCCGAGCACGCCGTCACGAAGCAGTGCCGCCGCTCGCTCTTCGCGCGCGATGGGCACGACCAGCGAACTGTCGCTCGTGGAGATCGTGCCCCACGAGTCACTCTGGGCCGCCATGAGCTCCCGAGGCGGCTGACCCGGGTTCAGACTCGGGCGCGTGGGCGACGCAAAGCCCGTCACTCGCACCCGCCCGCCCAAACGTGGCTTCGCCGCAACACTCCCGAGCTCGCCGCTGACCGAGCAGTACAAGCGCCCGCTCACGGGGATCGCACCGCTCTCGCCGACGATCGTCTGGCTCTCCACCACCATGAGCCATCGCGGCTCGGCCCGCGCGAATCGCGACAGCACACCCGGCGCGAGCCTGACCTGCTCGGGCGATCTCACCACCGTCCCGTCGATGGTCATGAGCCGCTTCTCGCCCGCGTCGAGGGCGGCAAGGTGATGAGCGATCGAATCAGTCGGGACATGACGAACACGCACGTCGAACCACGCCGCACCAAACAACGCGAGGGCGATCAGCATGCCGGCGCCGGCCAGCCTGCCGCGCCCGCCGCCCATCAGTGCGGCCACGACACACATTGCCCCCGCCGTGGCGAGCACCATCGCGATCTCGTGCTCGGAGATTCGAGCGCCCCACGAGCGACCGGTGACCAGTCCACCCGCGAGCGCACACCACGCCAAGAGCGCCCTTCGCCTGGCCGCGGCGACCTGCCCGGAGTTGTCGACAACAGGCTCCACGCGCACAGCGTGGCGACTGCTCGCCGATTCGTCAACCCCGCACACTTCTGTGCAACAACACCCTGGAAAAGCCCACTTTCGTGGAAGCTTTCCTCAGTCCTCAGTCCTGCACACCGTTCAACTTTCTCTTCAGCCGCCCGAGAGCTGGAAGATGTCATCGAGTCCGTCGCGAACGTCGATCAGGTTGCCGCCGTTGGATGCCTGATTGAGCTGGCCAGCCACGTTCTTGTAGTTGAGCCCGAAGTAGAGGATGTTGCCCGCGTTCCTGACGCCGCGCTCCTTGCGACTGACGAACACGCCGTTGGACCCCGCCGACTGAAGGATCAGCGATCCACGCGAGTCTTGCGGCAGCATGAGGTTGTACGCCTTGCTCAGGTCGGCCGACAGCACGGAGCTGGGCGAGCCGGTGATCCCGCAGATCGTGTTTTGGATGTCGGCCGGCACCGCAGCAGCCAGGATGCTTCCCTTGTACGCGTCGGTCTGGTCCGCGCCCTTCTTGCCGAGCTGCGTCGACTGGCTGAACGCCACGTTGGCGTTGGCGTAGAACTTCGAGGGAATGGCCGCGTCGAACGCGATCGACGCGTAGTCGATCAGATTCACGACGGTCTTGGTCGTCTGGTAGTCCCTGGACCACGCCAGCACCGGGTTGCCCCAACCGTCCACGAGCGTCTTGAGCTGCGTGTGCGCCGCGACCGAAGTGACCTGCAGGCCCGCGCCCGGCGAGCCGTCCTGGGCCACGTAGTTCTTGGAATTGGTCGAGAAATAGGCCCCGGAGCTGGCCCCGCCCAGGAGCGTGAGGTCGACAAAGACCTCCTTACCGGCGATGGGTCCCACCGCGATCCGGTTCGCGCCGTTCTGCGTGAAGACCGCGACCCCCTTGGGGTCCAGGAGCGAGAGCATGATGTTCTGGGCCGCGGCAAAGCCGCGGGTGCCGTTCTCGAGCGCGCCCATCTCGCGGGGCGTGAAGTACCCCGGATCACTCCGCTTGTCGTTGACGTACTGCGCCGACGCGGTGTTGATCTCCCCGAGCGTCTGGGTCGTCGCCGTCTTGCGGGCAAGGTCCCTGGCGCCGCCGAGCGCGGGCACCACGATCCCGATCACCAGCGCGATGATCGAGATCACCACGAGCAGCTCGACCAGCGTGAAGCCGGTGGTGACTCGTACGCCCGCGTTCTTCGTCTTCATGCGTTGCACTCCAGCTTTCCCTGACCACACTCACAGATTCGTACCCGAACACAGGCCTCGCGCCTTGCCCGCTCCCAACCCCCCCGCTGCCTGCCGTAACCCGATACCACGCCCCGCGAACGCGGGACGGCCCCCATCTGCCGCACTCGCCCCCCCCGCTATTCGTCCATCAGGCCACCAGAG
>CAYHQQ010000032.1:0-32910 GCA_964358855.1 uncultured Phycisphaeraceae bacterium
CCGCGAGGCCTACAAAAAACGATTCCAGCAGGCTAACTGAATGGCATTCCCCCACTTTGGTCCACGAAAGCCCGTTGTGCTGCGGGCGGTCAGTGCTCTTGGGGGTAAGGACACCCTCGGTAGTCGTGCGCCCAGGAGCACTGACCGCCCGTCGCATCGCGGGCTTTCGGGGACCAAAGTGGGGCGGTCAGTGGTACCGCGGAGGAGGCTCTATCCTTGTCGCCATGCCCCCCACCTCCGCTACCCCCACCTCCGACGCCGCCAAGCCCCGCATCCTCACCGGCGACACACCGACCTCGACGGGGTTGCACCTGGGGCACTATGTGGGGTCGCTGGAGAATCGGTTGGCGTTGCAGGATTCGTACGACTGCTACTTCCTGATCGCCAATGTGCACGCGTTCACGACGCTGGCGGAAAGGCCGGCGGAGATCAGGGCCAACACGATCGGGATTGTGAAGGACTGGCTGGCGGTGGGGCTCGATCCCGAGCGGTCGACGTTTGTGCTGCAGTCGGAGATTCCGGCGATCGCGGAGCTGACGTTTTTGTTTGCGATGCTGATCCCATTCAACAAGGTGATGCGGAATCCGACGCTTAAGACGGAGATCGAGACCAAGGGGCTTGGCGAGACGTATCCGTTTGGGTTTCCGATGTACGCCGTCGGGCAATGCGCGGACATTCTGACGTTTCGGCCCGAGCTTGTCCCCGTGGGAGAAGACCAGGAGGCGCACATCGAGATGTGCCGCGATGTGGCGCTGAAGTTCAACCAGTTGTACTGCGGGGTTGGAAACCGGGTGCCGGCGGATGAGCACGCCAAGAGCGGCGGGGTTTTCCCGGTGCCCAAGGCCAAGGTCGGCCGGGTGGCGCGGCTGGTGGGGACCGACGGGAAGAACAAGATGAGCAAGTCGCTTGGGAACGCCATTTTCCTGAACGACGACGCCAAGACGGTGCAGAAGAAGATCAACGGGATCAAAACCGATCGGGCGACGATGACCAGCCCGATCGACCCCTCGCACGTGCTGGTGCAGTACATCGAGACATTCATGCCCCGCGAGCGAAGCGACCAGATCAAGGCCGACTATGCGGCCGGCAAAGAGGTGATGGACGGGCATGTGAAGGCCGAGCTTGGGGCGGTGATCAACGCGATGCTCGAGCCGATGCGGGTGCGCCGGGCAAGGCTGGACTCGCCCCAGGGTGAGGCGACGGTGCTGGACGTGATCCGGGGGGGCATCAGGCGGGCCAATCTGGTGGCGGAGGAGACGCTGTACCAGGCGAAGAAGGCGATGAGGCTGGATCTGGGCACCCCCCCACCCCGGCACCTGGGGTAATCCACGGTTTTGCCACGCCGAGGGCGGGTGGAATCTGGTAGAATGTCGGCCGGGGTGCAGTGGCGGGGATGGTTGTCGCTTTGAAAACGTGGATGCCTGCGAGCTGAGGAGTTGGTGTTTGGACGTGCGCGTGGATCAACGCAAGGTTGCCGAGGCGGTCGACCGATTCAACCAAGAGCGTCGGCGCGGCAGCGCGCTCTCCATCGACGAGATTCTGGATCAGACGATCGACCCGGAGCGAACGGCGGACCTGAGCCCGACGCGACTTGCGGCGATGGCGGCGATGCTGACCAAGGAGAAAGAGACGCGTGGCGAGGGCGATCTCCCGTCGGAGCGCGAGACGCAGGTTCGACAGACCCGGGCGACGCTCGACCCCGAGCGCCCGACGCTCGATCAGCCGGTGGGCACGGAGGCGGCGACGGTTGATCTGGGGATGGCGGCGGGGTCGCGCGGGACGGTGCTGGACGGGACGACGTTCGACGGGCGCGACGGCAAACCGCCGGATCTGGACGGATACCGGCTGGTGTCGTGCCTTGGACGGGGCGGGATGGGCGTGGTGTACGAGGGGTACCAGGAGGCGACGGGACGGCGGGTGGCGGTCAAGTTCATGCTCGACGCGATGGGGGCGACCGAGACGGCTCGCAAGCGGTTTGAGCGCGAGGTGGAGCTGGTCGCGAGGCTCAGCCACCCCGGGATCGTCTCGGTGCTCGACTCGGGCGTGCGCAAGGGGCGGTATTTCTACACGATGGAGTACGTCGCGGGCAAGCCGCTCGACGGCGCGATGCCGCCGGGAAAGTGCGGCGTGCGTGAGGCGATGGTTCTGATGGCGCAGGTGTGCGACGCGATGGACTACGCCCACCAGCGTGGCGTCTTGCACCGCGATCTGAAGCCCTCGAACATTCTTGTTGACGATGAGAAGCGCCCGCATCTTCTGGACTTCGGGTTGGCCAAGTCGACCGACGATGCGGGGGGGGGCCGGGCGGATCGCACGGGGAGATGGGACTGACGATGTCTGGGCAGGGGCACATCATGGGCACGGTGGCCTATATGTCGCCCGAGCAGGCCCGGGGCGAGAACGACCAGACGAGCGTGCGGACCGACGTGTACTCGCTGGGGGCGATCGCGTACGAGCTGGCGACGGGGAAGCTGCCGGTGCCGGTGATGGGGTCGCTGCGTCAGGCGTTGAACTTCATCAGCGAGCTGGACCCGCCCGCGCCGTCGACGATCGCGCCGACGGTGAGCGCGGACCTGGACGCGGTGCTGCTGCGGGCGCTGGAGAAGGCGCCCGAGCGCCGGTACGCGACGGCGGGCGATTTCGCGGCCGACCTGCGCCGGTTCCTCAACGACGAGCCGGTGGTGGCCAGGCGTGTGGGGTCGATGGGGCGGGCGGTGCGGTGGGTGCGGCGCAACCGGGGAATCTCGACGGTGATCGGGGCGGCGGCGCTTCTGCTGATCGGGGTTTCGACAACCCTGATCACGCGGATCGTGCAGGAGCGGGACCGGGCCAACGAGAACCTGGCGCAATCGGAGAAGAACCTGGACGATTCGATGCGCAACGAGCGCCACTTTCAGCAGACCTCGACGCTCCTCAAACAGTTCCTTGAGGCGGGCGATCCGGGGGTCACCGATGGCGAGCTGACGGTGGCCAAGATGCTCGAGGCGACGTCCAAACGCCTGGATCTGGCTCCGCCCGAGCAGGTCAGGTCCGAGATAGAGATGCGCGAGGTCATCGCGCAAGTGAGCAGGAACAACGGGTCGTACGCCGTGGCGAGCGACAACCTGGCCAAGGCGATCGTCCTGCGTGAGAAGCTCAGCCCGGGCACGGATTCCCCCGAGCTGGCCGACGATCTGCACAATCTGGCGGCGGTGATGTTCCGAAACGGCGAGTATGTGCAGGCCGAGGCGAGGTACGCCCGGGCGCTGGCGATTCGTCGGCGGCTCTACCAGGGGGACCACGCCGCGATCGCGATGAGCCTGACGCATCTGGCGGCGTGCCGCCTGAGGATGAACCAGAACGCCGAGGCCGCCGACTTGTACACGCAGGCGCTGGACATGAGGCAGCGGCTGTACAAAGGTGACAACGCGGACGTGGCGGCGTCGATGAACAACCTGGCCAAGACCTACAGCGACATGGGCGAGTACACGCGGGCGGCGCCCTTGTTCAAGCAGGCGTACGAGATGATCAGCAAGCTCAAGGGGAGCGATCACCTGGACGTCGGATTTGCCTCGCACAATCTGGCGGCCTCGATGCTCGACTCGGGCGACTACGCGTCGGCGATTCCGTACTACGAGAAGGGACTGGCGATCCGCAAGGCCAAGTACAAGGAGGACCACCACATTGTCGCGTCGAGCATGTGCGGGCTTGCGCGAGCGAGAATGGCGGGGGGAGAGCTGGGCGAGGCGGAACGGCTGGCTCGTCGGGGGATTCAGATTTACCAGGAGCAGATTGCACTGAGGAAGATCGGCGCGGGACACCCGGAACTGGCCGATGCGATGGGATTGCTGGGGTCGATTCTGACACGGGCCGAGCGGGCGAGCGAGGCGGAATCGCCCTTGCGTGAGGCTCTTGCGATCTCTCAGAGCGTCAAACCTCCTGCACCGCGCCAGGTTTCAGAGATTCAGGGACGACTGGGCGAGTGTCTCACGGCGCTTCGCCGGTTCGAAGAAGCCGAGAAGCTGCTGCTGGAGAGCTACGCGTCGGTGAAGGCGGACCACCAGGCGGTGGGGCGTCGGGCGCTTCTGCCCGCGGAACGGCTGAGAAAGCTGTACACGCAGTGGGGGCGGAACGATGAGGCCGCCAAGTACGCCTCGACGCCGCCTGCGCCTGAGATCGACGGGGGTCGGTGAGGGCCTCGCAAACGCAAAAAAACAAGCGGCCCCGACATCACTCGGGGCCGCCCTGATCCTTTCTCCAACCTGATCTCTACTCCAACAGTCTGAAGCGCCTCGCGCCCGTGCGGGGCGAGGCGAGTGGAATCAGCGTCGACGACGGCCGACCATGACGCCGACGCTCGCGATGAGCATGGCGGTGGTGCCGGGGGTCGGGACTGTGGGAGCTCCCGAGCCGGTGAGCTCGATGTTGTAACCGCCGGTTGCGCCCGGACCGCTCCAGCCCGAGAGCGGATTGAGCCCGCCGGGGCCGTCGGCGCCGGAGATCTCGCCGGGCTCGGAGAAGTGGAAAATCTCCCCGGTGCGGCTGAGCGGAACGTTGCCCGCGCCGGTGATGGCGATCATGTAGTCGCCGGGGGACTCGATGACGACGCCGGTGCCGTCGGTGGCGTGGCTGGTGATGAGGGCACCGAACTCACCAAGACCGTCGTCGTTGGCGAGCAGGCCGTACGCGGCGCCGGCGTAGGTGATGTTGAAGAGCCAGACCTGGACGTCAAAGCCGGCGTTGGTGATCTCGAAACGGAATGTGGTCGGATCGACGATCTTGATGATGTAGCAATCTTCGTAGTCGGGCCCGTCGAAGCCGGAGTTGAGGTTTCCGGAGATCGAGGTGAGCTGGCCGCCGATGCCGTTGGCCATCTGGGCGCTGGAAAAGCTGGAGCCCGCATCGCCGTGCTCGATCCAGTCGGGACCGGCAAGGGCGACCGCGGGAAGCGCGGCCAGGCCGGCAAGCACTGTCAAGCCCCTGGCAAGGCCAGGGACACCCAAGCAAATCTTCGTCATCTCTCTATCTCCTCTTTCAATTGTCGCGAGAAGTCGTCAAAATAGAAAAAACACCGTCTCTCTACGGTGCGGCAACGTGCCACATTGCAACATGGCACGGATTTGGACGAGTGCCAACCGATTTTCCAGATTTTGTGAAAATTGGTTAAAAGTCCTCGGGCAAGGATGCTGGGACGGGAAATGGGAGGGTCCGATTTGCCGCGAGAAAGCGGGCGAAATCAGGGCGTTGATTGGTGGTTGCCGCACTCGGGGCAGGGGGCGGCGGAGGGGAGGCCTCCGGTGGGATAGCCGCAGTTGGGGCAGAGGCCCGGGCGGATGACCTGGCGTTTCCAGGCTGGGCGAGCGAAGACCAAGAGGCCGCTGAAGACGATCGCGTGCCACGTCGCGATCGCGAGCAGGAGGGGCTGCAACGGCTGGCGGTCATTGATCACCAGGATGCAGATGCAGGCGAGGATGACGGCGGGGATCGGACTCAGGGCGGCTCCGATCGACCGAGCGTCGAACCAGATCGTGATGGAGAGGATGATCGACGAAAGGGAGAGGCTCGCAATGAACGACCAGAACAGGACATCGCTGCCTTCACTCAGCGAAAGGGCTATTGGGTTGATCGCGACGAAAGCACCTATGGCCGCAAGGACCAGCAGGCTGGTACGACGCCCGCCGCGGCAGGTGGCCATCATCACGAAGTAGTACATGCCAAACGCGATCGCGCAACCGATGCAGAACAGAAGCGAGACAGCCGCGCTCATTCCGTCGTAGTTTGTGGCCACCATGAGCACGGCGTCGCTGCTCCTGTTCTCAAGCCACGTGCCACTTGAGCCCGTCGCGGATCACCGGTCGATAGAGCGTGTCGCGTTCGATGGGTTTGAAGCCGGCTTCGCGGATGGCTTTCTGGAGAGTCCAGGTGGTGACTTCCTGGTGGGTGCTGGCGCCGCCGACTTTGGTGATGTCGTACCAGACGACGGTGCCGTCGATGTCGTCGGCCCCGTTCTGGAGCATGAGCTGGGCCATGGGGAGCGTTTGCATGATCCAGAAGGCTTTGACGTGCGGGAAGTTGTCGAGCATGAGGCGGGAGATGGCGAGGGTGCGGAGGTTTTCGAGGCCTGTGGGGCCGGGGAGGTGCTCGAGCTCGGAGCCATCGGGGAAGAAGGGGAGGGGGATGATGGTCTGGTAGTAGCCGGATGAAACCGAAGCAACCCGCTCGCTGACGCTCGGGGCTCGTTGAGGGCTCGGGGCTCGTTGGAAGGCGACGTGCTCGGGGAGCGGGGTGTTGGGTTTGGTGAGGGTGATGACGGGGGCGGTTGAGGCGTCGCGGTAGCCGAGGTGTCCGCCTTCGGACGTGGCGAGGGCGGTGTCGTCCCCGTTGCCACGACTCCGTGAATTGGCGACGTCGTTTCCGGCCTCTTCCGACACCCCGTCTCTTCGTCTCTTGGTCTCTTCGCCTCTTGACCCCGTGACTTCGTGACTTGGTGACCCCGTGACTTCGCCCTTGTAGCCAAGCCTCGCCAGTGCCTCGTCCTGTGCCCGGCGCAGCATGTCCATGTGCACGAGGCGGTCGTGGCGTTGTTCGATGTGCCCGTAGAGGATGGTGGCGTTGGTGTTGAGGCCAAGTTCGTGGGCAACTTTGTGAACGTCGAGCCAGACGTCGGAGCGGATCTTGCCCTTGTAGGCCTCGTCGTGGACGCGGTCGTCGAAGACCTCGGCGCCGCCGCCGGGGAGGCTGCCCAGGCCGGCGGCCTGGAGCTCGGACAAGACGTGGCGGAGCGCCTCGCGGCGGGCCTGGCGGCCTTCTTCACCGGGGGCGTTGGCGCCCTTGTAGACCTTGGCGATGCGGGCGAGGTGGACGATCTCGACGGCAGTGAAGGCCTTGACGTGGAGGTCGCTGCCCATCCTGGCGGCCTCATCGCGGAGGGCGGCGATCATGTCGGTGTAGTAGCTGAAGGGGAGGTAGGGGTTGAGCCCGCCGACGGAGTGGATTTCGGTCGCGCCCGACTCGACGGCCTTGCGGGCCTCGGCGCGGATGTAGTCCAGGTCGCGGGTGTACTCGTCGGCGTCGCCCTTTTTGCGGTAGAACTCGCAGAACTTGCACGAGAGGGCGCAGACATTGGAGTAGTTGAGGTGGCGGTTGATGTTGTAGAAGGCGGTGTCGCCATGGAGACGGCGGCGGACGCTGTCGGCCATTTCGAGGACGGACCAGAGGTCGGGCGTGGTGAAGAGGAGGTCACCGTCGGCGAGCGAGAGTCGCTGGCCGCGGGCGATCTTGGCGCGGATGGGGTCGAGGCGCGGGTCGCTTTGGGGCGGACGCGCGGGCTTGGAGGCAACATCGATCGTCGTGGGCATTTCAAGAAGAGAGTAGGAGTCAGCGGCGACGGATGACCCAGATTGTCGGACGCAGGGGGCCCAGGAGTACGGCGAGGGCGGCGTGGTGGCGGGCGAGGAATTCGGCGAGGGGGCGGCGGAGTTTTCGGTGCTGTTTGGAGAGGCGGCGGGTGGTTGCGGTGAGGGCCGCGGAGATTGACCTGTGCTGGCCCTGGACTGCGGCCCTGGGGAGCATGATGCGCCGGAGGACGAGGTCGCCAAGGGCCTCGATGGCGGCCTGGCACTCGGCGGCGCCCGGGACGTCCTTGAGTCTGGTGGAGAGGCTGTGTCGCGAGTCGCGGACGGCGTCGTCGATGATGTAGAGGCCCCTGGGGTTGACGAAGCGACGGAGGCGCGGGGCGGCCTCTGCGACGCTGTCGAGACCGATCATCATGGCGACGTCGAAGCGGGGAAGCGGGCGAGGCGCCCAGCGTCGGATGTTGGCGAGGTGCCAGGTGCAGAGGTGGGCGACGTTGTGGTGTGCTGCGAGGGCTCGGGCGGATTCGATGAACGCGGGGCAGGCGTCGACACCGGTGACATGGCAGCCATGGCGGCGAGCGACTTCGACGGCGACGGCGCCTTTGCCGCAGGCGAGATCGAGGACACGAGACTTGGTAGAGAGAGCGAGGAGCGACGCAATGCGGCGGGGGGAGCTGCCCAAGGCCGAGAGGGGGGCGAAGAGTTCGTCGAAGAATGGGATGAGGGTGGGGCTTGCGCCGACGGAGCGAGCGACCTCGCGAAGAGCGGCGGCGATGGAGTCTCGTGGCATGCGTGAACTGGCAAGACCGAGTTGAGAGAGAAGAAGGCATCGAGGCAGGAGGCATCGAGGCATGAGTCTAGAGCGCTGCCGGGCGTGGCTGTGGACGTCGGCGAGCGCGAGCACGACCTCGTCGCTCAAGGAATCGGAACAAAGTTCGCGCGGATCGTTCAATGAGCGGCAGCCCGACAGACAGGTAGGCTATTGGCACGGCCGCGGTGAGGGCGATGTAGAGTGCGGTGTTGAGCAGCGGATTCGCGACCAGCGTTTGCGGCGCGCCGCCATTGAAGTGGGCCAGAATGCCCGCGGCGATTGAGCCCAGGATCCAAAGAACCGCGGCTCGCGCCAGTGTTCGCCGCAGAGAACGGCGCTCCTTGTCGGGGAGGCTGGGGTCAAGGCGAACGGCGACGGCTTGGAGCACGAAGGAGAGCCCGGGAACGTTTGGCAGGAAGAACTTGCGGGAATCGCGGGTCGTGATTCGCCAGCCCGAGAGCCTGCTCATGGCGGCGGCAACGTCCGCCAAGGGAATCTGGGTGATCCGACCGTCGCGGTCCGTCATGTGAATCTCGGCCGCGCCGAGATGGATGCGGTGGAGTGTGGACCCCGCGATCGGCCAGAGCATGTAGGCAAGAAGCGTCGGCATGAACGAGTACAAGAGCCACACGGTCACCACGAGCGCGATGTCGAGGACTGGTGGCGAAGCGCCCAGATTGAACATGATCGAGCGCCCGAAGAAAGGGAGGATGGCACCGACCAGAGCGAAGAGGGCGAGTGATGAGGCGATGACAAGCCCGACTTTCGCGCTCAAGTCGCGTGCGAACTCGAACGTCCGATCAAGCCGGCCCTCATCGATCTCTCGCGAGAGTGCGCGCTTGGCGGCGCGGGCCGCGAGTGGTGACATCGACTCGCGCGCGAGCCACACGCTCAGCAGGGGCGAGTCGGGCGCGCCCGCTCGAGCGGGCTTGCCGAGGTCATCGACGACAAGCACGCGCGAGTTCAGAAGCCGCGACCGAGACCAGGGGAAGGTCTTGCCGACCCAGTCGGAAAGTGGTGGTTTGGCGGAGACGACTTTGAGGCCGCCCAACCGAGGCTCGACGCGGAGAGCGGTCCGTCCGAACTTGCGGGATGGTACGGTGGGCGCTGAACTGAATGGGATCTTGGACGGTTAGGAGGGTGTTGAGGAAGCGGAAGGCATCGAGGCAGGAGGCATCAAGGCATCAGGTGGGAGGTATGAGGCGACGAGGCGTGACTGCCGAATCGGCAGACTGGCGGGGCTTGGGGTCAACTGAGGCGGGGGAAATGTGCTCGTTGAGGGGGTGGGGGCGGGGATGCTTGGGTAGGGGTCTGGCACGGAGTTTGCCAAGCGTTTCTGTACCTATTGGAGGACACTATGGCTTCGAAGATCATCGGCATCGACCTCGGTACAACCAACTCCTGCGTCGCCATCATGGAAGGCGGGCAGCCCAAGGTTCTCATCAACAGTTCCGGGTCGCGGATCACCCCCTCGGTGGTCGGCTTCACCGACAAGGGCGAGCGCCTCATCGGCCAGCCCGCCAAGCACCAGCAGGTCACCAACCCCAAGAACACCGTCTTCTCCGTGAAGCGGTTCATGGGGCGGCGCAAGCCCGAGGTCTCCTCGGGCGGCGACACCAGCTATGGCAAAAGCGGCAACGAGGAGAGCAAGGTCCCCTACGCCATCACCGGCACGGGCGATGAGTTCGTGAAGGTGAAGGTCAATCAGGGCGAGTTCACGCCCCAGCAGGTTTCGGCGTTCATCCTGCAGGACCTCAAGAAGACGGCCGAGGATTACCTGGGCGAGAAGGTCGAGCGGGCGGTCATCACCGTGCCGGCGTACTTCAACGACGCCCAGCGTCAGGCGACCAAGGACGCCGGCGAGATCGCGGGGCTGAAGGTCGAGCGCATCATCAACGAACCCACGGCCGCGGCACTCGCCTACGGCATGGACAAGAAGAAGAACCAGAAGATCGCGGTCTTTGATCTGGGCGGCGGCACGTTCGACGTGTCGATCCTGGACATCGGCGACGGCGTCTTTGAGGTGCTCAGCACCAACGGCGACACTCATCTGGGCGGCGACGACTGGGACCAGAAACTCATCGATTTCATCGCAGAGGAGTTCAGGAAGAAGGAAGGGATCGATGTCCGCAAGGACGCGATGGCTCTCCAGCGTCTCAAGGAGGCGGCGGAGAAGGCCAAGATTGAGCTGTCGACCATGAACGAGACGACGGTGAACCTGCCGTTCATCACGGCCGACGCCAACGGGCCCAAGCACTTGCAGGTCTCGCTCACGCGGGCAAAGTTCGAGTCGATCACGGCGGACCTGTTCGAGCGGATCAAGGCCCCGTGCCTCAACGCCATCAAGGACGCGAAGATCGACCTCAGCAAGATCGACGAGGTCGTGCTGGTGGGCGGGTCGACGCGGATGCCCAAGGCCGTCCAGATCGCCAAGGAGATCTTCGGCAAGGAGCCCAACAAGAGCGTGAATCCCGACGAGGTGGTCGCCATCGGTGCGGCCATTCAGGGCGGCGTGCTGATGGGCGACGTCAAGGACATTCTGCTGCTCGACGTCACTCCGCTCTCCCTGGGTGTTGAGACCTTGGGCGGCGTGATGACCAAACTGATCGAGCGCAACACGACGATCCCGACGAGCAAGAAGGAGATCTTCTCGACGGCGGCCGACAGTCAGACGAGCGTGACGATCAACGTCCTGCAGGGCGAGCGCGAGTTCGCCAAGGACAATCGGTTGCTGGGCAGGTTTGACCTTGAGGGGATTCCCCCTTCGCCCCGCGGCATGCCGCAGATCGAGGTGGAGTTTGCCCTGGACGCCAACGGCATTCTGACGGTCACCGCGACCGACAAGGCCAGCGGCAAGAAGGCGGACATCAAGATCACCAACAGCGGCGGGCTGGATAAGGCCGAGATCGATCGGATGAAGCGCGACGCCGAGGCCCACGCGGCCGAGGACAAGACGCGTCGTGAGGTCGTGGACCTGAAGAACCGGGCTGACGCGGTGTTGATCCAGACCCGCAAGAGTCTGGAAGAGCACGGGGCGAAGGTCTCGGCGGAGGTGCGCGGCAAGATCGAGAGCGCCACGACGAACTTGGAGCAGCAGCTCAAGGGCGACGACAAGGCGGCGATCCAGGCGGCGATGAACGAGCTGGAGAAGGCGAGCATGGAGCTCGGCCGGATCGTTTACGAGGAGGCCGCCAAGAAGAACCAGCCCGCGAGCGAGACGGAGGCGAAGGCCGACGGCGCGACGGGGGCCAAGGACGACGTGATCGACGCGGAGTTCAAGGTGAAGGAAGAGAAGTAGGGCTTCGACTGACGTGAAATTCAAGTCCCGAGGAGCAGGCTCCCCGGGACTTTTTCATTTGGCCGGACGACATGAATCTCAGTAGACTGCCTGAATGGACCCTTGGCCCTTCGACCAACCCAGGAACGTGGCATGCTTCACACTCTGGAGAGTGTTGAATCGCGAGGATCCGATTCTGGATGTCTATCACGATGCTGCCGACGGCGCGTGGCAGTTCTTGAGTGACAAGCCCGTATCAATGAAGGACGCGGCTCTCGTTGCCTTGCAGACGATCGTCGCGCTTGATCCGTCCGTCATGGAACTCGCGGATCTTCCGGAGGGATGGCGCGCCTGGCGAAGTGGACCCACTTCACCTTGGGTCCGTGAGCGCCATGAGACACGGAACGACTGACGTCCTTCAGGAAGCTAATCGCGTCGCGGAGATGGTGTCCGCCCCTGACTTGATCGTGAGGGTCGCGGGCGTCTTGGCGAGGTCGAAGGTGAACTTGGTGGTGGGCACGCCCGCGGGGAAGAATTCGTTGTTGCCCAACGAGTGGATCATGCGCGGGCCTTCGGTGGCGTAGGCGAAGACGAGCCTGCCCCTGCTGTCGAGTTTGATCTCGAAGCGGTCGGCGGCGCCATCGCCGAATTGGTAGGTGCCGATGTATTTTTTTCGCTCGTCCTCGCCGATGGGCTGGGCCAGGATCTTGCCCGCGTCGCCCAGGGACATGAGGTAGTCGAAGGTGTCCTTGGATTTGTCGCCGCCGGCCTCGGCGTGGGCAAGGAGGGTGATGGCGTGGGGGCCCAGGGTTCGCTGGATGCCGGGGCGGGCGGCGACCAGGCCCTTGACGACGTCGGTGTAGCCGAGCATCGCGGCGGCGAAGATGTCGATGCGGGCACCCTGATCGATCAGGAACTCGGCGATCTCTCTTCGCCCGGTGTGCGAGGCGGCTCCGAGGGGCGACTCCCAGTCGCCAAAGCCCCAGTCCCACCACGCGTTGACGAGGGCGGGCTGCATGCCGACGAGTTCACGAACGCGTTTCTCGTCGAAGTGCGACTTGCCGACGGTCTCGGCCACCATCTTGGGGTCCAGCTGGGGGAAGCCGGGCCAGGGGAGAGTTGAGGCGGCGGCAGGAGCTTTCGCCCAGCCGGGGACCGCGAGGGTTCCGGCACCGAGGCCGCTGACGATGAGGACGTTGCGACGCGTGATTGGTGTCATTGAATGTCTCCGCGAGGTCTACCGGGGCGGGGTGGGAGAGTTTCACGCCCCGTTCGCTTCGCAAAGGCCGCGGGGTTCTAGGCTTTGTCATGCCCGCACCCGATCTGAGTCCCCCACCGCCCTTCGAGACGCCCGAGAGGGCGCTGCACGTGCACCTGCACGCCAAGCTTGTGATGCCGCAGGAGCTTGCGGGGGGCGTGGTGGTGGTGATCGACAACCTGCGGGCGAGTGTGACGATGACGGCGGCTCTCTTCAGCGGGGCGGCGGAGGTGGTGCCGGTGTTGACGGTGGAGGACGCCGTTCGTATGCGGGAAGCCAATGGAGACCCCGCACCGGGAGTTGTCCGAGACGAACCCTCGCTGGCGCGTCGGGCTCTGATGGGCGGAGAGCGCGGCGGGGTGCTGATTCCCGGGTTTGATCTGGACAATTCGCCGCGGGCGTACACGCGCGAGCGCGTCCAGGGGCGGACGATCATTTTCACCACTGTGAACGGGACGGCGGCACTGCTGCAGTCGCGCCTGGCGGCACGGGTGCTCGTCGGCTCGTTCGCGAATCTCTCGGCGGTGTGCGCGAGTGTGGCGAACGACCCGCGCCCGGTGCATCTCTTGTGCTGCGGCACGCGGGAGGAGATCAGCCTCGACGACGTTCTGCCCGCAGGGGCGATGGCCCAGCGACTCATCGCCCAGGGGCGAAATCACACGTCGGACGATTCGGCACGCCTTGCGATCGCGGCGTACGAGGGGATCGCGACAGGGGGCTTGCTCGCGGCGATGAGGGCGAGCCGCGGCGGACGGAACCTCGAGCGGGTCGGCCTTGGACCCGACGTGGAGTTCTGCTCGCGAATCGATACCATGCCGGTGGTGCCGGAGTTTGATGGACGGCGCGTGGTGCTCTCCCTCGCGCAGTGAGCGCGATCCGTGCTCAGCGCCTGCCCTGCTCCCTCTTGGCCTTCTTGAGCTTGATGAGCAGCTCCTCGCCCTTCTTGACGCCCGTCTCGACGTCGATGTTCTTGAGGGCGGGATAGGAAAGGAGCCCGAGCTCCTTGGCGCGGTTGCGGAGTGAGCCCACGCGCTTGAGCTGGGTGAGGAAGCGGTCGACGGCCCCGATCGCCAGGTCCACGTCGTCGGCCGCGACCGCCTTGTTCATGTCGTTGTCGGCGGTCACGACGCCTTTGGCCCACGCGTTGAGCTGGTCGGTAAAGGCCCTGGAGGCGCCCAGGGCCTGCTTCATGGACTGGGCGCCGAAATCTCCCGCGGACTTGAACTTGGGGTCACCCACGAGCGTGGCGAGTTCCTCCTCGGAGTCTTTGGCGAGGCGCTTGGCGACGCCGTACTTGTACATTTGTTCGGAGGTGAGCGTCACGACGCGGTGTCCGTCGCTCAGGTTGTCGGTCACCGTGTCGGGCGGAAGGTCGGCCGGGAGCGACTCGGCGAGCGTCCAGACATCGACGGGCTTGCCAGCGGAGTCCTTGCCGACCTTCTTGTACGCGATGAGCTTGCGGTCGGGGAGCATCATCGAGCGGACGAGTTCGGCGCTGAAGCCGCGGGCCTCGGCCGAGGCGGAGAGCTCGGCGGCGATGATCGAGTTGAACTTCCCGTCGACTTCCTTGGCACCGGTGTCGCCGTTCTCGGTGAACATCACGGCGCCGCCAAGGGTGGACCCGGGCGTGGCGGCGACGGAATTGCACCCGACGACGACCCAGATCGTCGCGCTGATGGCCTTCTTGACGACGGCGTGGTACTTGAGCTTGCTCTCGCGATCCTTCATCATCTTGGCGATCGTGTCGGCGGCCCAGACCTGCCCGCCGCCCGAGTCGAGCTTGAAGACGACGTGCTTGATGCCCTTGTGGATCGCCTGGTCGAGCGCGAGCTCGACGCCCTTGGGGTAGATGTCGACGCCGAAGGTGCCCTCCAGGGGGATCACCACAAAGTCGCCGACAAACTTCTCCTTCTCTTTTTCCTTGGGCGCGTCGGGCTTGGTGGCGTCGGGCTTGCTGGCGTCGGGCTTTGCGGGATCAGGCTTTGCGGGATCGGCCGCGGGAGTCTCCGAGCGAATGACCGAGGCGATTCGTCCTTTGGAGATGGTGGTGCGGACAGCGATGCCCGAGTTGGTCTTGCCGTCGATCTCAACGTCGCTGTCGGTCTCTTTGAGGATTGTTCCCTTGATCCACGTGCCGTCGGAGAGGTAAACGATATCCGCGCGAGCGCAGATGGTTGTGGTCAGCATGCCGGCGACCAGCGCGAGCAGACAGGCGAGGGAAGCGGGCTTCGCGGTGGTCATGACGGCTCCGATTGGGAATGGGTCAGGGGCGGATTGGCGACGGGGAGATTGTAACGACTGGATGACCCCCTGAGCGGCTATCGTCATTCCATGCTCCAACTTCTTGCGGCCCTTTCCGTTTGCCCTTGGTTTGGTCCCGGTACGCTCGAGCAGGCTCCCCCGGGCGTCCGCGTGCGCTCGGGGTACGAGTTGACGATCGCGGCCGACAACGTGCAAGGGGCTCGATTCCTGGAGATCGACGACAAGGGTCGCGTGTTCGTGTCCCGCCCGTACGCACCGCTCAAGGAGGGTGAGCGTCGCAGCAACCAAGGGGACATTGTCTGCCTGAGCGAGCCCGACGCGGCGGGTGTCTTCCAGAAGCGCAGCGAGTACCTGACGGGGCCGGTGCAGCTGCACGGGCTTTGCTGGCAGGCGCCGGGCGAGGGCGACACCAAGGTTGGAGGTGGGAGCGGGTGGCTCTGGTACTCGACGACCGGATCGATCCGCAAGGCCCGCGACACCGCGGGCGATGGCAAGGCCGACGAGCTCGTCACCGTGATCGCCGATGGCAAGATCCCCACTGGCGGCGGGCACTGGTGGCGTTCGATCGTGGTGACCGGCGACACGCTGTACACCGGGATCGGAGAGAGCCAGAACGCCAGCGACGAGACGGGCACCGAGCGACAGAAGATCTGGGCGTTCGATCTCGACGGCTCGAACAAGCGGGCGTTCTGCGGCGGGATCCGCAACACCGAGAAGCTGCGCCTTCGCCCCGGGACCACCGAGCTCTGGGGCATGGACCACGGCTCGGACAATTTCGGCAAGAGGTTCGGCGAGGGCGAGAAGGGACAGCCCATCACCGACTACAACCCGCCCGAGGAGATCAACCACTACGAGGCGGGGAAGTTCTACGGGCACCCGTTTGTCGTGGGCAATCGCGTGCCGCGGTACGAGTTCATGGAGAAGGACGACATCCTGGAGATCGCGGCCCGGACGACGGTGCCCGAGCTTTGCATGCCGGCGCACTGGGCGGGCAACGGGTTCACGTTCCTGGATCCCAAGGTGGTGGAGAGGTCGGCGGGCAAACCCGGAGCGATGCCGCTGGACCACGCGGGCGACATGATCGGGTGCTACCACGGGTCGTGGAACCGCACGGAGCCGGGCGGGTACTGCGTGGTGCGGATTCTGTGGGACAAGGAGGAGGGGCGGCCCATCGGCTATGTGAAGCTGGTGGATGGGCTGAGCAAGGACAAGAAGCCGTTGATCAGGCCGGTCGACGCGGTGCAATGTACGGATGGGTCGGTGCTCTTCAGCTGCGACATGACGGGGCGGATCTACCGCATCCGGTACGTGGGCACGAAATAGCAGGTCGGCTTGACTTGGTGGGTGAGGCGGCGACACTTACGGAGATGACCTTTGCGACGCACCATCACGCCCACACCCATCACCATGGCATTCATGGGGCCGGTTGAGTCGCGTGCGTTGATGGCAATGAGCACGTTTCCCGACGCCGGCCCTTTGGGTCGGCGTCTTGCGTTTTGGTTTGGCGTTTTAGCCCTTGGTTTCGGTGGCTTTCGACGGAAGGAACTCGCCCTATGACCGCTCCAGCAACCATCAAGCTCGCCCTGCCCAAGGGGCGCATGGAACCAGGTGTGATCGCCCTTTTGGCCGACGCCGGCGTGAAGGTGTCGGCGGCGGCGCGTGGTTATCGCCCCAACATCTCGCTGCCGGGCTTTGAGGCCAAGGTGCTCAAGCCGCAGAACATCATCGAGATGCTCGCGGCGGGCTCGCGTGACATCGGCTTTGCGGGGGCCGACTGGGTTTCGGAACTGGGGTTCACGGGGCAGCTTGTCGAGCTGCTGGACACGGGGCTCGACAACGTTCGGCTGGTCGCGGCGGCGCCGTCGGAGCTGGTGGTTGGCGGCAAGCTGGTGAAGCGCGGTGTGGTCGTCGCCAGCGAGTTCGAACGCCTGACCAACAAGTGGCTGATCGATCGGGGGTACGCGGCCCAGGGGGCGCGGTTTGT
Organism: uncultured Phycisphaeraceae bacterium; assembly: GCA_964358855.1. GTDB lineage: Bacteria > Planctomycetota > Phycisphaerae > Phycisphaerales > UBA1924 > UBA2396. Next base: position 16,927 of record CAYHQQ010000032.1, read on the forward strand.
CCGCAGCTTCGGGGCGACAGAGGTCTTTCCGCCCGAGGATGCGGACTGCATCGTGGACATCGCCGCGAGCGGCGCGACACTTGCGGCCAACGGGCTCGTCGTGTTCGATGAGCTGACGCGTTCGAGCACACGCCTCTACGCGAGCCCCATGGCGATGGGCGATGCGGGCAAACGCGAGCTTGCCGAGCAACTCGTGCTGCTCCTGCGGAGCGTGCTCGACGCCAGGAAGCGTGTGATGATCGAGCTCAACGTGCCCACGAGCAAGCTGGAGGCGGTGGTCGAGGTGCTGCCTTGCATGCGGGAGCCGACGATCGCGACCTTGCACCATGGGGCGGGGTACGCGGTGAAGGCGGCGGTGCCCAGGGAGTCGTTGACGACACTGATCATGAAGATCAAGCAAAGGGGCGGGACGGACATTGTGGTGAGCACGTTGAGTCAGATTGTTGCTTGAAAGGCAGAGGCACTGGGCACTAGGCACTGGGCACTAGGGAAAGGCGGCGATGAGTGGGTTGCAGGTGAATCCGAATGAGGCGCTGAGGGGGGCGAGGCCGTACTCGTCGCCAAAGCCTGCGCACACCATCGATCTGTGGCTGGACGCCAATGAGGGGCCGACGCCGCCGTTTGATCTCTTGCGAGCGGCTGAGAGTGTGCAGACGGTGCGGCGGTATCCGTCGACCGACGATGTTCGGGCGCTGCTGGCGGGTCGGCTGGGCGTGGCGTGCGAGCAGGTGGCGGTGACGGCGGGCGGGGACGACGCGATCGATCGGGCGTGCCGAAGTGTGCTTGCCCCCGGGAAGGAGATCATCCTCACGCCGCCGACGTTTGAGATGTTCCATCGATATGCGGCTGTGACGGGCGCTTCGGCGGTTGAGGTGGAGTGGACGCAGGAGCCTTTCCCGCTCGAACGGGTCATGAGCGCGATCACCGATCGCACCGCGGCCATCGCGGTTGTCTCACCCAACAACCCGACGGGCCTCGTGGTGCGTGCCGATGACCTTCGGACGCTGGCCAAGGCCGCTCCGCGTGCCCTCATCATTGCGGATCTGGCGTACACCGAGTTCGCCGACGTCGACCTGCAGCCTGTTGCTCTTGAGTTTCCCAATGTCGTCAGCATCCGCACCCTGAGCAAGGCGTGGGGTGCGGCGGGCCTGCGGGTCGGGTATGCGGTGGGCCACCCAGACGTCGTCACGTGGATCCGAGCGGCGGGCGGGCCTTACGCGGTGAGCGGGCCAGCGGCTCTGGTGGCGTGCCGGATGCTTGAGACGTGCGCCGGGCTCATGCAGGACTATGTGGCGCGCGTGCGCATCGAGCGGCACGAGCTGTTCGGACTGCTGGAGAGTCTGGGGGCGACCCCTTGGACCAGCCAGGCAAATTTTGTGACCGCCAGCTTCAAGAACGCGGCCGGGGTGCACGAGCAGCTCGCTTCTCGCGGAATCGCGGTGCGGTACTTCGGACCTCGCCCTCTTGTTTCGGACTGCCTTCGCATCACCTGTCCGGGGAGCGTTGCGGGCATGGGTCGACTCTCTCGCGCCCTCAAGGAGATCCTCGCATGAAGCGCACCGCCACGATTTCAAGGAAGACCAAGGAGACCGAGATCGCGGTCACGGTCAACCTCGACGGCACGGGGGCCGCGAGCGTCAGCACGGGGATCGGATTCCTCGACCACATGCTCGGGGCCCTGGCCAAGCACTCGGGCATCGACATTTCCCTCGCGTGCAAAGGCGATCTGCACATCGACGACCACCACACGGCCGAGGACTGTGCCCTGGCCCTGGGGCAGGCGATCGATCAGGCATTGGGAGATCGGCGTGGCATCGCTCGATACGGGTTCGCGTACGCGCCACTGGACGAGTCGCTTGCGCGGGCTGTGCTCGATTTCTCGGGGCGGCCCTGCTCGGTCGCGAATCTGATGCTCACGCGGGAGAAGGTCGGCGAGCTTGCGGTGGAGAACGTGCCGCACGTGTTTCGGTCGCTGGCGACTGCTTCGCGCATGACACTGCACGTTGACGTGATTCGCGGGGAGAACGACCATCACAAGAGCGAGGCGGCGTTCAAGGCGCTGGCCTTGGCGCTTAAACAGGCCGTCGCGCTCACGACGTCGACGGAGATTCCAAGCACCAAGGGGACGCTGTAGCATGCCCGGACCGGTCCACATTCTCAAGACGGGCTCGGCGAATCTCGCCTCGGTGGTCGCGGCGATTGAGCGACTGGGCATGTCGCCGGTGCTCACGAGCGATCCGACGGATGTGTGGCGGGCCGAGCGACTGGTGCTGCCGGGCGTGGGCGCGTTTGCGGCGGCGATGGCGAGCCTGCGGGCGGCGGGATTGGTACAGCCGCTGCGGGATCGGCTGGCGGCGGGGAAGTCGACACTGTGCATCTGCCTGGGCTTGCAGCTGCTGGCGGAGACGAGCGAGGAATCGCCGGGAACGACGGGGCTGGGGATCGTGCCGGCACGCGTGACGAGATTCGCCGGGAGCGTGAAGGTGCCGCAGCTTGGGTGGAACACGGTGACGCCAGAAGCGGACGCTCGATTCCTGGGCGCGATGTGGGCGTATTACGCGAACTCGTACAAGCTTGATGTGGTGCCGCAGGGGTGGTCGGGGGCCATGAGTGTGCACGGCATGCCCTTCGTGGGCGCGATTGAGCGAGGGAACGTGCTGGCGTGCCAGTTCCATCCGGAGCTTTCGGGGGCGGCGGGGCTGGCGTTGATCGAGCGATGGGCGAGCGGTGCTGCATCGACGCCCAGCTCCGGTCTCGCGGCGGCAATGGACACGGCGGTGCGCGTGATTCCGTGTCTGGATGTGCGTGACGGGCGTGTGGTCAAGGGTGTGAAGTTCCAGAACCTGCGTGATGCGGGCGATCCGGCGACACAGGCGGCGGAGTACGAGCGGCAGGGGGCCGATGAACTGGTGATGCTCGATGTGTCGGCGACGCCCGAGGGGCGTGCGACGAGCGCGGCGACGATCAAGGCGATCCGGCGCGTGCTGTCGATCCCGCTTACGGTTGGCGGAGGTGTGCGGACGGAAGATGATGCGGGCAGATTGCTCGACGCCGGGGCGGACAAGGTGGGCGTGAATACGGCGGCGGTGAAGGATCCGACGCTGCTGACGCGACTTGCGACAAGGTTCGGGCGGCAGTGCGTGGTGCTGGCGATCGATGCGGCCTCGACCGGTCCGACGGCCTGGGAGGTCGTGGTTCAATCGGGCAAGGTGAACACCGGAAAGAACGCTGTGGAGTGGGCGGTCAAGGGGGCGGCGGCGGGCGCAGGCGAGATCCTGCTCACGAGCTACGACCGCGACGGAACGGGCGAGGGGTACGACCTCGACCTGCTGCGGGCGATCTGCTCAAGTGTCCGAGTGCCCGTGATCGCGTCGGGCGGAGCCAAGTCGGCGTCCGATCTGTCGGCCGCAATCGGGGCCGGCGCTTCGGCAGTCTTGGCGGCGACGATTTTCCACGATGGGCACACGACGGTCGACGCGGTGAAGCGAGAGCTCGCGGCTACGGGCGCTTCTGTCCGGCTTGATGCCTCGATGCCTCCTGCCTCGATGCCTTCTTCTCTATCAAACCCGGGGTCACCATGCTGATTCCATCGATCGATCTCATGGGCGGGCAGACGGTGCAGCTTGTCGGCGGGCGCGACAAGGCCCTGGATGCCGGCGACCCGGCCCCAATCGCCCGCAGGTTCAGCCTGGCGGGCGAGATCGCGGTGATCGATCTGGATGCCGCCATTGGCACGCCATCGCATCCTTCGAATCGCACGCTCATTGAGCCACTGCTGCGCGACTACGCGTGCCGCGTGGGCGGCGGGATCCGCTCGTACGAGGCGGCGCTCTCGTGGCTGGACGCGGGGGCGGCCAAAGTCATCATCGGGACGGCGGCGACGCCGGAGTTGCTCGGACGGTTGCCACGTGAGCGGGTAATTGCGGCGGTTGATTGCTTCAATGGTGAGGTGGTTGTCAAGGGGTGGCGCGAGGGGACCGGCCGGCGCGTCGACGCGGTGCTGCGGGAGCTTGCGCCGCATGTGGGCGGATTTCTGGTCACCTTCGTCGAACGAGAGGGAAGGATGCAGGGGTTGCCGATCGATCAAGCGGCGGCGTTGCGTGAGGCCGCGGGGGATGCGAAGTTGACCGTTGCGGGCGGCGTCGCGGGCGTGGAGGAGCTCGCGGCCTTGGATCGTCTGGGGCTCGATGCCCAGGTCGGCATGGCGATCTACACGGGCAGGATCGACTTCGCCGACGCGCTCATCGCCCCACTGACCACCGATCGCCCCGATGGGCTTTTCCCAACCGTTGTCTGCGATGAGCACGGGCACGCCCTGGGGCTCGCGTATTCGAGCCGCGAGAGCATTCGCGAGGCGTGCCGCACGCTCCGAGGCGTCTATCACTCGCGGACGCGGGGACTGTGGACGAAGGGGGCGAGCAGTGGGCACACGCAGGAGCTTGTTCGCATCGACCTCGATTGTGATCGCGACGCTATTCGCTTCACGGTCCGACAGTCGGGCCCGGGCTTCTGCCACAACGACACACAAACGTGCTGGGGCGATGTCGCGGGAATCGCCGGACTCGAACGCACGCTGGCACGACGACGCGAGTCGGCGCCACACGGCTCGTATACCAGGCGGCTCTTTGACGATGCGGTGCTCCTTCGTTCGAAGCTGACCGAGGAGGCCGGAGAGCTGGCCCGCGAACTGACGGGCGGCACGGATGCCCCAAACACCGCTCGCGTGGTCGCCGAAGCGTCGGACGTGCTCTACTTCACGCTTGTCGCGCTGGCGAGGCAAGGGCTTTCGCTCTCGGATGTCGCCCGGGAGTTTGATCGTCGGTCGCTGACGGTGACGCGGCGCAAGGGCGACGCGAAGGCGGCCCCGAGCCCGGGCCAGGACACGAAAGGCGCCGGCGCATGAACGAGGTTCTCAGAGTCATCACGCCCCGAGAGCTGCCCCGCACGCGGCGCGAGCCCGTCGACGCGGCGACGCTCGCGGCGGTGGCGCCGATCGTGGAGGATGTGCGACGCGAAGGGCTTCTTGCGATCGAGCGGCACGCCGTGAGGTTTGGCGAACTAGCGCACAGTCAGACGGTGCTCCTCGACCCGGCGGCCCTGAAGGCGAGCGCGAGTTCGATCGCTGCGGAAGATCTCGACCTGCTGCGCCGGACCGCGGCGAGTGTCGCCTTGTTTGCGGGTGCTCAGCGTGCTGCGCTCACGCACCAGCTCTCCGTGCCCGTCACCGGCGGCACGGCCGGGCACAGCGTCGCCCCCGTAGCGGCCGCAGGCTGCTACGCGCCTGGCGGGCGATATCCGCTGCCCTCGAGCGTGCTGATGACGGCCTGCGTTGCCCGGGCGGCCGGAGTGGCGAGGGTCGTCGTCGCGTCTCCCAAGCCTTCACCGGTCACGCTGGCCGCAGCCCACGTTGCGGGCGCCGATGCGTTCTTGTGCGTCGGCGGCGCTCACGCGATCGCGGCGCTCGCGTACGGCTTTGAAGGCTTTGAGCCTGTGGATCTGGTCTGCGGGCCGGGAAACAAGTATGTGACGGCGGCGAAGAAGCTTGTCATGGGCACCGTGGGGATCGACATGCTCGCCGGGCCGAGTGAACTCGTTGTCCTGGCGGACGATTCGGCCGACGCGAGAATCGTCGCGGCCGATCTGCTCGCCCAGGCGGAGCACGACGACGACGCGACGCCCATCCTGGTCACAACGAGCCGCGCACTCGCCCACGCGGTGAACGTCGAACTGGCACGACAACTCACCAGCCTGACCACGGCTGTCACGGCCCGCAAGGCGTGCGAGAACGGCGTGATTGTCGTAGCGGCCTCGATGGACGAGGCGATTGGGGTCGTCGACCGCCTTGCCCCCGAGCATCTGGAGGTGATGACAACCGATGCTCGCTCGGTGTCGGCCCGGTGCACGAACTACGGGGGGATCTTCATCGGCAAGGGCTCGGCGGAGGTCTTTGGCGACTACGGCGTAGGCCCGAATCACACCCTGCCCACCGGCGGCTCCGCGCGGTTCGCGGCGGGCCTTTCGGTCTTCACGTTTTTGCGGGCACGCACGTTCCTGGATCTTGAGCCGACGTCGGCGCTCATCGCCGACACGGCGTGTCTGGCAAGACTCGAAGGGCTCGAAGCCCATGCGAGAGCGGCTGAATCGCGAAAGGCTTGAATTTTCGAACGCGCGGGGCTCGACTTGTGCGGATTCAGTTGAGTCGTGCGCTGTCGGTTCATCGATCCACGCGGAGCGTGGGGGTACCCAATTACCGCTTGCGGCCCTTGATGCGCCCAAACATGCGGTTGGGCGGGAGCTGGGTGGGCACCTGGCCTCCCGGAAACTTGCTCGCGTCGGCGCCGCCGGTCGCGGGCATCGTGGGATTCATGGACGCTTCGAGGCGGCTTTGCTTAGCTTCGAGCGGCGCGGGGGGCGTGAAGGTGGGGCCGCCCACGATCTGGAGGCCGCCGGAGTCCTTGGCGTCGGGGTCGCGGAATCCGTCGGGCTTCTGGCCCGTGGTGAAGTCCTTGTACTCCAGGCTCGGGATCTCGCGGTTGATCAGGTGCTCGATGTCGGTGAGCAGGCGGCCCTGCTGAGGGGTGACAAAGCTCCACGCGACGCCGCGGCGCCCGGCCCGGGCGGTGCGGCCGATGCGGTGGACGTAGATCTCGGGGTCTTCGGGGAGGTCGAAGTTGATGACGTGCGAGATGTCGTCGACGTCGATGCCGCGGGACGCGAGGTCGCTGGCGATGAGCACGGTGAGCTCGCCGCTTCGCAGGTGCTCCATGACCTTGTTGCGCTTGCCCTGGGGCATGTCGCCGTGGATGGCGCGAACGTCGATGCCCGCGGCCTTGATGCGCGTGGCGAGCTTATCGACGGTGCGCTTGAGCCGGCAGAAGACGATGGTCAGGGCCGGAGCCTCGTGCTTGAGCAGGTGGATGAGCAGGCGTTCCTTGTCCCATCCCTCGACGGTGAGGTAGTGCTGCTCGACCATGCTGACGGTCAGCGAGCCCGCGGCGGTGATCACCTTCTCGGGGTCGCGCATGTACTTGCGTGCAAGGCGTTCAATGTCGGGGGAGATCGTCGCCGAGACCATGACGGTGAGGCGGCCGGGGCCGCCGGGGACCTCGACGGGGGGCGGACACTTGTCGAGGATCTTGCGGATGTCGTCGCGGAAGCCGATGTCGAGCATGCGATCGACTTCGTCCAGGACGACGAATCGCACGTTGTTGAAGTGGATGTAGCCGCGCTCGACCATGTCCATGAGGCGGCCGGGGGTGGCGACGATGATGTGGGCGTTTTTCTCGAGGTTGCGAGCCTGGGACTGGATGGCCTGGCCGCCGAAGACGGTGACGGCGCGGATGGGCGTGAACTGGGCGAGCTCGTTGATCTCGTTGGTGATCTGGACCGCGAGTTCACGCGTGGGGGCGAGGATGATCGCCTGGAACTGCGCATCCTTGTTGCACATGTGGATGATCGGGAGGCCGAACGCGGCGGTCTTGCCCGAGCCGGTCTTGGCCTGGCCCATCACGTCCTTGGGGCGGAGCATGACGGGGATGAGGGCGGCCTGGATGTGCGTGGGCCGCGTGAATCCGAGGGCTTCGACGCCCTTGAGGACGCTGGCGCGAAGTCCGAGCTGGGCGAACGACGACACCTCGTTGAAGATGTCGTGCCCCTTGCGGGCGTTGGGGTCGCCGCTTTCTTCACCCGCGGGTGCAGGGACCTCGGGCGGGTTTGAGGGCAAAGAAGGGTCGGTCGAGTGGACGTTCGGGATGGTGTCGTTGGTCATATGGCTTGCTTGGGACTCGGAGAGGGCCCTCGTGCGGACCCGGAAATGAGCCAGAAATCATAGGGAAGCTGGGGGCCCCATATGGCCTTGGTGGTCGTGAATTGTTCGAGTCAGGCCCGAGGTCGAATCGGCCATGGATTGGTGACGCTTCAGCGTCCGGCCCGGTGCTTTCGATCACCCAGTTTGGGCTCGGTCCCAGCCAGGATGCGAGCCAGATTGGCACGGTGTTTGACCACAACGAGGATCGCAACAATCCCCGTCAGCCCGACAAAGGGCCATGGTCCGGCCGAATCGACGTCTGTGCCCTCAAGCAGCCAATGCTGGCGGTTTGAGATGGTGAAGAGCGCGAGGGTGGTGACGGGCAGTGTGCACGCCCCCACGATCGACGCGAGGCTCACGTAGCGCTTGGCCGCCAGCACGCAGACGAAGACGGTGAACGCGACTGCGCCCGGGATGGTGAGGGCGGGGAAGACCCCAAGCACGCTACCAAGCCCAGTCGCCACACCCTTGCCGCCCTTGAACCTGAGCCAGGGGCAGAACATGTGCCCCAGGATCGGCGCGAACATGACGCCCAGCCACCACATCGCTTGATCCAGCGGCATGTGGATCCGGCCGGCGAGCCCCGCGAGCATGCCGGCCGTCAGCGTGGGCACGAATCCCTTGAGCAGATCGGCCGAGAAGCACTGGAGCCATGCCTTGGGTCCAAGGACCCGCCCGACGTTGGTCGCACCGATGTTTCCTGAGCCGTGCTTGCGGATATCGATCCCGCGTGCGCGGGCGATCAGGAGCCCGCTGGGAATGGAGCCGGCCAGGAAGGCAAGCAAGATGGCGGATATCCAGAACGTCATTCGGGCTTCTTAAAGAGCATGCACCCGAACGTGTAGGGCTTGCCGGGATACCGGCGATTGAGCGGGAGGCGCTTGCCATCGTCGGCGAGTGTCTGGTTGCCGACCAGGGGCAGCCCGATCGCCTCGCGAATGGCGTCGACGTGGGCCATCGAGTACATCGGCGCCTCGGTGGGCGCGTTCTCGCCGTAATCGAACGAAAGGTAGAGCAACCCGCCGGGCTTGAGGAGCGAAGCCATGCGCCGGGCCAGGATCGCCTGCCCCGGGGGCACAACGTGCTCGATGACGCAGAAGCAGTAGACGCGATCGAAGCCGCCCGGCACGCCCAGGTCTTCGGCCTTGACGTCGGTCGTGACCAGATTGTCGGTTCGGGCGGTGACGTCGAGCTTTCGCTTTCGAGCGATCTCGGTGGTCTGGCGCGTCATCTTCTCGCTGATGTCGAGGCAGACGACCTTGTCGCCCAGGGAGGCCAGGTAAAAGACCGGCATGGTCATCGCCCCGCCGACGTCGAGCACCGTGAACTTCTGTCCCGGCGCACGCACGGGTCGCGAGGTCCCCGACAAAGCCAGACCCCTGGTGTACTCCCACATCTTGTGACGCCGCACGTACCAGCGCCTTTTCACCGAGCCGTTGACGCCCAGGGGCTGCCCGGCGAAGAGCCACTTCCAGACCCACTTGCGCAGGTCGCTCGCGGTCGAACTGAAGGCGGGCTGTGAGAGGTCGTCGTAGTCGAGCGTCTTGTTGACCAGGAGTCCGGCGGGCAATTCAACGCTCGCCTGCGCCGTCGTTCCGCTCTGGTTTGTCCGCTCGCTGAGAACTGAGTTCATACAGAACGGTATGCTTTGTCAGGTGGTACGCCCCGGTGGTGAGGGCCGCCAGCCAGCCCGCCGCCCCGTCCCGCCAGGCGCCCTTGACCACCGCCTGCTTGAGGACGGCCCCGACGCCCGAGACGACCGCCCGAACAGGCCCGCTTCGCTCGCCCTTCTTGTGGAGCACCTGGGCCGAGATGCGGGCGAGAGCGACCTGCTTTTGCAACTGGTGGGCGAAGCTCTCGAAGCTGTCGTGCCGGAGTGTTCCGACCAGGTCCCCCGTGCGGAGCGAGGCGTCGATCAGCTCAAGCTTGTCGTGCGGATCGTCTCCGCCCCAGCGTGCCGCCCCCCTTCGCACCAGCCGCAGCCGCCACTCGGGTTGCCACGCGTGGTCGAGGAACCGTCCGCGGTACCAGATCTTGCGATTGACCCGGTAGCCGCCGATCATCGGGTCGTCCCTCTCGATCGCCTGAAGGATGGAGCGGCAAAGGTCGGGCTCGGGCGGCTCGTCGCTGTCGAGACAGAGCACCCACGGCCTTTCGCACAGGTCCATCGCCATCTGCTTGGTCGCGATGTGCCCGCGCCACTGGGCCTTGACCACCCGCGCGCCATGTTGCTCGAGCAGCCCCAGCGTGCCATCGGTCGAGCCCGAATCCACCGCAACGATCTCGCCCGGGCCACTTCCGCGGTCGCCCACGAGCTCACGCACCGAGAGCAGCACGCGCCCGATCGTGGACTCGTTGTTCTTGCAGACGATCGCAACCGAGAGCGGATGGGGGGATGGGGATGGGGGCATTCACTTCTTCCCCTTCAGCAGATCCTTGAGCCCTTGCTCGACCCCCTGCTTGAGGAGATCCTCGGGCTTGAAAAGCTTGACCGCATCCTTGAGAAACGCCTCCGTGTCGACCTGCGTCTGTCTCCCATTCGCGTTGCCCCGGGTGCGGATCGGCACTGCCAGGGCCAAGAGCCGGTCCCCGACGGCGGCACCCAGAGGGCCCTGGAGGCCCTTGGCCACGTCTTCGGAGAGCGCACCGAACGGCACCCACGTGATGAAGTCCATGTCCTTGGTGACCAGGTTGTACGTCCCTTCCATCTCAATCTTGAACTCACCCAGGGGCAAGGGCCAGCGCTGGATCCGCGCGACGCCCGACCGAATGGCGACGGTCATCGGCTCGAGTTTCTGACCCGCCTTGCCCTCGGTCTTCTGGTTGGCCGCCGAGAGCAGCCGGGCGAACTCGGGCGAGGTCTCGAACGTGAGATCGCCCGGCACGATGTTGATGTCGGCGTTGAGCTTGGTCAGATCGTTGTCGAGGGGCACGTGCAGGTCGCTGGCGACGACGTGCCCTGGCAGATCGGTCGCCTTCTTCTCGATCTTCCCGAAAAACGGGATGGCCTTCACCAGGCTCGCCGAGAGCTCGGGCGTCACTTCCATCACCGTGATCCGCATGGGCGACTCGCGCGTCGTCGTGAACGATTCGTTCGCGACCGACCCCTTCACCGTCAGGTCCGCCCGCGAGCTCCTGGCGGTCACATCGAGCTTGCCGCCCGACTTGCCGAACTTGTCGGCGTCGATCTTGAGCGACGCGAGCGGGCCCAGCGCCTCGACGAGTCGCCCGTTCTGCTTCGCCAGCGCGTCGAGCAGCGCCGTCGGCAACGCGGGCAGGTCGCCCGACGCCGTCACGATCGCGGCATCGGGCGTGAGGTTGCCCTTGGCGTCGGCCAGATTCGCCACGGTGCCCTGGAGCTTGATACCCCGAGCCGCGGGGGCGTTCCCGGCCGTCGCCTCGCCGATCTCGGTGCGGAATCGCACGCCCGATTCGGCCCGCTCGAGCCCCACGCTGACGCCGGTGAGCTTGGTGGTGGTCCCGTCGCTCGCGGCCAGCTCGACGTTGGGGACGGTGATCGCGAGCATCAGATCGAAAACCCCGGTCTTGAACGCACCCATCGCGTCGCCCTTGGAGACCACCGCCTTGTCAAGAGACACATTCACCGTCAACGGCTTGGTCAGCCTGGCCGCCGCCGCCTTGACCGGGCGCCCCGGCAACCCACCGGCAGGCTCGGGCGGTCCCGCGAGCATCTTGTTGAGCCACACCGTGTCGGGCGTCCACGTGAAGGTCGCGGGCTCCCGCATCGAGATGCGATCGGGCAGCACGTCCACACGCAAGGGTGCAGCGGTCTTGAGAAGCGGGGCCGTCAGCGAGGCCTCGGCGGCGATGGTGGCCTTGGCCAGATCGCCATCGACCGATGGCGTGAGCACCACCTTCGCGTCCACGCTCATCGCGTCGCCCAGCGCTCCCGCCAGCATGCCCGGCTTGCCCGAAAGCTCGTCGATCGCCGCCGTCGACGCGTCCTTGAGCGAACTCGTCATTGTCATGATGCCCAGCGGCCTGATTCCAGCCGGCTGAACTTCCACATCGCCGTCGAGCGACGCCGTCAGCACCCCGACAGGCCCACCCATTCCGCCCGCACGCACGACGCGTCCCTGGAGCGAGCCCTTGACGGGGCCGCGCGCCCCCAGGTCGCTCATCGCGATGTTCAAGGGCACGCTGAGCGAGGCCGCCAGATCCTGCAGCCCGGTCGTCCCCAGTGGCCTGGCCGGCTTGCCCGCCTCCGCGAGCGTCAACCCATCGACCAGAACGCCCGTGGGCGAGGTGATCTTCACGCCCACGGTGCCTTTGCTGGCGGCAAGATCCGGCTTCATTTTGTCGTTGAGCGCCAGTCGGATCGGATCGACCGTCAATTTGATCTCTGTGCCCGACGCGAGCCTGGGAAGGTCCTTGTTCCCCGGCGCGAACTGCTTCTTGAGCGTTTCGGCGAGCTGGGGCGTCATTCTCGTCGTCGCCGTGAGCGAGCGCAGATCGACCGCCGCCTTCGACACACCCGCGTCCATCGCGACGTTGAGATTCGCACCTTCGACCGTCGCCCTGGCATCGATCCCGTCCTTCTCGGTTTTGCTGGGAGTGCTGTCGAGCGTGAGCGTCACCGTCGACCCCACCGCGTCGCGGATCAGCGCGACAAGCTGCTGGGGAGTCATGGGCGGTGACGCGGGAGTTCCCAGCGGGCTCGCCGGACTCGCCGGGGCGGGGGCACTCTGCGGCCGGAAGTTCGCCGGCGACGTGGGCGCATCGGCAATCCGCACGTGCGCCACCGGTGTCATGGCGCTTGCCATGTTGATGGGGCTCTTGCCATCGCCCTTGAACAGATCCGCGAACTCTGCCGAGGCGTCGAGCCGAAACGGCGATCCGTCGTAGCTCATCGTCCCTTTGGCCGTCGCCACCGTCGGCTTGCCGGGGGCGAGCGTCATCTCGACTCCCATCATCTGCACCTGCATCGCCGCCAGGGGTCCGCCCCCGCGATTGTCCTGGTCCGACGTTGGGCGCACCGTCCAGGCCGAGGCGTTCATGACGATCTTGGCCGCCGACTGGTCGAGCAGGGGCTTGTGCTCCTTGTCGAGCGCGATGTCGATCCCCGTCACGCTCATCGAAAGCTGCCCAGCGGGCGAGAGAGCCCATGCTGGCTTGTCGCCCAGGGTCCGCTGGGCGATCTGGGCGGCCGACTTGACGTCGGCCTTGAATCCCTCGCCGCGAGACTTGATCGAGCCGTCGGCGAACGTGAAGAGACCCGAGGCATCGATCCGCTCGCTCTTGATCGAGAGGTCGATGTCCGCAGGCGGGATCGTGCCCGCCGCAACCGCGCCGCCGGTGCTCTTTGCGATCAGCGCAATGTCCAGCGTCGGGCCGACATCCTGCGGCAGGTCGATGGGCATGGATGCATCCAGGAACGGCTGGGCGATGGCCGTCGCCACGCCCTTGACCTCGAACTTGCCGGCGAGCCCGCCGGGGATTCCCGTGATCATCTGGCCTTTCGCGTCCACCAGGGTGCCCGTCGTGAGGTCGATGTCGATCGTGCCGGCGGGCTTGGCGTCGATGGTCGCGCTGGTCGCCGCCTTGAGCGTGGCGCCTGTTGCAAGGTCGGCGATCTTCACCGACGCGTCGAGCGGGGCGATCGCGAACGCCTTGTCCGCCGGGCCAGTCCCCTGGAGCCTCACCTTGCCCGTCGTGCCCGTTGTCTTCACCGACACATCGCCCGCCACGCCGCGAAGGTCCATCGCCGCCGACCCCGTGGGCAGCTTTGCCCGCAGACCCTGGATCGTCATCACCACGTCGGGCATCGCCGACAGGACCATCGGGGCCGTTGGCGAGGGTGTGCAGAGCTCAGCCGCCTTTGGCACCAGCGCCTGGATCGCCTTGCCCGCGACGCTCGCGTCGATCGGTCCGCTGGAGGTCACCACGCCGTCGACGATCGCGAGCTTGGCGCTGGCCTTTGCGCCCGTCGAATCGAAGCTCAGCGTCGCGTCCGCCTTGTTCACCCCGCCCTTGACGCCGATCTTCGCCGTCGCCTTGTCGCCCAGCCCCGTCGCGAGCCGATCGCCCATGCTCAGCGCCGCGTCGGCGAGCGCCACGGGCACGTCAGTCAGCTCCAGATTCAGATCGACCTTGAGCGCGTCGGCCGCCATCGGCCTGGCGGGATCGAACGTGAGCTTGCCGGCCGCGTCGCTCCAGCCGTCGACGCTCAACGATCCCTTGATCGCCCCCGCGCCGCTCCCGGCACCCTTGGCCCTGGCGTCAAACCGCACCGCGAGCGGCTGCCCGTTCTTCACTGTCGCCGAGACGTTCATGCCCGTGAGCGAGACCGACACGGGCGATCGCGCCGGCGCTGTCGCTGTCTTGGGGCTTCCCGCGTCGACGAACGTCAGCTCCAGACCCGACGCATCGAGCACCAGGGCGAGCCCCTTGGGCATCTGAATCGGAGCGTTCGTCGCGCTTGCGCTGGTCTCCTTGCCGGGCGCACCCGGCGCTTTGGGCGCCAGGGCTTTCTGCAGGTTGGTCGAGCCATCCGCGTACCGGACCACGTCGGCCTTGCCTTCAAGCTTGACCGCCCCGAGGTTCATGTTGCCGGTCATGATGCCAAAGAGCCCGTGCTCGATGGTCACCTTGCCCCGCGCGATCTCTTTGCCTTCGAGATCGAACAGCTTGGTCGTGCCCAGCCGCTGCCCCCCGAACCACCCGAATGACGCGTCTGAAACCTCGAGCTTCCCCGAGAGCCCCGCAAACTTGGGCACAAGCCACGGCGCGAACATCCCCGCGATCGTCGGGCCCCCGATCACGAGCACCCCCAGCCCCGCCACCAGGCCCGCCCCCGTCCAGATCAGGCACTTGCGCCGGCGTTTGGACTTGGCGACGGGCTCGAGCGGCACGGACGCTTCCTTCATCGGCCTGTTCTTTTTCGCGGGCGTTCCCCAGAAGGCCTCTTCCCCGGCGACCTCGGCATCACCTGGCGCGGGTCTGGCGGGCTTTTTGGGCACTTCATCCCCACCCCCCCCACCCTTGCCCCAAAAGTCGCCTCCCTGGCTCTCCGTGCTCATGCGTCGGCTCCGTGTCGTCCGTCCTGCGCATCGCCGACCCGCTCACGGGTCCTTTCGGCGGCCGCCTGCCGAACGATAGTGGCATTCCGCCCCCGGAGTGGTGAGCACTTGTCCTGGTGATGTTCAGCCCCCCGCGGCCTACCGCGTCGTGTACACCTCGCCCACCGGGGCGGGAGGCCGGGGCTCGACGCGCCAGGCCCGGTCGTCGAACGCCTGCACCGGCGCGACGCCCGACCGGGCGTAGTTGGCCACCACGATCGGCCACGACCGCTCAAACTCCGAGAGCAGGCCCTCGTACGCCCGGCGCTCCGATCGCAGCCTGGCATCCTCGAGGGCCGACTCGCCCGTCCATCCATTGGCGAGTTGGTCGGCCGAGCCCGTCGCGTCGGCGAGCGCGTACACAAACCCCGTGCGCGTATCGATCAAGGCCAGGGCCGCGGTCGTCTTGACGCTCTTCACCCGCGTGGGAAAGAGCCCCAGCGTCACAAAGCCCAAGGGCGGCGCATAGTCGTCGGACGAGAAGGTGGTGTCGAAGGTGTACATCAGCACCATGTCGGCCCGGATCGTGGCGGCCGCCCTGCGCAGGTCGGCCTCCGATTCAAGCCGCCTGGGCACGACCAGCGAGTTGACCATCGCGACGTTGGCGACCCAGGGCAGCTTGCGGAGACGCTCGATGTCCGTGTCTTTCTCAAACTCGCGCCGGTTGACAACGCTGTAGCACCCATCGCCCCAGCTTCCCCCGGCGTAGTTGTGGTAGCCAGGCGCCTGAATCCGCACCGCGGCGATGATGGCGGGAAAGGCGGCGGCAGGCTGGCGGCTCATCGTCCCCTGGATCTCCGCCGACCCGGCCGGGCCCACGAGCGTCGCCAAGTCGGCCCCTCGCGAGGGGACGACGTAGGACGAGCACCCACCGGCCAGCAGGACAATCCCGGCCAAAACGGTTGAAACGGCGATGCGATTCATGGCAGATCTCCAGTGGTGAACCTGTGGAGCGCAGCGAGCTCCAGTTTGGTTCAACAGAGTCTCCGGCGCCCGGGGGGGACTGCCCGCAGATTCCGAATCGAGCCTCCCTCACCCGCTCCCCACCCCCCCCCGGGGGGGGCGGGGGGGGGGGGGGGGAACACGGGCCCGCGAGCC
>CAYHQQ010000032.1:32920-48764 GCA_964358855.1 uncultured Phycisphaeraceae bacterium
ATCGAGCCCCCCCCCCCCGCACCCCCCCCCCCCCGGCTTGCGCCGGGGGCTCTGTTCCTACACTCGGCCCATGACGACCCCCCCCACTCCTCCCAAGTCCATGGACGCGATCATGGCCCTCTGCAAACGCAGGGGTTTCATCTACCAAGCCTCCGAAATCTACGGCGGCATCAACGGCTTCTGGGATTACGGCCCCCTGGGTGCCCAGCTCAAGAAAAACCTGCGCGAGGCATGGTGGGAGGACATGATTATGCGCCCGGCATGGGGGCAGAACGGGCCAAACGGCAGTCGCGTGAGGTGCCTCCCGCTGGAGACTCGCATCGTCCAGCACCCCAAGGTGTGGGAGGCGAGCGGACATGTCGGTGGTTTTAACGATCCGATGGTCGATTGCCGCGAGACGAAGAGTCGCTACCGGTACGACCACGTCAGTGTCTATGTCCCTGCCGAAGGCGATGCGGGCGAAAGGCCTCTCTTCGCGTACATGAAGGATTCGCCAAGCGAAGCCAAGCAACTCAAGAAGGCGGAGAAGGCCTTCGGCGCGACCAAGACGGTCATGCTCACCACGATTGCCGTGACCGATTTCGTAAAGGTGCTAGGCCCAGACGCCGAGAAGGTCGGGACGCTCACCGCGCCCAAGCAGTTCAACCTGATGTTCAAGACCTTCATCGGCGCCACCGCCGGCGAAGACGACACCGCCTACCTCCGCCCCGAAACCGCTCAGGGCATCTTCGTCCAGTTCAAGAACGTCGTCGACACCAATCGCATCAAAGTTCCCTTCGGTATCGGCAACACCGGCACCTCGTTCCGCAACGAGGTGACGCCCCGAAACTTCACCTTCCGCTCGCGTGAATTCGACCAGATGGAGCTCGAGTTCTTCTGCCACCCCGACGAATCGCAGGCCTGGTACAAGTTCTGGCGCGACTTCCGCATGGAATGGTGGAAGTCCATCGGCCTCGCCGGTGACAACCTCATCCTTCGCGAGCACGAGAAGGATGAGCTCTCCCACTACTCCACCGGCACGAGCGACGTCGAGTACCGCTTCCCCTTCACCGCCCCCGGCTTCGGCGAGCTTGAGGGCATCGCCCACCGCGGCAACTACGACCTCACCCAGCACCAGACCCACAGCAAGGTCAAGCTCGAGTACAACGACACCGAGCGCGGCGAACTCCTCCCCAACGGCGCACGCCGCGGCGAGCGCTACCTGCCCCACTGCATCGAACCCGCCGCGGGCCTCGACCGCGGCGTCCTGGCCATCCTCTGCGAGGCCTACACCAAGGACGAAAGCCGCCCGAGCCCCGAGTTCATGAAGTTCCACCCCCGCGTGGCTCCCGTCAAGGCGGCCGTCTTCCCGCTGGTCGCCAAGGACGGCATGCCCGAGGTCGCCGAGAAGCTCCACACCGAGCTCACCGACAAGTTCTGGCGCCTGGGCGCGATCGACTTTGACGAGAAGCAGACCATCGGCAAGCGCTACGCCCGCATGGACGAGGCGGGCTGCCCCTACTGCTTCACCATCGACGGCGACACCCTCACCCAGCACACCGTCACTGTCCGCGACCGCGACACGGGCACCCAGTCACGCATCGCCCTCGACAAGGTCGCCTCGTTCCTGACCGAAAAGCTCGGCCTCTGACTCGCTTTTTGACTCCTCCGGGCACCTCCCTCTGGAACGCCACCTGGGACTCCCTTGCTCTCAAAATGAACGTAACTCCCCTGAAATCAAGCAGATAGACAGTCCGATCCCCTATTTCGTTGCAACACGCACCCGCCAGCGCCCGTACCACTACAGTCCGGGTGCCGCGCGCGGCCTGCCCGCCGCGGACCGGTCGGAACACACAGGAGGATTTCATGTCTCGCACCAACGCTCTCACGCTCCTTGGCCTTCTCGCACTCGCCGGCTCGGGCGCCGGCCTCGCGGGCCTCGCCGCCTCTCCCGCCCCCGCGCTGCCCGCCTCCTCGATCGTTGAGCCAGGCACCTTTGAGATCGATTCAGTCCACTCCTCCATCGTGTTCAAGATCGCCCACAACGGCGTCAGCAATTTCTACGGGCGCTTCAACAACGTCTCGGGCACCTTCAAGTCCGACAGCACGTCCCCCGAGTCCTCCTCCCTGGACGTCTCGGTCAAGGCCGACTCCGTCGACACCCACAACACAAAGCGCGAGGCGCACCTGAGCGGCCCCGAGTTCTTCAACGCCAAACAGTTCCCCAGCATCACCTTCAAGTCCACGGGCGTCACCAAGGGCTCCGATGGTAAGTTCAGCCTCTCGGGCGACATGACCCTTCTGGGCGTCACCAAGCCCGTCACCGGCTCTCTTGAATTCACCGGCCAGAAGACCGGGCCCAAGGGATCCATCGCGGGCGTCGAGGCGATCGTCAAGATCAAGCGCTCCGATTTCGGCATGACGACTTACATCAAGGAAGGTGCCCTGGGCGACGAGGTCACCCTCACCGTCGCTCTCGAAGGCGGCAAGAAGTAAGGCCTCACCACTTCATCTCTCCTTCTCTACGTTTCTACGAACCTTTCCACACGTCTCCCCTCCAACCTGGCCGATCGGGGTAACCCGCCGGCCAGGCTTTTTCGATAGCCCTCCCCGCACGAGGACATCAGTTGCCGATCAAGACCATCCTCTGGGCTGCCGTCTTTCCCTCGGCCGTCGTCGGCGTCGCGCTGATCCTTCTCTCCGTCCTCGCCCGAAGGGTCACCGCGCGCGTCGAACGCAGCCCCGCACCGACCACCGCGTGGTCCATTCTCTCCGCACTCGCCCTGGCCGGCACCTTCGCGTTCGGCTCGTATGAAGCGCTGGGCAAGTGGCCCCCGTTTCCCCCTTTGGCGGGCGAGGAATGGCTTCCTTACCTCGCACTGGCCGCCGCACCCCTTGCCGGCGTGCTGGCGGTGCTCTCGGGACGCCGCGCCGTGATCTCCGCGGGCGTCATCGCCGCGCTGCTGGCAGGGGCCGTCGTCTTCCTGAGCCTCGCCAACGCCGGTGATATGGGAGTCGGCATCGCCCGACTCCCGTGGGCCGCCGGCATCATCCTGTACATCGTTGTTCTGGGCACGTTGATCGAGCTTGCGGCACGCAAGCACGACGACACCGCAAGGCCCACCGTCGGGGCCGCAAGCCTCCCGCTGGCTCTTGGTGCCGCCGGTCTGCTCTCGTTTCCCGCGTTCGCGCTTCTGGAGAACGTGAAGGAAGGCATGATGATGGGCGTGCTTGGCGGAACGCTTGTCGCCATCGGCGTTTCACAGCTGATCTGGCTCTGGCGTTTCTACATCCGGGGCCTGGGTCCCGCGTTCGCCGCTCTCTACGCGGGCCTGTGGCTCACGCTCACATTCTACAGCTCGACCCCCAACTGGCCCGCCGCGATCCTGGGCCTGGCCGCACCCTTCCCGCCCATCGTGCTGGCACTCATCCCGCGCCTCTCGGGCCCCACGAGCCTCCTTGCACGCCGGCCACTCATCGCGGCCCTCTCGCACGCGATGCTCGCCGCGGGCGTCATCGGCGGCGCGATCGCCATCGCCATCGCCTCGGGTGCCCTCAAGCCCCAGACGTCGCCCTATGAGCCATTCTGACCGACGTGGGCACGTGCTCTACCAGATCCATCGCACCTGTCCGGCGTCGGGCACCGGGACCTTGGCGCCCAGGATCGGCTTCTGATGGATCGCCGGGAAATACACCACAAAGGCTTTCCCGATCATCAGCTTCTCGGGCACCACGCCGGGCGTCGAATCGATCTCCGACACCCACGGATCGACCATCTGCCACGCCCGCGCGTCGGCGCTCAACGGGCTGTTGTCGCCGCAGACAAAGTACTGGGCGCTTCCCAGGATCTTGTCGGTCGACTGGCCCGGATACGCGCCCGCCGCCGACCGCATGAACACGCCGCTGGGCGACTGGTTCACGATCACCGGCTCGTAGTACAGATCGCGAGCCATGCTCACCCGGTGCATCGTGCAGGGTCCTGAGACCTCCATCCAAGGCTCGGGCTTGCAGTACGCCCCGCCATACCCGAACTGCGTCGACTTGCCCTGCGACAGGCTCACCGAATCCTGCGCCATGATCTCGCCCAGCGTCTTGCCGAAGACTCGCGCCACGCGCTGCTCGGGCGACCAGTTGTACTCGCCCGACGCCGCCAGCTTCCCCTCCACCCACAGCTGCACCTGCTGATCCGCGTGCCAGAACTCAACGTTGGTCACCGCGTTTACCGCCATCACGCCCTCGATCGGACGGCTGTCGAGCACCACCCAGGCGCCCGCGGCGGCGCCCCCGCTGGCCGCCTCACGCATCTCGACGATCGCCCGATACTTCCCGCCCTCGCTCGCCAGGCGCCCGCGAAACTCGTGCCCGCGCGTCCTCAGCACCGCCGCAAAGTCCTGCCCGGCGCTCGCGGGCTCGACCCCCGCCGTCATCTTCAGATCCGACACGGGAAAGAAGATCGCCTGCCCCTGGGCGTTCTTCTCCGGGTTGACTGGAAAGGTCTCGTTGAAGGCGTACGAATCGACCAGATGCCACGAACGCCGCAGCGCATCCCGCGCCGCCCGTGCTCGCCCCGCGTCCGCGAAGAACGCCCCGAAGTCCAGCTTCGTGTCGGGCTCGATGTTCCAGCGCAGCGTCGTCGCGCCCGCGCCCTTGTACGTGTACGCCGCCTTGCCGTCGATCTCCCACCCCGCCGAGCCGCCCACCCACGGGCCGACAAAGGGCTTGCCGCTCCTGGTCGTCAGCGGCGTGTAGCGGCTGTCGAACAAGGTCTGCCAGGCCGTCCGCTGCGCCCGCTCGTCCTTGCGCGCGATCGTCCACCCCGGCAACGTCCACGTGTTCACGCCCACCGGCTGGGTCTGGCCCTCGTCCACCTTGCGGACAAACACGTCGCCATCGATGAGGGCAACCTGCTCGCTCGGCAACCCGATCAGCCTCTTGATGAAGTTCCGCGACGGGTCCTGCGGATCTTTGAAGACCACCACGTCAAAGCGCGTCGGCTTGAAAACCGGCCACACGTATCGCAGCACAAAGATCCGGTCGCCCGAGAGCAAAGGCGTCCCCTGCTCGAGCGTCACCGGCTCCTTGGTCATCGGATCGATGGGCTCGAACTTCCCCATGTCGAACTTGCCCAGCCTCCCACCCTGCTGAGGCAGGGGATCCGACTGGTTGGGATCGACCCGCTGCTCGAACCACGATGTGATCGGCCAGCTGTACCCGTTCGCCGGATCCGTCACCCGCTCGTGGGCGCCCAGCAGCGTGGGAGCCATCGAACCCGTCGGAATCACGTACGGCTCGACCACATACCCGCGAAACACAAACGCCAGTGTGAACGCGATGATCAACGAGACCATTGTCTCCTTGATCCCCACCGACGCACCGCCCCCACCGCCCCCACCACCCCCACCACCTGCCGTCTGAGCCTGTGTTGCGTTCATACTTGCTTTCGCTCCACGCGGGCTCACCGGCCCAGTCAATGTTCTTTATCGTCCAGCCCCCGCCGCACCCGCACCCCGGGCCTTCATCTCCTGGGCGATCTCCCCCGCGATCCGCTGCGCCAAGAGCCCATCCGCCCCCCCAGGCGTCGCGTACGAAGGAAGCTCCCGGCGCTTGAGCAGCTCGGGGTCGAAGGTGTACGTGCTGTAACGCAGCGCCCGCGCGTCGGTGCGCCACCCGGGCCTTTGAATCCGCTCGACCTTCACTTCCACGCGAGCCACCATCGCCCCGCTGCTGGCGAGCAGATCCCGGGGGCCAGCCTTGGGCTCACCGCCCGCCTGGAGCTCAAACACAACCCGCACCGTCCGCTGATGCTGACTGACGAGGTCACTCCACTCCTGTCTGGTCGTCGATTGCTCGGTGTCCCAGGGCGTCGCGAATCCGGATGTGGACTTGGCCCGCGTCGTGATCACGCCCCCGCGGGCATCCACGCGGTCGAGCTCGAACCGCTGCTCCTTGAGCACCTCTCGAGTGGCGTCAAACGCCGCCACGTACCCGGTCGCCGGCACGACCAACGACGCGGACTCCACCAGCCGCTCACCCCGCTGGTCTTCCGCCGCTTGACCAGTCGCCTGGTCGCTCTGGGTTGGCGCTTGCGCGACGGCCCCGTCGTCCTTATTCACCTTGTCGCTTCGGCTGAGCACGCACCCGCCGCAGAACGCGGAGGCGGCTACGCCCAGCACCAGCAACCCCCGTCCAAAGATTCGAGGAGCAAAGCGTCCCATGGCAGCCAGTGTACGGCCTCCCGCGCCCCCCGGTTCACCCTGGGCGCCCCGTCTCACAACGCCGGTTCCAAAGCTGTCTCCAGGACCCTCGCCCAGAGCTCCCGGATATCAGCCTCGCTCGTCGTGGGCGTCCCCACCGCGACCCGAATCGTGTACCGCGCGTCGCTCGCCGCTGGCGGAGAAGCCAGCATCGTGTGCGACAGGAACACCCGCCCCGTCGCGTTGAGCCGCTCCATCAACGACTGGTTCGCCCCGTCACTCCCTTTGAGCCTGAAGCAGACCAGATTCACCACCCGCGGCGCCACGATCTCAAACCGCCCGTCGGCCCGCACCAGCGACTCGAACAACGCCGCCAGTCCCACCGTGCGCCTCACGTGCTCCCTGAGCCCGCTCACGCCGTACGCCCGGATCACAAACCACAGCTTGAGCGCCCGGAACCTGCGCCCCAGCGGCACCTGCCAGTCGCGATAGTCGATCACCTCGCCCGAATCGCTCGGGGTGTTCCGCAGGTACTCGGGCGTCACCGACATCGCATCGATCAAAGGACGTCGATCTCGCAGGTAGAAACAGTCGCAATCAAAGTTCGTCAGAAGCCACTTGTGGGGGTTGAAGCAGAAGCTGTCCGCCCGCTCCACGCCCCGGAGCATCCACCGGAACTCGGGCGCCACACACGCCGACCCCGCGTGCGCCGCGTCGACGTGCAGCCACACCGGCACCCCGTCGCCCTCGGCACCGCACACCTCGCCGATGGTGGCCGCGATCTTGTCGGTCGGGTCGACCGCGGTCGTCCCCGTCGTCCCCACGCTCGAGCAGACAAAGCAGGGCACCCGCCCCGCCGCCAGATCCTCCCGCATCGCCGCCGCGAGGCTCTCGCGGCGCATCGCGAACGCTCCATCCACGTCGATCATCCGCACGTGCACCGCGTCCTGGGGCCCGTCGGCGATGCCCGCGATCATCGCGGCCTTCAACACCGACGAGTGCGCCTGCCCCGACGCGTACACCACATACTCCCCGCGTTCCCCAATCCCCACCTTCTTCCTCCACCGTCGCACCCGGTCCCTGGCCGCCACCATTGCCGTCAATGTCGCCTCGCTCGCCGTCCCCTGAATCACCCCGCCCCCCAACCCGTTGCGCGAGTCAAAGCACTCAGGCAGCCCGAGCATCTCCCTGAGCCAGTCCAGCACCCGCGTCTCGATCTCGGTGCAGGCGGGGCTCGTCAGCCACAGCATCCCCTGCACGCCCAGCCCGGCCGAGACCAGTTCCCCCATCATGGCCGGCACGCTCGCGTTGGCCGGGAAGTACCCAAAGAACCTGGGGTGCTGCCAATGAGTGAGGCCGGGAACCACAATCTCATCGAGATCCCGCAAAACCTCCGCCCAACCGGCGGCCGCATCCCCATCTCTAAACCCTGTCTCCGGCGCGGCTTGGGGAAGCTTGCCCACCACCTCCCCGGGCCGAACCTGCGACCGCACGGGCATCGCCGAAACCCCTGCCCGGTACCCGTCGAGCCACCGGCCGAACATCGCCGCCAAGGCCTCGATCTCACCCGCCGGATTGCCACTTTGTCTCTCGCTCATACCCAAACCTATACCATTCACCCCCTCAACGCGTGGCCAAGGACCGCCGCATCGCGTCGCTAGACCCCCAACCGGACCCCGCCTAGTATCTCGGCCTTGGATTTTGGCCTTGGATTCTGGGTCTTCTGACCCGCATTCGAACTCGAAAGTGACCCCGACATGAGCCTCAGCCTCGACACCATCAAGCCCGGCCAGAACGTCGTCTGCACCCTCACCAAGGTGCCCCTCTCGGCCGGCGACCAGAAGACCGTCGAACGCCTCATGCGTTCGGACATGGGGCACAAAAAGTCACTCCGCCGCGCTCAGCACCTCCGCTGGCAGCGTCTCCTGGTCTACAACCGCGGTAACCGCGATTGGGTGAGCCGCGAGAAGTGTGCCCAGGTTGTCCAGCTCACCCCCGGCGCCAAGTGGACCCTCCCCTTCTCGCTCGACATGGTTCCCGACCTCAAGAAGGTCGCGAAGTACGTCACCCTCGCGTCCAAGTAAGCGAGCCAGAGACACTCCACGAATCATCGAAACCCACCCGCTCGAGCGGGTGGGCTTTTTTTCGTCCCTGGAGCATGCCCTTTCTGTATACTCGCGCCGGTTTCACTCGCACACACCGGAGAGTCTCATGCTCCACCGCCGCACCGTCCTTGGCGCTCTGGCTCTTCCCCTGGCGCCCGGCTTTGCCTTCGCCTCCGGTCGCAAGCCCGTGCGCCTCTCACGCGCAAATCTCGATCGCCTCGCCCAGACTCCCGGCGATCCCCAGACCATCGCCAAGGACGAGGACTTCTGGGCGCCCATCCAGCGCGCCTTCACGCAGGACCGCTCGATCACCAACCTGAACAACGGCGGCTGCTCCCCCGCGCCGGCGATCGTCCAGGAAGCCCAGCGCAAGCACCTCGAACGCGCCAACTTCATCCCGCCCCCCATCGCCCTCTGGCGCGAGCAGGAGCCCGCCCGCGAGCGCGTCCGCGTCGCCCTGGCCCGCCAGTGGGGCGTCGACCCCGAAGAGATCGCCATCACCCGCAACTCCTCCGAGAGCCTTCAGATCTGCCAGTTCGGACACGACCTCTCCCGCGGCGACGAGGTCCTCACCACCACCCTCGACTACCCGCGCATGCTCACCACGTTCAAGCAGCGAGAGCGCCGCGAGGGCCTGGTCCTCAAACAGTTCAAACTCCCCATCCCCTGCGAGGACCCCGCCCAGATCGTCCGGCTCTTCGCCGAAAACATCACCCCGAAAACCAGGCTCATCCTCATGAGCCACATCATCAACATCACCGGGCAGATCCTCCCCGTCAAAGACGTCGTCGCGATGGCCCGCACCAAAAACGGCGGCATCCCCGTCATCGTCGACGGCGCCCACGCCCTGGCACACTTCGAGTTCAAGATCAGCGACCTCAACTGCGACTTCTACGGCGTCTCACTCCACAAGTGGCTCTTCGCCCCCCACGGCACCGGCCTGCTCTACGTCCGCAAGGAGAAGATCAAGGGCCTCTGGCCCCTCATGGCCTCAGGCGTCGAGAACGAGAACGACATCCGCAAGTACGAGGAGATCGGCACTCATCCCGTGGCCGCCACACTCGCCATCGCCGAAGCACTCACCTTCCACCAGGGCATCGGCGGCCCGCGCAAAGAGGCCCGCCTCCGCTACCTCCGCGACCGCTGGGCCACCCGCCTCCTGGCCCACCCCAGCAAACGAGTCCGCCTGCACACAAGCCTCAAGCCCGCCTTCTCCTGCGGCATCGCCACTGTCCAGGTCGACGACCTCGACACCACCAAACTCGGCGAGTATCTCTGGGACAAACACGGCATCCTCACCACGCCCATCAAGCACGCCGAGTTTGAGGGCCTCCGCGTCACGCCGAGCGTCTACACCACGCTCGCAGAGCTCGACCGCTTCTGCGACGCGATGGAATTTGCGATCGACAAGGGGCTGCCGGTCAAGCCCGCGACATGAGACCGGCCCAGACGCCGGGCCGCTGAGCGCTTTCCGCTCTACTCTCCTCAAATGCTCCCACGCACCCTTCTCGCCCTCATCATTCCCGCGGCCCTCATCGGCTGCGATCGCCCGGCGCCGAGCACCAACCCCGCCGTCGCTCCGGTCGTCGTGGCAATCCTCACTGTCCACGGCCGCATCGAGTCGCTCCCCGAGAAGGACAATCCCGCCTCCAGCCTCACGATCTACCACGAGGACATCCCCGGCTGGGTCCGTGGCGATGGCACCAAAGGCATGCGCTCCATGCCCATGGCCTTCCCGGTCGGCGCCAACCTCAACCTCGAGGGTTTCGCCATCGACGACAACGTCGAGTTTGTGATCGAACAAATCCCCGGCGACCCCATCCCCTACCGGGTCGTTCGCATCCGCAAGCTTGCCGCCGATCACAAGCTCGATTTCACTCACAAGTATTGACGAACCACCCAAACAGGCGGGCAGGGGCGGCGGGAACGCGCTCGGCGCAAGAAAAAACCCGGCGTCCAAAGCAATATGCTCGAACACCGGGTCTCGTGGGGGTCAAAACTTGAACCGGCCCGAAATCAAAGCCAAAGCTGAAGCCAAAGCCAAAACTCGCGGCCGGACACCCTCTTATTCGTCTCTCAGCCCGCCGCGGTTCCGGTGACGACCACTTTCTTCCAACTTTTTTTCCGCCCTTGATTTCCGGGCTTTCAGGGGCCTGCGGCCTCTACGCTCACCCATGTCCCAAGATTTTTCATCTCGCCCGGAACTCCTGGTGCTCCAGACGGAGGATCTCGATGGCGCCGCTGCAGCCTGGCTCGGCCAACGCTGCCAGCTCCTCAAAGTCCCCTTCACCGACGCCGCCGGCCTCGCCCGCTCACTCCCCAAAGCCAGCGGTCTCATCGTCCGCACGTACACCAAAGTCGACGCCGATCTCCTCAATCAGGCCCCGCTCCTCAAGGTCGTCGCCCGCGCCGGCGTCGGACTCGACAACATCGACCTTCCCGAATGCCAAAAGCGCGGCATCGTCGTCGTCTCGACACCCGACGCCAACGGCTCGGCCGTAACCGAACTCGTCTTCGCGATGCTCTTTGACGTTCTCAGACCTCGCCGAACGCTTTCAAGCGCTCTCCCGCCGGATCAATGGGTCGCCCTTCGCAAGGAGCTGACGGCCCCCCGCCAGCTCGAAGGGCTGACCGTGGGCATCCTGGGCCTCGGTAAGGTCGGTTCGCGCGTGGCTCGGGTCGTGGCCGCGTTCAACGCCCGCGCCATCTACCACGACATCCGGGACATCCCCGACGCCGCCCGTGCGGGCGCCACGCCCGTGACGCTTGACCAACTCCTGACCCAAAGCGACATTCTGACCGTGCACGTCGACGGCCGCCCCGAGAACCGCCACCTGCTCTCCGCCGCCGATTTCGCCAGGCTTAAGCCCGACGTGACCTTTGTCAACACGAGCCGCGGGCATGTCGTCGACGCCGGCGCCCTGGGGGCGTTTCTCCGTTCGCACACCGGCGCCCGAGCGATCCTGGACGTCCACGATCCCGAGCCGATCACCCAGGAGAGTCCGCTCATGGGCCTCGCCAACGCCCACCTCACGCCGCACATCGGGGCCGCCACCGCCCAGGCCCACGCCAACATGAGCTGGGTGGTCCGTGACGTCTGGCGTGTGCTGAACAACGAGGCACCCCAGTTCCCCGCGTGAACTCCCCCGGCAGGGCACGACTTTACGTGCCCCGACGGAATTCCTCGGCGTCCAGCTTGCGCCGCTCGGCCTGCTGGTACACACGCTTCACCACCGGCAAGAGCCCCCCCATCACGGTCGCCATGATGAAGCCCATGAGCACAAACACGTAGATCACGTGCCCGGGCTGCCCCATGAACCACGCCGCCAGCCCCGTGAACAAAAGACCGACCCCCAGCACCACAAACAGCGTCATCACCGTCAGGATCGGCCCCTTGAACTTCCCCCTGGGGGCACACACCCCGATCATCGGCCCCATCACACCGCCCCCGATCGTCCCCACGAGCGCTCCGCCGATGCCGCCGATCATCCCCGCCTGCTGCTCAGTAAACCATTCGATCACAAGGCACCTCCTTCGTTCACCGCTGACTCCCGCGCCAGAGACGCCCGCGCGCGGACCACTTCGCGAATCGCCCTCGCACCCCCGGTCGATAACTCGCCTCGCTCCACAAGCGTGGCCAAAAGATCGCTCACCGCATCGGGCTTGCGCCCGTCCACCAGGCCACGTAGCCGCTCAATCACCCGATCCAGCCGGGCCCGGATCGTCGGATAGCTCACTCCATACACCTCGGCCAGCTCCTTGAGCGATCCCGACCGCAGTACGAGCTGGACGATCAGGTCCAAATCTTCCCTTGGGAGCCCTATTAAGGGGTGATTCTGGGTCGACTGCTCCGTGGGATTAAACGATTCGAAAGCCATGTTCAATAGTATTCAACAAGTCTTTCGATTTGTCAAGATCAATCTGCATAAATCGAAAAATTCGTCGCACAGGCGGTCGAAGCGCTGCTCCACACCTTCAACCTGCCAAGCGCCTCGGCGCGCGCACATTCCGGCCCGGCTCTCGACACGACCTGGAAGATCTCCCGAGCAATGCGTTCGTATCACATGTCAACCACCTCTCACGCTTCACCCGTAACGCGAGGAACTCGGCGTAGGATCATTCGATGCGACGACGCGTGGTGATCACGGGCCTTGGAACAGTCTCGGCGCTGGGAGTCGGCTTTGGCCCGATGTGGGAAGCGCTGTGCGCCGGCAAGTCGGGGCTGGGTCCCATCACACGTTTCGATCCTTCCGGTTTCCTCTGCAAGCTCGGCGGCGAGGCCAAGGAGTTCTCGGCCAAAGACCACGTCCCCAAGCACTACCGCAAGGCGGTCAAGGTGATGGCCCGCGACACCGAGCTCGCTGTGGGCGCTGCCAAGTTCGCGGTCGAGGACGCGGGCCTCATCACCCGCGCCGCCCTGGGCGACGACGCCACCGGCGCGACGACCTACCCCGCCGAGCGCACCGGCTGCCACATCGGCGCAGGGCTGATCGCCGCGGAAACCGACGAGCTCACCAGCGCCCTGGCGACCGCCGTAAACCCCGACACGGGCGAGTTTGACATCAAAGCGTGGGGCGGCGTGGGGCTGAGCAACCTCCAGCCGCTCTGGATGCTCAAGTATCTCCCCAACATGCTCGCGTGCCACGTCACCATCATCCACGGCGCCGAGGGCCCCAGCAACACCATCACCTGCACCGACGCGAGCGGCATCCTCTCCATCGGCGAGAGCACCCGCGTGATCGAGCGCGACGCCGCCGACCTGTGCTTCTCCGGCGGCGCCGAGAGCAAGCTCAATCTCGTCGGCATGCTCCGCCTCCAGTTCGCAGGTCGCATCGGCGACACGGGCGCCCAGACCGACGGCTCCAAATCCGTCCTCCCCTACGACGCGAGTTCCGTGGGCGTCCCGGGCGAGGCGGGCGGGATCCTCACCCTCGAGGCCGAAACCACCGCCAAGGCCCGCGGCGTCAGGCAGTATGCCGAGATCGCGGGCTTTGCCGCGACGCACTGCGGATGGCCGCCTTACATGACCGACACGGAGCGGGTCGGGGCCCGCGGCGTGCTGAATCGAAGCCTCGGCTACGCGATCTGGCGGGCGCTCAACGACGCGGGCCTCACGCCCGACGACATCGACGCGATCGTGCCGCAGGCCGCCGGCTCGCCCCTGGAAGACGGCGGCGAGATCGGCGCCCTCCGCAACGTCTTTGGCGATCGCATCAAGAAGATCCCGCTCGTCACACTCACCCCCAACGTGGGCACCTGCGCCGCCGGCTCGGGCGGGCTCATGGTCGCTGTCGCGGCCAAGTGCCTGGCGGAACAGAAGCTCCCCGCACGCATCCACGCCGGCAGGCACGACGCGATGCTCATGGCCGGCGCCTGCGCCACCAAGCGTGCCACGCTCAACCACGTCCTGGTCTGCTCCAGCTCGCTCGGCGGCCAGAACGCCGCCGTCATCCTCAAATCGATCATCTGACATCTACAGACACTTGAAGGAGTCCACATCATGACAGGCGAATACCGAGGCGGCCAGGGAAACTACGGCGAGGGCGAAGGACGAGGCGGCTACCGTGGCGGCCCGCGCGGCGGGGGCGGAGGGCGCGGCGGCGAGGGCGGCGGACGCGAGGGTGGGGGCGGACGCGAGCGACGGGGCATCCCGCTCTCGGCCTTGGATCCCGCGCTCACCGCCGTCAGCCACAAGGTCATCGGCGCCGCCCGCGACGTCCACGTCGCCCTGGGCTCGGGCTTTGCCGAGTCCGTCTACGCCGAGGCGCTCAAGAACGAGCTGACGGCCCAGGGCATCCCCTTCAAGATGGCCCACACCTTTCCCGTCAAGTACAAGGACCAGGTCGTCGGCCAGGTCATCGCCGATTTCTTCATCGACGGACGTTTCGTTCTGGAGGTCATGGCCGAGCCCCGCGACATCTCCGGCAGCGACCGCTCGGCCCTGAGAGCGCAGCTCAAGGCCGCCGACGTCGATCTGGGCCTCATCATGAACTTCGCCGGGCGCCGCCTCATGGACGGGCTCGTGCGCGTGCTCAACGTCGACAAGATCAACGCGGCCCGCGGCGAGGACTTCCACCACGACGACGAGCCCGAGGGCGGCACTCCCCCGGGACAGACGCTCGACTTCGACGATCGCGGCTGAACAACGGATGAACGCACGGGACACGACATGAGCACAAGGCGAGTGGTCATCACGGGAATGGGCTGGGTCACGCCGCTCGGGCACGAGCTCGACGAGGTGTGGGCCGCGCTGCTGGCGGGCAAGTCGGCCTTCGGCCCCGTCACACGCTACGACGCCAGGGCAATGCCGACCAACTTCGCCGCCGAGGTCAAGGACTTTGACATCGCCAGGTTCTTCGACGACACTTCCTACCTCGCGACCACCGGAACGTCCACTCGCTTCGCCCTCGCCGCGGCCTCGATGGCCTGGAGGCAGTCGGGTCTCTCGCGTGACGCCGAGTCGGGCGCGGTCAACACCAACGATGTGGGCGTGTACCTGGGCGCCGGCGAGGGCTCGCTCGATTTCGAGAACTTCGTTCGCGCCAACCTCGCCGGCTGGAAGCCCCAGGACCGCGCGGTCGACACGAAGGCATGGGCAGACGTCGCCCTGAAGGTGCTGGAGGCCCATCGCGAGGTCGAGCAGGAACCCAACGTCACCCTCGCCTACGTCGCCGAGATGCTCGGGTGCCGCGGGCCGTCGTTCAACTGCATGACCGCGTGCGCCGCGGGCACGCAGGCGGTGGGCGAGGCGTTTGAGATCATCCGTCGCGGCGATGCGGTGGCGATGCTCGCGGGCGGCAGTCACACGATGGTCCACCCGCTGGGCATGTCGGGCTTCATCCGTCTCACGGCCATGAGCCAGCGCCGCGAGACGCCCGGTACCGCCGCCCGCCCCTTCGATCTCACCCGCGACGGGTTTGTCATGGGCGAGGGCGCCGGCATCCTGGTTCTCGAAGAGCTCGAGCACGCCAAGCGCCGCGGGGCCGAGATCCTCGCCGAGGTCACAGGCTACGGCGCTTCGGCCGACGCGTTCCGCATCACCGACATCCAGCCCCAGGGCAAGGGCGCGATGACCGCCATGTCGCACGCCCTGCGCCAGGCCGGGATCAACCCCCGCGAGCCCGACGCCCAGGGTCGCCCGCCAGTCCAGTACATCTCCGCCCACGGCACGGGCACCAAAGAGAACGACAAGATCGAGACGCTGGCGGTCAAGGGCGTCTTTGGCCCCATGGCCCCGCGTGTGCCGTTCAGCTCGATCAAGAGCATGATGGGGCACCTGATCCAGGCCGCGGGGGCGGTCGAGCTGATCACGTGCGTGATGGCGATCAAGACGGGCTGGGTTCCGCCGACGATGAACCTGCACAACCCCGACCCCGAGTGCGACCTGGACTACGTGCCCAACAAGTCCCGCGATCTCAACCCCGCGGGCGGCATCGATGTGTGCCTGTCGAACAGCTTTGGCTTTGGCGGACAGAACAACACGCTGGTGGTGAGACGGTTCGTCGATTGAACTCCTCCCCCGCGCAGAGCTTGAGAAAAAATCCCGGCAGGTTGGTATCTTGCGGC
>CAYHQQ010000033.1:0-47519 GCA_964358855.1 uncultured Phycisphaeraceae bacterium
TTCGACGCCTCCAACATGCTCAAGCCGGCCCTGTCGCGCGGCGAGATTCAGTGCATCGGCGCGACGACCTTCGACGAATACCGCAAGTACATCGAGAAGGACGCCGCTCTGGCCCGTCGCTTCCAGTCCATCACCGTCGACCCGCCGAGCCCCGATCAGACCATCGAGATCTTGAAGGGCCTTCGCGACCGCTACGAGAGCCACCACAGGGTGCAGATCACCGACGGCGCCCTCAAGGCCGCGGTGGAGCTCTCGGGCCGCTACATCCCCGGACGCGTGCAGCCCGACAAGGCGATCGACGTGATCGACGAGGCCGGCGCCCGCATCCGCATCAAGAGCATGACCAAGCCCCCGCAGCTCGCCGACATCGAGGGCGACATCGAGCGACTGAGCATCGAGAAGGACGAGGCGGTCAAGGGCGCCGACTACGAGCGTGCGGCCGAGCTGCGCGACAAGGCCGAACAGCTCCGCAAGAAGAAGGAAGACATCCAGAAGGAATGGAAGAACCGCGCCCGCGAGTACGACGGCACCGTCGACGAGGACGTGGTTGCCGAGGTCGTCAGCAAGATGACGGGCGTTCCGCTCCAGCGACTGGAGAAGGACGAGGCGGCCCGCCTGCTCCAGCTCGAGGCCGAGCTGCACAAGAAGGTCATCAGCCAGGACGAGGCCATCAAGGCCGTCGCCAAGGCCATCCGCCGAAGCCGCGCCGGCCTCAAGGACCCCAAGCGTCCCGCGGGCTCGTTCATCTTCGTCGGGCCCACGGGCGTGGGCAAGACCCTGCTCGCCAAGGCTCTGGCCGAGTTCATGTTCGGGGACGAGGATGCCCTGATCCACCTGGACATGTCCGAGTACATGGAGAAGCACAACGTCTCCAGGCTCGTCGGCGCACCCCCCGGGTACGTCGGCTACGAAGAAGGCGGCCAGCTCACCGAGCGCATCCGTCGCCGGCCCTACAGCGTGGTCCTGCTCGACGAGGTCGAGAAGGCCCACCCCGATGTGTTCAACATGCTCCTCCAGATCATGGAGGAGGGTCGCCTGACCGACAGCTTCGGGCGTCATGTCGACTTCCGAAACACGATCCTGATCATGACCAGCAACATCGGTGCTGACTTGATCAAGGGCGGGGCGGGCTTTGGGTTCCAGAAGCGGACCGAGGCGACCGACTACGACAACATGAAGACGGTGCTGTTGAAGGAGATCGAGCGGTTCTTCCGCCCCGAGTTCATCAACCGCGTCGACGACATGATCGTCTTCCGCCCGCTCAACAAGGCCGACATCACCCAGATCATCACCTACGAGATCGCCAAGCTCTCCAAGCGGCTCGCCGCCCAGAAGATCGAGGTGGATATCGACGATGTCGCCCGCGAGTTCCTGATCGACAAGGGGTACAACCCCGAGTTCGGTGCAAGGCCGCTGCGTCGCGCGATCGGCACGTACGTGGAGGACCCGCTCAGCGAGATGCTGCTCGCGGGCGACTTCCACTCCGCGTGCAAGATCACGGTGACCCGCAAGCAGGACGCCGAGGGCAAGCCCCTGGACTACCTGACCTTCAAGACCGACCTGTTGCCGGCGACCCCGCCCGCTCAGCCGGCCGCGGCGTCGGGCACGCACTCGACTTGACCTGGCCGACTTGACATGCTGTGACTTCCCCACGAGCCCGGAGCGATCCGGGCTCGTTTCTTTGGAGGAACGTCTGTATTAGGATTTCGTCAGGGAACGACAGGTCCAAGAGTGTGATTCTGCCGCCCGACCCTGACGAATTGAACGTTGAAAGGACGTCCAGGCGCGATCCGACTGGTCCGAGTCTGCTGGAAAGGCTGTTGGCCTGCGATGAATTTGGAATTTGCGCTAAAAAGGCTTGAAGAGACGAGCCATTCGTGATATAAGAGAGGCTGTAGGCTCGAGGAGTTGAAGAGGAGAGACAAGACACCTCCACTTTTCCTTCCCACGGCCGCCGTGCGAGGCTGACGCCTTGTGCGGTCTGATGCGTGTATCGGTGCCCCGTCGCACTTGCGGGTATCGGTGCGCCCAGGCGGGTCTCCCCGCGCCTGGGTGAAATTCGTGGGGGAGAGGATTGAAGGAGATTGGATCATGACGAAGCTTGTTTCGATGATTGCGGTGGCCGGCCTCGCCGGTTCGGCGTTGGCTCAGGGCGGCACGAGCATGGGCAGCGCGACCAACTGGGCCGGCGCCCAGACCGTCACGGGCGCCTACACGGCCGCCGTCAGCTCTGAGCAACTGGTCTTCAGCCGCGACGTGAGCATCGCCTCCGGAGCAGCAACCGCCACGTTCAACGTGGGCGGCCTCACCGCGGGCAACGCCTTCCGCGCTGTGACCGGTGCGGCTGCGGGCGGCCCCGCCTCGTTCGACACCCGCCTCCGGGTTCGCAACTCGGCCAACGTCGTCCTTGGCAACGATGATGACGGCGGTCCCGGGACCTTCTCGCAAGTCATCGGCTCCGTCCCGGGCGACGGCAACCTCGAGCTGACGGGCGCCTACTGGCAGAACACGTCCTACGACTTTGGCGCCACCACGACCGCTGGCAGTTTCAACATGTCCCTCTTCGCCGTGACGGTCACCACCCCGGGCGTCAGCACCCAGTGGTACCGGTTCACCGGCCTTGGCGGCTCGATCGAGGCCGAGACCTCGAACCTCGCCGGCGGCCTCAGCGATACCACCATGGCCATCTTCAACAGCGCGGGCACCATGCTCGCTTTCGATGACGACGGCGGCGCTGGCTTCGCCTCGCTCATCACCGGCCTGGCTTCCCCCGGCGACGGCACGATCTTCGTTGCCGTCTGCATCTACCACGGCTTCGCCGGGCAGGACACCAACGCCTACTACGACAACAACAGCAGCAACACCGCTGCCGGCACGTTCGACCTTCGCGTCGTTCCCACCCCGGGCAGCCTCGCTCTCCTGGGCCTGGGCGCCGTCGCCGGGTTCCGTCGCCGCCGCTAAACCGGCCTTTGGCATCTCATGATTCCACGCAAACCCGGGCTTTACCGCCCGGGTTTGTTCTTTTTGGCCCTGACGAGCCCGCGATGCTCCGCTCCGGCGCCAATTGAACCGTCGCTCCCGTTCTCCGGTATGATCCCTCAGGAGCCTTCATGCCCGTCTTCCTCCGCTGGTTGCTCAATCTCGCCCCGCTCAACCCCATCGCGATCCGCCTGGTCGAGAACGGGTCCCGCCGCCAGCGCCACTTCCACATCCGCTGGATCTACCTGGGCGTGCTCATCCTGGTCCTTCTTTGGACCCTGGTCAGTCTTGGGGCCGGATCGGTCAGCTATGGCAAGCTCGCCAGCAACGGGGCCCAGAGCTTCACCTATATCGCGTACCTCCAGATCCTCCTGATCTGCGTGCTCGCCCCAGTTTTCATGGCCGGAGCCATCGCTCAGGAGGCCAACCCGCAGACCTGGGAGGTCCTCCTGACCACCCCGCTCTCAAGCCTCCAGATCGTCCTGGGAAACCTTCTGGGGCGTCTGTTCTTCATTCTGGGACTCCTGGCCGCAAGCCTCCCGCTCTTCGCGCTCACCCAGTACTTCGGTGGCGTTCCTGGAACCGCGATCTTTGCGAGCTACCTCGTGGCTGGAGCGGCCGCCCTTCTCGTCGGATCGATCGCGATATCGCTGGCGGTCTCGCGTCTGGCGGGCAAGCGGGCCGTGTTCACCTTTTACGTCGCGGTGGTCACCTACCTGGCGATCACCGCGGGCATCGACGCGTTCATGCGAAGTCAGGGGAGCGGCTCGGGAGCCTCGGGCAAGGGCGTGACGCTCATGACGGGCCTCAATCCGTTTCTGGCCCTGCAGGCCCTGCTCAACCCCACCACTTATCCGCGGGCCATCGCTGGCAGCGTCCCTGGTATCCGGGGCTGGATGCTCGAAAGCCCGGTCACATTCTGGTGCATGGGAAGCATCCTCCTGAGCCTGGTGCTCACCGTCGCCTCCACGTTCACCGTCCGGGCCGGGGGGCTGGGCACCCTGACGGGCGATCGGGTCGGCATTCCCTGGTATCGGCGCGTGCTGGGGCTGGGAGCCTCAGGAGCCGAGCACCGACCCCCGCGACCCGTCAGCCACAACCCGATCTCCTGGCGCGAATCCTCGGCCCGCAACGCGACCCTGGGGCGCATCGTCAGCCGCTGGGCGTTCGTGCTCACAGGGCTGGCGTGGGGCATCGGCGTGCTCGTGTGGTACCACAACCAGCCCGCACCGCCGCCCCCGCCCACACCCGCTCCGGGCGCGATGGGCGTGATGGCGGTCGACCCGGCCCACGAGGCCGTTCGTCTCGTGCTGCTGATCACCGTGTGGGCAGAGCTCGCGGTCATCTCGCTGGTGGCGATCAACATGGCCAGCACCGCCGTCAGCCGCGAGCGTGAGGACGGAACGCTCGACCTCCTGCTCACCACACCTCTCACACCCTCGAGTTATCTCTTCGGCAAGCTGCGGGGGCTGATCGCCTATCTTCTCCCGATGCTGATGGTGCCTATCGGCACGATCGCGTTCGCCTCGATCTACGTGATGATGGACGGCCTTGGACGGGCCGGCGGCGTCTTCGTGCACACGCCGGGACAACCCCCCAGTGTCGGCGCCCCGGTGGTTCTGCCCGAGGGGGCCATCCTGCTCCCGCTGGTGGCGATCCCGTTCACGGCGTGGTGCGTGATGATCGGGCTCAACTGGTCGCTCAAGAGCAAGGGCACGCTCTCAAGCGTCGTTGGCACGGTGGGTGTTGTCGGAGTCATCGCGGGGATTGTGGGCTTCTGCGGATACAAGGCGGGCGAGTCCATCGGGGCGGGCGTGGGCTCAGCGCTGACGGCGATGACGCCCGCGACCCTCCTGTACTCCCTGCTCCTGCCTACCGACGCCATGGCCGAAACGATCAAGGGAGGCGGGATCGGCGGCGCGCGGGTCGGGCTTGTCGTCGGGTGCCTGATCGCGGCGGGTGTCTACACCGCCGTCGTGCTTGGCATCCAGGCGGCCATGGTCCGCACGTTCGACACGACGGTGCGCAAGCTCGCCGGCGCCGGTCGCTGACGCGTGGCACGGGCTTCCAGCCCGTGTTCAAAGTGGCACGGGCATCCTGCCCGTGATGCCTTGGGTTTGGAGGTTGAAGGGCAAAGGCAGAAGACACGGGCTGGAAGCCCGTGCCACGGGGAACACGGGCTGGAAGCCCGTGCTACGGCGAAACGCGGGCCGGAATCTCGCTGCTGGCGCACTCGCGGATCTTCGCCGCCAGCGACTGGGCATCGAGGCCGACCTCGGCGAGCTGCGCGGAGCGACCGTTCTGATACACCCAGCGATCGGGGAGGCCCAGTCGCACGACCTGCGACGCGTCGACGCCGCGTTCCTGGGCCGCCTCGAGCACCGCGGAGCCAAAGCCGCCCACGATGCTGTGATCCTCGACGGTGATCACGGGGATCTTGCGCGAGAGCAGGCTCACGATGAGCTCGACATCGACGGGCTTGGCAAAGCGTGCGTCCCAGACGGCGACGCGGACGTCCTCCCCCACCATCGAGGCCGCCTTGAGAGCGTCGATCGCGGGCGTGCCGTAGGCGAGCACCGCGACGTGCGGCACCGGCCCGCTCGCGCGGGCTTCCAGATCACCCAGCCACTCGTAACCGCGGCTCAGGCACCGGGCGCGCCCGAGTTCAAAGGGCGGGCAGGCGTCGCCCAGGAGCATGTCGCTCACGGCGTCACGCGGGTAGCGCACGGCGGAAAGGCCGGCGTCGTAGCCACGCATGAACTCAAGAGCGGCCTTGAGGCTCGGCTCGTCGATCGCCGCCGTCAGTGCAGCCCCGGGAAGGGTGCGGAGGATCGAGATGTCGCAGAATCCGTGGTGCACCGCGCCGTCGCCGCCCACAAGGCCCGCGCGGTCGAGGCACAGGCGAA
The DNA here is from genome assembly GCA_964358855.1 of uncultured Phycisphaeraceae bacterium. GTDB lineage: Bacteria > Planctomycetota > Phycisphaerae > Phycisphaerales > UBA1924 > UBA2396. The sequence continues at coordinate 5,886 of CAYHQQ010000033.1, forward strand.
CGGCGAGCCCCTGCAGGGCGACCTCCTGGAACGCCTGGTCGAACGCACGCTGGAGGAAGGTCGAGTACACGGCAAAGAACGGCTTGAACCCGGTCTTGGCCAGGCCCGCGAGCATGTCCATCGCGTGGCTCTCGCAGATCCCAGAGTCGATCGTGCGATCGGGGAACCGCGTGAACGCCCGGGAGACGCCCGTGCCGTCGGGCATGGCGGCGGTGCAGGCGATGACCTTGGGGTCGCGTTCCATCACCTCGACCAGCGCGTCGCCGAAGGCGGCGGTGAAGCTGCGTCCCTCGCTCTTGATCTCAACGCGGCACCCCTCGGTCTCCAGATCGGGGTCGATCTTGAAGGGGGCGGGAGAGTGGAAGCGGCTCGAGTCGTTCTCGGCGAAGTCGAACCCCTTGCCCTTGATGGTCTTGACATGCAGCACCAACGGACGGTCGAAGTCACGAGCCTCGCGGAAGAACTGGACGAGCGTGGGGAGATCATGCCCGTCGATGGGGCCGACGGTCTTGAGCCCAAAGCCCTCGAACCAGCCGCTGTGGATGTCCATCGAGTGCGTGGCGTTCTTGGCGGCCTCGCCCCACCAGTGGTAGGCGTCGCGGAGGAGGGAGCCGCCGGGGATGCCCTGGAGGGCCTCTTTGGCTCGCTTCTTGAAGTCGCTGTACGTGGTGCTGATGCGCAGGCGGTCGAAGTAGTGGGAGATCGCGCCCTGGGGCTTGCTGATCGACATCCCGTTGTCGTTGAGGATCACCAGGAACTGCCGCCCCAGGATGCCAGCGGCGTTGAGCCCTTCCATCGCGACCCCGTTGACGATCGACGCGTCGCCGATGAGCGTGACGACGCGCCTCCCGTTGGGATGGGCCGTCTTGTCAAAGCCCTCGCCCGCGAGCGAGTCGCCGCGGGCCATGCCGACGGCGGTGGAGATGCCGGTGCCGGCGTGCCCGACGCTGAAGAGGTCGTAGGGGCTCTCGCGAGGCTCGGGGAAGCCCGACATGCCCTCACGGGTGCGGAGCGCGGAGAGGAGCGGCAGGCGTCCGGTGAGCAGCTTGTGCGGGTAGCACTGGTGCCCGACGTCAAAGAGCAGCCGGTCCCACGCGAAGTCGAAGACGTAGTGCATCGCGATGGTGAGCTCGACGACGCCCAGGTTGGGGGCGAGGTGCCCGCCGGTCTTTTTCACCTGCTCGCAGATCGCTTCGCGGATCTCCTGGGCGAGCAGGGGCAACTGGTCGACGCCGAGGCGCTTGAGGTCGGCTGGGGAGGCGATGCTGGGCAGGATCCTCATCGTGTGAACCATCCTTGGCGTTCGAGGCAAAAGACCGCCAAATGATATGCGACCTCACTTGGTCCGGACCGACAGCAGGCGTGCCAGAACGCGGAGCGGATCGGCGGGCGAACCCAGGGGCGTCAGGGCCTCCACCGCCGTGGCGAGCAGGTGCCCAACCTCGGCCTTGGATTGTTCGACGCCGATCGCCCCCGGATACGTCTGCTTCCCGGCGACTTGATCCTTACTCGTCCGCTTGCCGGTGTGTTCGCTGGTCTGCTCCACGTCGATCAGATCGTCGACGACCTGGAACATCAGGCCCATGGCGTCGGCGAATCGCGTGATGGCGCCGAGTTCTCGGGCCCCCTGCCAGGGGCGGGCGATCGACGCGAGCCCGAGCATCGCGCCCATGCGGCAGGAGGCGGTGATGAGCGCCCCGGTCTTGTTGTCGTGAATGAGTTTGACGCGGTCGATCGCGCCAAGGCCTTCGGGCAGGCCGCCCAGGGTGTCGTAGACCTGCCCGGCGATCATGCTCGAGGTCCCGATCGCCAACTCCCGCCCCAGCGCCACCGCCAGGCTCGCGTCGGCGGTTCGTTCCACGATCGAGGCGAACGCCAGGGCGAGCATCGCGTCACCGGCGAGGACGGCCATCGCCTCGCCGGCGTGGATGTGGAGCGTGGGTTTACCGCGCCGCAAGTCGTCGTTGTCCATCGCCGGCAGATCGTCGTGCACGAGGCTGAAGGAGTGGACAAGCTCGACGGCCAGCCCCGCGTCCAGGCCCGCACGACCCGAAGCCCCCACCGCCTCGGCGCACCGCCACGCCAAGAGGGGACGAAGGCGCTTACCGGCGCCCAGGAAGGAGTAGCGGATCGCCGAGGTGAGGTTGGTAGGCAGTCGCTGCGCGGCGGCCCAGGATTCCAGGTGCGCTTCGATCTCCTCGGCGGGTTCGAAGGGATCGCGGGTGTTTGGATCGCTGGCCAAGGCTCGCTCCGCTGGTCCGGGGAGCACGCTCCCAGACGCCCGACGATCAGGCGGGCTTTTCATGAGACTTGAGCAGGTCGTAGATTTCCTGCGGCGAGTTTGCGGCGTAGATCTGCTCGCGAAAGGCGTTCATCGTCATGAGACGGCTGACTCCCGCGAGCGCCTGGATGTGATCGCTGGTCTTGTCGGGGGGGCTGGCGAGCAGGACGACCAGGCGGACGGGCTGCCCGTCGATGGCGTCAAAGTTCATGGGCGAGGCGGGCTTGCCTATCGCCATGGCAAGGCCGGGCATGCCGGGGCACTTGCCGTGCGGGATCGCCAGGCCGTTGCCGATGCCGGTGGTGCGGGTGCACTCGCGTTGCCAGACCGCTTCCTGGAGCGCCTTGGCGTCCTTGACCTTGCCGGCCTCGGCGAGAAGTCCGACGAGTTCCTGGATGACGCCCTGCTTGTCCGTGGCGGTCAATGGGGCCTTGATGCACCGAAGAGGCAGAATATCGAGGAGGTTCATGAACAGTCCCGGACGATTGGTGTGGTGGCGACGGGTTGTCGCCTATCGATAGCCGGGAGTCTACGCCGCCCGAAGGGAGTGCGAGAAAGCAAGGGTCCGAATCAGATCCAGACCTGGGCGATCAGGGCGGGCTCGCGTCCGGTGGCGGTGGGCATGTTTCCGACTTGGAGTGTCGAGAACTTGACCTCGGCTTCGGGATGGGATTCGAGCCATTCGTTGATGTGGACGTCCAGATATTCCAGCCCCTGCGCCGAAAGCGAGCCGATGAAGGTGCGGACGTGGGTGGCACCCGAGCCGTCCTTGTTCAACGATCGCTTCCACTTGGACTCGCCCGAATCGCCCACCTTGGCACCGCTGAACCCGTGGATCTTGGAGACGGGGGCCTCCGTCGGCGGATGGGCGATCGGGGCGCCCAAGGGCGCCACGTGGGAGATCCCGGGCGAGGCGGGGGGCGAATGGGACGGGGATTGGGACGATTGGGGGCGGTACACGTGCTCGGACATGCGAGGCTCCTTCCAAGAACGGCGGAGGCCACGGGCAGCGGATCAGAACAACGCGTTCGTCACGCAACGTCGTTCGGGCTGCAAAGGTCGGAGGGATGGCAGAACGCGCATCCTGACCCACGAGGCTCCAGTATGCCAGAGCCCAAGCGGGATTGCAAGCGGGATTTGGGACGCTCCATCGTCGTCAGCTGGCCAGCGGGTTCTTGAAGTGCTCGTCCTGCACCGGAGCGATGGCGTCGAGGACCTTGGAGAGCACCAGGGCCGGGGAGCCCACGGCGTTGACCTCGTCGATGATCCGTCGGGGGTACCACTCCAAAACCGGGAAGGTTTCTCTCTCGTAGATGTCCCAGCGACGCCGGATGACGTCTTCCTTGGCGTCGTCGGGGCGGTTTTCCTTGAGCGCACGCCTCGACAGCCTGGTGATCATCTCCTCCTTGTCCTCGCACTTGAGGTGGACGATCTTGAGCACGTTGATGTACTTGTGCATCAGCTTCGCCTGCGCGACGTTGCGGGGCAGGCCGTCGAGGACCAGAATGTCGGCCTTGGGCTTAAAGAGCGACAGGGTCGTGTAGGCGTGGAGCGTCTGCGACCACAGCCGGATCACCACGTCGTCGGGAACGAGCTCGCCCCTGGACGAGTAGTTGTAGAAAATCTTGCCGATGTCGCTCGACATGTCGAGGTTGCGGAACATCTCGCCCGTGGACATGTGGAAAAACCCCGGGATCTGCGCGAGGACCTTCCCCTGGGTGCCTTTGCCGGCGCCGGGGGCGCCGAAGAGAAGAATCGTCTGGTAGCGGTCGGACATCATGGGAACTCCAGCCAATCAAGCCTGATCGAGGGGCCAATCGCCAGTGTACACCAACGGCCGGAGGCTGGCCGGAGTTTACCGGAACGTGCCGGTTTGCACGAGATCGTGCGGAACGCTCGGGAAAGGCGGATACTGGTCCCGACCCGAGCCCGGAGAGGTGCGGGCTTGGGGCTAACCTCCCAGCACATGGCAGACATCGGCGAAATCGACTTGATCGCAACGACCGCCTTCGGGCTTGAGGCGGTGGTCGCCCGGGAGCTTGAGCAGCTCGGTTATGTGCCCAAAATCACCGGCACGGGGCGGGTGGAGTTCAAGGGCGATGCTCTGGCAGTCTGCCGGGCCAACATGTGGCTGCGAGCCGCCGATCGCGTGCTCATCAAGGTCGGGAGCTTTGAAGCCCTCGATTTCGGCGTGCTCTTCGAAGGCGTCAAGGCCTTGGACTGGGCGCGGTGGATCGGACCCTTGGCGGCCTGCCCGGTCAACGGGCGGAGCATCAAGAGCCAGCTCTCCAGCGTGCCGGCCTGCCAGCGGATGACCAAGAAGGCGATCGTCGAGAGCCTGCGGGCGGCCCACAAGGTCGTGGACTTGCCCGAGAGCGGGCCCAGAGTGGTCGTTGAGGTGGGATTGCTCGAGGATGTGGCGACGCTGACGATCGACACGTCGGGGGAAGGGCTGCACAAGCGTGGGTATCGCCAGCTCATCGGCGATGCGCAGATCAAGGAGACGATGGCGGCGGGGCTGGTGCTCCTGAGCGTGTGGAGGCCCCACCGCCCGCTGATCGACCCGTTCTGCGGCTCGGGGACGATCCCGATCGAGGCGGCCTTGATCGGGCGGAACATGGCGCCGGGGCTTTATCGCACGTTCGACGCGGTGAACTGGGGCGTGATCGCCGACTCCTTGTGGGATCAGGCCGACGAGGAGGCCAGGGACCTGGCGACTGGGACTCTGGCGTACCCGATCCACGGGTACGACATCAGCGAGGACGCGCTGAGCCTGGCCCGTCACCACGCCAAGCGGGCGGGTGTGCAGGACGTGATCCAGTTCCAGAAGCGGGACTTTCGCGAGCTCTCCAGCACGCTCGAGTACGGGTGCATCATCGCCAATCCGCCCTATGGCGACCGGATCGGGCGCGGGCGGGAGATCGAGGAGCTTTACCGGGCGTTCCCGGATGTGCTCAGACGCCTGCCCACGTGGTCGCACCACATCATCACGTCGTGGGACGACTTCGAGCGGCTGGTGGGCCAGCCAGCGACGCGTCGCCGCAAGCTCTACAACGCGCAGATCGAGTGCACGTACTACCAGTTTCTGGGCCCAAAGCCGCCGCGGGAGGACCGTGGCACGGGCATCTTGCCCGTGTCCGAAAGTAGCACGGGCATCCTGCCAGTGGATTCTGGGGGTGAGGAAGGACATGGGCAGGATGCCCATGCCACTGACGAACACGGGCAGGATGCCCGTGCCACCAAGGAACACGGGCAGGAAGCCCGTGCCACTTCGTTCGGCGGCCTGCGTCCCAGGGACATCAAGGAAATCGAGGAGTTCGCGGCGTGCCTGGCCAACAACGCCAAGCACCTGCGCAAGTATCCGTCGCGGGGGATCACCTGCTACCGGCTCTACGAGCGCGATGCGCCGGATGTGCCGGTGATCGTCGATCGCTACGAGAACCGCCTGCACATCGCCGAGTACGAGCGCGAGCACGGGCGGACGGCCGCCCAGCACGCCGACTGGATGGACCTGGTCGTCCGCCGCGCCGCCGAGGTGATGGAGCTTCCCATTTCCAGCGTGTACGCCAAGCGCAAGCAGCGCCAGCGCGGGACCACGCAGCACGAGCGGGTCTCGGAAGAGCACGCGGTCTTCGTGGTGAACGAGGGGGGGCTCAAGTTCGAGGTGAACCTGTCGGACTACGTCGACACCGGGCTCTTTCTCGACCACCGCCTCACGCGGGACATGGTGCGCAAGGAGGCGGCCGGAAAGCGATTCCTGAACCTGTTCTGCTACACGGGGTCGTTCACCGTCTACGCGGCGGCGGGGGGTGCGAAGTCGACGACAAGCGTGGATCTGTCCAACACGTACCTGTCGTGGACGGAGCGGAACCTCAAGCTCAACACGCTGCCCAAGTGCGAGCACGAGCTGATCAAGAGCGACGTGGTGGCATGGCTCCGCGAGCAGGAGGCGACGCCACGGTTCGACCTGGCGGTGGTCGACCCGCCGACGTTCAGCAACAGCAAGAGCACCGAGCAGGACTTCGACGTGCAGCGGGACCACGTGGAGATCCTCCGGCGCGTGCTTGGAGTGATGACGCCCGACGGGGTCGTGTACTTCTCGAACAACTACCGGCGATTCAAGCTGGATCAAGGAATGCTCGCGGAGGCGGGCTGGCGGGCGTTGGATATCAGCCGTCGGACGCTGCCCCCGGAATATCGCAACGAGCGGATCCACCAGTGCTGGCGGATTGTGCGGGCCCGGAGCGGAGATTTGGCTGGTGCCAGAGGCGAGGATGGGGTAGACTGAACCCCACGGGAGAGCGGCATTGCACCAGCGAATGAGGCCGATAATGTGGGCGCGGAGACTGGCCGGCTGGGGCGGGCTGCTCGTCGCTTTGATCGGAGGCACTCCGGCGATCGGGCAGACGTGGTCGGGCGGCCCGATCTGGAGACCCTCACCGGTGCCGCAGGCGGGGCCAGGGCCCAGCGACTGCGGCGTCGATGCGTCGACCGCGGGAGCGGTGGGCGACGGGGTGACCGACGACACGGCGGCGATCCAGGCAGCGCTGAATCAGGGCGGTCGGGTGTGCATCACACGTCCGGGCACCTACGTGGTGAGTGCGGCCCTTGTGAACGCGGGGGTGCTGCCCAACGCGAGCTTGAACTCGGCGCTGGTGATCCAGAGCAACACGACGCTGATGCTTGGACGCGGCGTGCGCCTTTGGATGGCGAATCAGAGCAACTGCTATCTGATGCGAAACGCCAATCCGGGCACGGGCGACCACGACATCACGATCGCGGGCGGGTCGTTCGACGGCAACTGCAACAACCAGCAGACCAACCTGTGGGTTGAGCCGTACTGGTTCGGGCACCTGATGGTGTTCAAGAACGTGCAGCGCCTCTCTGTGCGGGACACGGGAACGATCGAGCCCAAGTGCTTCGCGTGGCTCTTCGCGGGGTGCTCCGACGTGGCCGTGGAGCGGATCGGGTTCCATCACTTCCACAGGAACTCCGACGGCGTGCACTTCGACGGACCCAGCGAGCGGATCGTGGTCCGTGACCTGAGTGGGGTGACGGGCGACAACATGGTGAGCTTCACGCCCGGCGAGGGGACATACTTCTTCGGCAAGGCGCTCGCCGAGTGGGGAGAGGGCGACATTCGCGACGTGCTGGTCGAGAATATCTGCTCCAACGACGCGAAGGAGCCGGTGCGCCTGACGGGCCCGGCGCACCTGGTGATGGAGAATTTCATCATTCGCAATGTGTGGGGCAGCGTGCGTGACGGGATGGGGATCCACCTGCACGACGACGACCGGGGTGCGCTCTCGGGGTGCCGCATGAGCAACATCCTGATCGAGAACATCTCGTGCACCGTGCCGCCGGGGTACGCGCAGGTCGCGATCGACGCCAGCGGCGCGACGGACGTGACGGTTCGGGACGTGTGGGTGCGGGCGACGCACAATATCGCGGTGATGGTGGAATCCAAGCCGGGCTCGAACGTGGACCTCTCACTGCTGCGGATCGATGGGCTGCGGACCATGACGCCCGTTGAGCGCCTCGTGAGGATCGGCGGCGGGACCGGCGCGGCCCGCGTCCGTCAGTTGACCGGCAGCAACTGGACGGGTTCGCTCATCCCCGGCGGTGTGATGATCGACGCCAGTCAGCCCGTCGACGCGATAAAGTTGGGCGGTATCACCTGCAACGGCGGCATTTTCCTGAGCAAATCGACGGCGTCGCCGATGGCGATGACGCTGGGGGGACTCCGGCTCGTCAACGCCGAGTATGGGTTCATGGTCGGAGGCACGACTTCGATCGACCTGTCGAACTCGTCGGTGACCGGGCTGGGCACGCTGATGCTGTATCAGGCGGACCCCGCGGCCAAGACGCGTGTGACGGGGTCGGGTCTGACCTATGGGCCCGCAATCCCGACAAGTCCGGTCTATGTCATCGGCGGGTCGCTGAGCGTGTCGAACCCCGGTTGGCGGATGCGCGGCGTGTTCTTCACGGCACCGCCCGTGATGGGGGACCGGTTCTTCAACACCGAGGTGGGCGTGATGCCCTGGGCGGCGCTGGGGGTGGGCCGCGTGCGCTTCGACGGCGTGGAGTGGATCCGGGATTGACGCCACCCAAGGCCGCACGCCCCGGTCCGGGGCCCTCAATCGTTGCCCGGGGGGTGTTGGGGTCCTAAGGTTGGGTCGTTCTCTGCGGCTGTGGCGAAATTGGCAGACGCGCTAGATTCAGGTTCTAGTGGTAGCAATACCTTGGAGGTTCAAGTCCTCTCAGCCGCATTACCGCCTTCGGAGGCAACGTCACCTGGATTGGGTGACCTTGGGTCGGACGGTTGGATTGGTCGTTTGGGTGAGCCGGGCAGGGGTGTGGGGTGCGTGCGGGTGCGTGAGGGCTGGCGAGCTGATGGACCCCGCCCAATGCGGCGTGGGAGTTTGCCGGAAACAAAGCCAGGGAGCGGCACGATTCGTGCCCCACTCCCACAGGAGCCGGGTTCATGGCCAACGAATCGGACAAGAAGAAGCTTTTGATCGCGGCGGTGTTGCTCGTCCTGGCCGTGGTGGTCATCGCGTGGAACATGAATTGGTTCTCGTCGGACGGCGCGACGCCAAGCACCGATGCCGCGGCCGCCCCGGTGACGGCCGCCGAGGCCGCCAAGGCCGGCGTGAAGCCCCGCGCTAACGCCCGCATGGTCGAACAACCCAAGTGACCCACCGGTGATCGGTCGGCGCTCAAGCACTGTTTGACCAACGACCGGCGCTCGGGCGGTTGCAACTCGTTGCAGTGTGGCATCAATCATGATGGAGGCTTTGCCTTGGGGATCCTGATCGCGGGGATCGACGAGGCGGGTTATGGCCCGTTGCTGGGCCCGCTCGCCGTGGGCACGGCGTTGCTGCGCGTCGAAGGCTGGTCGCCCGGGGAACGGGCGCCGAATCTGTGGTCCTTGCTTTCCAAGGCCGTGAGCCCGACGCTCAAGGGTGCGAGCGGGCGGATCGTGATCGCGGACTCCAAGACGCTCAAGCTGAGCAATTCGGGAACGCGCAACCCGCTGACGCACCTGGAGCGCGGCGTGCTGGCGGTGCTCGCGAGCGCGGGCGACGTGCCCGCGACCGACATGGCGCTGCTCGAACGCCTGGCGACCAGGTTTCCGCCGCACGCGTGCTACGCGGGCGAGGCGCTGGCGGTGCCGATGTCGTGCGGTGGAGCAGAGATCGCGATCGCGGCCAACGTGCTGCGGGGTGCGATGGAGGCGGGCGGGGTGCGGCTCCTGGGGCTTGGGTGCCGTCTGATTGGTGAGGAGGAGTTCAACGCGCTGGTGCGTGACGGGCACGGCAAGGGCGCGACGACGATCGCCGCGATCCGCACCCACGTCAGGCGGCTGGTCGCGACGTTGCCGAAGTACCCGGACGACGCGGTGCGGGTGGTGTGCGACCGGCTGGGCGGACGCGCGGCGTACTCGGATGTGATCGAGTCGTGCATGGGCGAGAGCGAGCTGGAGAGCCTGGAGATCCTGGAAGAGAGTGAAGCCCGCAGTCGCTACCGAACCGTGGTCGGGGGGCGCGAGATCGGGTTTGTCTTCCAGACCGAGAGCGAATCGGCGTACATGCCCGTGGCGCTCGCGTCGATGGTCGCCAAGCTCTGCCGCGAACTCGCGATGAACCGGTTCAATCGCCACTGGTGCGCGTCTTTGCCCGAACTCACGCCGACGGCGGGGTACTGGCAGGACGCCAGGCGATGGCTCAAGGACGTGGGCAAGGGGCTCAGCGCCGACGATCGCCGGCGGCTGGTGCGGATCGCCTGAGTTTCGTGAGCGGGGCGGGGCGAATAGGCTTGGACTGCATGGCACACGAGCTGTCCAAACTGCTGCTGGATTCCGCCGCTAGGGCGGCCTGGCGCGGCTTTGGTGACACACAGCCCAACCCACTCGTCGGCGCGGTGATCGCCCGGGGGAGCGATGTCCTGGCGATCGGACACCACCGGCGCTACGGCGGCTGGCACGCCGAACGCGAGGCGATCGAGCTGTGCGTGGCTCGCGGACTCCCCACCGCTGGCTCCACGATGTACGTCACGCTGGAGCCTTGCGGGCACACGGGCAAGCAGCCGCCATGTGTGGAGGCGATCGTGGCGGCGGGGATCGCCCGCGTGGTCTACGCCGCCGCCGATCCCAACCCGCTCGCAGCCGGCGGCGCCGAGCTTTTGCGAGAGGCCGGCGTGGCGGTGGAGCTGTGCGATGTGAGCCGCTGGTGCCGGATCCTCAACGCCCCATTCCTCAAGCGAGTGCGCACCGGGCTCCCCTGGGTGGTGGCCAAGTGGGCCCAGACCATCGACGGCCGGGTGGCGACCAGGTCGGGCGAGAGCAAGTGGATCAGCGGCGAGCTCTCGCGATCACGGGTGCATCGCCTGCGCTCCCGCGTCGACGCGATCGTAACGGGAATAGGAACGGTGCTCGCCGACGACCCGATGCTGACGGCCCGCGGGGTCCGGCGGGTGAGACGCGTCGCCCGGCGCGTCGTGTGCGACACAGACCTGGACATCCCGCTCGACAGCGGGCTGGTGCGGACGGCCCTGGACCGCCCCACCACGATCGTCTGCGCCTCGGAGCTCGCTTCCGCCGAGATCACCGCCCAGCGACGATCATCGCTCGCGGCGGCGGGGATCGACATCGTCGGTGTGCCGGCGGGAGCGGTGGGCGTCGACCTTGAGGCGATGCTCCGGGAGCTTGTGACCAGGTACGGCGTAGCGACGGTGATGGTCGAGGCCGGCCCTGGGCTCGTGGGATCGTTTCTCTCGGCGGACCTGATCGATGAGGCGGTGGTGTACGTCGCCCCGTTGCTGCTGGGGGATGAGCAGGCCAAATCGGCGGCGGCGGGACGCGTGGCCGAGAGCCTGACCAACGGACGCCGGATGGAGCTCGTGCGCGTCAAGGCCCTGGGGTCGGACGTGGAGCTGGTGTATCGACGGGCCGCACGCTGAGGGTCAGACCGCGCGATCGAGCACGGCGTCGGCGATGGTGTCCAAGGCGTCACGGGCGGGGCTTGGCTCGAGCGTTTGCAGGCTCTGGTGGGCCCTGGCGATGAGCTTGCGGGCGGTGTCGCGTGCGTAGTTCACCGACCCCGTCGATTCGATGCGGGCAAGCAGTTCGCGCGACATGCCTTGCCCCGAGGTCCCCACGGCGGCGGCGAGTGCCAGGGAACGATCGCGCTCGACAACGGAAGAAACGCGGATGTGGTGGATGAGCGGGAGTGTTGGCTTGGCCTTCTCAAGATCCTTGCCGACCGACTTGCCCACGACGTCCTCGCGCCCCGTGAGATCGAGGATGTCGTCCTGGATCTGGAACGCCTGCCCGATCGAGAGGCCGAATTGCCGCAGGGCCTCGACGCTCGGGGCGGGAGCACTGCTGGCCAGGGCGCCCAATTGGCAGGCGGTGGCGATGAGCTCGGCGGTCTTGCCGGTGATGATGTCGAAGTAGGTCGACTCGGGCATCGCCAGATCGCCCCGATGGTGGAGCTGCACGAGCTCGCCCGCGGCTGTGGTCATGCTCGCACGCCCGATCGCCGCGGCGGGGGCCGGCGTCGCCAGCGTGGCGCACAACTGGTACGCCGAGGCGAGCAGGTAGTCGCCCAGCATGACGGCGGCCTCGTTCCCGCGAAGGTTGTTGACCGTCTTGCCGCGCCGACGGATCTCCGCCTCGTCGAGCACGTCGTCGTGCACCAACGTGGCCATGTGGACCATCTCGCACACGGCGGCGACGACGAAGTGGTCGCGGGTCAAGAGCGACGAGAGGTCGATGTCGGGAGCGGTGTCCCACGCAGGGGCGGCCGCCAAGCCCGAGACCAAGACGAGGGTCGGGCGGAGCATTTTGCCACGGTACCGCTCGACGTGCGAGCAGAGCTGCTGCACCGGGTCGATGGGAGAGGCGAGCTGGCGGTCGAAGATGGCCACGACCTGCGAGAGGGCCTCGCCGACGACCCCGAGCACCGCCTGGTGCTGTTCGAGCTGTTCTGGAAGCCCCTGAGCGTTCACACCAGAGCGTAGCACTTCCGGGGGCGATCGACGCTACGAAACCGCTTCTTCGGCCTCCAAATACGCCCCGCCACGGAGCTCGCCGGCGAGATATCGGTCGAGCATCTCGTTGATCTGTGCGGCAGTCTGGGAGAGGCGGATCGCCTCCTTGAACGGCTTGACGCCCACCCGCGTGCCATCGGGGAGCACGCCCAGACGCTTGGCGAACCAGGAGATGCGCCGGCGGATCTGGAACATCGCGTACCGCTCGTCGCGGGTCTCGAGCATGAGCGTGAAGTACCGCCGGATCGTCGCCACCTTCTCGGCGTCGGTGGGCTGGGCGAGCAGTTGGCCGGTGCGGAGGAAATGCTCAGTGTCACGGAAGATCCAGGGCGTGGAAAGGGCCCCGCGGCCGATCATGACGCCGTCGCATCCGGTTTCTTTGATCATGCGGGCCGCGTCGGACGGCTCCTTGATGTCGCCGTTGCCGATGACGGGGATTCGCCCGCCGACCGCCTCGACGACGCGGGCGATCCCCGCGAGCCGAACCTCGCCCCCGAATTTCATCTCGGTCGTGCGCCCATGCACCGTGACGCCCACGACGCCGACATCCGCAAGCATCCGGGCCAGGTGCGGCGAGCACGCGCCCCCCGACTCGTAATCGGCGGTGTGCCAGCACAGACGCATCTTGCAGGTGAGCGGCACGGGACCCTTGCCTTCCACCGGACACTTCTCAAGCTCCTTGACCACCTTGGCCGCGACGGCGACCGCACGCGTCAGGTCCGTCAGGAGCTTGGAGCCGCCGTCCTTCTTGGTCACTTTGTCGACCGGGCAACCCATGTTGATGTCGACGACGCTCGCCCCGTGCTCGACGGCCCAACGGGCCCCCTCGGCCATGATGTCGGGATCGGATCCGTAGAGCTGCATGCCCACCGGCTTGTCGAACGCGTTGGTTCTGGCGAGGTCGAGGCTTGTGGCGGTGCCGCGGAGGAGCCCCTGGGGGCTGAGCAGGTCGGTGCAGGCAAGTCCGACGCCCCCCCACTCGCGACAGATGGTGCGGAACGCGAGATCGCAGTACCCCGCGATCGGGGCCAGGAGCAGGTTGGACTGGAGTTGGACCGGACCCAGCTTGAGCACGCGGGATCTTAGGAAGGACACGGGGCGTGAACGATTTGCCGCTCTCCAGCGCTACAGTGGCGACCCGTGTACCACTCCCTCCTCACCCGAAGGTATCTGACGTCCAAGATCATGCCGCTTCTGGCGGCGGTCGCGGTGACGCTGTGCTCGGCGATGGTGATCGTCGTGTGGGCGGTGATGGGCGGATTCCTGACGCATCTGGTCAATTCGGGGCGGTCGCTGGTGGGCGATGTGTCGGTCGAGGTGCCCATCTCGGGCTTCTCGCACTACGACGAGCTGATCAAGAGGCTTGAGGCAAGCCCCCAGGTCGAGGCCGCCACGCCCGCGATCCTGACCCAGGCCCTGCTCGTGACGCCGATGGAGCGCAAAGAGCTCGTGCTGGTGCGGGGGATCGACGCCGCCAGCTTCGCCCGCGTGACGACGTACAGGGACGCCCTGTGGTGGAGGCCGCTCGACGCGCCGATGCCCAAGGACAAGAAGCGCGAGGACCCCCGGCTCACCCCGGGCGCTCGCGAGCAGTACAAGGCGGCGTACGAGAACGGGCTGTCGCTCACGGTGCCGGCGGAGAGCGGGACGGGCGTTGGGGGGGGGGTTGGGGGGCGAGACCCGGCGATCGTGCTTGGCGTGGAGGTCTCGGGGATCAATCGCAGGCAGCCCGAGGGGTACTACAAGCCGGGGTTTTACGTGGGCGACCATGTCACGCTGCACGTGCTGCCGATGTCGCCCGGGGGCAAGCTGCTCGACGCGGTCTCGCTCAAGCTCGAGGTCGCCAACGAGGTGCAGACAGGCGTCTACGAGTACGACCGCAAGAGCACGCTGGTGTCGCTGGGGGCGTTGCAGCGGGCGCTGCAGATGGACGCGAGCCGTCGGATCGCTCCACCGCCGCCCGCGGGGTCGGTGGTCATCGGTCCGGGCGGGAAAGAGACCTTTCCGGCCCCAGTCGACCTGGGTGAGGAGCCTGCCCGTGTCACCACGGTCTATGTCCGCGGCAAGGGCGACGTGGGCGACGCGGCGGCCCTCAAGGAAACGGTGCAGACGATCGTGGACAAGTTCAGCCGCGACTTTCCCGACGCCTCGCCCAGATTCATGTTCGCCGTGAGCACCTGGAAGGATCTCAACAGACAGTTCATCGGAGCTGTGGAGAAAGAGACCGGCCTGGTGCTCATCCTCTTCAGCTTCATCTCCGTCGTCGCGGTCTTCTTGGTCTTTGCGATCTTCTGGTCGATGGTGGTCGAGAAGACCAAGGACATCGGGATCCTGAGGGCCCTTGGCGCGAGCCGCAGCGGCGTGGCGTGGCTCTGGATCCGCTACGGGCTGGCGATCGGCATCGTCGGGGCGATCCTGGGCCTTGGCCTGTCGTTCCTGATCGTCACCAATATCAACGAGATCCACGAGGCCATCGGCAGGACGTTCGGCGTGTACGTGTGGGACCCCAAGATCTACTACTTCAACGAGATCCCCGCCAAGTTCAAGTGGTTCGACGCGTCGATCGTGATTGTGGCCGGCATCCTCTCCAGCGGCATCGGCGCCTTCATCCCCGCCATCCGCGCCGCCTGGATGGACCCGGTCAAGGCTATCCGATTCGAATAAAGGCAGTTCAACACGGAGAACACGGAGGGGCACGGAGGAAGACAAAGAATGGAATTGGTTCAATTCAATCCAAGGCTTCGAATCAAGAACACCTCTCCCATTGCCCTGCTCTGCGTTCCTCTGCGTCCTCTGCGTCCTCTGCGTTAAAATGCCTTCTTGCCTTTCTCCGTGCCCCTCCGTGTCCTCCGTGTTGAAAATGGATTTGAGACAAACGGGCCCAGCATGCAACTGATCGTCGCCTCCAACATCCACAAGACCTATCGACTCGGCAAGGTCGATGTGCCCGTGCTGCGCGGGATCGACCTGGCCGTTGAGCAGGGCGAGTTTATCGCCATTCTGGGCGCCAGCGGCTCGGGCAAGAGCACCCTCATGCACCTCCTGGGAGCCCTGGACCGGCCCGATGCGGCCAATGGCGGCGCGGGAGCCAGCATCCGCTTTGAGGGCGAGGAGCTTGTGGGCCGTCCTTCGTCGCGTCTGGACGCGTTCCGCAAGCACGATGTGGGCTTTGTCTTCCAGTTCTACCACCTGCTCCCCGAACTGAGCGTCTCGGAGAACGTCCTCATCGGCGCCATGGTCGCCCATGGGCGCATGGAGTTTGTCGCCAAGCGCCGTGAGCTCACCGCCCGGGCTCACGAGCTCATCGATCGCGTGGGCCTTGGGCACCGTTTGCACCACCGGCCTGCCGAACTCTCCGGCGGCGAGCGCCAGCGCGTCGCCATCGCCCGGGCCTTGATCAACAACCCCAAACTCCTGCTCGCCGATGAGCCCACGGGCAACCTCGATCGTGTGACGGGCGGGAAGATCCTCGACCTGCTCACCGAGCTGCACAAAGGCGGGCAGACAATCGTCATCGTCACCCACGACGAGGCGAGTGCCGCCCGCGCCCAGCGGGTCGTGAAGCTGCAGGACGGGCTGGTCGCCGGGATGAACGGCTGATGGCCGGCGAGGCGCCGACATTTCCCAAGTACCTTGCCGAACGGGCCAGAATCGTGCGGGCCGGCGAGATCCCCCTTCTGCTCGCACACCCCGATTGGAAGACACCCGCCCCAGCCGCCATCTGGCTCCACGGGCGCACCGCGTCCAAGGAAATGGATCCGGGCCGGTACATGCGGTGGCTTCGGGCCGGCATCGCCGTGGTCGCGGTTGATCTTCCCGGCCACGGCGAGCGCGGCGTGCCCGAAATGCAGGAGTCGCGGGCGACGCTCGATGTGATCGAGAAGGCGCTTGTCGAAATCGACCCCATCATCGCATCGCTCGACGCTTCGCTCTTTGATAAGTCTCGCCTGGGCATCGGCGGCATGTCACTGGGCGGCATGATCACGCTGCGGGCCCTTTGCGAGCCCAGGGCGATCCCCTTCAAGACGGCGGCCGTCGAGGCCACCTGCGGCTGGCTCTCGGGCATGTACTTCCCCGCCGAGAACGGCCTGCACATCGCCCCCTGGCCCATCGACCACCCGCGTGCCCGCGCCCAATCGCTCGATCCGGCGATGCATCTTTCGGGATTCGCGCCCCTGCCCCTGCTCGCCCTGCACAGCGAGATCGACGCGATGGTGCCGTGGGAGGTCCAACGCCTCTTTCTCGACAAACTCCGCGACCACTACAAGGCCAAGGGCGCCGATCCCGCGCTCATCGAGGTCAAGACGTGGTCCAAGACCGGCGCCCCCCGCGAGCACATCGGCTTTGGAATCTTCAGCAACGACGCGAAGAACATCCAGACCGAGTTCTTCGCGCGGACGCTGGGCGCAAAGTAACGAGCTCGCCGATCACCACAGCGAATCCTGCAGCAACGAGCCCCGAGCGTCAGCGAGTGGGTTCCCGTGACAACCAGCACAAATGGTTCGCCATTCGCTGACGGTCAAAGAGCTGCGTGACCGCGATCATTTGCGATCGGGGAGTTGCCGGGCGAAGTTGATGACGAAGTCGTAGCCCTCATAAGCCCTCTGAAAGCCGTCCAGCCCTCGCAACTCATTATCTGGATCGAGCTTGCCCTGGTCGTCGTTGCCATCTCGTCCCACCGAGTACACCAGGAATGATCGGGCGAGCGGATCAGTTGCGGGGTCGAGCTTTACGTACCTGATGGGCTTGTGGGGCAGGGACGTGAACCAATCGACCGGCGGATCGAGCAGGAATACAGGCGCAAGTTCATCGATGGAGTCGGGCACGCGATGGTTTTCCGCCTTGAACAACTCGATCGCGAGCACGGTTTGCACGCCGGATCGCAGTGTGCGTCGTTGCATCTCGTGCCGCTTCGCACGCTCGAAAGCCGGATAGACGATCGCGACCACGCCATACTTTGCCTTGTACGATTCATCCCGAGCAATTCTGTCCTCCAGCGTGGGGGCCCTCTTCAGTGATTCGCGAGCGACCGAGGGATCAGGATCGAGCTCGCCTGCGATGGGAGTCATCAGAGCGTCGATCTCGGCGAGTGCGACCTCACGAGGCACCCACATTGCTCGAAAGAGGGCCAAGGTGGCGCTTTCCTCGACTGACTTCCCGTCACCGGTCAATACGTCAAGCCGACCGGTCTGGTAAACCCAATCCGCATCCTCCAGAGCCCTAAGTCGCTCGCCTTGCACCGACAGCGTCCAGTCCGGACCGGGGAACTGATCGAGAAGTTTGAGCACACCCCGGGCGGTCTCGGGCGAGAGAGGCTTGGCAAGATGCTCGTCAACGACTCGCTTCAATGTCATGCAGTCAATGGCCGCGCTTAAAGCGTGGGCGAGCACCGATGCCTCGTATCCAGCAGCGCGGCTCACCGCGAAATTGTGCTTGATAGCCCGCAGAAACTCCGCGTCGTCACCACGCCTGCGAGCCAGGGACATTCGAGCAAGATTGAACCTTGCGGCCGCGCGAGAGTGTCCGAGGTAGGCCTTAGTCTGCTTCGCCTCGGGCTTCTCAACCGAGAGCACCGGCACCAGCGTCTTCGCGTCGGCCAGAGAGTCGAAGTACCCTGGCACGCCCGCCCGGAGAAACTGATCGATCATGCGCTGGCCATCGGCGTCGAGCTTGGCGTCGTATCGCTCGGGCAGCCGGGCGATCGAATCGAGAAGAGGGTCCATTGCATGGTCTGCGTCCGTCGATTCGCGGGTCACGTATTCCTGAATCGCGGGCGAAGAGTAGAGTTCGTATTGAAAGAGCCCGGCAAGGCGGCCCACCGCCTCGAGATAGACCGCCCAGTCATTTTCAAACTCTCTCGCGCCGCGGAGGGCCCCTTGCTTGGCCCGAATGAGCTTGACCCGTTCGAGCCGATAGTTACGCTCCTTCGGATAGACGTCGGCAGGCTCGGGCACCACCGGCGACGGCGAGGGAGCCTCCTGGCCCGATGCCGCGCACGCGATGCTCACTCCGCAAAGGAGAGCCAATCGCAGCGCCGCCCACCTGAAATGCTGCAGTCTCATCAAAGGTCTCCGTTCCACAGACTCTCTCGTCATCACAAGGCAACCCACTCGCTGACGCTCGGGGCTCGTTGTCTGCGTCCTCACTTGCGATCCGGCAACTGCTCCGACCAGTTGAACACCAGGTCGTACCCCTTCCAGACCTGCTCGGGCCCGCCGTCGACCGCACGCCGGGGACGCTCGGGGTCCATCTTGCCAGAATCGTCGGTCCCGTCTCGCCCGACGGAATAAATCAAGAACGCCCGGCCCAGCGAGTCTGCTTTCGCGTCGAGCTTCTTGTACCGCAAGGGCTCGCGCGTGGGCGAGCACCAGTCGATCGGAAGCACCGGCAGGTACCCGGGCACCAGCTCACCGAGCGATTCGGGGGCGTGCCCCTTCTCGATCCGAAAGAGCTCCGCCGCCAGAAACGCCTTGATCGCCCCCCGCGTCGAGCGGGCCGCCTGTTCCATGTTCATCGCCCGGGCGATCGCCGGGGCGGCCGCGGACATGACCGTGAACCGCTTGCGATACGCCGCGTCTTTCTTGAAGTGCGCGAGCCATTCCTCGGTCTGCGTGGCGGCCTTTCCGGCGAGGTCCGCGTTGTCGTCGAAACACCATGTGTACAGCGTCAGCGCGCGATCGAACTCGTCGAGCGTCTCCTCACGCGTCGCCCATCCCACCCGAGCGACGAAAGCGTCGATCGTCTCGTCCTCCGCTCGCGTTGGTTCGCTGATGCCGATGACCTCAAACCGTCCCGTCTGATACGCCCAGTCGATCGCGTCGAGCACCATGAGACGCTCGCCGTTGATCGAGAGTTCCCAGTCCGCCGTCTTTGACTCGTCGATCAGGGCCATCGCCGCCCGAAGAAGTTCTGGCGACATCGCCTTGGCGAGCTGCTCCTCGACGATTCTCTGCGACGTGTTGGAGTCGAGCAGCACGTACACCAGGTGCGCGATGAGCGACGCGTCGCGCGACACCGCGTGGTTGATCGCCAGGTTGTGACGCAGCGCCCGGGCAAACTCCAGGTCGTCGCCGCGCCGCCGGGCCAGGGACATCCGGGCCAGGTTGAATCGCACGAGCGACCTCGCGTCGCCCAAGGCTGGCATCGGGTGCATGATCCCGGGGCGCTCGATGTTCGATTCGGGCACCATCGGCTGCGGATCCGAGAGGGAGTCAAAGAGCGCCGGCAGACCCGAACGCAGCAACTGGTCGATGATCCGCTGCCCCTCACAGTCGAGCTGGGCGTCGTAGTTCATCGGATATTTCGCCACCGACAAGAGAATGTCCGCGGCCTCCTCGGGATTGCTCGCCTCGATCTTGTCATTGAACGCCTTGGCCAGGGGCGAACCCTGCCACGCGTACTGCCACGCCCCGGCGAACCGCGCCACGCTGTTGCGAAAGGTGTTCCAGTTGCTGTCGAACTCGTAGTTCCCCCTCTGGGATCCCTCTTTCTCACGGATCATCTGGATCCGCTCGAGCATGTAGTCGCGACCGGGCGGGTACTTGCGGGCGCCCTCGCGCGCGACGATCGGCGCGCGAACGCGTGGGGCGATGGGATCGGCAGCGGGGGGTGGAGCATCCTGCGCCACGGAGCAAGAGCCAAGAATGACGAGCCCGCAGATGCCCGCGAGTTGGAAAGCCGGTTCGATCCGCATGGCGAGACTCCTCACAATCGCAGATCATAACGAGCCCGGCCTCACCTGCGATCCGGCAGCTCAGTCGCCCAGTTGATCACAAAGTCGTACCCCTTCCCCATCGCTTCGCCGCTGCTGATGGCCCGATTGAATCGCTTGGGATCGATCGTCCCGCCATCGTCGGTGTTGTCCAGGCCCACCGAGTACACCAGAAAGCCGCGCCCGAGTGGATCCGTCTTGGGATCAACCCTCTTGTATCGCATCGGCTCACGCGTCTTGCTGTACCAGTCGATCGGCACCGACCGAAGATACTCGGGCACAAGCTCGGCCGCGGTCTCGGGCAGGTGCCCGTTCCGGGCCTTGAACAGCTCGGCCGCCAGGTACAGTTGCAGTCCGCCACGGGCACACCGGGCCTGCTTCTCGAAGTTCACCCAGAGAAAGCTCGTGCTGATCGAGGACTGGATCGCGAACTTGCGCCGCAGCGCCTTGTCGCTCTGAAGCCGGTGCGTGATGCCCCGGCACTCTTCCATCGCCTTGTCCGCCACGGCGATGTCGGGGTCCAGGCACCTGGCCATCAGGCCATAAACCCGATCGATCTCGGCGAGCGCCACCTCACGTGGGGCCCACATCATCCGCTCGGTGAGATCGGCGGCCT
Organism: uncultured Phycisphaeraceae bacterium; assembly: GCA_964358855.1. Classification (GTDB taxonomy): domain Bacteria; phylum Planctomycetota; class Phycisphaerae; order Phycisphaerales; family UBA1924; genus UBA2396. The sequence goes on from CAYHQQ010000033.1 coordinate 26,547, forward strand.
TCTCCAGCGTGGTCCTTTGGGGCTTGGACTCCCCGAACATTTCCGTGCGCCCCGTTTCGTAGATCCAATCCACGCCATCGAGCATCAACAGCCGCTCGCCCTCGACCGATGTCGCCCAATCCGCCGCGGGAATCTTGCCGAGCATCTCCACGAGCTGGCTCAGAAGCTCGGGCGAGAGGGGCCTGGCGAGATGCTCGTCGATGATCCGGCTGTAGGTGAACTGTGCGATCGCGAAGCTGCGGAGGTGGGCGCCGAGTCCGGCGTCGCACGCCGCCGCGTGGCTCAGGTACATGTTGTGCTGGGCCGCCCTGAGGAATTCCGTGTCGTCCCCACGGCGTCGGGCGAGCGACATGCGCGTCACATTCCAGTTGGCGGCGATGCCCGAGTCGGCAAAGGCCTGCCTCTGGCGCATGATCTGGGGGCGCTCAAGGCTCACGTCGGGCACGACCGGCGACAGGCTGTACATCGAGTCCAGCAGCATCGGGGTCGAGGTCCGAAGGAACTGGTCGATGATCCTCTGCCCCTCCAAGTCAAGCTCCGCGTCGTACCGCGTGCCGATCTTGGCGACCGACCAGAAGATGTCGTACGTGCTGGGCGTCGCCTCGGCCTGCTGCCTTGCGGCGTAGTCGCGATAGACCGTCGAACCCTCGGACGCGAACTTCCACGCCCCGTCCATCTGCGACACGCAGGTGGTGAAGGTCGTCCAGTGGTTCACCGGGCCGCCCCGCTCTTTGGACGAACCCTGCCTGTCCCGGATCCAGTCGATCCGCTCTTGCAGGTAGTTGCGACCCGGGGGATATTTCCCCGGGAGGTCGGACGACATGGAATCATCGGGCGGCGGCGCCTCCTGTGCACACACCAGCGAACCAAAGGACGCCTGCCCGCACATGACAACAAGGCCGACCGCACGCAAAGCATGATCGAATCGCATGGTGTGACTCCTACGAACCATGAGTGATAGGGGCAAGCAATGGGTGCGGTTGCACCGTAACGAGCCCCAAGCGCCCGCGAGCCGGGGTCAGGCGCCCTTTGCCGGTACGCAAGACCCACTCGCTGACGCTCGGGGCTCGTTGAGGCGAGCAAGCTCGCCGGGCACCAGGTCCGCCAGTTCGGGCGCGAGCAAGCCCGCGGGGGCGTTGGCCGCTGCCCACGCCTCGCCGCAGCGGGCGTGCACCTCCACCGCGATTCGGGCCAGGTCGTACAGCGACAAGAGTGGCGGCGCGCCCGCCGGAACACGGCTCCCGAGCCTCGCCCGCATCGCGCTCTGCGCGTGGTTGTAATATTGAGCAATCAGCCCGCCCAAAAGCCCCGCGAGCACATCGCCCGTCCCGGCCGTGCCCAGACACGCGTGCCCTCGTTCGCACCGCCACACCCGCAGCCCATCGCTCACGATCGTCCCCGCACCCTTGAGCACCACCACGCATCCCAGGCGCTGGGCGAGCTCCGCCGCCGCACTGGGCCGCGTCGCCTTGTCGATCGCGTCGAGTGTCAAGCCCAGCGAGTCCGCAAGCCTTCGAAACTCCCCCGGATGCGGCGTCAAAATTGCCGGCGCGTGAAAGTCCCGCCACAATTCGGGCACGCGCCCCATCGCGGTGAGGGCATCGGCATCGACCACCACCGCCACCGCGTCCTGCTGCAACACCCGCAGCACCGTCGCCTCCACGCCCCGCGAGAGGCCCTGATCCGCCCCCAGGCCCGGCCCCACCACCACGCACGACGCCTGCTTGAGCACGCGATCCACCACACCCGCCGCCTCATGCGCCACGATCTCCCCGCCCCCATCCACCGGCAGCACAATCCCCGTCGCACTGGGCAGCATCGAGAGCCCGCTCGCCAGGAGAGGCTCGGGCATCACCAGCTTCACGAGCCCCGCACCGCTCCTCAAGGCCCCCCGCGCCGACAGCACCGGAGCCCCCAGCATCATCGTCCCGCCGCCGCACGAGCCGCCGATCACCGCCACAGTGCCGAAAGTCCCCTTGTGCCCCGCGCCATCGCGGGCGGGCAGCCTTGGCAAACCGCTGGTGTCGAGCTCCGCTGTCACTTGGTCGACTCCACATCGATCGAGAGCTGTCCGAGCAACGTCGCGATCGAGGCCATCGCACTCTCGTACTGCCCGTCGGCCAGCGAAGTCGTCACCAGCGCGATGTGCGTCGCGTCAAAGCCCTTGCCCCACAGAGTCGCGTCGGTATCGACCCAGCACTTTTTGCCCTCGACGTCGACGAGCGCCTGCGTCCACATGTGGTACGCGAAGACCTTGCTCGCCCCGGCGAACTGATCGGCGTAGATGAGCCCGCTCACCACACGCGAAGGTATCCCCGAGGCCCGCAGCAAGGCCGCGTTGAGCACCGCGTGCTCGGTGCAGTCGCCGCTCTTGCTGCGGCACGCCTCCGAGGCCGAGGCGAAGCCCGAGTCCAGGTCCTTCTTGGTGATGTGGCTCCGCACCGCGACACGCAGGCGCTCGACACGCAGGGCGTCGGTGGCGTGCTCGCCCAGGCCTTTGAGGGCCGATGTCGCCAGGGTCTTGATCTCCGGATCGTTGCAATCGACGGCGGTGGCCGGCTTGAGGAACGCGGGATCGATGAGCTCGGCCTCAGTCGCGGGCTGGGGGCTGGTCGTCGAGACCTCAACGCCGACGGACTTTGGGCTCAGCCGTTTGGCGACCTGCCCGCCGCCCGTGGGAAGGTCGACGATCGTGCCCTCCTTCACCCGGGCGACGTACGAGGCCCGCGTGATCTCCCGGGCCTTGTCGATCGGACGGCTGGGCGTGATGAACGTCGCGACCATGATCTCGAGCCCCTCGGCCTTTTTCAGGGCCTCGGTCCTGGTCGAGACCTCCGTGACCATGTGGATTCCCGCCATGCTCATCTCGGTCTTGATCACCTCAGCCCGCTCGTCGAGCCACGTCGTCGCCACGATGCCCGGCAGCTTGGTCGACTTCATCGTGTACCGCCACGCGTCGATCTCTCGCCCGGCGTGCTTGAGCTTCTCCTTGGCTTGCAGGGCGTACGTGTCGGTTCCAGGGTCGGAGCCGGCGCTGGGATCGACCGTGCGGACGGTGATCTCGGCGGCCCCGGCCGCCTGACGCTGGGCGATGTACTTCTCCGCCGCGGCGGGCGTGAGCCACACGCCCGAAGGCAGCGGCTGGGTCGACTTGGACTCACGCCCCTGCTGCTCGGTCGTGACGCGGAGCTGGTCGCTCTCAAACTGATACTTCGTGGTGGTCGGCTTGCTGCCGAGCTCACGCGTGATCTGCATCGAGATGGGCTTGTGGTCGTCGCTCTCGACAAAGCTCGTCGTGATCCGGCTCGAGATGCTCAGAGCGCCGCGCTTCACGACGAAGGACGCTTCCGAATCCGTCGTGATCTTCCCGTCACCGCTCGTCACCGTGGTGTGCTCGTACCCAGCGCGCTGGCCGCCCATCGCGATCGTCGACCACCGCTCGCGGGACGTCGCCCCCGCACGCGCCGCCGCCGGCCCCAAAGTCGCCGGTGCGGCCGGTGGCTGCGTCCAGGCGCCGGCGAATAGCGACAGTCCCCCCAGCAGCAGGACGGCAAGACGGGAACACACGTGGCTTGGTTTGGTCATGGAGACAGTGTACGGGAGCCTCGCCCCCGTCGCCGAGCGAACCTAGCTTTCGCGATGCCAAACCGCTGTGCCTGGGCTAGAAACGACCTGTCGATCCATTATCACGACGCCGAGTGGGGCGTTCCGCAGCACGACGACCACGTCCTCTTCGAGTTCATCGTGCTCGAAGGAGCCCAGGCCGGCCTCTCCTGGGACACCGTCCTCAAGAAGCGTGCCCGCTACCGCGAGGTCTTCGCCGGGTTCGATCCCGCCAAAGTCGCCCGCTTCACGCCCGCCCGCGTCGACAAACTCCTCCTGGATCCCGGCATCATCCGCCATCGCGGCAAGATCGAGTCGGCCATCAAAAACGCCAAAGCCTTTCTCAAAGTCCAAGCCGAGTTTGGCACCTTCGACGCCTACATCTGGCGGTTCATCGACTCCAACAGAGCCCCCGGCGCCAGCCGGGGGGCGGGCCACCCCTCGCCCCGCATCAACTCCTGGCCCACTCTGAAACACATCCCCGCCAAAACGCCCGAGTCCGACGCCATGAGCAAGGATCTCAAACGCCGCGGCTTCACCTTCGTCGGCAGCACCATCTGTTACGCGTTCATGCAGGCCGTCGGCATGGTCAACGACCATCCGCTCGACTGCGACTGGCACGTCCGCGTCCAGCGTTCTTGACCGTCCTTGATTGCACCTGATCGCCGGTCAGCAGGGAGTCTCGAACGCCACCACGAAGGCGTCGTAATCGAAGAAGTCGACGGTCGAGTCGCCATCGAAATCGGCGGTCGTGCCGGCGGGGCAGGCTCCCCCCTCGAAGCAGACGACAAAGTCGTCGTAGTCAAAGAAATCGACGGCGCCATCGCAGTTGAAATCGGCGGGGCAGGGGTTGACGAAGAACGTGATCTCGATGAGTTCACTCTCGGCGTACAACCCGCTCGCGTCGCGCGCGACAAAGGTCATCGAGTAAACCTGCCCACGCACGCCGACTGGAATGTTGAACACAGGGTGGTAGTCGAACGACGGCGGGCCAAAGTTCATCTCCTGGCCCACCGCCAGCACGCTCAGCCCGTTGTAGACCTGGATTCCCTCATCGCAGCTCACAAGCCTCGCGCGAATGTCGGCGCTGAGCTCGAGCATGAAGTGCCCGTGCTCGGGCTCGTTGTGCTCGACGTTGGTGAATCCGAACTCTCCGGTCGCAAACCCTTCGATGCCCGGAAAGACGGAGGGCACGATTGGGTGGGGCTGCTCAACGTTGATCTCCGCGGCCAGCCGCCCCGCGCCGTCGTGCCCGATGCTGATCCCGTCGTCGGCGAAGGCCGCCCCGCCCGCCAGGCTCAAGGTCATGCCCAGCGAAGCAAGCGTGAGGGCGCTCGTGTGCCTGATACAACTCATCTGGAGATCCTCCTCAACAAGCGCGGATGACACACCGCGCACAAAGACTCTTGGATGACGCCAATCGCATCCTACCTGATCTCATTCAGACTTCAACGGCAAGTTGCTCTCCGCGCACGAATGCCATCGCACTTTGTGGGTCTCTCGTCGCCTCGATCCACACACGCTGAAATTTCCGGAAAACTCACGACTCGGGTGCAAGACCGCTGGCGCTCGCAACATCACGCGCCGCGCCCACCTGCCGAGCCGCCCAATGACCATGGGACACGCTCAAACCGCTCCGAGCATCCCGCCATGCCGCCTGGTTCGCCGCTCGTGGCCGCCCCAATGGCATTTGCTACCCTTGAAGTCCTTGCCACCGACACCCACGCCGGAGGAATCTCGATGCCTGTGTCTGATATCAACATTTCGATCGCTCACGCCCGCCCCGCACGCCCTGGCCGCATCCTCTCGATCTGGATCGCCGCCGGGCTGACCGCTTCGCTCGCTCCACACACCTTCGCCCAGGTCGTCGCCGAAACCCTCAATCCGCACACCACTGTCTTCCACGCCTCCCCCGCCGCCAAAGCCGGCGCCAAACCCTCGATCGCCCTGATCGTCCCCCGCACCGGCGCCGCCGCCAAGGCCGACGGAGCACTCGTCCCCACCTTCGCCGCAAGCGCCAACAAACAGGTCGTCACCGTCCGCGTCCCCGCCGGCACCTCCCTCTACGGCGTGGGCGAGTTCGCCGGACCTCTGCTTCGCAACGGGCAGACCATCACCCTGTGGAACCACGACGCCTACGGCTTTGACGACAAGACCCCCCACCTCTATCAGAGCCACCCCTGGGTTCTGGGCGTCAGGCCCGACGGCTCCTCCTTCGGCGTCATCTTCGACAGCACCTTCAAGCAGGTCATCTCCCTTCCAGGCGACGCCGGCGGAGATATCAAAACCACCGCCGACGGCCCCGCCTTCCCCGTCATCATCATCGACTCTCCCACGCCCCAGGACGTCATGAAGGGCCTCGCCTCGCTGGTAGGCACCATGCCGCTCCCCCCCCAGTGGTCGCTGGGCTATCACCAGTGCCGCTACAGCTACTACCCCGACGCCCGCGTGATGGAGATCGCCAAGGGCTTCCGCGACCGCAAAATTCCGTGCGATGTCATCTGGCACGACATCGACTACATGCACAAGTTCCTCTGTTTCACCTTCGACGAGAAACACTTCCCCGACCCCAAGCGTCACAACGACGACCTGCACAAGCTCGGCTTCCACACCGTCTGGATGATCGACCCCGGCATCGGCATCAACAAGGACGCGTTCCCCAAGGGCGGCTACAAGGTCTTCGAGCAGGGCGAGGCCGGCGACCACTGGGTCAAGACCAAAGACGGCAAGCCCTTCACCGGCGACGTGTGGCCCGGCCCCTGCCACTTCCCCGATTTCATGCGCAAGGAAACCCGCACCTGGTGGGCCAGCCAGTACAAGGGATTCCTTGCCACGGGCGTCGACGGCATCTGGAACGACATGAACGAGCCCGCCGTCTTCAACGTCCCCAGCAAAACCATGCCCGAGGACAACGTCCACCGCGCCGACCCAGAACTCGGCGGCACCGGCTCGCACCTCCAGTATCACAACGTCTACGGCATGCACATGATCAAGGCCGCCCGCGAAGGAATGGCCGCCGCACAGCCCGAACGCCGCCCCTTCGTCCTCAGCCGCGCCAACTACCTGGGCGGTCACCGCTACGGCGCCACATGGACGGGCGACAATTCCGCCTCGTGGCAGCACCTGGAGTGGTCGGTCTCGATGGTCCTCAACATCGGCCTCTCCGGCCAGCCCAACATCGGCCCCGACATCGGCGGCTTCGCCGGCAACGGCAACAACGGCGAGGGCGTCATGTCCCGCGGCACCCTCTTTGCCCGCTGGATGGGCGTCGGCGCCCTCATGCCCTTCGCCCGGGCACACACCGCCAAGGACAATATCGACAAAGAGCCCTGGTCCTTCGGCCCCGAGGTCGAGGCGACGTGCAAGGCCGCGATCGAACGCCGCTATCGCCTCATGCCGTACCTGTACACCCTCTTCCGCGAGGCCAGCGTGAACGGCATGCCCGTCGCCCGTCCCCTGTTCTTCGCAGACCCCAAGGACCTTGCCCTCCGCAGCGAGGACGACGCGTTCCTGCTCGGCGACGGCCTCATGGTCGTCGCCCAGATGGTCCCCGACCGCAGCCGCGTGCCCGCCCTTCCCAAGGACGGCTGGCGCAGGTTCACCTTCGCTGGCGAAAAGCCCGACGCCGACCTGCCCGACCTCTACATCAAAGCCGGCACCGCCATCCCCACCGGCCCCATCATGCAGTTCGTGGGCGAGAAGCCGCTCGACACCCTCACCCTCCTGATCGCTCCGGATTCCAAGGGCCAAGCCACCGGCACCCTCTACGAAGACGCCGGCGACGGCCTGGGCTACCAAAAGGGCGAGTACCGCCTTACGACATTCAACGTCACCACCTCCGGCGGCACCGCCAAGGTCACGACCACGACCGAAGGCTCCTGGCAAGGTCCCAAGTGGAAGGTGGAGCCGATCATCGTGAAGTGAATCACGTCCGGTACCAGTGCTCTGGTACCACTGACCGCCACACCCAACTCCCCAACCACCCCACGCGTCACGGCGGTCAGTGCTCCTGTGCATCGCCCCCCCGATCGCTTCGATCAAACTTGATCAACCTCCGACTTCCCCTTCCCACACTCGGGACACGCCGCGCCCCCTGCCAGCCCCGTCATCTCATATCCACACCCCGGACAACACCCCCGGCGCCCCATACGCCGGACCCGGGCGCCCCACCAAATCAAACCCCCTCCCGTCGCAAATCCCGCAAGCGCAATCGGCCAGAGCATGAAGGTAACCGTGGTCGACCGCGCGCCAAACGAGTCCAACCGTCGAACAACTCCCAAAAGACACGAGTCGACCACGCCATCCTTCTCCCGCCATGAGGTCGGAATCGACCAGACGAGCTCCGGCGGAAGAATCCGGTTCAACCCGCCATCGGGCGGCAGATGAAAGTCGGGCCACGACTCAACGCGCAGCAGCACGAACCCCGACTGCACACGCAGCCGCCACCCCGATCGCCAATCCGTCTTGAACCAGTACCGCCCCGACACCAGCATCACCAGCGTGACCACCAGGCTCACCCCGATCACCCCCCGCCCCACGATCAACCTCTTGCGCCCGTGTGCCATGCGAGCAGTCTACAACCAACGAAGACTCGCAGGAAGATTCGATTCAACCTTCGGACCTCCGGTTTCCGGCATGTTTCCGTATTCCGGACACGCCGCCTCGGATGCGAGCCCGTTGAGGCCGTGCCCACGAACGGTTCTGCCTCTTGCCTTTCGCCCCAACGGGGCGACCGGGTGTAGCCACGGGTGGAGCGCAGGTCGCCGCAGGCGACCGAAGCGCAACCCGTGGTAATGCGATATTATCATGACTCGCCCCGGAGGGGCGATCGAGGCGCACATTACACTGAAAGGCACGTCATGCCCGGCGCCTATTCCCAACTTCTCCACCACATCGTCTTCAGCACCAAGCTTCGCCACCCATGGATCACCGCGGACATCGCCGGCCGCCTCTACCCATTCATCGGAGGCCTCATCCGGTCGGAGAAAGGCGTGCTCTACGAAATCGGCGGCATCGAGGACCACATCCATATGTATCTCCGCTGGCGCCCCGACGCCACGATCTCCGATCTCATGCGCAACGTGAAGGCACGATCGTCCAAATGGTTGCACGAGACATATCCCGCGCTCGCCACTTTCTCGTGGCAGGAGGGCTACGGCGCCTTCACCGTCAGCAAGTCGCAGGAACCGGCCGTCAAGGCGTACATCGTCGGCCAACACGAGCACCACGAGAAGGAGGACTTCAAGTCCGAATTCCTCCGCCTGCTCCGCGCACATGCAATCGAGTTTGACGAACGATACGTCTTTGACTGATCGCCACCTTGGCGCCTCTTCGCCCCAACGGGGCGATCGGGTGTTGCCACGGGTGGAGCGAAGCCCGGCGCAGCCGGGCGGAGCGCAACCCGTGGTAATGCGATATTATTGTAATCTCGCCCCGGCAGGGGCGAACGAGGCGTGGGTGTTGCGGTGTGCGTCGGGCCCATCCCGTTCCCGGTGCTTCGATCGCCCCTCCGGGGCGAGATCATTACAATACGACCTTTCCACGGGTTTCGCTCGAAGACTCGCTCCACCCGTGGCTACACCCGGCGGCCCCTCCGGGGCCAAATGCAGCACACGAATCTACCTCCCCTTCCCACACTCCGGACACGCCGCTCCTGTCACCAACCCTTTGAGGTCGTACCCGCACGAGCCACATAGCCCCAAACGTGTCCTTCTTCTGATCCGGCGGCCAGAATGCCATAGGGGTGCGCCCAACGCAAATGCCAGGGGTGGAATCGGCCACAGCAGGACACAGATGGAAAGGCAACTCGAGCTCATCACCAAGTTCCCGATACCCCACCACCATCGACGTTCATCAGCAGGTGGAACGAATCCAATGCCCCATCTGAGGCGGCTCAAGTACCGCTTCTCAGAGGTCCACCACACGAGAGTGTACGGATAGTCACCTCGAATCGATGCCTCCGACTGATCCAACGAAGGGACAATTCGATCGAAGAAGATGTACCCTTGCGTGATCCAGCATCGATAGGTGGAACCCGTTGGCGGACTCCCACTCGACGCTCGCAGATCCAGTGTGAACTTGCCCGACAACGCGAGAACGACGAGCGCAACAGCCCCGAGCCCCAGAAACCACCACCCCGCGATCGTTCTCTTCCGCCCACGCGCCATGGCTTCCTCTGCGCCTCTCTGCGGCCTCTGCGTTAAGGCCTCTTTCTTGCCTTCCTCCGTGTCCCTCCGTGTCCTCCGTGTTGAAATTCCATTGCCTCTACTTCTTCTCCCCCTCCCACCTCGCCGGCGGCGTCGCCTCGGGCATCCCCACCGCCAGCATCGCCATCGCCGTCCCGTACGCGCTGCTGCGCTTGAACACACGATCATTCCACGAGCCGTCCTCTTCCCTCACCGAGAACAACAGCTCGTTCACACGCCTTCGATACTCCGCCCGTTCCGCCCTGGGCAAAAGCTCGATCGCCTGCGCCACAAAGTGGTGCGCGTACATGAAGTAGTACGGCGCGATCTGATACGGCGGCAAATGTGTCCCCGTCTTCGCCCGCCGCTCATTCAAAAACTTCCAATGCACAATGAACGCGTCCACCGCCCCACGCACCCGCTCGGGCGAGCTCCGCCCCGCGAGCAACAGCGCCGACTCGCTCGCGCACATCCGCCCTACCGCTCCGGGCACCGGCTCGCCATCCCCCCGCTTCACCGGCCCCGAGTACTGCATCGCCCCCGCCGGCCCGCGGCACTTCTCAAGCCCATCCAGCGCCCGCTGCACCACCCCCGCGTCCACCGGCTCCCCCGCCGCCTTCGCCTCATACAGCGCCTCAAGCCCCGAAGGCGTCATAAACGGCGAGGTCGGCGCCACCGTCTTCCTCCCCGGCGGCCTCGCATAATTCCATCCCCCCGCCTCGGGAATCTCGATCTTCTGAAGCGCATCAAGATAAAACGCCGTCGCCCCCTTCACCGCCTCCTCCTGTCCCTCTGGTATCAACTTCATCTGCTTGAGGATCGACAGCGTCTTGAGCCCATAGATGTACCCCCAGCCCCGCACGTCGTACCCGCCGTCGTAATCCACCTCCGACATCGTGGGCTCGTTCCGCGCCTCGCAGATGAACTTCACCGCCCGCCCCACCGCCTCCACCCTTGCCTTGTCGGTCGCGTACCCCGGCGCCCTCACCAGCGCCTCAACCACAATCGCCGTGCTCCCGATGCGATAGCCAACTGGGATCTTCCCGCCCACGCGATACACGCCCTCATAAGGCCACTCCGCCTTGTTCTCGCCCTCCTGCAGCGAAAGCAGGATCTCGATGCCCCGCGTGGTCGCGGCCGCGAGGTCGGGCGCAGGCGCTTTGGCGGGCTGAGGCGCAGGCTGAGGCACAGCCGCGGGCTGAGGCTGCGCCGCGAAAGCACAAATCGGCAAAGCACAAAGCACAAAGAAAGACAGCGTGGAATTCACCCGCATCCTGCCCTGATTTGTGCTTTGCCGCTTTGTGCTGTGTGCTTTGCGAGACTGCCCCAGTGATGAATTTTGCCTCATGGCCGCCAGCATATCACATCCGCCGCCGCCGCCCGCACACGATTCCGCCAAGCAACACCATCGCCAGGCTGCCCGGCGACGGCACCGCAAAGGTCTCAAAGCCCCAGTGCACGCCGTCATAGACCGTCAAATCGCCCCGGGCGTCCCGCGTCGCGATAAACGCCCACGCTTCCCACCAGATGCCCGCCCGAATGTCGCGCGACGGCGAGTCGATAAGCCCAAGCCCGTTGGCGGCATACCCCGTGTTGTTCACGTTGTCGTTGGCCCCATAGAACGGATCGGTCGGCGGTTCAGGCTGATTGCGCCACCCGTTGTCGATGTACCAGGTCATCCCAACGTCGGCGACAAGCCCGATCCCGTGGGTCACACCCCAGCCCAGCGGGTCGTTGGTCCGGATCACCTGCAGCCAGCGGGCATCGGCCGCGACGGGGTCGTCGCGACCGGGCACATATCCGACCGCAAAGGCGTTGCCGCCCAGTTCGCCCCGGTTGGCCGCCGCGAAGTTGTACCCGTAGAAGTTCTGCGCCGGGTCGGTCACGACCCACGACTGATTCTGATCGAGCCGGAAATCGCCCGAGAGATTCGCCCCCGTCGTCCAGTTGAAGTTCTGCGCCCGCAGCGCCTCGGTGAGCCCCGCGGGCGCCCCGCTGTTCACATACTCGGCATTGAAAGCTCGGAACCGCACGCCCGCCCGATCCGCGAACTGCCCCCCGCCCGTGAAGTTGCCGTTGGGTTTGAGCAGGACGCTCGCGCTCGCCGAACCAGCGCAGGCCAGCGCAGCCACGACCATTGCAGACGCTCTCATGTTCATGGACTCTCTCCTCACGAATATTCACACAGCCCGGCCCGCTCGCTCCTTTGCCAACGAGCCGTGACTTGTTCTCTCACGAACGAGAATCACCGATTCGATCCACGATTTTACCACCAGATCGCTGGATTCCATCGGCTTTTTTGAGGGTCATGCGAACACCCCCCCACCCCTGGTCCCTTCCCTTGCCGCCCCGGTGCAAATCCGGGGGACAACTCCAGATTCGTTCGCATTATCGGCTCGGATGCTTTACACTGCGCCCGGGTCCGTCGGCAGATCGGGGCGTTCCCATCAGCGCCGGACCAGCCCTCAGCGTCCTACTCGCCTCGCCTGTGCTCAGACGGGCCCACTCGGCGAGTTCGAAAGGAGTCTGTGCCCCATGGCAATCCAATCAACCTCCTCCCCCGCCAACGTCCGCAACATCTGCCTCTGCGGCTCGGCCAGTTCGGGAAAGACCACACTCACCGAACGCCTCCTCTTCGCCTCCGGCGCCACCAAGAGACTGGGAACCATCGCCGAAGGAAACACCGTCTCCGATTTCACCGATGAAGAACGCCACCACAAGCACTCCCTCCAGCCCGCCTTCTCCCACTTCACGCACGACGGGCACGCCGTCAATCTCATCGACACCCCCGGCCTCGCCGACTTCATGGGGCACGCCATCGCCTGCTTCCCCGCTTGCGAGACCGTCGTTGTCATGATCGACGCCCTCAAGGGGATCGACTCGGTCGCCCGCCGACTCATGGCCGTCGCCGAAGAACGCAAGATCCCCCGCTTCATCATCGTCAACAAGATCGACGAGCCCCACGCCGACCTCCCCGCCCTCGTCTCCGCAATCCGCGAGAGCTTCGGCGGCATCTGCCTCCCCATCAACCTCCCCACCGCCAACTTCACCAAGGTCATCAACGTCTTCGAGCACGACGGCCACGACCAGGCCGGCGACCAGACCGACTTCTCCTCCGTCCACGAGGCCCACAAACAAATCGTCGAACAGGTCATCGAGGTCGACGAAGACCTCACCATGGCTTACCTCGAAAAGGGCGAGGGCTTCGATCCCGACAAACTCCACGCCGCCTTCGAGAAGGCCCTCGAGAGCGCCCACCTCGTCCCCATCGCCTTCTGCTCCGCCAAGACCGGCGCCGGCTGCGACGACCTCATGCACGTCTTCGCCAGCCTCTGCCCCAGCCCCGTCGAGGTCAACCCGCCCGAGTTCGTCCAGCGCACCAATGAAGACAGCCCCGAGGTCGAGTGGCACGCCAAGCCCGACCCCGCCGCCCCGCTGCTCGCCCACGTCTTCAAGATCACCACCGACCCCTTCGTCGGCAAGCTCGGCGTCTTCCGCGTCCACCAGGGCACGCTCAGGGCCCGCGCCGACATCCTCATCGACGAGATCAAAAAGCCCGTCCGCATCACCCACCTCTTCAAGCTCCAGGGCAAGGAGCACGTCGAGGTCCAGGAAGTCGGCCCCGGCGACATCGCCGCCGTCTCCAAGATCGACGACCTCCACTTCAACTGCGTCCTCCACGACTCCCACGCCCTCGACAGCGTCCACCTCAATCCCCTCCCGCTCCCCAAGCCCCTCTACGGCCTCGCAGTCGAGCTCAAGAGCCACGCCGACGAGACCAAGTTCTCCACCATCGCCCACAAGCTGATGGAAGAAGACCCCTCGTTCCGCATCGAGCGCATCGCCGCCACCGGCCAGACCGTGATCCGAGGCCTGGGCGAGCTCCACCTCCGCATCATCTGCGAGAAGTTCAAGCAGTCCAACATCGAGCTGCTGACCAGCCCGCCCAAAGTTGCCTACAAGGAAACAATCACCGGCAAGGCCGAGGGACACCACCGCCATCGCAAGCAGACCGGCGGCTCAGGCCAGTTCGGTGAGGTCTACCTCCGCATCGAGCCTCTTCCCAACGACCACGCCGAGGGTTTCGAGTTCGTCTCCGAGGTCGTCGGCGGCACAGTCCCGCGTCAATACTGGCCCGCCGTCGAGAAGGGCGTCCGCCAGGTCATGCAGGAAGGCGCCTTCGCCGGCTATCCGATGTCGGGCATCCGCTGTGCCCTCTACGACGGCAAGTACCACGACGTCGACAGCAAGGAAATCGCGTTCATCTCCGCAGCCCGCCACGCCTTCATCGATGCCGTCATGAAAGCCCGTCCCAAGCTCCTCGAGCCCTACGTCCTGCTGGAGGTCACCGCCCCCAGCCGCTACATGGGCGACATCGCCGGGCATCTCTCAACCAAGCGGGGTCGGGTCCAGGACACCTCCGTGATGGCGGGCGATCAGTGCCTCGTCAAGGCGATCGCGCCCCTGGGCGAACTCCAGAACTACACCAACGAGCTCAAGAGCATGACCGCCGGCGCCGGCACCTACTCCCTGGACCACAGCCACGACGAGACCACCCCGCCCCAGGTCCAATCCGCCGTCATGGCGGCCTACAAACCCAAGCACGAGGAATAAAGGCATTGCACCACAGAGGGCACAGGGAACACACAGAGGGGAAAGGGCAGAGGAGAGAATTGGATCGGCTCGAATCGAATCCTCCGACTTGGTCTTGCTCTGCGTCCCTCTGTGAGCTCTTTGGTTCATTTTCCTTCTGCTTTGAACATTGTCTTGCCTCTGCGCCCCTCCGCGTCCTCTGCGTTAAACTGCCTTTCTGTCTCGAACACTGTCTTCCCTCCGTGCCCCTCCGTGTTCTCCGTGTTGAACCTGCCTTTCTGTCTTGATCACACACTCTCTCTCCCTGTGCCCTCTGTGCTCTCTGTGGTGAACTGCCTTTCTGTCTCCCTTCGGAGCGATGCCATGAACACCTCACGTTCCCCGTTGCCGCTCATCATTCTGCTTCTCTGCCTCGTGGGCGTCAGCGCCGGCCTCTTCTACTGGACCCAGTCGCTCCACGCCAGCGTCGATCAGGAAGCCTCCGCCCGCACCGCGCCCTCCGCCCTGCACGACGCCGCGGCCGCCGGCAACGCCGAAGCGATCGCCACCGCGCTCAAGAACGGCGCCGCGATCGAAGGTCGCATCGACCGCCCGGGCCAGAAACAAGGCATGACCGCCCTCATGGTCGCCGCCCAGGCCGGCAAGCCCGTCATCGTCAACGCCCTCATCAAGGCCGGCGCCAAGTCCGACGCCGCAACCCGCGACGGATGGACGCCGCTCTTCTTCGCCGCCATCTCCGGCGACTCTCACACCGTCGCGGCGCTCGTTGACGCCGGCGCCACCGTCAACGCCAGGTCGACCGAGGGCTTCACACCCCTCATGCTCGCCGCCGCCAAGGGCTCTCCCGATGCCCTCCAGGTCCTCCTGAGCAAGGGCGCCGACACGTCCTTCCGCAACAAGTGGGGCGAGTCGGCCCTCCTCATCGCAGCCCGCGACAAGAACATGGACAAGGTCAAGGCCATCCTCGTCACCAGCCCCGACGTCAACGCCACCGACCGCGAGGGCAAGACGCCCCTGGCCGCCGCCTGCGCCGAGGGCGCTCCCGCCGAGCTGCTCCAGGCGCTCTTCGACGCCAAGGCCGACGTGAACAAGGGCGATGAATCGGGCGTCACCGCCCTCATGCGTGCCGCCGATCGCGGCGACGCCGACACCGTCAAACTCCTCCTGGCCGCCGGCGCCAAGAAAGACCTCAAAGACACCAACGCCCAAACCGCCGCCGACTGGGCCACCAACCGCGGCGACGAACCCGGCAAAGCCTGCGCCGAACTCCTGAAATAAAAATGGTGCGGTACCACTGACCGCCCCACCTTGGCCCACGAAATCCGACGGGTAAAGGGCGGTCAGTGCTCCTGGCGCGGTACCACTGACCGCCCCACTTTGGCGCACAAAAACCGATGGGGTAAAGGGCGGTCAGTGCTCTTGGTCACCCTCCGCCCGAGCCTTCGAATACTCATCCTCTGCCGCCTGCTCCGCCCGATAATGGAGCAGCCCCCAATTTGTCCACGGGCTCGTTGCCCTTCGCCGATGCCGTGTTACAGTGAACCTCAAGATGCCGATCAACCCCTCCCAGAACAGCATGAACTTCCGTCTGGCCACGGGCACCAATCCGCCCAAGCCAGACGCGAAGCCCGACGCGAACGCGAAACCCCGCACCACACTGGTCGCCGGATCGGTGAAGCCCGTGCCGTTCGTCGGAGCCGAGCCCGCGAGTAAGCCGGCCGCCGTGCCCGCCCCCACCGGCGATGCGCTGCCGCTCTACCGCCACCCGGCCGACAAGAACGCCGCCGCAACCGCCGTTCACGCCGGACGCGTCATCGACGTTCGGGCCTGATTCTCGCTCGCCATTGAAATCCAAGGGCCGCCCCGGTTTGGCTACACTCCGCGTCCTTCGTGGAGCAATCGATGACATGGTGGCACGCCGTAATCCTGGGCCTGGTTGAAGGCATCACCGAGTACCTTCCCATCTCGTCGACGGGGCACCTCATCCTCGCCTCCGCCGCTCTGGGCCTCAACTCCCCCGAGAGCAAGCGGGCCATCGACGACTTCAACATCATCATCCAGGGCGGCGCGATCCTCGCCGTCGCCGGGCTCTACTGGCCCCGCGTCAAGCAGATCTGCAAAGGTCTCATCGGGCGCGACAACGCCGGCACCGCCCTCTTCGTCAACCTCCTCATTGCGTTCCTCCCCGCCGCCGTCCTGGGCAAGCTCATGCACGACTGGATCGAGTCGATGCTCTTCTTCCCCATTCCCGTCACCACCGCCCTGGCGGTGGGCGGCCTCTTCATGATCTGGCTCCAGGCCCGCCGCGATGGCCGCCTGGGCCTCGCTCCGATCTCCAGGACCACCATCGAAGAGATCACACCTCGCCAGGCCCTCTTCATCGGTTGCCTCCAGTGCGTCGCCCTCTGGCCCGGCACCAGCCGCAGCATGATGACCATCGCCGGAGGCTACATGGTTGGCCTCCCCGCCGCCGCCGCCGCCGAGTTCTCCTTTCTCCTGGGCCTCCCCACGCTCACCGCTGCCACGCTCTACAGCCTCTACAAGAACCTCTCGCACGCCAAGAGCGAGTCCGCCGCCACCGGACACCACGTCGCCAACCTCTTCGAATCTCTCGGCGCCGTCAACTGTCTCATCGGCATCGTCGTCGCCGCCATCTCCGCCGCCATCGCCATCAAGTGGCTCGTGGGGTTCCTCTCCCGCAAGGGCCTCACCGCGTTCGGCATCTACCGGCTGATCCTTGCCGCCTTCCTCACCATCCTCATCGCCCGCGGCGCCGTCACGATCGCGCCAAAGGACAAGGACGCCCCGAAGACTCCTCCAGTCCCCGCAATCCGCTCCCCGAAGTGACCGATATCCGTCCGTGATGATCACCACGCTGCCCACGCCAAGGACGCTCGCCCCGATGACCACCAGCTTCCCCAAGGACAAGATCAACGTCCTGCTTCTCGAGAGCGTCCACGCCAAGGCCGCCAACGCCTTCCGCACCGACGGCTTCACCGTCGAATCCCTCCCCGGCAGCCCCGAGCGCACCGACCTCCCGCGCCTGCTCGCCAACGCTCACGTTCTGGGCATCCGTTCCAAGACCGAGCTCACCGCCGACCTTCTCGCGGCCGCCCCCAAGCTCCTGGGCGTCGGCTGCTTCTGCATCGGCACCGATCAGGTTGATCTGCCCGCCGCCGCCGCGCTTGGCGTGCCCGTCTTCAACTCCCCTTTCGGCAACACGCGGAGCGTCGCCGAGCTCACCCTCGCCGAGATCATCGCCCTCTACCGCCAGCTCCTGCCCAAGTCCGTCGGCCTGCACGCGGGCAAATGGGACAAGTCCGCCGCCGGAAGCCACGAGGTCCGCGGCAAGACCCTGGGCCTCATCGGCTACGGCCACATCGGCTCGCAGGTCTCGGTCATCGCCGAAGCGCTGGGCATGCGGGTGATCTACTTCGACATCGTCCCCAAGCTCCCGCTCGGCAATGCACGGGCCGTCCGCACGCTCAAGGAACTCCTCGAGCAGTCGGACGTGGTGAGTCTGCACGTCCCCTCGACCGACGCCACCAGCAACATGATCGCCCAGTCGCAACTCGCCTCGATGCGCAAGGGCTCGTTCCTCATCAACAACGCCCGAGGCCACGTCGTCGACATTCCCGCCCTCGCCCACGCCGTGCGATCGGGACACCTTGGCGGAGCCGCCATTGACGTCTTCCCCAAGGAACCTTCGCACAAGGACGAGGCCTTCTCCAGCGAACTCCAGGGCCTGAGCAACGTGATCCTCACGCCGCACGTGGGCGGGAGCACCGCCGAAGCCCAGGAAGCCATCGCCGAGGATGTCGCCTCCAAGCTCCTCTCGTTCGTGAATCGCGGCTCAACCACGGGGGCGGTCAACGTGCCCCAGGTCGAATTGCCCGAACAGACGATCGAAGGCGCAACGCAGGATCGTCCGCAGACAAGGCCCCACCGCCTGCTGCACTTCCATCGCAATGTCCCGGGCGTCTTGCGGAAGATGCACACGCTCATCGCCGACCTGGGCGCGAACATCTCCGCCGAGTACCTCCGAACAAGCGCGGACCTGGGCTACGTCGTGCTCGACGTCGACCCCACCGACGCCGACGCCATCATGGCCGGCCTCCGCCAGATCCCCGAAACCATCCGCGTCCGCGTCCTGTGGTGAACACTCACGCCACAAAAAATTGAAACACGGAGTTCGCGGAGCGACAAGGAGGCAGGCCGGGTCGAGTCTGGCGAATCGTGTGCAAAGGCAGAAGGCTGAATCAACTCCGCCTTCAGCCTTCAAGTTCAGCCTTCCGCCTTGCCTTCCTCCGTGTCACTCCGTGTTCTCCGTGTTGAAACTGTCTTGCTGAACGCACGACACTCTCAAGCGGATCAGGTTGCGGCCGGTGCCGCCGGCGGCTGCTTGGTCTCGCCGCCGCTCGACTGCGATTGCACGCCAAGACCAACCAGCGCCAGCACCGCCCAGATGCCTCCGACCACGATGGGCGACTGCGGGATCTTCTCGGCCAGCTCCGCGTTCATCGCGTGCAAGAGCCAATAGCCAAAGCCCATGACCGCCGCCGAGCCGGCCAGCGAGGTCACCAGCGTCGCGCTCTTCTTGGGGGCCGCCAGGCCGATCAAGACGCCCAGCACAAGCCCGCCGCCCGTGCAGGCCAGCAGCATCGTGCGGCTCTGCGTCGGGAGCGTGTCCCACTTCGCCTTGAGCTCGACGCGATGCTCATCGACAAACGCGCGGACCTTTCCCGCCTGATCCGTCGGGTCCGCCTTCACAAGATCCTTCACCTCGGCCGCACTCGCGCGAAGGGCGCTGGTCGCCTCGGGCGCAGTCGGCAGGTCCGCGGGCAACCCGCCCGGCGTGCGTGCGAGCATGATGATCGCGACGATGATGCCCAGCCCCGCGAACACCACCCCCGAACTCACCGCCAGCGCGAGCTTGAACAGCACGACCGAAAGAACGAGCCCCAGGACCACCCCCGCGGCGATCCCCGCGTACACGGAAGGGACGCCAAACACCGGGCCGTCGTGCACCGTCGGCATGACCAGCCCGCCCACGCCCGCCCCTGCGAGCGATCCCAGCACCACAAACGCCGGCTGCAAGACCCGCCCGCCCGCGAGCCACAGGATCAGGCCCGCAACAAATCCCGCCCCCGCCAACAGGTGAAGCCCCAGCGGCAAAGCGGCCACAGCGGCCAAGAGCCCCTCAAGCACCACGATGGGAGATTGCTGATTCAACGCGTCCTCCACAATCCTCAACTCGGCTTCAAAGCCAGAACCACTATACCTTTGGGATCCGGCACCCGCCGATTGCGGAAATACGCCCCGTCTGCCGATGCAGTGAACGCCCATGCCCAAGAAACCTACCAAACACAAGCCGTCCGCTCCTGTTGAGGCCAAGGCGACCAAGCCCAAGCCCGTCGGCCCGCCGCCCGAGGCTACCGCCAAGCCCGCAAACGCGGCTGAGAAGGCCGCCCTGAAGCACCTGCCGGGGATCCGGGTCCGCATTGACGCCCTGGACAAGCAGCTGGTGCAGCTCCTCAACGACCGGGCCGAGCTGGTCGTGGAGGTGGGCCGGCTCAAGCGGGCGGCAAGGCTGCCGATCTACGCCCCCCACCGCGAGGCCGAGGTGCTCGACAAGGTGACCAAGGCCAATGCCGGCCCGCTCCCCAATCGGGCCCTGGAGGGCGTCTACCGTGAGCTCATGTCCGGTTCGTTCAGCCTTCAGCAGCCATTGCGGATCGGTTTCCTGGGCCCGCTGGGCAGCTTCAGCCATCTCGCGGCCGTGCGCCACTTCGGCTCCTCGGTCGCCTTCGAGGATCTTCACGAGATCGACGGCGTCTTCACGGAGGTCTCGCGCGGGCACGTGAACTATGGGCTGGTGCCCATCGAGAACTCCATCGGCGGCGGCATCGTCGAGACACTCACGAGCTTCCAGCAGCGCTTTAGCGAGGTGAACATCTACGCCGAGGTGCAGCTGGAGGTGCACCACTGTCTGCTCGCCCAGTGCGAGCCCAAGCAGGTGCGCCGGATTCACAGCAAGCCCGAGGTCTTCAGCCAGTGCCGCCAGTGGCTCGCGACGCAGTACCCCCAGGCCGAGCTGATCCCCGCGGCCAGCAGCAGCCGTGCGGCCATGACGGCGGTGGAAGAGTGCAAGATGGCCCGGCAGATCGGGGCCGAGCCCGGGAGTGCCGCGGTCGGAAGCGAGCTGGCGGCGGAGCTCTACGGGCTCAAGGTGCTCTTTGCCAAGATCGAGGACCACGCGCACAACATCACGCGATTCGCCGTCATCAGCCGCGGAAAGGCCGAGCGCAGCGGCGACGACAAGACGTCGATCATGTTCAACACCGCCGACAAGCCCGGCGCCCTGGTGAGCGTGCTGCGGGTCTTTGAGAACCACGCGATCAACCTGAGCCACATCGACAAGCGTCCGAGCGGGCGTCAGAACTGGAGCTACACGTTCTTCATCGACGCCGCGGGCTACCGCGACGACCCGGCGATGAAGAGCGCGATCGCCGAGGCGACGACGCACTGCATCGAGCTGCACGTCCTGGGCAGCTACCCGCGGAGCAAGCGGATTCTGTGACAGAGCCGCGAG
>CAYHQQ010000034.1:0-41835 GCA_964358855.1 uncultured Phycisphaeraceae bacterium
CGCCCTCTCCGCCGCCTCCGGGTGCGCCGTCTCCGCCGAGCCCATCCACGCCCTCTGAACACTCGCACACCAACCCTCTTGAGCCCCAAGGAGTTCCCATGACCATCAACCTGCTCTTCGCCACGGCCGCGGTCTCCATGCTCGCCGCCCTCTCCGCCGCCTCCGGGTGCGCCGTCTCCGCCGAGCCCATCCACGCCCTCATCGTCACCGGCCACAACAACCACAACTGGCAATACACCAGCCGCATGCACAAGGACACCCTCGAGGCCACCGGCAAGTTCGCCGTCGATATCACCGACGCGCCCGCCACAGCCCTCGCCGACGCCAAGGCCCTCGCCAAGTACAAGGTCGTCATCCTCGACTACAACGACTCCCACCAGGCCAAACGCTGGGGCGAGCCCGCCGAGGCGACGTTCCTGGCCGCAGTCCGCGGCGGCCTTGGCGTCGTCTCCGTCCACTCCGCCAACAACGCCTTCAACGGCTGGGCCGACTACGAACGCATGATCGGCCTCATGTGGCGTGAAGGCACCGGCCACGGCAAGTTCCACGAGTTCGAGGTCAAAGTCGTCGACGCCGAACACCCGGTCTTCAAGGGTCTTCCGACCATCACCAAGACCAGCGACGAGCTCTACCACAAGCTCGTCAACTCGCAGAAGGCCGAGTACAAGCTCCTCGCCTCCGCCATGTCCGCCAAGGAGACCGGCGGCACCGGAAACGACGAGCCCATGGCCCTCACCCTCGCCTTCGGCAGCGGCCGCGTCTTCCACACGCCCCTGGGCCACGTCTGGACCAACTCCGCCTCGTCCAAAGTCTCGGTGACCACGCCCACCTTCCGCTCCGTGCTCACCCGCGGCGCCGAGTGGGCCGCCACCGGCAGCGTGACGCTCGGCCCCACCTGGTCCGACATCCGCACCCACAACGTGCTCACCGACGACGAGAAGAGCCAGGGCTGGGAGCTGCTCTTCGACGGCAAGACTTCTCCCAAGCTCCGCGGCTGGAAGAAGGACAAGCTCCCCGGAAGCTGGAAGTTCGACGATGGCACGCTCCACGTCGTCAAGAGCCCCGACCACGCCGGCGGCGAAGACGCCGGCGACATCTGCACGCTCGACCAATACAAGAACTTCGAGTTCGAGTGCGAGTGGAAGGTCGGCCAGGGCGGCAACTCCGGCATCATGTACCACTGCACCGAGGACCACACCTACCCCTGGGAAACCGGCCCCGAAATGCAAATCCTGGACGATGAGCGCCACCAGGACGGCAAGAAGCCCCAGACCACCGCCGGCTCCATGTACGACATCTTCGCCCCCGCCGTCGACTCCGCCAGGCCCCCGGGCGAGTGGAACCGCGCCCGCATCGTCTGCAAAGGCACCCGCGTCGAACACTGGCTCAACGGCTTCAAAGTCGTCGACACCGACACCGCCGGCAAAGAGTTCACCGACGCCAAAGCCAAAAGCAAGTGGCCCGGCATGCCCGACTACGCCACCCGCCCCAGCGGCTTCATCGCCCTGCAAGACCACGGCGACGAGGTCGCGTTCAGAAACATCAAGGTGAGGAAGCTGGCGGATTGAGTGGGTGGCATGCTTCCCCTTAAGGGAAGCATGATTCCGCCCCGTATCACGGGACAATCCTCCGCTTCCAACGCATCGAGCCTTGTTCGCGCGCCCACTTTCCCCTGCGCCGTAAGCCCAGGGGCTATAGCCCCTGGGCTTACGGCGCACGAGGAACTGCACGCGCATTCCCCACTTGATGCCTCGATGCCTTCCCCTTCATCCGCCTCGCACCAGTCCCGATCACTCCCAATCAGCCCTCCGCGCGCACATCCGGAATGCACCCCGGGCTCCACCACCCACCAGAATCGCAATAAAGTACGAGTCTTCAAGGCCGGTCCCTCTCCGCCAAGGACTCGCCTCAATCCCATGCCCCCCAATCCCTTGCGCCACCCGCGATAACCAGGCGAACCGACCGCGCCCATCACTCCTCAAACATTTTCGCCGTTCACCCGCCACGTTTGTGCGCTCAAACGCGCCCGCTCGCCCCAAAATACGTGAGCCTCGTTTCATCCCAGCCCGCGCCCCCACCCATCCTCTCCCACGACGACCTCCTCGTCGCGTGGTCGAAGTTCCTGGGCGATCCCATCGCCATCACCGCCCACCTCAACCTCACTCCCACCCAGTTCCTAAGCCTCGTCGCCGACCCCGGCTTCATCGAGAAAAGGCCCAGTGGGAATCCCTCTGCCTCGCTCACATGCACGCCGTCGCTCTGGACCATCAGGCCGCCGCCGCCGCCAAACTTCGCGAGCACATGGCCTCCGCCGACCCGCTCGAGTCTCGCAAGGCCGCCACCACTCTCTCCCGCTTCTGGCCCGGCCCGCCGCAAGCCGGCCGCTCCTCCCGCTCCCGCTCCGCCGACGCCCTCGAACGCGCCGCCATCGACCGCTTCCCAAACCAAAGCCCCGACCCAAAGTCCGTCGTCACCGAGTTCGTCGGCCGCATGCGCCGCACCGCCGAGAAAAGCCGCACGAACAACGCCGCCCAAATCCTCCCTCAACTCTCCCCAACCGTCATGCTCGACAACCGGCCCGTGCGCCCCGGCACCCTCGCCGACTCCGAGCTCTTCGCCAACGTCTTCGCCGCATCCTGCCTGGGCGAACTCTGCCAGCCCGGCGAAGTCACCGTCAAGCAATTCAAAACCTCCGAAACCACCTGCCACCTCCAAGCCACCTGCCGCGATGGCTTCAACGACGACCTCATCATCAACTTCGAACTCGCCCGCGAAAGCCCCTTCTCCCCCTGGCTCATCACCTCCATCTCCGGCCCCAACTCCCCACCTCCCCGCGCCGCCAGTCCATAGAAGTGGCATGCTTCCCCCTCAGGGAAGCATGATCCGGGTGGCATGCTTCCCCCTCAGGGAAGCATGATCCCGGTGGCATGCTTCCCCCCAGGGAAGCATGATCCCCCCCCGTGTGACACGTCAAACCTCGTTCCCTTCTCTGGCGCATGAGTCCCCCTCACGCGTCCAGTTTCTCGTGCGCCATAAGCCCACGGGCTATAGCCCGTGGGCTAATCACTCCCGATGCAATCGACGATACCCTCATTCGTTCGCCTCCGTACGCACTCTGGAGTCCCGCATGAAGCGTGAATGGCTGAGTCTCGGATTGATCGCGATCACCGCCGGCACCCTCGGTGCGGGGATGCTTCCGCCCGTTGACAGTCTCGCGCCGCCTTCGCAGCGCGACGCCCGCGACCTTGGCGTAGGCCGCTACATCCCCGATGTCTCCGCCACCAACCTTTCAGGCAAGCCCGTCTCCTGGCGAACCGCCCGAGGCGACAAACTCACCGTCCTCGCCCTGACCAGTCTCACCTGCCCCCTCTCCAAGAAGTTCGCCCCCACACTCGCCCGCATTGAGGCCGCGTACGCCGCGAAGGGCGTGAAGTTCATCCACATCAACGTGAGCGGTCAGGACACCGCCGCCGAAATGCAGGAGCAGGTCAAGTCGCTCGCCCTCAAGGGCCTCTACCTCGACGACAAGGATCAGAAACTCACCAGCGCCCTGCACGCCAAGACCACCACCGAAGTCTTCGTCATCGACGCCGCCAACACTCTCGTCTATCGCGGCGCGATCAGCGACCAATATGGCGTTGGATTCTCTCTTGACGCCCCCCGCCGGCGATTCCTCGAGAACGCGCTCGACACAGCCCTCGCCGGCGAGCCACCCGCGATCGCCGCGACCAACGCCCCCGGCTGCGCCATAGAGCTCGCGCCCGCAAAAGCACAAGCCTCAACCGTCACCTACACCAAAGACATCGCCCGCATCGTCCAGAACAGCTGCGTCGAGTGCCACCGCTCCGGCGGCGTCGCTCCGTTCGCTCTCGACACTTTCGAGGCCGTGTCGAAGCGGGCGACGATGATCGCGAACGTGACCGACAAGGGCATCATGCCCCCATGGTTCGCGGCGCCGAACGCCAAGCACGCCAACCCCTGGGCCAACGACCGCTCGCTCAGCGAGACCGACAAGGACGCGATCTCCGCGTGGGTCGACGCCGGCAAGCCGCAGGGCGACAAGGCCGACATGCCCCTGGCCCGCACCTTCTCCACCAGCGAGTGGAGCATCGGCAAGCCCAGCGCGATTTTCCAGCTTCCCACCCCCATCGCCATCAAAGCCGACGGCGTCATGCCCTACCAGATCGTCACCGTCCCCACCGACCTCGCCGAGGACAAGTGGGTCAAGGGCATCCAGATCATCCCCACCGATAAGGCGGTCGTGCACCACGTGCTCGTGTACGTCCTCCCCGAAGAAGCCCTGCACGACGCCGCCGCCCGCCGCCGTGCGACCATCGACGAGGCCGGCGGTTTCTTCGCCGCATACGTCCCCGGCAACGACGCGGTGATCTACCCGCAGGGCATGGCCAAACGCCTGCCCAAGAAGTCCGTCCTCGCCTTCCAGATCCACTACACACCCAACGGCAAGGCGACCAGCGACCAGATGGGCATCGGCTTCCTCTTCGGCAACGAGGCTCCGACGCATCTCGTCCGCACCGTCGGCATCGCCGCCCGCAATCTCAACATCCCGCCCGGCGCCGACAACCATCAGGTGAAGGCGACGCTCGCCGTCCTCTTCGACGCCAAGATCCTCGCCTTCATGCCCCACATGCACGTCCGCGGCAAGGCCTTTCGCTACGAACTCTCCTCGCCCGATGCCTCCCGCGACATGCTCTTGGACATTCCGCGATACGACTTCAACTGGCAGCTCCGCTACCTGCTCAAAGAGCCGCTGGATGCCCCCAAGGGCTCCACCATCCACGCGACCGCCTGGTACGACAACAGCCCCGGCAACCCCGCCAACCCCGATCCGAGCAAGACCGTCCGCTGGGGCCAGCAGACCTACGACGAGATGATGCTCGGGTACGTCGAGTACTACATCGTGCAGGAGGACCCCAGCCATCCCGAAGATGCACCGCTGGCGTCGCGAGGCCTCTCGTTCGAGAGTCTGGCCAAACTCTTCGACAAGAACAAGGACGCCAAGATCGAGAAGTCCGAGGCCCCCGAGCGGCTGCACGAGCAGTTTGATCGGCTGGACAAGAACAAGGACGGGGTGCTGACCAAGGACGATTTCGCCAGATAGACGTCTCGATTGTGAAACGGAGGTTCCATGATCACCGGCGTTCACACCATCATCTACTCCGAGGACCCCGTCGCCATACGCAAGTTCTTCGGCGAATTGCTCGGCCTCGCGAGCGTCGATGTCAATGTGGTGTGAAGTCCTGTCTTTCGACCCCGGAGGGGTCGCGGGTTGTAGCCACGGGTGGAGCGCAGGTCGCCGAAGGCGACCGAAGCGCAACCCGTGGTAGGATAGTAGTATTATGATCTCGCCCCGAAGGGGCGAAGGAGGAGTACATTATATTGAAAGGTCAATCATGCCAGGAACCCACACCCAACTGTTGCACCACGTCGTCTTCAGCACCAAGCATCGCGATCCGTGGATCACCGCGGAAATCGCGGGGCGTCTCTACCCATACATCGGGGGCCTTGTTCGGACAGAAAAGGGGGTTCTATACGACATTGGCGGGATCGAGGATCACATCCACATGTACTTCCGGTGGCGCCCCGATGCGACCATCTCCGATTTGATGCGAACGGTGAAGGCTCGATCGTCGAAATGGCTCCATGACACGTACCCCTCGCTCAATGCGGCGTCTTGGCAGGAGGGATACGGCGCTTTCACGGTCAGCAAGTCGCAGGAAAAGGTCGTCAAGGCGTACATCGCGGGGCAACATGAGCACCACAGGAAGGAAGACTTCAAGTCCGAGTTCTTGCGCCTGCTTCGGGCACACGAAATCGAATTCGATGAGCGATATGTGTTTGATTGATTCCAACACCGACGCTTCCTTCGCCCCGCCGAGGCGAGATCACGATGGGATCGGGTTACCACGGGTTGCGCTCCGGTCGCCTGCGGCGACCTGCGCTCCACCCGTGGCTACACCCCGTCGCCCCGCTGGGGCGAAAGCGCGGATGCTTCTTTACGACGAAAAGTTCCCGCCACCCACCCCTCACTCACCTTCCACAATCTCCCCGCCGCCTCCACATCACGCGACGCGGCCGACGACTCCGCAACTTTCTGCTTCACAAAGTACTTCCCCGTGACCCCTTCCACCTCCAGAGTGCACGCAACATGCAAAGTCGTCCTGGCACCATCCTCCGCATTCATGCCCAGCAATCTCGACCACACACGCATGAACCACCCGAACGAACCATTGCCACCGGTGAATCCCGTCGACACAAACCCGGGGTGCAGGGCGTTGACCGTGACGCCGGTTCCTTCGAGCCTTCTCGCGAGTTCGTACGTGAACAGGAGATTGGCCAATTTGGTCTGGGCATACTGCATGAATCCCGGATGGGCCCAGGGCGTCGTAAGCGTGCTCAGGAGACTCTTGAACTCCGATTGCCCGTATCCGCGGCGCTTCGACAGAGCCTGCGGATCTTCAAAGTCGAACGCCTTCACATCGTCGTGAGCGCCCGACGAGACATTGACGATGCGGGCCGGCGCACTCGCCTTGATCGTGTCGAGCAAGAGGTCGGTCAGGAGGAAGTACGCAAGATGGTTCAGGGCAAGCGTCATCTCGATGCCGTCAACGCTCTCGCGGCGGAGGGCGAACATGGCGCCGGCGTTGTTGATGAGGACGTGGAGGCGGTTGTGGCGAGCGAGGAATTCGCTGGCCGCCCGACGCACGTCGGCCTGCGAGGAAAGGTCCGCGACGATGAACTCGACGCCCTCATTGCCCGTCTGCCGCTTGATCGTTTCGACCGCCGCCTCGCACCGCTCGCGGCTGCGACCCACGATCACGACGGTCGCCCCGCGAGCGGCCAGTTCCCGGGCGGTGACCAGACCGATGCCGGTGGTTGCGCCGGTGACCAGACAGATTGTGCCCGCCATCGAATTGCTGGAATCCTGCACGCGATCATTCTCCCAAGCTCGGTGCCCAGCGTCGTGGGGCCGTCGTCGATTGTACTGGCGACTCGGAGAAAGGTGGCAAGGGCGAGGGGCAAGGTGCGATCACACCGCATGGAGCGACGCGACGAACTCGCGGAGTTTGTCGGGGTCGAGCGAGCCGTTCGTGCGAACGCCGCTGCAGAGGTCGACGCCAAAGGGGTGGACGATGTGGACGGCCTGGGCGACATTGGCGGAGTTGAGGCCGCCGGCGAGAAAGACCGGCACAGGCGAATGGGTGACGATCTCGCGGCTCAGCGCCCAGTCGTGCACACGACCAGTACCGCCGAGCTCTCGCACGGCCGCGGCCGGATTGCCCGAGTCCAGGAGAAGGGCGTCGACGTCCGGCGCGATGCGGACCGCAAGATCGATCGACGAGCGATCTCGCACATGGATCACCTGCACGATCCGCACTCCGGGCGCCCGCGAACGAACGGCGGCGTACACATCGGGCGAAACCGTGTCGTCAACGAGCTGCACGGTGTTGACGCGAGTGGCCAGAACATGCTCAACAACCGCCGCAGGATCGGTTTCGCTTGTGAGCAGAAACGTGGCGATAGGCGGGGGGACGGCCGTTGCAATCGTGCGAATCGCGTCGTCAGAGATCGGCCCGGGCCCGCTGGGCATTCGGGCGACCAGCCCCAGTGCATCAGCCCCCGCCGCGATGGCGAGATTCGCCTCGGCGATGGAGGAAATGCAGCAGACTTTGAGACGGACCCGGTGACGCATGGGTCAAGCGTAGGTTTCGCTGGTTTCAGTCGAACAGATCGCCGCCGACATCGTCCGGGGGGGAGCATTTCAGTCCCAGATGATCGATCGCTGCCTTCGTCAACGCACGGCCGCGGCGGGTGCGGGCGAGGAAGCCGATTTGGAGGAGGTAGGGTTCGGCGACGTCTTCGAGGGTGCCGGAGTCTTCGTTCATGGTGGCGGCGACGGCCTCAAGGCCCACGGGGCCGCCGCGATAGACGGTGCCGATGGCGCGGAGGTAGGAGCGGTCGAGTTCGTCCAGGCCCAGGGCGTCGATGCCTTCGAGGGCGAGGGCTTCGGCGACGAGGGCGGTTGAGACGCGGCCGCCGGCTTTGACGGTGGCGAAGTCGCGGACGCGGCGGAGGAGGCGGTTGGCGACGCGGGGTGTGCCGCGGGAGCGGGAGGCGATGAGCTTGAGCGAGGCGCTGTCGACCGAGGTGATGTTGAGCAGCTCGCACGCACGGCTCAGGATCGCGACAAGTTCTTCGGGCGTGTAGTACCGCAGGTGGTGCGTCATGCCGAAGCGCCCTCGCAGCGGCGAGCTCAGCAGTCCGGCCCGGGTCGTGGCGCCGATGAGGGTGAAGGGCTTGCAGCGGATCTGCACCGTGCGGGCGGCGAGGCCGGTGTCAACCGTCACCTCGACGCGGAAGTCTTCCATCGCGGGGTAGATGAACTCTTCGACCTGGATGGGGAGGCGGTGGATCTCGTCGATGAAGAGGACATCGCGCGGGCCCAGGCGGGTGAGGGTGGCGACCAGGTCGGTGCCGCGGGCCAGGGCGGGGCCGCTGGTGACGCAGATGTTGGTGCCGAGTTCTTTGGCGATGACGTGGGCGAGGGAAGTCTTGCCCAGGCCCGGGGGGCCATGCAGAAGGATGTGCTCGAGGGGGTCGTCGCGTCCCTCGGAGGCTTTGACGGCGATCGAGAGGCGGTGAAGGAAATCCTGCTGGCCGACGTACTCGGTGAGGGTGGTGGGGCGAAGGGCCCAGTTGCGCTGCTCGTCGTCGATACCGACGGCGGTGGAGGCGGAGATGAGTCGTTCGACGGCCATGTGGGCGAGTGTAGCGGGGTGGCACGAGCATCCTGCCCGTGCCACGTCAGTCCAGCGGAAGTCCCTTGGATTTCCAGAGCGTCCTGAGTTTCTCGACGGTCGTCTGTTCACGGACCGAGCGGTCGGGGTTTTCCACGGAGATGAACTCGCCGTTCTCGCGGTAGCGGGCGATCTGCCACAGGCAGTCGTCGTTGAGGCGGGTGCGGATCTCAAAGACCTTGCCCGTGACGCCGACGGGGCTGAAGGTCTCTCGGCGCAGCCTGATGTTGCGGTGCTCGTGCTGGTAGGTGAAGAACCCGAAGTCGGCGGTAACGTTCTTGCGAACCAGAAGCTGCGGGAGGATCAGGGACTCGGCGACGCTGATGTACCCCTCGCCCTTGATCTGCGGCTTGGTCGCGTCGGTGCGACCGTCGGGGAAGGCCCTGGAGACCGACATCTCCAGATCGTCCCGCACGCCCGTCTCGGTGTAGAGCTGGGGCTTGTTGCCTTCCTTGCGAGCGGTGGCGAGCGACCAGAACTCCTCCTTGCGGTCGGCGGAGACAAAGAACTGCCCCTGGGAGTCGACGACAACCTTGCCATCGACCGCGCGCGAATCGATCTGCACGAACACGCCCAGCTGCTGGGCCTTGGACCCTTTGGGAATGCCCGGGAACTTGCTCCGCTCGCCGAAGAAGTAGCGGTAGCGCGAGTAGCTGATCTCGGTGGAGTCGGAGTCTCCGCCGCTCTTGCCGGGGCGATAGGTCCGCTCCCATCGCTCGGGGAGAGCCGTGACAACGTCCTTGAGATCCTGCTCGGTGATGCTGGCGATGAAGGCGATGCCGGTCTTGACCAGCGACTGCGTCCGCTCGACTTCCGCACGCGGATCCTCGATGACGGCGGTCGCCACGCAGTCTTCGAAGACGACCCGAGCGCGCTCGTACTCGGTGCGGGCGCAGATGATCTCAAAGAGCATGAACGAGCCCGGCTGGATCTTGCTGACCCCAAGCCCGCGGACGAGGCCCGGTTTCCCCTCGGCCTGCGGGATGAGGATGTACACGAGGTACGCGGGCCGTCCCGAGATGATGAACGTCTTGTCCTTGGCCAGCACCTCGGGGACGGCCTTGGCGCTGGCGGCGGCGGACTCGATGTTCTTGACGATCTCGCTCATGACCTCTTCGGTGGTGATCAGAGCGTCGGTGAGTCGCTTGCTGCGGACGTACATGACCCACGTGGAGTCGGGCGGGACGATTTCAATGTTGGCGAATCCGCCGCTGGCGTCGGCGGCCCGCTCGACGTTGGCTTTGGACGACTTTGGGATGAGCATGGCCAGGCCCACTTCACGGACCGCCAAAGGCAGGCCGTCAAACTCGGTGGTGGGGGCGGGCCTCGTGGCTGTTGGCGGAACGGGCTCGACGGGTTTGGCCGGCGCGGTCGCGGCCTGTTCGGGCTGCTTTGGCTTGGCGGGCGTCGACGAAGGGGGCAGGGGAATGTTGGTGGGAGAGGGTGTGGGCTGGGCGAGCACCGGAGCACACAGGCTCAGTGCCGCTACAAGTAGATGGCGCATGGCGAGGCCAGAACCCAAACGACAGGCAAACGGGTTGGATGAGATCATGCGGGCACTCCGGGGAGCGGCGAGAGCGGGGGCGTTGTCCAACAGTACGGGTCGGCCGAAGACGGCCGTGAACATTGAGAATGATTCTCGCGAAGCGGCAAGGAGTTCCCGGATCTAAAGAAAGCACCGGAAGCAGTGGGGGAGATCGGTGGGACCCTGGGCTTGGCGGGGCGGGGGCGCGGGATGATGCTTGACAGGGAGTTGACAGGGGCTTGGTTGCCGCTATCCTTCCCCTCTTGCCTCCGGAAGCTGGGGGCGTCCGCGCTGGATTCGCAGTGGGTGCGAGTCGATGCGGGCAGGTTTTGGTGCTCCTGCGAAACCATCGCACGGGACGAAGATGCGGGCCGAAGACGGCCCGAGGATTTCGACCCCTCGTGTGTGGACGAGCTGGGGAGCCGGGGCCAGAGAGTCGGAAAGGCCAAAATGGTCGATTCCGGCGGCGAAATGAAGTGTTCGAACACCTGATCGAGAGCAACTGATGAACGGCGGAAAGATCAGAATTCGGATGGAAGCCTACGACCACCTGGCCCTTGATGCATCGGCCAAGGAGATCGTGGAGCATGCCAAGCGGACCAACGCGAAGGTCGCGGGTCCGGTGCCGCTGCCGACGCGCGTCGAGCGGTACACGGTTCTGCGCTCGCCTTTCATCGATAAGAAGAGTCGCGAGCAGTTCGAGATCCGGACGCATAAACGGATCATCGATATTCTCGAGCCCAACGTGCGAACGGTTGAGGCTCTGAATCGGCTTGTGGTTCCGGCGGGCGTGTTTGTGAAGATCAAGGCGTGATTTGACGGGCCGACTCTCGCGAGCAGCGAGGCTCGGCCCGGTGTGTTTGCAGGGGCGACGAAGTACTTGAGGTAGGATCAATGGGCCTGGCACTCATCGGCAAGAAAATCGGCATGACCCGCGTCTATGACGCGAAGGGTGTCAGCATTCCCGTGACCGTCCTTGAGGTGGGCCCCTGCGTCGTCACGCAGGTGCGGACCTCTGAGAAGGACGGCTATTCGGCGGTGCAGGTGGGTTGGGGCGAGATGAAGGCGCGCAACAGCACGATGCCGCAGATCGGGCACGACGCCAAGGCCGGCACGACGCCCAAGCGTCGCCACCGCGAGTTCCACGTTGATGCCAAGGAGGTCGAGACTTTCACGCTCGGCCAGGTGTTGACGGTCAAGGAGTTCGAGGCCCACATGTTCGTGGACGTGATCGCGACCAACAAGGGCAAGGGTTTCGCGGGCACGATGAAGCGCCACCACTACAAAGGCCTGTGCGCCAGCCACGGCACCGAGCGTAAGCACCGGTCCGCGGGTTCGATCGGCTCGCTCTGCTCCAACCGCGGCTTTGGCGG
The DNA here is from genome assembly GCA_964358855.1 of uncultured Phycisphaeraceae bacterium. GTDB lineage: Bacteria > Planctomycetota > Phycisphaerae > Phycisphaerales > UBA1924 > UBA2396. Next base: position 11,718 of record CAYHQQ010000034.1, read on the forward strand.
CGGCCTGGTGAAGGGCAAGAAGATGGCGGGGCAGATGGGCAACGTCCGCGCGACGTGCCGCTCGCTCCATGTGGTTCGGATCGACGATGCAAAGAATCTGATGCTGGTCAAGGGAACCGTGCCTGGTGCGAACACCGGCACGGTTCTTGTACGTCCGGCCCTTCGTCTCTATCGCGGCAAGGCCAAGCTCCTGGCGGCGGCGAGCAAGAAGTAATGGATTTGTGAACATCACCCGGGTTGGACCCGGGTGCGGCAAGTGTCGAGTTGGATGAATTCGCGGGTCCCAGAAGGCAGTGACCCGCGAGCCCGAAAGGTCGCAAAGCCCGTCAAACGGCGATCGAAACCACCGGGTGAGAACATCAAGGGACCGATCGGGATTCCAGGCAACTGGAGCATCGAGAGGTTCGATAGGCCGAGTTGATTCCGAGCCGACCCCCACGCTCTTGTGAGCGTGCCGCCGATGGAGGCGATTGGAGGCGAGCCGGATAGGCGACGGGCTCTGACCGAGAGGTCAGGAGTCTGGCTGCGGGCGAGAGCTTGCGGTGGTCCGGAGATGGCAGTTGAGCCGTCTTTATGGACCGAGGCGTTTGGCGAGGTACACGAATGGACGTCCCCGTCCTCAACATGCAGGGTCAGACCGTCGGAAAGATCACTGTCGACGAGCAATCGCTCGGCGGGGATATCAATCCGTCGCTCATCAAGCAGGCGTACGTGCGGTATCACGCCGGACAGCGCCAGGGCTCGAGCAAGACCAAAAACCGGGCCGAAACCGAAGGCTCCACCAAGAAAATCTACAAGCAGAAGGGCACGGGCAACGCCCGCCACGGCGACCGCAAGGTCAACATCTTCAAGGGCGGTGGCCACGGCCACTCCAAGAAGATGGTCCGTGAGGACTTCCGCCTGGACATGCCCAAGAAGATGCGCCGCAAGGCCAACCGCAACGCGCTGCTCGCGAAGCTGGTGGACCAGGAAGTGCGCGTGATCGACGAGATCACGTTCGCGGACCCCAAGACCAAGAACTTCGTGGGCTTCCTCGAGGCGATCAAGGTCGACAAGACCGCGGTCGTCGCGCTGCCGGTCGACGCCGCCAAGAGCGAGAACGCCCGCAAGGGTGGACGCAATCTCGAGGACGTGACGCTCATCCGGGCCGATCAGCTCAACTGCTTTGAGATGCTCAACCACCGGTTCCTCGTGATCGGCAAGAGCGATCTTGAGGCGTGGCTCAGCGGCCCGTGGTCTCAGACGGGCAAGGACGCCAAGCTCGCCCCCAAGGGTGCGCCGGCCGATCAGCCAGAGAAGCCCAGCCGGCCGTACGTCGCCAAGGTGAAAAAGCTGGCGAAGAAGACCGACAAGCCCAATACCGACAAGGGCAGTACCGACAAGGCCAAGGCCGACAAGCCCACTGCGAAGGGAGGCAACTAAGCCATGCCCGCCAACGTGACAGCCATCCACATTCTCAAGAAGCCACTGCTTTCTGAGAAGAACACCGACTCGATGTCGGACCACAAGCGGTACACGTTCCTGGTCGACCCCCGGGCGACCAAGGACGAGATCAAGGCCGCGGTGCAGGAGATCTACAAGGTCCGCGTGGTCGCGGTGAACACCCAGGTCAGGAAGGGTGAGGAGCAGCGGACGAAGTTCGGGGCGTTCCAGAGGGCTTCGACCAAGAAGGCAACGGTCCGCCTGCACGCCGAGGATTCGATCGAGTTCTTCTAATATTGCACGGCGGGTAGACCGCCTCAAAGGAACGGGAACCCCCGCGTTGGCGATGAGCCAACACGCGGAAAGACTGGGAACGACTCATGCCGATCAAGATCTACAACCCGACGAGCAACGGCCGGCGCAACGCGTCGGTGAACGCGCACGCCGAGGTCACCAAGAAGCGTCCTCACAAGAGCCTGCTCCTGCCCAAGCCCAAGAGCGGTGGGCGGAATCACCACGGCATCGTCACCTCCCGCGGCATCGGCGGCGGCGTGAAGCAGATGCTGCGGAAGATCGACTTCAAGCGTCGCGATCGCCAGGGGATCGTGGGCAAGGTCATCGGGATCGAGTACGACCCCAATCGCTCGTGCCACATCGCGCTGATCGGCTACGCCGACGGCGAGAAGCGGTACATCTGCTCCCCTCAGGGGCTTGTGACGGGTCAGGAAGTGCTCACGAGCAACACCGAGGCGATCGAGCCGACGGTGGGCAACTGCATGCCGCTCAAGTTCATCCCCACGGGCCTTGAGGTCCACTGTGTTGAGCTGGAAGTCGGACGCGGCGCTCGCATGTGCCGCTCGGCCGGTAGCTTCGCCCGTCTGACCAACAAGGACGAGCAGTTTGCGACGCTGGTGCTGCCCTCGGGCGAAGTGCGCAAGGTGCCGATCCTGTGCAAGGCCACCATCGGCACGATGGGCAACGGCGACCACCGTCTCCGCAAGCTGGGCAAGGCCGGCCTGAACCGGCTGATGGGGCGTCGCCCGATCACCCGCGGCATGGCCAAGAGCCACCACGCTCACCCGCTGGGCGGCGGCTCGGGACGCAGCAAGGGCGGACGTCCGCCCTGCGGACCCACGGGCGTCTTGTCCAAGGGCGGCAACACCAGGAATCGCAAGAAGTACAGCAGCCAGTTGATCATCCGCCGCCGGGTGAGCAAGCGTTACGGCCAGAAGAAGTAATCACTCCAGTTGAAGCGTCCCCGAGGGGGCGAGATCCAGACCGGGAAGCAAAGCATGAGTCGCAGCCTGAAAAAAGGTCCGTACGTCGATGAAGGGCTCTTCCGCAAGGTGGAGGTCCTCAACGAATCCCGGCGCAAGGAGCCGATCAAGACATGGCGCCGAGCCTGCACGATCGTCCCCGAGTTCGTCGGGCACACGTTCAAGGTGCACAACGGCAAGTTGTTCATCGACGTGTTCGTGACCGAGGACATGGTCGGGCACAAGCTCGGCGAGTTCTCGCTGACGCGGACCTTCCGCGGGCACACGAACAAGAAGGAAGGCCTGGATGGCGGCGACGCCAAGCCGGCGCCCTCGCCGGTGAAGAAGTAGAGAGCAGGCACTAGGCACTAGGCACTAGGCACTGGGCACTAGGGAAGAACGACGTGGGTTGTGTTGGTGGATCTGGTTTGACTGTAAAGAAGGAATGACGCCGTGAAGATTCGGGGCGAAAAACTCAAGGCACTCGCGGAAGCACGCGGGCTGGGCGCCGAGCAGCTTGCTCAGGCCGTCGAGCGCGTCGGGCTCAAGGGCGACAACGCTCTTTCCGCGGTGAAGAACTGGATGCGCAGCAACGACCACCCGCACTGCAAGATGAGCGACTGCCAGAAGCTCGCCGGTGCCCTGGGCGTTGCGCCCAAGGACCTGGTGTGGTTCACGAGCCGTGTGCTCAACCACCGGGGCTCGCCGCGCAAGACGGCCCTGTTGACCGACCTCATCCGCGGCAAGCGGGTGGACACGGCCCTCAACATGCTCACGTTCACGACCAAGCGTGCGGCGTTGAACGTGAAGAAGTGTTTGAGCGCGGCGATCGCCGATGCCGAGGCCTTTGAGGCGGACGTGGCGAGCCTGTACGTGGTTGAGAGCGCGTGCGACGAGGGGACGCGGATGAAGCGTTTCCAGCCCAAGGACCGCGGGCGTGCACACCCGATCATCAAGCGGTACTCGAACATCACCGTGAGCGTGGGCGAGAAGCCAAAGGGCAAGAAGAAGTAAACCGATCGCAAGGCTGACCCTGAGGGCTCGGAGGACGAGCGAAGCGGGGGCAGGAAAAAGAACACATGGGACAGAAGACACATCCATTCGGTCTGAGGCTCGGGATCACCGAGGCGCACAAGAGCCGCTGGTACGCGCCCAAGGCGCTCTACGGCGAGTTGCTCATCGAGGACGAGAAGATCCGCGTGTGGCTGGACAAGCGGCTCAACCGCAAGCCGCCATACGCCGCGGTCTCCGATGTCAACATCGAGCGGACGCGTGAGGAGCTCAAGATCATCATCAAGACCGCCAGGCCCGGCCTGGTGATCGGCCCCAAGGGCGCCGAGGTTGAGCGGATGACCGAGGAACTGCAGTACATGACGGGTCGAAAGGTCGCGATCTCGATCATCGAGATCAAGAACCCCGACCTGGACCCCAAGCTTTGCGCGGAGAACGTGGCGGAGCAGCTGCTCAAGCGGATGGCGTTCAGGCGTGCGGTCAAGAGCCGTGTGGAGGCGATCATGGGCGCGGGCGCCCTGGGCGCCAAGATCCGGATCGCCGGTCGTCTGGGCGGGGCCGAGATCGCCAAGGCGATGACGGTGTCGCTGGGATCGATGCCTCTGTCGACGTTCCAGGCGAAGGTCGAGTACGGCGTGGCGGAGGCCAAGACCCCCGCTGGTCAGATCGGCATCAAGGTCTGGATCTACAAGGGCATGTACACGACCGAGAGGACCGAAGAGGAAAGCAACGCGGCGGGCGGACGGGCCAGGGCCCGCGGCCGCAAGTAAGTCGAGTTCGGGGTGGAGATTCAGGGACGAGTTTGTTTCGACCAACAGATGGAGTGTGACGCATGGCGTTGATGCCCAAGCGAGTGAAGTATCGGAAAGAGCAGCGCAACGTGAAGCCCCGCAAGGCGACCAAGGGCAACTACGTCGCGTTCGGCGACTACGGCCTGCAGGCACTGGCGGGGTGCTGGCTCAAGGGAATCCAGATCGAGGCTGGTCGAATCGCGGCGCAGCACCTGCTCAAGCGCGAGGGCAAGCTCTTCATCCGGGTCTTTCCCGACAAGCCGATCTCCAAGAAGCCTCTTGAGACGCGAATGGGCACGGGCAAGGCGGAGGTCGACTACTGGGCGGCCCGCGTGAAGCCCGGGACCCTGCTCTTTGAGATCGCGGGCGTTCCCGAGCAGACGGCCAAGAAGGCGATGCTGCGGGCGGCGGTCAAGATGCCGATCAAGTGCCGGTTTGTCGCACGGCGGATTACGGTCTGAGTGTGAAGTAGAAGTGCAACGGGGGGCTTTGGGCCATCCCGGTGAGAGGTGAACGATGAAGGGCAAGGAATCCAACACGCTGCGTCCCGACGAGGTGAAGGCCGAATTGGCCAGGCTCCGTGGGAAGCTCTTTGAGCTTCGCAGCAAGACGGTGACGGAGAAGGTGGAAGACACGTCGCAGTTCCAGAAGGTGCGGCACGACATCGCCCGCCTTTTGACCCGGCAGACGTCCGTGGCGTCGAAGAAGTAACGACAAGAGCAATCGAGCAGGATCGAAGAACCTATGGCGACAAAGACCGACACCAAGACCAAGACCGCGTCCGCCGCACCCGCCAAGGGGGCCAAGCCGGGCGCGAAGAACTCCAAGGCCGCCCTGGGTTCAGAGGGCGTTCTCAAGGGCACGCAGACGGGCGTGGTTGAGAGCGCCAAGCGGAGCACGTCGCGGACGGTGGTGGTGAGCTACCAGTCCAAGCACCCCAAGTACGGCAAGTACATCGGGAACCGGACGGTGCTGCAGGTGCACGACCAGGACAACATCAGCCAGACGGGCGATGTGGTCGAGGTCACGCCCTGCCGGCCGGTGAGCCGGACCAAGAGCTGGCGGCTGGTGAAGGTCGTCGAGGCTCGTGCGAAGCAGGCGGCGGCTCTGGCGAGCGCCAAGGAAATCGTCTGAGTGTGAACTGTGTGACTGGTGTGATGGGTGTGGGGTGGGCTCGAACAGCAGGTGAATGAATGCTCCAGCAAGAAACAAGATGTGAGGTCGCGGACAACTCGGGCGCCAAGATCGCCTACGTGATCCGCGTGTACGGCGGCTCGACGGGCACGGGCAAGTTCACGCGGCGGATCGCCAACGTGGGCGACCGGGTGTTCGTCTCGATCAAGAAGTCGCTCCCGGGCTCGGACGTCAAGAAGGGCGACAAGAGCAAGGCGGTCGTGGTGCGCACGACCAAGGCGACCCGCAGGGCCGACGGGAGCTACATCAAGTTCGACAGCAACGCGGTGGTCTTGATCCAGGACGACGGCAACCCCAAGGGCACGCGCATCTTCGGGCCAGTCGCCCGCGAGCTGCGTGACAAGAACTACATGAAGATCGTGTCGCTGGCGGCGGAAGTGGTGTGATTCGACGGTTCGGGAATGGTTCAGAGAAGTGAGGCAGCAGTCATGGCAAGGCACGTACGCAAGGGCGACACGGTGATCGTGAACAGCGGGGACCACAAGGGCTCCGTGGGCGAGGTCATCGACGTCGACACGAAGAACAACACGGTGACGGTCAAGGGCGTGGACATGCACGTGCGTCACATGAAGCCCAACCGGATGAACCAGACCGGCGGGATCGTGCGTCGCGAGACGCCCATCAAGATGAGCAAGGTCAATCCCGTCGTGGACGGCAAGCCCACCCGAGTGCGGTTTGTCACCAAGCCCGACGGGTCCAAGGTGCGGGTGGCGGTCAAGGGCGGCGGCGAGCTTGGTCCGGTCAGTCCGGCCACCAAGAAGAAGTGAGTTCCAGGAATCGGATTCAGGAATGAACGCGGGCCTCTTGGACGCGTGACGAGCGAGGCGGATTGAGCCATGTCGAACGAAGAAGGCAAAAAACCACACGGCGGCGACAAGCATCCCGAAAAGGGCGGCGGCGGCAAGGGTGCCGGCCGGCGTGACAGCGCGACCAAGAAGGGCGGCGCGTCCAAGGGGCACAGCGCCGCGGCGATCGCGGCGGCCGAGGCCAGCCCCAAGATCCCGCCGCGTCTCAAGACGCTCTTTGAGTCGCAGATCCGCGGGAAGATCACCGAGAAGTTCGGGATCAAGAACCCGATGGCGATGCCCAAGCTCGACAAGATCGTGCTCAACGTGAACCTGGGCCGGCACATCGAGGGGACCAAGCTCCCGCCCGAGAAGCGCCAGACCGCCATCGACACGCTCACCGCCATCACCGGCCAGAAGCCCGTGGTGGTCAAGGCCAAGAAGAGCGTCGCGAACTTCAAGCTCCGCGAGGGCTTCGAGTCTGCGACCATGGTCACCCTCCGCCGCGAGCGGATGTGGCACTTCCTGGACCTGTTCATCAACCTGGCCACGCCCCGTATCAAGGACTTCCGCGGGGTCAACGACAAGGCGTTCGACCGCCAGGGCAACTACGCGGTGGGCCTGCAGGAGCAGGGCGTGTTCCCCCAGATCAACATGGCCGACGTGACCTTCACCCACGGCATGAACATCAACGTCTGTTTCACGCGGAGCACCCCCGCGCTGTCCAGGTTCGTCCTGGAGTGTCTGGGCATGCCGTTCGTGAAGCCCGAGGAACGCAAGAAGAAGGCCTGAGTTCAGGCGGATCGCAAGGCTGGAGAGTAACGGTCAGAGGCTCGGATGGTTCGAGGGCCCGATTGAGGCGAGAAGCCCCTCTGGGTTCGGAGAAAGAAGCATGGCGACGAAGGCACAGATGGCAAAGAGCAGGCGGGTCCCCAAGTTCAGCACGCGCAAGGTGTACCGGTGCCAGCTGACCGGGCGCGACCGCGGCGTGTACCGCAAGTTCCGGGTCTGTCGAATGGTGCTTCGGCGCCTTGCCCTGGAGGGCAAGATCCCGGGCATGCGCAAGGCAAGCTGGTAGAGCGTTGTTGGAGGGTGGAGGATGGGCCGCGGTGAAGATCGCGGCGAGTGAAGCAGAGTCAAAGAGTCCCGCGGCAGACTGCGTGCGGGACAGTTAGGGGAATCGGAATGTCGACCGGAGATCCAATCGCGGACATGCTGACCAGGATCCGCAACGCGACGCGGAACAAGTCCAAGTCGGTGGACTGCCTCAACAACAAGGTGTGCCGCGGCATCGCGGGCGTCTTGCAGCTTGAGGGGTACATCGAGGGCTTCGACGTCGTCGAGGACGGACGCCAGGGGCTGATCAAGATCAAGCTGCGCTACGGGCCCGGCGGGCAGCCCTTGTTCCACAAGCTGCTGCGCATGAGCAAGCCCGGGCGGCGCGTGTACACGGGCGTCGAGGCGATTCCCAAGCCCCTGGGCGGGCTGGGCATCGCGATCGTCTCGACCTCCCGCGGCGTCTTGAGCGACCGCAAGGCCCGCGAGGAGCGCATCGGCGGCGAGCTCCTGTGCGTGGTCGAGTAAGTCTGAAGGTTGAAGGCGGGTATCGGTCCGGATGATTTGGAAGTTGATCGCGGAAGCCCGGCATGTCGCCGGTGAGCCGCACGCGACAGGAGCAGGTTTCGATGTCACGAATCGGTAAAAAACCAGTCGAGATTCCCGCGGGCGTCAAGGTCTCGCTCAAGGGCACGACCGTCGAGGTCGCCGGCGCCAAGAGCAAGCTCAGCTACACCTTTCGGCCCGAACTGAAGGTGGCGGTCGACGAGGGCGCCAAGAGCGTCACCGTTTCGATGGCCGACGGGGTCACCAAGGACAACTGGCAGGCCAAGGCCAGCTGGGGCTCCACCCGCGCCCACATCGCCAACATGATGGAAGGCGTCACCAAGGGGTACGAGCGGCAGATGCAGGTCGTCGGGACCGGCTGGTCGGCGGTGGTTTCGGGCAAGACGATCAAGCTCGTCTGCGGCTTTGCGAACCCCGTGATTCTGCAGATTCCCGATGGGCTCACCGTCACGGTCGACAAGTCGGTGGGTGAGGTCACTCCCGTCAAGATCGTCGGGGCGGACAAGCAGACGGTCGGTCAGTTCGCGTCGACCATGCGGTCGAAGAAGAAGCCCGAGCCCTACAACGGCAAGGGCATCAAGTATCTCGAAGAGGTGATCAAGCGCAAGCAGGGCAAGCAGTTCGGCGCCTGATGCGAGAGTTTGGTGCGGTGGTGTCGCGATTGGTTGGCAATCTGGTTTGGATTTGGGTTCGAACTTCGGGACAGGCGTCCCGTGCAGAGGTAAAGGCAGATGGACAAGCAGCAGACCAAAACAGTTCGGCGTGCGAGGCGGGTTGTTCGGATTCGCCGTCAGGTCTTCGGCGGCGCCGGGCGTCCCAGGCTTGCGGTCTTCAAGTCCGTCAAGCACATCTACGCCCAGGTCATCGATGATCTCTCGGGCAAGACGCTCGCGGCCGCCTCGACCACAGAGAAGGATCTGGGCGTCGCCAAGACCGGCAACAAGCTCGCGGCAGAGGCTGTCGGGGCGAAGGTTGCCGAGCGTGCCAAGGCCAAGGGCGTGTCGAAGGTCGTGTTCGATCGTCGCGGATTCAAGTTCCACGGGCGGGTGAAGGCGTTGGCCGACGCGGCGCGAAAGAGCGGGCTGGTGTTCTAAGAGGTGGGTGGGTGAGCTAGTCGCAGGGAAAAAGGCGTGCGATCCGGGCGAGAATCCGGGTGCACGACAGGAATGAAGTCATGACGCAGATGCAGTCCAGATCAGGCGGGTTCCAGGAGGAACGCGGCGGCACCGAGACCACGACCGTGGGCGTGTATCGCACGTCGGCGACGGTCAAGGGTGGTCGTCGCTTCAGCTTCGGCGCGCTTGTTGTTGCCGGCGACCGCAAGGGCAAGGTCGGCTTTGGCTACGGCAAGTCGAAGGAAGTTCCCCAGGCCGTCGAGAAGGCCGAGAAGTACGCCAAGAACGCGATGCTGACGGTCCCGATGGCCGGCGGCACGATTCCGCACGCTGTTGAAGGTGAGTTTGGTCCTTCCAAGGTCCGTCTCATCCCCGCCAGCCCGGGCACGGGCGTCGTCGCGGGCGGCACCGTCCGCAGCGTGCTGGAAATCTGCGGCGTCACCGACTGCCTCACCAAGTGCTACGGGTCGACCAACGCGTTCAACGTCGTCAAGGCGATCTTCGACGGCCTCAAGCAGCTCAAGCAGCGTGAGGACGTTGGCAAGGCTCGCGGCGTCGTGCTGGGCCCGTCGGAGATTGAGCACAAGATTGAGGCCGGCAAGGCCTTCACGTCCTCGAGCAAGGGCCAGAAGATGAAGGGCCCGATCAACACGCTGGGCCAGGAGCGCAAGGGTCGCGGCGGCGGCGGCGGTCGTGGGGGCGGCGGTCGCGGCGGCTCGGGTGGCGGCGGCGGCGGACGCGGCGGCCAGGGTGGTGGTGGTGGCGGTGGTCCTCGTGGTGGTTCTGACCAGGGTGCACCGGCCGCTCCCGCGGCTCCGGCGGCACCCGCCGGCGGCACTCCCACCTGAGTTTCTTGAAGTTGCATTTGAAGTTGTTCCCACAGTCAGAAGTCCGACTCGCCGTTTCGGCGGCGTGTCGGTGAAGAGAACGAGCTGGAGTTTCACGTCATGATGATCCACGACATCACCGTCCTGGCCGGCAAGTACAAAGACCGCAAGCGCGTCGGTCGCGGCGAGGGCTCGGGCCACGGCAAGCAGTCAGGACGCGGCGCCAAGGGCGCCAAGGCGCGTTCGGGCCACGCACGCAAGCTGTCGTTCGAGGGCGGGCAGATGCCGTTCTTCCGCCGGCTCGCCAAGTTCGGGTTCACCAACGCCCCCTTCAAGACCAAGTTCTGGACCGTCAACATCGCCGACATCGTCGCGCACGCGTCGTTCGCCAAGGGCGGCACGGTCAATCTCGAGACGATGCAGAAGGCCGGACTCATCCGCGACGACAGCCGTGATCTCAAGATCCTGGGCGAGGTCGGCGAGGAAGGCCTCCGCGTGAAGCTCGATGTGACGTGCAGCCGTGTGACGGCCAACGCCCGCAAGCTCATCGAGGGCGCGGGCGGCAAGGTCAACGAGCTGGGCACGCGTCGCGATATGGTCCGCGGCATCGACCGCAACTCCGACGACCACTCGCCCAAGAATCTCACCAAGAAGCTCAAGCGTGGCTCCAAGGCCAAGGTGCCGGTTGCTCCCGCGGCCGAACCTGGCGCCGACGCGAAGGGTGCCAAGGATGCCAAGGGCGCCAAGGGCGCTGAAAAGCCGGCCGCCAAGGGTGGCGAGAAGCCTGCTGAGAAGCCCGCGAAGGCCCCCAAGGCAGAGAAACCCAAGGGTGATGCCTAGACTTGGACCCGGCTTTCAGAGTTTCAGCAAGACAGGTTGCGTGATCTTACCCGCCGGTGCCCCTCGAACGTGGGTTCCGGCGGCGTTTGTTTTGGGCCTGCAAGGGCCGATGTGTGCCTTCTTTCGTGTGCAAAAAGGATGGACTGAGCGGCCCGCCACCGACCTCGCACAGGGCGGAGCCGACAGATCCGAGTTGAGGTGTCTCGATGCTCCAGACGTTGCTCAACGTCTTTAAGGTTGCCGAACTTCGGTCCAAGGTGCTCTTCACGCTGAGCATGCTCGTCGTGTTCCGTATCGGGCATTGGATTCCGCTGCCCGGTGTGAACCAGGAGCAGATGAAGAAGCTCTTTGAGAGCATGGCCGAGGACTCGGCGCTGAGCCGTCTGACGCAGTATGTCGCGACGTTCTCGGGGGGCGCGCTCTCCCACTCGACGATCTTCGGGCTGGGCATCGCTCCGTACATCACCGCGTCGATTATTTTCCAGATCATGGCCTCGGCGATGCCGCAGCTCAAGAAGCTCCAGGAAGAAGGGCCCACCGGGCGTCAGAAGATCATGGAGTGGACGCGTTACGCGACCCTGGGTCTTTGCATCATCCAGGGCGTGGGCTGGCTCGTGTATCTCCAGCGGATGGGTCTGATCTACCCGCAGGTGATCTCCAGCCCGCTGTGGTGGATGATGGCGGTCACCGCCCTTTCGGCCGGCACCATCTTCCTGATGTGGCTGGGCGAGCAGATCGACAAGCACGGCATCGGCAACGGGGTGTCGATGATCATCATGGCGGGCATCCTGGGCAGCATGCCCGCGGCGATCATCGAGATCTACCGCACGTTCGAGCCGGGAGACCCCCAGAAGCTCGGCTTCCCGGGACTCGTGGGCATCATGATCGGTTTCGTCGCCATCACCGCGGGCTCGGTCATCATGACCGTCGCGCAGCGCCGCATCCCCGTCCAGCAGGCCAAGCACACCAAGGGCATGCGGGTGTATGGCGGGCAGCGCAGCTTTCTGCCGCTCAAACTCAACCACGGCGGCGTCATGCCCGTGGTCTTCGCCAGCACGCTCATGATGTTCCCGGGCGTCTTCTTCTCGTACATCAAGGAATACGCCGACCGGACCACCGACCCCACGGGCTGGTTCGCCCGAAGCGCGCTGTGGCTCAACAACAACTTCTCCTCGGGCGAGTTCCCGTACGTGCTGCTGTACATCGCGATGGTCTACTTCTTCAGCTACTTCTGGATCACTGTCCAGGTCAGCCCCGACGACATGAGCAAGCAGCTCAAAGAGCACGGCTCGTTCATCCCGGGCCTGCGTCCGGGGCCACGCACCGCCGAGTATCTGCAGTCGGTGATGATGCGGATCACCTTTGTCGGTGCGGCGTTCCTGGGGCTCATCGCGGTGCTGCCGCTCATCATCAACAAGAATCTGGGTGTGAGCCAGACCATCACGCACTTCCTGGGCGGCACGGGCCTGCTCATCGTCGTGAGCGTCACGCTCGACTTCCTGCAGCGCATCGAGGCGAATCTCCTCATGCGGAATTACTCGGGGTTCCTCAGCGGCGGCGAAGAGATCCGCGGTCCCCGCAGCCGCTAGAGAGTTCGATTGGTTACCAAAGAAGGGTCAAAGGCCGAATGGGCAAACAGGATGACAAGTTCACGTTCGAGGGTGTGGTCACCGAGGCCCTGCCCAACGCCATGTTCAAGGTCCAGCTGCCCAACGAGCAGAAGACCCAGGTCCTGGCCTACGTCTCGGGCAAGATGCGCATGAACTACATCCGGATCCTCCCGGGCGATCAGGTCACCGTCGAGATCAGCCCCTACGACCTGACCAAGGCCCGGATCACCTTCCGCCATAGCGGGGGCGGTGGTGGCGGCGGCCCTCCGGGCGGCTACGGCGGAGCGCCGGGCGGCGGCGGGTATCAGGGAAACCGCAGGTAAGTGATCGCATTTTGTCAGGCGGCCTGGCCTGTGACCTCGTACGGCCCTGGGTGGACGATTTTCGGATTTTGTGAAGAAAGGTGACAGCCATCGGGCCCTTGCCTATAGTCACCTCTTGCCTCGGGCGGATCGGGGGGCGCCAAAGGGCGTTTCCGGCCTGTCAGGGGTTCTGTTCCGGGTCGGTTTTCAAAGCAACTTTGAGCCAAGTGGTGCCGGCGAGCGGGGAAAGTTCCCGAGCCTGGTGTCCGGCCTGAAAGGTGAGCCGTGAAGGTCAAATCGAGCGTTCGTCGGGTCTGCGGAAGTTGCCAGGTCGTGCGGCGCAAGGGAAAGCTGCGCGTGATCTGCAAGTCGGACCCCAAGCACAAGCAGGTTCAGGGCTGAGTCACCCGCCAACGGTGTCGCAGCGGGATTGTTGAGCATTCGGACGCGGCGTCGAGCACGCCGCGACCTCAGATTGGAGCGAAGGCGTGCCACGTATTGCGGGTATTGACGTTCCGGACAAGAAGAAAATCCTCTTCGCGCTGCAGTACGTGCACGGCATCGGTGCCCACGTCGCCAAGCTGATCCTCGAGGAAGCGAAGATCAATCCCGAGCTGCGTGCCAACGAGGTCAGCGAGCAGCAGCTCGCTTTGATCACGGGCATCATCGACACGAACTATCTCGTCGAGGGCGCCCTGCGTCGTCAGGTGAGCCAGAACGTGCAGCGTCTCAAGGACATCAAGTCCTACCGGGGCGATCGCCACCGCAAGGGCCTGCCGGTCCGCGGGCAGAGGACCCAGTCCAACGCACGCACGCGCAAGGGCAAGAAGAAGACGGTTGCGGGCAAGAAGAGCGTCAAGGCGAAGTAATCAGCGTCCCCGGTGCTTTCCGCCGCGCTCCATCGTGGGGCCGGACGAGGGTTCCCGGGACAGTTTGTGAGAGATCGAGCGCGGGGACGACACCAGTGGTCGGATGATCCGCAGCGAGGGAACGATGGCGAAGGCGAAAGTACGCAAGAATGTGGTCCGTGGAATCGTCCACATCCGGTCGACCAACAACAACACGATCGTGACCATCACCGACATGAACGGCGAGACCGTCGCCTGGGACAGCGCGGGCACCATCGGCTTCAAGGGATGCCGCAAGAGCACGCCCTTTGCCGCCACCCGTGCCGCCGAGACCTGCGGGCAAAAGGTCCGCAAGATGGGCATGACCGAGGTCGAGGTCAGGATCAAGGGCGCCGGCCAGGGTCGCGAGAGCGCCGTGAACGGGCTGGTCGCGACGGGCCTGCGGGTGACGGCGGTGGAAGACCACACGCCGGTTCCCCACAACGGCTGCCGTCCCGCCAAGCGTCGGCGCGTCTGATCGAGAGAACATCGGCCAGGGCACAGGCCCCGGCCGCATTACGTTGAGAACAATGTCGCCCACGGGCAGAAGGGGCGTGCCGGATCACTCAGCAGGATCAGGCCGCACCGAGAACCGATAGGGGCGTCCGTCAATCGCGGTACTGCTGAACACGGGGACATCGCATGAGGTTCCGTTGGCGCGGACTTGAGTTGCCGTCGCGGGTGGTCGCCGATCCTCGGCACACGACAAACACCTACGGCCGCTTTACTGTTGAACCGTTCGAGCGTGGTTTCGGGACGACGATCGGCAACGCGCTCCGGCGCGTGCTGCTGTCGAGCCTGGAGGGCGCTTCGGTCACTTCCATCAAGCTCAAGGGGGCTCAGCACGAGTTCCAGAGCATGGCCGGCGTGATGGAGGACGTCACCGACGTCGTTCTGAACGTCAAGAACCTGGTCGTCAAGCTCGACGGCGATGAGCCCAAGACGATGAAGCTCGCCGCCCGCGGGCCCGGCGAGGTTACGGCCGACATGATCCAGGCCGACACCGCCATCACCATCCTCAACAAGGACCTGGTGCTGGCGACCTTGACTGAGAAGGTCGAGTTTGAGATGGAGCTTCGCGTCGGCAAGGGCCGGGGCTACGTTCCCGCGGGCGAGATGTACGACCGCGATGCCGACCAGGAGGTCGGGCTGATCCACGTGGACGCTCTGTACTCCCCCGTGCAGCGGGTGCGGTACAAGATCGAAGAGACCCGCGTCGGTCAGCGGACCAACTACGACAAGCTCACGCTTGAGATCTGGACCAACGGCACGGTCACGCCCGAGATGGCGATGGTCGAGGCCGGCAAGATCTTGAGGAAGCACCTCAATCCCTTCGTCCAGTATTTCGACCTGGGCGAGGAGCGCGTCTCGACCGAGGCCGCGGCGGCCGCGAGCGTCGACGAGGATCTCATCCGCAAGCTGAACATGAACGTCAGCGAGCTGGAGCTCTCGGTTCGCGCCAGCAACTGCCTGGAGTCGGCGAGGATCGACAACGTTGCCCAGCTGGTGGTGCAGAGCGAGGCCGACCTGCTCAAGCTGCGGAGCTTTGGCAAGACGTCGCTCCGAGAGGTCAAGCGCAAGCTGCTCGACATCAATCTCGACCTTGGTATGGCCCTCCCCGACGGGTACCAGGTGATCAAGCCCGAGATTCCTGCCCAGTAAGGCGGGGCCTTGGGTCCTACCGGGGCTTGTGAATGGTTTGGGTTCGGTACAAACTGCCGCGGGCGGAAAGCCGCGACCGGCAGAGCTAGAATCAAGGCCCGACCCGGACCTAGTCGCCGGGCGGCACGGATAGTGGAGTTGTCAAATGCGTCACCGCAGGGCTGGATACCGACTTGGCCGAACCACGGCCCACCGTCTCTCGACGCTCAGGAACCTGGCGATCGGGCTGTTCCAACACGGCCAGATCGTCACGACCGAGCAAAGGGCCAAGTGCGTCAAGCCGATGGTCGAGAAGATCATCACCATCGCCAAGGCCGGCGGGATGAACGCCCACCGTCAGATCGCCGCCAAGCTCGGTCGCGATCGCAAGGCCTTTGAGTGGCTCTACGTCTCCAAGACCGCGACCGACGCCGAGAAGGCCTCCGTGGCCGCTCTCCGCGAGCGGGCCGAGGGTTATTTCGACGTTCCCGAGTCGAGCAAGGTCGAGCGCAACCGCTACGGCGAGCTGCGCAAGGCCCCCTCGCTCACCGCCCACATCGTCAACAACGTCGCCAAGCGGTTTGCCGACCGGACCGGCGGTTACACCCGCGTCGTCCGCCTGGGCAAGCACCGCATCGGTGACGGGGCCGAGCTCTGCCTCCTGCAGTTCGTCGGCAACGAGGAAGGCCCCGAGATCGGCGGCAAGGCGAGCACCCGGCGTCGTACGGCCGATAAGCGCACGGCGTTCGCCGCCAAGGTCCGCAAGCAGGCCGCCCCGGCCGCCTGATTTGCTCGAGAAACTCAGCTTCCCAAAGACGCCCGGTCCGACCGGGCGTCACTTTTTTTGGGGCCAGATGTTCGGAAACCGGTAGGTCCACAAATTCCCGAACCTTTTGCGTCCGACACCGGTATGATGTACCGCGGGCATGTCTGCCCGAGCGTGGTATCAGTACAAACCGCGTCCCATGTCGGGTACGCACCATCAGGAGTTTCCCATGAAGCGTGTCTTTGCTCTCGTCGCCGTTGCCGCTGTTCTCGCCGGTTGTTCTTCCACCACGACCAGTTCGACCCCCGCCGCGGGCGCCGTGTCGGGCGAGAAGAAGGCCTGCTGCAGCTCCACCGAAGCCGCCAAGGCCGCCCCCGGCATGGTCGGCGAGAAGAAATCCTGCGGCGGCGGCTCCTGCTCCGCCAGCACGGCCGAGAAGAAGAACTGAGCAAGCTCTGATCGCAGACTCAATCGATTGAGTTCAACGACGCCCGCCATTCATGGCGGGCGTTGTCTTTGGTGGGGACTTGTCTTTGGTGAAAGGTTGTCTTTGGTGGGGCGTTGGCGTCTACTCTTGGCCCATGATCGAACAGATCGACCAACTCCAGGCCCAGGCCACCGGATCGCTCCAGGCCGCCACGGGCGCCGAGGCGCTCGAGGCGTGGCGCCTTGCGATTCTGGGCAAGTCCGGCAAGCTCGCGGCGTTGATGTCGGGGCTCAAGGATGTGCCCAAGGAGCAGAAGCCCGCGGTAGGCGCCAGGCTCAACCAGGCGCGTGCAGCCCTGGAGGAAGCCTTCAGCGCCAGGAAGGCCGCGTCGGGCAGCGTCTCGACGCCCGAGGAACTCGTCGACGTCACCGAGCCGGGCTCGATCACGAGCTATGGCCCCGGGCGGCGTCACATCATCACCCGCGTGATCGACGAGCTCGTCGACGTCTTTGGACGCATGGGATTCGAGGTTGCGACCGGCCCCGAGGTCGAAGACGACGACCACAACTTCGTGAAGCTGAACATTCCCGCGGCCCATCCGGCTCGTGATCCCGCCGACAACTTCTACGTCGACGATGTCGGCGATGCTGGAGGTGGGGGGGCGGCGTCGCCGCGCATGATGCGGAGCCAGACGAGCACGGTACAGGTCCGCGTGATGGAGGAGATGGTCCGTCGCGACGGCGGGCGTCTCAAGACGCCCATCAAGGTCGTCTCGCCCGGGCGGGTCTACCGCCCCGACACCGTCGACGCGACTCACTCGTTCATGTTCCACCAGCTCGAAGGGCTCTGCGTGGAGCGCAAGCTCTCGATGGTCGACCTCAAGACCACGCTCTACCAGTTCATCCGCGCGTACTTCGGTGAGAAGGCCGAGGTGCGATTCACGCCCACGTTCTACCCCTTCACCGAGCCCTCGGCACAGTTCGAGATCCTCGTCCAGCTCCGCCCCGATCTGCCGGTGAAGTGGATGGAGCTGGGTGGGTGCGGAATGGTCCACCCCAACGTGCTGCGCATGTGCGGCGTGGATCCCGAGGAGTGGACGGGCTTTGCGTTTGGCTTTGGCATCGAGCGCCTGGCGATGGGCAAGTACGCGATCCCTGACATCCGCATGCTCTTTGAGAACGACGTGCGGTTTCTCAGGCAGCTGTGATCGGCGTTACTCCGCCGGGCGGAGCGCGATCTCGCGCGCCAGCGACTCGATCGCGGTCCGCACAACCTGGATCGAACGCAGATACTCGGCGATGGAGATGTGCTCGCCGGGTGTATGGTCCAGCGCGCTATCGCCGGGCCCGTAGGCCGCGATCGGGCAGTTCCAGACCGGTCCCACGACGTTCATGTCCGAGGTGCCGGTCTTGACGCGGGGCCTTGGACTTCCGCCGTGGTCGCGGATGGCGTTGGACAGAGCGCGGGCGACGGGACTTGCGCGGTCGACGACGTGGGCGACCTCGGGGGCTGAGCACCGCAGCACAACGTCGGCACAATCGTCGCGTTCCGCGGCGATCGCGCGGCACATGGCCTCGACGCCAAGCGGTGTCACGCCCGGCGGAAGTCGGAATCCGACGTTCAGGCTCGCGGTCTCCGCCAGCCCGTCGCTCGTCGTGTTGAACGACCGCAGGCGTGGCTGGACCGAGTCGAACGCGCCCTTGGCCCCAGGTGTCAGCGCCTTGGACGCTTCCTGGACCGCGTGCCACCACCCCGCGGCACTCTCCGCCGGTGTTGCGTCGGGTCCGGCCGAGTGTGTGCTCCCGCGCTTGATCGCAAGGTCGACCACCAGACGCCCCTTGTACCCCAGCGTGACGCCGTCCCAGTGGCTGGGCTCACCGATGATGCACGCGGCGGGTCGATAGGCGCTCGCCGCGTGGCGTGCGCCGCGAGAGGTCGCGGCCTCCTCTTCGACAGCGCCGATGACCACCACCCGCACGCCCGGGGGCAAGGTCGCCGTCGCGGCGGCGACGATGAAGGCCGCCAGCGGGCCCTTGGCGTCCACGCTGCCGCGTCCGTGCAGGATGTCCCCTTCGATGCGGACTGGAATCCGACCCGGCACGGTGTCCATGTGTCCCAGCAGGACAATGTCCTGCGAGGGAGCGGTGGGCTGCCTTCCCGGCTTGATGGCGACCCCCACGGCGTTGCCGGCCTCGTCGATCGAGGCGGAGAGGCCCATCGAGTGCATCCGCTGGGCGATGTGCATCGCCACCGCCGATTCCTTCCCGCTGAGGCTCTCGATGGCGACCATGCCGTACAGCAGGGACACGGCGTCCTCGTCGGTGAAGTTCGCGCGGGCCGTCGCCCTTTCGAAGGCCGACATTCCAGACGTACGCGTCATTCGAACACCGTCCCAGCGCCCGTGAGCGCCCGCGTGATGGGCCTGTCGATCCTGGCGTCGCTGATGACGACGCGGCCCACGCCGCCCTTGAGAGCCTCGCCCGCGCCCATGACCTTCTTCTTCATCCGCCCCGCGGCGAGCTCGATGTACGCCTGGACCTCGGGGCGGCGGATGTGTGTGATGAGCGAGGATTCATCGGGGAACTTGCGGAGCAGCCCGGGCACGTTGGAGAGCAGGAGGAGCGTGCCGGCGCCCAGCGCGGCCGCGGTCTGGGCCGCGGCCCGATCGGCGTCGACGTTGATCGGCTCGCTCTCGACGCTGATCGCCGGCGGTGAGACAACGGGTGTGTACCCCGCGTTGAGCATCATCCGCAGGAGCCCGACGTTGACGGTTTCGACGGTCCCGGTGAAGTCGTCGCGGATCACGACCGTCCGCCCGTTCTCCACCGAGCGGATCGCGGGCTTGCGATTGCCCTCCCAGAGCCGCCCGTCCATTCCCGACATGCCCACGGCGTTGACGCCCAGCCGCTGGAGGCGTTCGACGAGTTGCTGGTTGAGCTGACCGCGGCAGGCCATCTGGAAGATCTCGAGCGTGCGGCGGTCGGTACGCCGGCTGGTGTGTCCGCTGGGCGAGGTGATGAACCTGGGCGGGTGACCGAGCTGCTCGGAGAGCACGTTGGTCTGGTGCGATCCGCCGTGGACGATGACTAGGCGATGGCCGGCGCGGATCGAGGCCGCCGCGTCGGTGGCGAACGCGTCCAGGTCGATGCCCTGCGAACCGCCGAGCTTGACGACGATGATCGGAGGCGTGACGCCCGAGGCTGGGGAGGGCGGTGAACTTGTGGGTGCGGTGGTCATGAGGTTTTCGTCGTGCTGTGTGCTGCGTGCTGGGTGCTGTGTGCTGCGTGGCATGTGGTAGAAGTCGGATGAAAGGTCGATGGTCAGATCGGATGCAATCCTGCGAAGCCAAGCCCGGCGGTTTCTTCGAAGCCGCACATGAGGTTCATGGACTGCACCGCCGAGCCGGCCGCTCCCTTCATGAGGTTATCGATCGCGGCCAGTACGACGACGCGTCCGGTGTCGGCGTCGATCTCAAAGCCCACGTCGGCGTGGTTGCTGCCCGAGAGGATTTTGGGCTCGGGATAGCGGTGGAGGCCCGAGCGGTCCTTGACGATGCGGACGAAGGGCTCGCCGGCGTAGGTCTCGCGGAAGAGCTTCCACAGGGCCTTTTCGTCGATTCTTTCGCGGAGGATCACGTGCCCGGTGCAGAGCACGCCCCGCACGGTGTCGACCGACGTGATCGACATGTCGAGGGTGAAGGACGACCCGTGGGAGTCCATGAGTTCCTGGCGCACCTCGGCCTGGTGGCGGTGTCCGGTGAGCGAGAACGATCTGATCGCCCCGCGCCGCTCGGGATGGTGGCTGTTGGGAGTGCTGGCGTTGCCCCCCTCCGACGAGCCGACCTTGAGATCGACGATCGCCCGTTCGATGAGCCCTCGCCGGGCCAGCGGCAGGAGCGACAGGTTGATCGCCGTCGCGTTGCACCCCACGCCGCTGGCAAAGCGGGCGCCCTTGAGCTGTGAGCGGTGGAGTTCGGGCAGGCCGTAGACGAACCGATCGAGCCACGCCGGTGCGGGATGCGCCTGGCCATACCAGCGTTCGTAGGCGGCGGGATCGCGGAGGCGAAAGTCCGCGGAGAGGTCGATGATGCGTCCGGCCGGGCCCACAAGCTCCGCGTACCGCTCGATCTCCTTGGCGGCCTCGCCATGTGGGGCGCACAGGAAAAGCACGTCGCACGGGGCGAGCTCGACGGGTGGGATGAACTGCAGGCGGGTGCGTCCGCGGAGGTTGGGGTGGCTGGTGTGCACGAACTCGCCGGCGTGCTGCCTGGAGGTCACCTCGGCGACGTCGACGTGCGGGTGGTCCAGGAGCAGCCTGAGCACCTCGCCCCCGCCGTAGCCCGACCCGCCGACGATCGAGGCCCGGAGGCGGCCACTGGTGGACTGGCTCATGCGACCCCCTGCGAAGAACGCGAGCTCAGCGCCGCCGAGGGCTTGGCCTCGAGCTCGCCGGCCGTGACCCGCGGAGTGCCCCCGCGGGCGACCGCCACCACGTGGTCGATCATCCGTCCGGGGATGTTGACGCCCGTGGGCTCGATGGAGTTGCGGAACTCCATCGTGTGGTTCACCTCGCTGACCAGCACGCGTCCATCGCTTGTTTCGAGCAGGTCGATCGCCAGGATGGAGTCGGTGAGCCCGCCGGAGACCGCCCGTGCCGCGCCGCGGCAGAACTGGTCGATCTCGGGCGTGATGGCAAAGGCCGAGGCCTTGCCGCCCCGAGCGGTGTTGGTGATCCAGTGCTCGCTCGCGCGTGCGATGGCGGCGATGCACTCGCCGCCGACGACAAAGACGCGGAGGTCGCGTCCGGGCTTGTCGATGTGCTCCTGGATGTAGAAGACCCCGTGCTGCACCGAGCCCAGCGTCGCCTTGTGCTCGAGGATGGCCTCGGCGGCGTCGCGATCGTTGACCCGGGCCAGGAGTCGTCCCCACGAGCCGACGGTGGGCTTGAGCACGACCGGGTAGCCCATCTCCTCGATCGCCGCCAGGGCCGACTCGGGCTCGAGCGCGACCCGCACGCGGGGCGTGGGAACGCCAGCCTGGGCCAGCAGCAGCGACGTGGTGAGCTTGTCGCCGCAGTTCTCGATCACGCTCGATCGGTTCACGCAGGGCACGCCGAAACGCTCGAGGATCCGAATGGTGGTGACCGCCTGAGTCTGGCTGATGCACCGCTCCATGACGGCGTCGAACGAGGCAAGCCCCTTGAGGCCCGGGTAGTTCCGATCGTGCACGTCGAAGGAAAGTTCACGCACATCGACAAGCTCGTGCTCGATGTTGCGGCTGGTCAGCTCGTCGGCGAGCAGACGTTCTTCGACGCGTATTCGTGAGACCAGAATGGCAAGTCGCAAGGGAGGGTCCTGGGTTGAAGGTTGGGTGGCAAGGAACCGTCGGTGGCAAGGATGCGGCGGGCGTCTCTTGGCTTACTCGCCCCAGTCTTCCTCGACGGTGGGGGCAAGGGTCAGGGAAACCGGGGCGATGCCCGTGATCTCGAGTTCGGCGGAGCAATCGGGGCACCGGACGACCTCGCCGCGCATCGGGGCGCGGCTAAAGGGAACGGTTCCGGCACACTCGGGGCAGGTGCAGGGGGCGGTGGCGGTGGAGAGGGTTTCGGGCATGGTCATTTCCTTCTGAAAGGGGGTGAGTGGAACCAAAAGAGATCAGGCCCGCCGGAATTGTCCGGCGGGCCTGTGTGTGGATCGATCGAACCTCAAGGGAGGGGGGATCACCCATCAAACACGGCGTCGCCGGAGGAAGCTTTCGCTTTCCCGCTGGCTTTGCTGGATTTGACGGATTTGGACGCGACCACAGCCGGCGAGGCGAGGCTCGCAAAGGATCGGCTGGGGATGGCTGAAACCAAGCTCATATCGCGTGTTGGACTCCCCGCCCGGCGGGAAGTGCCCGAACATTAGCAGTCTTCATCGGCAGAATCAATTCCGGACTTTGATCCGTGGCACCGGGCTTCTGGCGGCGGGTGTCTGGAGGCCTTGGACACCGCCCAGAAGGGCGGTGCAACGCCCGGACCCCCCCCGGTTCTAATCGGCCATCGCCCCGCGGGCCGATGCTACCGTGACCCTTGGCCTGATCCCGGTCGCACGCCTTCTCAAGGGTTCAAACCGACCCGTTCGCAATCGACCCGCAGGAGCAAAACGCATGGAAATCGCAATGATCGGCCTGGGCAAGATGGGTGGAAACATGGCCGAGCGTCTGCTCAAGGGTGGGCACAAGGTTGTCGTCTTCGACCCGTCGCCCGAGGCGGTGGCCCGGCTGGTGGCCAAAGGGGGCACGGGGGCCAAGACGCTGGCTGAGGCCGTCTCGCTTTTGGGGCCCGCGGGCAAGCCCAAGCATGTCTGGCTGATGATCCCCGCGGGCAAGCCCGTGGACGAGACGATCGCCAAGCTGGTTCCGATGCTCAAGGGTTCCGACTGCATCATCGACGGCGGGAACTCCAACTACAAGGACAGCCAGCGCCGGTTTGCCGAACTCGCCGCCCGGGACATGCACTTTGTTGACTGCGGCACCTCGGGGGGCGTGTGGGGCCTGGCCAACGGCTACTCCATGATGATCGGCGGGAGCAAGGAACCCATCGAGCGGCTCCGCGCCGTCTTTGAGACTCTCGCCCCGGGCAAGGACCAGGGCTGGGGGCATGTGGGCCCCAGCGGGGCCGGGCACTTTGTCAAGATGGTGCACAACGGCATCGAGTACGGCATGATGCAGGCCTTTGCCGAGGGCTTTGCGATCATGCACAAGAAGACGGACCTCAAGCTGGATCTCTCGCAGGTCGCCGAGGTGTGGAAGATCGGCTCGGTGGTGCGATCCTGGCTGCTCGATCTCACCGCCGACGCACTCAAGCAGGACCAGACGCTCGCCGACGTGAAGCCCTTTGTGAGCGACAGCGGCGAGGGACGATGGACCGTGGCCGAGGCGATCGACCTTGACGTGGCCGCTCCGGTGATCACGCTGAGCCTCCTGGCCCGCCTGCGTTCGCGTGACGCGGAGAGTTACGGCGACCGGATGCTGTCGGTGATGCGCAACGCGTTCGGCGGGCACGCGATGCAGAAGGGCGGGCATTGATGAGCGCGTCGGTTCCAGAACGGCACATGCTGATCTGCTTTGGGGCGACGGGCGATCTGGCGCACCGCAAGGTGTTGCCTTCGCTCTATCACCTGGATGAGTCGGGGCCGGCCAGGGGCAGGGCGATCGTGCTGGGTGTGGCGCGAGCGGGGCTGGACGACGCGGCGTTTCGCGAGAGTGTCAAGAAGTCGCTCATCGATCACGGCATCGCCAACGACAAGGCCGCGGCGTGGGTGAATGCCTCGGTCTATTTCCAGACCCTGGGCGACGGGGGCCCCGAGGCCTTTGTCGCGCTGCGCAAGCGGATCGAGGAGATCGAGGCGGCGCACGGGCTCTATCAGCACCGGGTTTTCTATCTGGCCCTGCCGGTGGTCGCGTTCCCGCCCACGATCGACGCGTTCGGCAAGTCGGGGCTCAACCAGTCCAAGGGCTGGACGAGACTGGTCGTTGAGAAGCCGTTCGGGCACGATCTCGCGTCGGCGGTCGAGCTCAACGCGCTGATCCACCGCTTTTTCGATGAGTCGAGCGTCTATCGCCTGGATCACTACCTGGGCAAGGAGACGGTGCAGAACATCATCGCCTTCCGGTTCGGCAACGCCCTGTGGGAGCCGCTTTGGAACCGCGACCGGGTGAAGCAGGTCGAGATCACCGTCGCCGAGGAGCTTGGAGTCGAGGGGCGCGGGTCGTTCTATGACAAGGTCGGGGCGACGCGGGACATCATGCAGAACCACATGATGCAGCTGCTCGCCCTCACGGCGATGGAGCCGCCCGCCGTGCTCGACGGAACCGCCGTCGCCAACGAGAAGATCAAGGTGCTCCAGTCGATGTCGCCCATCACGCGTGACGACGTGATCATGGGGCAGTACGGGGCGGGACAATTGAACGGCAAGTCGCTGCTTGGGTACCGCGAGGAGCAGGGGGTCGCACCGGATTCCAAGATCGAGACGTTTGCCGCGGCACGCTTTCACATCAACAACTGGAGATGGAACGGCGTGCCGTTTTTCATGCGGACGGGCAAGCGCCTGCCTCGCAAGGCCTCCCGCATCGCCATCACCTTCCACTCGCCGCCCGCCGCGGTGTTCAACCCGTACATCGTCTGCGGGCTCGATTGCAACCGCCTGGAGATCACGCTCCAGCCCAACGAGGGGTTCAACCTCACGTTCCAGACCAAGATGCCCGGGCAGGGCATGAAGCTCGCGACCCAGCAGATGCAGTTCCGCTACGGCGACACCTACGGCAAGCTCCCCGAGGCCTATCAAGCCCTCATGCTCGACGTGATGCGCGGCGACCGGACCTTGTTTGTCCGAAACGACGAGGTCGAGGCTTCCTGGAGGCTCTTCGCCCCGGTGATCGATGGCAGTCTGCCCGTCCATAGCTATCCCGCGGGCTCGTGGGGGCCCGCGGCCGCCGAGAAGCTTCTCGCCGAGAGCGGCTGCGGCTGGACCGATCTCTAGCTCTCGACTGGAGTGGCCTATGCCCCTCGACAGCGACATCGCGCGGCACGTCCAGGTCTTTCCCGATCTCGCCGCGCTCAGCCGTGCGGCGGCCGACCGCGTGATTGCCGCGACCGCGCCGGCGATCCGCAAGCGCGGTCGCTTCTCCATCGTTCTGGCGGGTGGCAGCACGCCCAAGGCGCTGTACACCCTGCTCGCGGCCGGAGCCAAGGTCGTCGACTGGGTCAATGTCCACGTCTTTTTCGGCGACGAGCGCTGCGTCGCCCCGGGCGACAAGGACAGCAACTTCCGCTCCGCGGCCGAGGCGTTGCTCTCACGTGTGCCGATCCAGGGGAGCAACGTCCGCAGGATCCGGGGCGAGCTTGGCCCGGTCGCCGCGGCGGCGGAGTACGACCAGCTCATCACCGCGTACCTTGCCGAGCATGTCGCGTTCGACCTGGTACTGCTGGGCGTGGGCGCCGACGGGCACACGGCGTCGCTGTTTCCGGGACGGGACTTCGCGGGCGATGCGGCGCGTCGCGGCGTCGCCGCTGTCGCGCCGGCGGGCTTTCCGGTGCGCGATCGAGTGACGCTGACGGTCGATGCGCTGGCGGCCGCACGCGAATCGTGGACCTTGGCCGCGGGCAGCGACAAGGCCGAGACCATCGCCCGGGCGGTCGCGCAGCGATCCACGAAAGACCCGCGGCTGCCGATCACGCGTGTGTGGGCGGCCTCGTCGAACTTCACGTGGATGCTCGACACCGCGGCGGCCTCGGGACTCGGCCTGACGCCTTGAGGCCGCCGGGTCGCTATCGGCCGGGATCACCCGGGCGTGCCACCGACTCACGCTCCACCAACTCGCCGGGCAGCGTGACCTGACGCGGGGAACTTCCACGGCTGGCGATCAGCTCGGTGAGCTCGGAGACCGCCAGACGCCCAAGCTCCAGCAGCGGCCTGCGAAACGTCGTCAGTGGGGGAGCCAGATGCCTCGCGCTGGGCGGGTCGTCCACGCCGATCACCGACAGGTCTGTTGGAATCGAGAGGCCGGTTCTGCGTGCGGCCTCGTACACGCCCAGCGCGTACTCGTGCCCGCCCGGGAGGATGGCCGTTGGTCGGTTGTTGGCTCGCAGGATCTCGGCCAGTCGCTCGATCCCCGACTCTTCGAGTTTCCACGTGCCCTGACGAACACAGGCGGATACGGGGATCGGTGTGCCCCGGGACTGGGCCGTCTCGGCGAAGCCCGACCACAGGGCGCTCGCGTCGCTCACCGCATCTCGTGCGGCGACAAATCCGAGGCGACGGTGCCCCGACTCGAGCAGGAGCGTGAGGGCCCGCTTGCCGATCTCGGCGTTCAGGACCCGGACGCAGCCGTGCTCGGTCTCGCCCGCTCGTCCGCCGATGAGGACAACCCTGAGCAGCGCGTTGGGCGTCTGGGAGACCTTGCCGAATCGGATCGGTCTTGCCAGCTGTTCCTGGGTCGGGTCGAACTGCAGGTACCCGTCGCACTCGCCCCGGTTGTCGCCTCCCGAGCGCAGCAGCACGAGGTCGATGCCAAGGTCACGGGCCCGCTGCCTCACGCCCTCGACCATCTGGGCGTGGGCCCAGTCGGTGAGGCTCGAGTCCAGGGGCGACAGCATCCCCACACGCAGCCCCTGCGTCTTGGGTGACTTGCCCGCGAAGTCTTCGTGGATGTAGGTCCCGCGTCCCTGGCCCCGGCGCAGCACGCCCGTCGCCACCAGCTCCTGCATAGCCCGGTGCATCGTCACGAGCGAGACCGACATTTCTTCGGCCAGCTTGAGCGTGCTCGGGAGGCGCTCGCCGGGCTTGTACTTCCCGCGCGAGATCGCCTCCCGCATCGTTTCGCGGACGGCGATGTGGAGCGGGCGATTGTCGCGAGAGCGGGGTTTCATAGGTGGCACGGGCATCCTGCCCGTTTTTGCTCAGCCGGGCGGGAAGCTGTGACCATAGGAAGCATGGGCAGGATGCCCATGATACAGGGAAGCCACGGGCTGGAAGCCCGTGCCACTATCGCCTCGCGACCTACCCTCCAAAGCATGCCCGAGCTCGTCCGCATCACCGATGTTTCGCCCCGCGACGGCCTCCAGAACGAGCCGGGCGTGATCCCCACCGCGGACAAGGCGCGCCTCGTCGAGTTGCTGTCTGACACGGGCGTTGACGAGGTCGAGGTGACCAGCTTTGTCAGCAGGAAGTGGATTCCCCAACTCGGCGACGCGGGCGAACTGGTTGAAGCCCTCGCGACAAGGCTCAAGCGGAAGACAGACTACTGGTCCGCTCTGGTCCCCAACGAGATCGGGCTCGATTCCGCGATCAGCGCGAACAAGATGGCTATGGCCTTGAGCGGTGACCGTGGGTTGTTGATCAACAAGATCGCGGTGTTCACCTCGGCCAGCGAGACGTTTGCGAGCAAGAACACCAACGCGAGCATCGCCGAGACGCTCGAACGCTTCAAGCCGGTGATCGCGCGGTCGAGCAAGGAATTCGAGGCTGTGCGCGGGTATGTGTCGTGCGCCGTGGCGTGTCCGTTTGAAGGGGCGATCGCGCCGCAAGCCGTGACGACGGTCGCGTTTGATCTGTACCGGCTTGGGTGCCGGGAGATCGACCTTGGGGACACCATCGGCGCCGCAACGCCGGATTCGATCCGAGCCTTGCTCAAGTGCATTGTTGATTCTCAGCGGAACGACGAAGACTGGTACGACTGGTGGATTACCCTCCACCTCCACGACACCTTCGGGCGTGCCGCCGAGTGCGTAAAGGTCGCCCTCGACATGGGCGTTCGTTCCTTCGATGGGTCGGTTGCGGGCCTGGGCGGCTGTCCCTACGCCAGCACGCCCGGCAAAAGGGCTCCTGGGAACATCGACACCAGGCTCCTGGTCGAGACGATCCACCGCGCCGGCTATCGCACCAACGTCGATCTTGACAAGCTCGAAGTCGCGGGAGACTTCGCCCGTGAGATTGTCGCCAAAGCGAGGGCCTCGGCATGATCCGATTCGAGGTTCAAGGCCAGGTCGCGGTCATCACCATCGCCCGCCCCGAACGGCGCAACGCCCTGACGCCCGACATGCTCACCAGGCTCACCAAGGCCGCCCAGAGCGTCGAACGGACGCCCGCCCGGGCCATCGTTCTCGCGGGCGATGGGCCGGCGTTCTGCTCGGGCTTCGATCTCTCGCTCTGCAAGATCGCACCCGACGGCTCGGTCATGCGCTCGCTCCTCACCGGCCTTTCGCAGGTGATCGTCGCCCTGCGAAGCCAGCCACTCCCAATCGTCGTCGCCGCACACGGGGCGGCCCTGGCGGGCGGGTGTGCACTTCTGGGGGCCGCGGACTTTGTGGTGACAAACGATGATGCGAAGCTCGGGTACCCGGTGCTCAAGCTGGGTGTTTCGCCGGCGGTCTCGGTGCCGTTTCTTCGGCTGCTTGCGGGTGACGGCGTGGCCCGAGAGCGGACGCTCGACACTCGGGTCGTCTCGGGGCCTGAGGGCGTTCGTGTCGGGATCGCTCATGAATCACTCGCCGATGCCGCAGCGGTCTTGCCCAGAGCTCTGGCCCTTGCCGGCGAGCTGGCGGCCAAGCCTCCCGGGGCGATGATGGCGACCCGCCGGTGGCTCGACGTGGTCGCGGGCGATACCGCGGGCTCGGCCGCCGCCGCGCTGACAGCCTCTTTGTCGCTCACCGGCGGCGACGAGGAGCGAGCGATGCTTCCGGCCGCGTGGACCAGGTAAGGTACTTCATCAAGGACTCTCCATGACCCTCGCCCTGCTCGAATACAACAGCAAGATCGCGACCTTGACGCTCAATCGCCCCGAGAGCCGCAACGCGCTCTCGCTCGACCTGCTCGCGTCGCTCCACTCCCGCGTGAACGAGCTCGCCGCGAATCAGGAGGCCACGGTCGTTGTGCTCACCGGCGCGGGCAAGTCGTTCTGTGCCGGCATGGATCTCAAAAACGTCTCGAGCGATGAGGGCCTGGCCGCCGGCCTTCCGCTCAAGCTCCTGCGCTCCCTCGCCGAGCTCACCATCAAAATCCGAAAGCTCCCGCAGGTTGTCATTGCCGTGGTCAACGGGGCGGCCATCGGCGGCGGGTGCGGGCTCGCGTGTGTCGCCGACCTCGCCATCACCCACGCCGACAGCAAGATGGGCTTCCCCGAGGTCGACCTGGGCGTCTGCCCTGCGGTCGTCGCCCCCTGGCTTGTGCGCAAGATCGGGGCCGGGCGGGCACGGGCGATCCTCCTTCGCGGCGGGCTGATGACGGGGCAACAGGCCCTGGACTGCGGCATCGTGAACCAGGTCGTGCCGTCCGTTGGTGACCTTACCGCCGCCAGTTCCGAGCTCGCCGCCCGCATCGCTTCGGGCGGGCCTCTGGCGATGCGAAGGACCAAGGAACTGCTGAATCAGCTCGACGGCTCGCTCGACGAAGGGCTTGTCCTTCGAGGGGCCGAACTCTCCGCGGCGGTCCTGGCGACGCCCGAGGCCCAGGCGATGCTTCGTGGCAAGCTTTCGTGAGGTGGCATTCCGAATCGCCGGACGCACCGCTCTGGAGAGCGGTGCCACCATGGGCGGTGCCACCGTGGGCGGTGCCACCGTGGGCGGTGCCACCATGGGCGGTGCCACCATGGGCGGTGCCACCGTGAGCGGTGCCACCCTACCATTCCACGGTTCAAAGCATGGAGGTTCGATGCACATCAAGCAGGTCGATCGTGCGGCCAATCCGGCCGAGATCCCAGTCAAGTTTCTCTCGGTCGACCACGACGCCATGGGTATGTCCGCCCCCGAACAGACTGTCATGGCCTCGCCCACACAGTCGCTGCTCGACGTCGCCCTGGAGGCCGGCATCAATATTGAGCACGCGTGCGGCGGCGTCTGCGCCTGCTCCACCTGCCACGTCTATGTCGAACAGGGCATGCAGTATTTCGCCGAAGCCACCGAGGCCGAAGAGGATCGCGTCGAGGAGGCCCCGGGCCTGCAACGCAACAGCCGCCTGAGTTGCCAGTGCGAGCTTCGCAAAGGCTCGGGTCCCATCGTCGTTCGCATCCCGGCCTGGAATCGCAACGCCGTCAAGGAAGTCCCGCACTGATCCGACTTGGGTGGTGTGGGTGGTGTGGGGGGT
>CAYHQQ010000035.1:0-41331 GCA_964358855.1 uncultured Phycisphaeraceae bacterium
CAGCCGGTGCGACGGGCGCAACTGGCGCTCAGGGCCCGCAGGGTGATCCGGGTGCAGCCGGTGCGACGGGCGCGACAGGCGCTCAGGGCCCGCAGGGTGATCCGGGCGCAACAGGAGCAACGGGCGCAACAGGCCCCACCGGCGCGACCGGCGCTCAGGGACCGCAGGGCAACACGGGCGCAACTGGCGCCCAAGGGCCGACGGGTGCCTCGCCATGGGGCTTGGCGGGTAGTGACACGTACTACACGGCCGGTCGCGTGGGGATCGGCACCTCGACTCCTTCGACCGATCTGGATATCGCCGGGACGATGACCTACGACAGCGCGGGACGAACCCTCATGGTCGGTGACCCCGCCGGCGCTCGTTACGCTTACGACGGGCTCAGCCGTCGCACGAGCCATGTCGATCCCGACGGCCTCACGACCAACTACACCTACGACGCCCCGAGCCGCACCCTTGAGATTGGCGATCCAACCGGCGCTCGCTACCAATACGACGGCCTCAATCGTCGCACGACGCACGTGAATCCCGACGGCGTGACCACGAACTACTCCTACGACGCCCCGAGCCGCACGCTCCAGATCGGCGACTCCTCCGCCTCCCGTTACCAGTACGATGGCCCGGGCAACACGATCTCGACCTACGACTCGACCAACCGGCGATCGACCCAAGTCGACGGTGAGGCGGGCACGATCAGCGTGTACGACGGCGCGGGGAACCTTGCGACGCGGGTCGACTCCACAGGCGTTCGATTCCCCGACAACTCCGTGCAGACCACCGCGACGGCGACAGGTCCTGCCGGCCCCACCGGACCGACCGGCCCCGCGGGCGCTCAGGGCCTGCAGGGCAACCCCGGTCCCGCCGGTGCGACAGGCGCCACCGGCCCGCAAGGTCCGATGGGTGCTCCTGGTGCGACGGGCCCGACCGGGGCGACGGGGGCGACCGGTGCAACCGGTGCCACAGGACCGACTGGTCCTACCGGCGCTTCGCCGTGGTCCTTGAGCGGAAGCAACACGTACTACACGGCAGGTGCCGTCAGCATCGGGACCAGCACGCCGTACCTGGCCGTGCCGCTCACCGTCGACAATACAGTCTCGAATTATGCCGCGTACTTCACCAGCGCTGCCGCGGGCGGCGTGGTCTCTCAATCCGCGGGCTCGGCCTTTGAAGGCACCTCCGCCGTGGGCTATGGCATCTACGCGGTGACCAGCGGCACCAGCGTCGCCGGTGTCTACGGCGTCTCACTGGACGCCACCTCTGACGGGGTCTCCGGGTTGGGCGGAAATGTTGGCGTCCGAGGCCTGGGCGCCGTTACCGGCGTCGTCGGCACCGGTACTGGCACCGACGCCAAAGGCGTGTACGGTGAGGCGAACACAGGGATCGGATACGGCGTCTTGGGGGCAACCACCAGCACCACCGCCGACGCGGCCGGTGTCGTCGGTGAATCGACGGGCACCTCGGGCGCGACGTTTGGCGTTCGCGGCAAGGCGACGAGCACCACCACCAATGCCAGCGGCGTCTTCGGAGAGTCCACGGGCTCTTCGGGACAGGTCTACGGCGTCCGCGGCACCTCGGCCAGCTCCAATTCCTCGGCCGCGGGCGTCTTCGGCTCGGCAACGGGCGGCTCGCACGGTGTCTACGGCTCGGTCGCGACCGTGGGCGGCAACGGCGTCCGCGGCGTCAACTCGTCCACAAGTGCGGGCGCCATCGCAATCCGCGGCCAGGCCACGGGCGCCACAGGCGCGACGTACGGTGTGCAGGGCACCAACGTCAGCAGCACCAGCGGAACAACCTCCGCCAACACGCCCGCGGGCGTCCTGGGCCAGACCACCAACGCCGGAGCCGGCCAGGTGGCGTTTGGTGTCCTGGGCACCACAAGTGCGCAGCTGGGCGCCGGCGTCGCTGGATACGCCCCCAGCGCCGGTTCGGGCTCGGGCTTGTACGGCAACGCCAACGGGAACTCGAGCGCAAACTCGGCGTTCATGCTGGGCCGCGTGACGATCGACAATCGCAATTCATCGGGCTCGCCCACACAGGCGACCAACGCTCTCATCATCCACTCCAACAGCGGGCAGGCCGGCTGCAACGAGTTCGGTGTCTTCTACAACGCCTCGGACCGCAACATCAAGACCGACTTCCGGGAGATCGATACCCGCAAGATCCTCGATCAGGTCGTCTCCATGCCCATCACCAAGTGGAGCTACAAGGGAAGCGTGGGCAGAGCCGACTTCATTGGTCCAATGGCCCAGGACTTCCACGGAGCGTTCGGCCTCGGTGGGAACAGCGACACCACGATTGACACGATCAACGCCCAGGGAATCGCTCTTGCCGCGATCCAGGGGCTGCACAAGGTCGTTCAGGAGAAGGACGCCCTCATCACTCAGCAGTCCGCCAAGCTCTCCGATATCGACGTGCGTCTCGCCAAACTCGAGGCGCAGCTCGCCCAGGCCCAGTCGCTGAGCATCACCAACCCCGGCGTCGGGGCCGCGATCTTCGGCATTCCCGGGCTCGCCCTCCTGCTCGTCCGGCGCCGGCGCAGCGCCCCCATCGCGACCACCAACGAAAGGAGCAACGCTTGAAGATCCTTTCACTCTCGCTCGCACTCGTTCTTTCCGCCGGCGCGTTCTCGTCGAACGCGCATGCTCAGCTCGCCATGGAATGGCACACGATGGACGCGGGCGGCGGCACCAGCAGTGGGGCCACGCTCTCCATCTCCGGGACCATCGGCCAGCTCGATGCCTCGGGGCCTAGTGCCGTAGGCACGACCAACGCCATCGACGCCGGGTTCTGGCCCGGGTTCACGCTCGTGCCTCCCTGCCCCGCCGACTTTGACGGCGACGGCACGGTCGATTTCTTCGACTACGACGCGTTTGTCTTGTGCTTCGAGGGCTTCGCGTGCCCGCCGGGGCGTGACGCCGACTTCGACGGCGACGGCGCGTTCGACTTCTTCGACTACGACGCGTTCGTCCAGGCTTTCGAGAAGGGCTGCTGAGCCGACTTGATCTCGCAATCGTGCCCGCCGGATCGATCGCGATCCGGCGGGCTTTTTCGTGGGGAAGAAGGCAATAGGTCCTATGAGACCTATAAGTCCCATGGATCGAAGTTCAGTCGCCCTTCGTAAACGTACCCTTGTCGCGATCCTTCGAAACGCCCGGGAAGCGAAGGGCTCTGCCGTGTGCCACGGCATAGATCCCCGGGGAGAGCACACCCGCCGCGAAGATCGCCTCGGTCAGATTCTGGAACGCGTCGGACCGCTTCATCTCAAAGGGCCTCATCGCGCCCGTGAGGATGATGGGCACGCGCGGCGCGGGGTAGGCCGAATGGAGCGCCTCGCCCGTGAGCGCCAGCGTGTCGGTGCCGTGCAGGATCACAATCCCGCCGCACTCGGTCGCCGGGGCGCTGGTGCCCCCGGCAGTGTGGACGGCCTCGACGACGCGTCGCCGGTCGTCCTCGGTCATGTGCAGGCTGTCCTTGCTCATGAGCTCGATGATGCTGACGCTGGTGTCCTCGAGCCTCAGCCGGTTGAGCATGACGCGGACGATCGATCGGCGGTTCTCGAGCGAGCCCGACTGCTCGTCGTAGGTCTTCTCGATCGTCCCGCCGGTGGTGATCAGGGTGACGTGCCGCATAGGGCCGATCGTACGCGGGGGGCGGGAGAGCGGGGGCATCAACGAACAACGCACGCCCCATGTGTTTCACCGGAGCGTGCGTTGAGTTGGAATCAGATTGGACTCAGGCGTTGATCGCGGTGACCTTGACGCTGGTGTAGCGCTGACGGTGCCCGATCTTCTTGCGCCAGGTCTTCTTGGCCTGGAAGTGCTGGACGTAGACCTTGTCACCCTTGACCAGGCCCTCGACGATCTCGCCCTCGACCGAAGCACCCGCCACGTAGGGCTGGCCGACCTTGGCCTTGCCGCCGATGTCGCCGACGACCAAGACCTTGTCGAACTTGATCTTGGTGCCGACCTTGGCCTCGCCCTCTTCGAGCAGATCGACGAGAATCACCTCGTCTTTGGAGACTTGACGCTGGCCGCCGGACTCTTCGATGATCGCGTACATGACTGGGGGCTCCGTGTAGGGTGGGAAGGATAGGCGGGCCGCTCACGCAAACAAGCTGTCGGGCGTTCTGGAGCCCTCAAGGCCCCGCTTTGACGTGCGAAACGGGCTCTGTTCGGGCAGGGCGATCAGTACGAAATGACGATCCGCCGCCCGGAATCGAAGTGGACGGCCTCAACGGGGTGCCTGATCAGGGCGGCGGGCTTTCCATCGACGGTCGCCGAGGTTGGGCGCCACTTGCGGGGGATGACAAAGGTGAAGCCCCCGGGCGGCCTGGCGTCGGTCTGGAGCTCAAGGACCGTCTGATAGTCGACCACGCGGATCGAGTAGGAGATATCGCCGTAGGGCGTGGGGAAGTTCTCGATGCGGACGCCGGGCTCCTGGGCGGTCCACTCGCGGGTGACGCCCGCGGCCAGAACGAGCTCGTCGCCGCGCTCCAGGACCATCATGTTGCGCACGGCGTTGATGAACTCGCTGCCGACCCACGTGTGCGGGTAGTCGCCGATGAATCCCGGGTGACTCTTGTCCCGCCAGACGACCTCGCCCCACTGGTACCAGCCGGTGGCGGGGAGCTCCGTGGACCCATCGTAATTCACAGTCCCACCGGGGCCCGGACGCTGGTCCTTCATGAAAAAGTCGAGCAGCTCGTGCGTGCGGGCCTTCCACTTGGGGTCGACGAGCGAGAGGTGCGTGAACGTGCTCGCGATGCGGATCTCGTAGGGCGTGTAGTCCTTCCACTCCAGTGTGCCATCGCGCCGGGCTTGGAAAAACTCCCAGTACTTCTCGAACGTGCGGTCGAGGGCGAGCTTGGGCAAGCGTTCCATCTGGCCGCAGGGCCACACGCCGATCGCCGTGCTGGTCGCGTCGAAATCGCCGAGCTCCACGCACCCGGGGATGTAGTCGATGCTCTTGAGCGCCATCGCACGTTTGAGACTCTCGTCGAAGCATGTCTGGGCGTCGGCGGCGATGGCGATGTACCGGGCGGTCTCGCTGGGCGCCAACACTCCGGCGATGCTCGCCGCGTCGTTCAGCCCCTTGAGCGTGAAGAAGTCGTCCCAATAGCTGTGCATGGGCTTGGCCGAGTAACCCTCGTGGCTGATCGACTCGGGCACCAGCCCGTACATCGCGCGCTTGGCGCTCCCCTCGGGCGCGAGGCGATACTCGTCGGTCTTGCGCTCGCTCCGGATCGCCTCGATGTACGCGACGGCCTTCTGCACGCGGGGCCAGTGCCGCTCCAGAAATGTCCGGTCGTGCGTGAAGCGGTAGTACTCCCAGACGGCGTAGATGTACTCGCCGTGGCTGTCGTGCTCGGGCACGGGGTCGGGCCCGCGCTTGTCGACCACGCACGGGATCTTGCCCGAGGGATACTGGAAGCCCGCGTACCAGTCGATGAAGTCGCGGTACGCCTGTGGGTGCCCCGTGACCAGCAGCGAGCGCCCCGTGAGCGAGCCATCGCGGATCCACGAGCGTTCGTAGGTGCGGCTGCCGGGCTGGATCGCCGGGCCGTCGGCGTTGATGAGGATGGCGGCCTGCTGGGCGCGGAAAGTCTCCTCGATGTGCCTCGCGGCGGGCGGAAGATGGAGGCCCACCCGCGTGGTGAGGGCAACCCAGTCGTGCCGATCGCTCGCAAGCGTTGGGTCGGCGACTTCCTTTGCGGCGACTTCGGCGCGGCGAACGCGGAGCGAGATCGTCTTCTTCTCGTCGGGGCCAACGTGATAGGCAAACCGGAGCCCCGCGGACGCGAGTCGCTGATCGCAACTCGCGCTCTGATCGACACTCGCCGGTTGGCCGGCGTCGAGCAGGTGCTCGTGGATCTCACCCGCGAGCCACGACGTGGTCACGACGCCCGTCGGCGGCTCGCTGGGAGTCACGATCCAGGTTTCCTTGCCGCTCACCACGATCAAGGAGCCGTTCATCCACGAGACCGAGTCGACGCGCCCGACCCCGCCGTTGATGTTCAGTTGATGCCACGGCGGGACAACCTGGAAGGGACGGACGCCCAGGACGATCGTGCCGCCCGTCGACCGCTCGGATGTTGGGGCGTCAAACCAGATCGGGAGCCTGTTCTCGATGGTGTACGTCACGACCCAGGCGGGGGAGCCCGGTCGCCCGGTCGCCGCGACGTCGGTGGTGAGGCCCCGGGCTCTGACCGCGGGGCGACCGGGCTCGACGAACAGTGTTGAAACTCCAGGACCAAACTCCTCGAACAATTCGGCGTACTTCGCGTGCTCGTTGGCCAAAGCCGGATTCGAGAACGCCTCGAGCGTCCAGCCCTGACGCCCGAACTCAACGCGTCCGGTCTCGCTCAGGAGCGCCTCGTCGTTGTCGCTCGGGAGGCCCACGACCGTCCACGAACCCGCCTTCCCCCGAAATTCCTGGGGGAACGCGCCGACGGGTGAGGCCTTGGCGACCGCGGAGATGAACGCGTTGCGCGTGGATGCAAACTCGGGGTCCTGGATCTCAAGCCGCGGGATCGGAGCACTCTCGGGCAATGGCGTGTCCAGCGTGAACCGGATGAGCTTGGATTCCTCTTCGGAGATCGGAATCCACTGCCTGGTCAGGGCCGTCGCCGGAACCCGCGCGACGGCCCGCCAGGCCTTGGCGTCATCCGAGAGTTCGATCACGTACGCCGGGTGGGGCTCGCTCTTGGCCCACGTCACGGTCGCGCCGCCGATCTCGATGGGCCTGGAGTAGTGCAGTGTTTCAGATCGGAACCTCGGTGACCGCGCCGCGCCCGGGCCCTCCTCGCCCGCGTAGCCGATCTGGATGGTCAGGTCGGGCTTGGGGGCCCCGGCCGCCGCCAGAGGTTCGAATCGCAGGTTGTCGATCCACACCACGCCCTTGCCCCCCTCGGCCGCGGCGATGGCAAACTCGATCGCGGCGACTTTCTGGAGCGGCTTTCCCGCGCTGGGTCCCCACGCAAACTCGACGTGACGCTTGCGGTACGAGACCTGCTTCCAATCCGCGGGCCACTCGTAGGCGCGTTTGTTCACCCACCAGACGCTCTCGCCCCCTTCGCCCTGCTCGCAGAGCTTGAACTCCAGGTTGTTCGCCGGCGGCGTGGCGCTGCCGGGCGTGAGCGACTCGCCCCTGATATCGAACGTGAATCGGTAGTTGTCGGGCAGAGCAAGGTCGACTTGCTTTCGCACGACGACAAACCCGCTGCCCGCCTCGAAGTTCCATTCAAGGCGAAGGGCCTTGCCCCGGCCATCGGGGCGATCGGCGGCGGAGATCGAAGCCTTCACGCCGTCGGCGGGCAGAACTTTCCAGGGCGAGACCTCGTCGAACGCGTCGATCGTGGCGGCGACTGCGGGAGTGATGGGGGGTGATTGACCGAACGAGCACGTGGGCGTGCCGAACCACGCCGCCATCGCCAGCTGAATGGCGACCCGACTGATTTGCGCGGCCCGTGACCGGGAAGGAACCACCGGCGCGTTGGGTGCCATGTGCAGACTCCAGTGAAGGGTGAGATCGGGCCGGTTCACCGCAGCGTCGACTGACGCAGCACCAGCGTGGGCGTGAGGCGCACGTGCATCGCCGCGGACTCGGGGTCCTTGATCCGCCGCACCAGCAGCTGGATCGCCGTCGAACCGACGTCGGCCATGGGCACGCGGACCGTCGAGAGCATCGGACGCACCAGCGAGGCCAGACGCGTGTCGTCGAAGCCGATGATCGACACTCGTTCGGGCACGGAGAGCCCCGCCTCGCGGGCGGCGTGCAGCACCCCCGACGCGATCTCGTCGTTGCCGGCAAGGATGCCCGCACCGTCGAGCTCGCCCGCCTCGTGCATCCGAAGCGCCCGCTCGCGCCCGGACTCGAACGAGTACTCGCCGTACGAGACGTTCACGTTCGACCTCGATCGTCCGTCGCCAAGAGCGGCCCGCAGGAACGCCTCGGCGCGGCGCGCGGTGTCGAAGTTGTCGCGAGGCCCGCCCAGGAAATAGCACCGATTGGACGGAACGGTCGAGAGGAGATGCTCGGTTGCTTCTGTTGCGCCGGCCTCGTTGTCGATCACGATGGTGTCGAGCGTCGAGCCCTCGGGGGCCGCGTCGAGCACGACCATGGGAATGCCCGCGGCCGAGAGTCGCTTGACCAGCGTCTCGTTGGGCTCGGTGATCATGACCGCCAGCCCATCGACGAGCCCGAGCACCGGGCCAAGCCCAAGGTCGCTCTGGGGCCCCTTGGGCGGGTTGGAGACGACCAGCAGGTGGTATCCAAGCCGCCGGGCCTCGGCGTCGGCGCCGCGGAGCAGCTCGGAGTAGAACTCGCCGTGGATGTCGGGGAGGGCAACTGCGATGACTCTGCTCGATCGCGTGATGAGGGCCTGGGCGAAGGCGTTGGGCACGTAGCCGAGCTGGTCGATCGCCTTGCGGACGCGGCTTGCGGTGTCGGCGGTGACAAGATTGGGCGAGTTGAGCACGCGGCTCACGGTCGCGATCGAAACGCCGGCGATGTCCGCGACATCCTGGATCGAAGCGGCAGTGCGCCCGGGCATGTTTCGGCGGGACTTGTTCACGCGCGGATGGTAATCGATTCGGGGTGTAATCGAGCCTTGAGGTCCTTCCATGCCGGTCAGCATACCATGAAAGCGTTTACGAGCAACCCAAATGAGACCAATTCTTACCGCCGTTGTCCTCTCCTGCGTCGTCTCGGCGATCTCCTGTTCACCCCGGCCCGCCGACCCGCCGGGGGCGGCCGGAGTCACGCCCATCGCTGCGCCCCCCGGCACCGCTCGCCCGCCCTTCGCGTTCGCCGCCGAGGACGATCGATTCCTCGATGAGATCCAGCGCGGGGCGTTCAACTTCTTCTGGCGCGAGTTCAATCCCACGGGCATGGCCCCCGATCGCACCAGCGCACCCATGACGGTGAGCACCGCGGGCGTGGGTTTCCAGCTCTCAGCCTTTGTCATCGGATCTGAACGCGGATGGGTCACCAAGGCGGCCGCACAGGCTCGCACGCTGCGAATCCTCAGGGCGCTGGACGCCAACGCGGGCAATCGCTTCAACGGCCTCTTCTTCCACTTCATCGACGCCAAGACCGCCGGGCTTCGCGATGACATGCCCGAGGATGTGGTCAGCACGATCGATTCGGCCCTGCTCTTCGCCGGCCTGCTCACCGCCGGACAGTACTTTGGTGGCGAGTGCCAGGAGATCGCGTCGCGCCTCTTTGCACAGGCCAACTGGCGCTCCTTCGTCCCCGGGCCCGACATGACGCCCACCCCAAAGCCCTGGGAGAAGGGTTTCATCTCGCTCAGTTGGCGCCCCGACTCGGTAAAGAACCCGCACGGCCCCGGCAAGCTCTCGCAGTACTACTGGCTCGACAATGGCGACGAACATCGGCTGGTGACCTTCCTGGCGGTGGCCGCCCCGAACCCTGAGTTTGCCGTCGATCCCGCGATCTACTACCGACTCCGCAGGCCCGTCGGCGATTTCACGAGCAAGAACGGTCAGGCCACCGGGCCAATGGTGTTCCTGCCCTGGTCGGGGGCGCACTTTGCGAACATCTTTGCACACTGCTGGATCAACTACGGCGCGCTGGGTGTGGATAACCCCGCGTCGTTCGGCGTGGAGAATCGGGTCGCGGTTGATTGGTGGGAGAACAGTCGGCGACAGACGCAGCTCCATCGCCTCAAAGCGATGGACGCGACTGGAACAGTCCCGACCCTGTCGGCTCACGCCTGGGGGCTCACCTCAAGCGATGCGCCCACCGGCTACGCGGTGCCCGGGGTGTACCCGACCGCGATCGCCATCCCCGGCGCTAGACCGGAATTCGACCTCCCCGCCTACACCCCCAAGGACGACCTGGGAGACGGGACCATCGCTCCGTATGGGGCGGTGAGTTCGGTGCTCTTTGATCCCAAGGCCGCTCTGGATGCCGCCCGTTACTACCGGTCGATCGTCCGTCCCGACGGCTCACCGCTGGCCTGGCAGGACCCATCAACCGGGGGGGTCGGCTTTCGGGATGCTTTCAATCTCGGTTCGAAATGGCCGGGCGGGTGGGTCGCGGCCGACGATCTGGCGATTGATCTTGGGCCGATGCTCGTGGCGATTGAGAACGCACGATCTGGGTTTGTTTGGCAAGTGTTTCAGAAACACTCGATGGTACAGTCGGGGTACGCGCGTCTGAGGTGGGAAGAACGTGCGGAGCGGCCGGAAAAGAAATGATTGAAAATCAGCGAATAAGCCCAACTTGGGGATTGACTTGTGAACGGTTTCAGAGGATGATGAAATCGTTTACAGGCTCGGTTCTCGTCTGGCCAGCCTCACGTTGTGATTGGTAGAGAGATTCGTAAAGGAGATTGAGATGCGTGTCATGAATGGTGTCGGTATCGTCCTCGCGGCGGGAATGGCTGCCGCAGCCTCCGCCCAAGTCGGTTCGATCAACAGTCTGGTCGTGTCAGAGCGCGTGTGGAACGACTTCCCCACGTCGGTTCTGTCCACCTCGGCGACGGCCAACTCGTTCCACGTGCGCGAAGACTTCGCCGCCGGCACGGTGGGCAACTACGCCAACAAGCACTTCGCGACGTTCTCCGCCAACGGCACGACCGCGTATGAGTTCCAGAACGCCGAGTCGTTCCAGATCTCGTTCAACATCAACCTGAACGCGTTCGCGACCCAGCCCCGCAAGGAAGCCGGTCTGTTCTTCATGAATCCGCACATCGACGGCTGGACCAACGAAGGCCCCTTCATGGTCGCCTCCGACGGCGAGTCTGCCCTCTTTGGCGGCGGTCTCCCCTTCCACGGCTACGGCAACGCCGCCTACGCCCTGGGAACGACCGTCTCGGTCGTCTTCAACTACTTCGCCCCTCCCGGCGGCGGTCAGGCCGCGTACGAGGCCATCTTCAATGGTGTTTCCTCGGGCGTCAAGAAGTTCACCGATCCGTCCTTCAACGGGCTCAACAACGGCACCAAGATCGCCCTCTACAGCCAGAACCAGCGCAACCCCTTCGTCGATGACTTCGTGGACCTCAACTACACCAACGTCCAGGTCATCCCGACCCCCGCGTCGGGCGCGATCTTCGGCCTGGTGACCCTCGCCGCCCTGCGTCGTCGGCGCTAATCGACTCTCCCGCCGTTCGACATCGCGGCATCTGTCTCGCCACGATCGATTCGGACGTTGGGTTCAAGCTCACGCACCGCTGGGATGGATGAAACCATCCCAGCGGCTTTGCAGGGTGAACGAAAAACACAGGGGCCCCACAGGATCTCAGGGGTAGAAGGACGCCAGGACGAGCCGATGCTTCGCAACCGCTACGGACACTTCGACCCCTCCGGAAGGGCCTTTCACATCACGGATTCGGCGACGCCCGCGCCATGGTCGAACGTCATCAGCAACGGGCACTACGGGATCGTTCTGACCCACAACGGCGGCGGGTTCTCGTTCCTGGACGACGCCCAGCACAACGTGCTCACGCGCTGGGAGATGGATCTGGTCCGGGACTGCTCGGGCAAGTTCCTGTACTGCACCGACCTGGATTCGGGAAAGCTCTGGTCGCTCGCACCCGCCCCTTGC
This sequence comes from uncultured Phycisphaeraceae bacterium, assembly GCA_964358855.1. GTDB lineage: Bacteria > Planctomycetota > Phycisphaerae > Phycisphaerales > UBA1924 > UBA2396. Next base: position 11,569 of record CAYHQQ010000035.1, read on the forward strand.
CGCCCGGCGTACGACTCCTACGAGTGCATCCACACCCTGGGCGCGTCGACGTTCAAGACCCGCTGCGACGGGATCGACGCCGAGTGGACCCTCGCCGTCGCGTCCGCCGACAACGTCGAGGTCTGGCTCGTCAAGCTCACCAACGTCACCGATCGTCCCCGCCGCCTTCGCATCGCCAGCGCGATGGAGTGGTGCTGCGGCGTCGCGCCCGATTCCAAACGCGAGTTCCACAAGCTCTTCTTCACGACCCACTACGACGCCAAGCGCCGTGCGGCGGTCGCGACCAAGAACATGTGGGACATCCCAAGCAAGCTCGAGCGCGACCACTGGAACAAGCCCTGGCCCTACGTCGCCGCACACGCCGTCTCGGGCGTGCGGTTCGACCGCGAGATCGCCGTGGGGGACAAGGCCGCGTTTCTGGGTCGCTACGGCTCGTTTACGGCTCCTCAGGCGCTCGCCCGCCCGCCCGCCGAGCCCGTTGGCTTCGGGCGATTCAGCGACTCGATGGCGGCTCTGGGGGGCGAACTGACGATCCCCGCCCGCGGCTCGGCCACGCTGCACTTTGTCATCGCCGTCTCGCCCACAGAGGCCGAGACGCTCGCCTTGGTCGACAAGTACAGCGACGCCAACACCGCCCGCTCGGCGGTCGATTCGGCGACCAAGTCGTGGCTCGATCGCCTCGCGCCGACTCAGGTCGAGAGCGAACAGGCCGACTTTGATCTCCTCAACAACTTCTGGCTCCCCTACCAGGCCATCAGCGGTCGCATGTGGGCGCGCACGGGCGTCTACCAGCAGTCGGGCGCCCGCGGCTTTCGCGACCAGCTCCAGGACAGCCAGGTCTGGCTCCCGCTCGAGCCCTCGCGCACCGGCGACCAGATCATGCTCCACGCGACGCGCCAGTTCGTCGACGGCAGTGTGAACCACTGGTGGCACGCCCTGGCCGACTTCGGCAACCACACCGCGTGCAGCGACGATTACCTCTGGCTCCCTTTCCTGGTCGCCCAGTACATCAAGGAGACCGGCGATCAGCCGATTCTCGCCCGCACCGCTCCCTTCATGGACGACGCGCGCGGCGGGACCATCCTCGACCACTGCACCCGCGCCATCGCCCGCACCTTTGCCCGAACCAGCGAGCGCGGGCTGCCGTTCATCGGAGCCTGCGACTGGAACGACGGGCTGTCGGCCATGGGCCTGGAGGAGCGCGGCGAGAGTGTGTGGCTCGCCATGTTTCTCTGCCAGATCCTGGCCGACTGGACGATCATCGCCAAACGAGCGGGCGCGACCACGCTCAGCGATCAGTACGCCGCCAAGCGGACCGAGTACGCCGCGGCCATCAACACGCACGCGTGGGATGGCTCGTGGTATCGCGGGGCGACCAAGGACTCGGGCCAGTGGATCGGTTCGAGCTCCTGTGCCGAAGGGAAGATCCACCTCAACCCGCAGACCTGGGCGGTGCTCGCGGATATCGCTCCCGTCGCCCGGGCCAAGTCGGCGTGGCAGTCGGTCAAGAATGATCTGCTCACACCCTACGGGCCGCTGCTGCTCTCGCCGGCCTACACGACTCCGGACCCCGACATTGGGTACATCACGCGGTATTCACCCGGGAGCCGCGAGAACGGCGGGGTGTACATGCACGCGGCGACGTGGGCGCTGGCCGCCGCGGCCAAGTTGCGCGATGTCGACGCGGTGGCGAGCATCTGGCACAGCATCTCACCGCCCACGCGCGGTCAGGACGCCGAGGCCTACTGGGCCGAGCCGTTTGTCACGCCCGGTAACGTGGATGGACCACTCTCTGAGAAGCCCGGACGGGCCGGGTGGACCTGGTACACGGGTTCTGCGGCGTGGCTCAACCGTGTGTCGATGGAATGGATATTGGGAATTCGTCCGGTCTGGACTGAGGCGGGCGAGGGCCTGATGATCGATCCATGCCCGCCCACGCAGCTTGGGCGTGTGAGCGTTCAGCGGACTTGGCGGGGCGTGCCGGTGCGGGTGCGGTTTGACGCGACGACATTCGCCGGCGGGGCGCCGGTGTTGACGGTGAACGGAACAGTTCTCTCTGGGTGTGTGCTTCCCTCGTCGGCGGTACAAGGTGTGAAAGCTGTGGAGGTCGAGGTGACGTGGGCGGCCAAGGCCGCCGGCGAAGCTCAGGCCATCGAAAGCAAACTCGGCCAGGCCGGGAAGGTCAAATCATGAAGAATCTTGGACAAGCGACACGGACATCGTTGACCCAGCGTCCGGGTTCTCGGACAGGCTTCACGCTCATCGAGCTGCTGGTGGTGATCGCGATTATCGCGCTGCTCATCAGCCTCCTTCTTCCGGCGCTCGCCAGGGCGAGGCTGGCGGCCAGGGACGTGATCTGCAAGAGCAATCTGCGGCAGATCGGCATCGCGCTGCAGACGTACATGGACGAGCAGCGCGATCCGGCGTTCCTGGACCTGCGTCAGAGCCCCGACCCGGCGATCATCCCCAACGGAGCCCCGGGCAATCCCTCGCCGTTCTTCTTCCAGTGCAACGCGTGCATTATTCTGGGGCCGTACATGGGCGACTCCAAGTACTCCGCCTTCCGATGCCCGATGGCTCCTGGGACCAAGTCCGACATGGCCGACGTGCAGATTCAGGCGGACATGTTCGCCAGCCGTCGGGTCTTTGCCTGGCCCCCGACCTTCATCACCAACACGCCCGCCGAGTACTGGACACAGTACTGGTTCAACGACTCGAACACCAACGTCAACGGACGCGACTCGGGCAGCGGGGTCTCGGGGCGCAAGCTCCGCCTGATCAAGCACCCCGAAGAGGTCGTCTGGGCGACCGATGCGGGCGACGCCTATCCGCGTCACGAGAAGCGATCGACGCGCGGGAGCAACGACCTCACCGACCAGGACGGCAAGAACAACTTCCTCATGGGCGATCAGCGGGTGATGACGTTCACGTTCAAGGAATACAACGAGAAGCGGGACAAGTACAACTCGCTCCCGCAGTTCTACAATTGGGGACACGCGTACTAAGGCGCTCTCGCGCCCGGCAACTCCTGGTCCCGACGGACATCGCCCCGGTCGTTTACACTGCCTTCCATGTCCGTCCCCGACGACACCCGCCCCACGCACGCCGCACTCCGCTTCACGCGGCGCGCCGCGATCGGCGCCATGGTCGCCGGCGGGGCCGGTTTCGCCCTCTTCGGCCCTCGCGGGGCCAAGGAAGCCTCGGGCGGGCGGATCGTGCTGGACTACTGGGAGAAGTGGACCGGGCACGAGGGCAGGGCGATGCAGGGCGTCATCGACCGCTTCAACGACAGCCAGTCGCGGATCTTCGTGCGGTATCTCGTGACGGCGGGCGTGGACCAGAAGGCGATGATCGCCATCTCGGGCGGCAATCCGCCCGACGTGGTCGGGCTCTACAACTACAACGTGCCCGGATTTGCCGAGACTGGCGGGATCCTGCCGCTCGATGGCTTTGACTCCGCGCTGGTGCCCAGGCAGGAGCAGTACGCCGCGGGCGTCTGGCCCATCCTGCGGCACCCCGACTCCAGCGGCGTCGAGCGAACGTGGGCGGTGCCCAACACCGGCGGCACCCTGGCGATGTACTACAACCGAAGCGCGTTCCGCGAGGCGGGTCTGGACCCCGATCGCCCGCCGCGAACGATCGGCGAGCTCGACGAGATGTCGCGGAAGCTCGACGTGATCGATGGCGACGGCACCATCCGCCGCGCCGGCTTCCTGCACACCGAGCCCGGCTGGTGGTCGTGGGTCTGGGGCTACCACTATGGCGGCAGGCTCTACGATCGCCCCTCCAACACAGCGTCGTTCGACGCCCCCCAAAATTTGCGCGCGTACGAGTGGCTCGCGTCCACCAGCGCCCGCCTGGGCCCGCCCCGCGTCGAGACCTTCAAGTCGGGATTCGCCAACGCCTACTCGTCGGCGCTCAACGGGCTGCTCGACGGCAAGGTTGCCATGGTCATGCAGGGACCCTGGCTCGCCAACGTGATCGCGGCCTTCAAGCCCGACCTCGACTACGCCGTCGCGCCCGTGCCCGTTTCCGATGAGCTGCTCGATCCCGCATCGCCCATCGGGCTTGTCGAATCGGACATCCTGGTGATTCCCCGCGGGGTGCGCCACCCCGAGGCGTCGATGGAATTCATCGCGTACACCCAGCGACAGGATGTCTCCGAGACCCTCGCCAGGGCGCACTTCAAGAACTCGGTGATGACGCAGATCAGCGCGGAGTTCGTCCGCGATCATCCCAACCGCGGCATCGGCGTCCACAACGCCATCGCCAAGAGCCCGCGAGGCTTTCTCGCCCCGCGCTCGCGCGACTGGCTCCAGCTCAAGCAGATCCTCGACGACGGCGTGCCCCAGATCTGGAACCACACGATCCAGGCACCGACGCAGCTCGCGGCCATGAACCGCCAGGCCCAGGCGGTGCTCGACCGCTCGCTCGATGTCACGCGCCGCCGGCACGGCGCGGCGCCGGGCAAGGGGGTCGCCCGATGAGATCCCACGCGATGCTGCGCGAGAACGCGATGGGGTGGCTCTGGATCAGCCCCTGGATCGTCGGCTTTCTGGCGTTCCTGCTGGTGCCGATGGTGCTCAGCTTCTACTACAGCTTCACCGACTATCCGCTCATGGAGCCCCCCTTGTGGGTCGGGATGGGCAACTACCTGCGGATGTTCGGCGACGACAAGTTCATCTCCTCCGCGGGGCGCACGCTGGTCTACGCCGCCCTCGCCGTACCGCTCTCGACCGTGGTCGCGCTGGTGATCGCCGGGCTGCTCAGCACACGCGTGCGGCTGGCGGGGATCTACCAGGCCGCCGTCTTCATCCCCACGCTGGTGCCCATGGCGGCGTCGGGCATGGTCTGGCTCTGGCTTTTCAACGCCCAGTACGGCTTCATCAACCTCCTGCTCGCCAAGGTCGGGATCCAGGGACCCGGGTGGTTCACCGACGCGCGTCCCGCATGGTCGATGGCCTCGATCCTCATCGTCGGGCTTTGGGGCGTGGGCCAGGCGGTCGTGGTGTACGTGGCGGCGATGCACGAGGTGCCCGGCTCGCTCTACGAGGCCGCGGATCTGGACGGGATGGGCCCGGTCCGCAAGTTCCTCAACGTGACGCTCCCGATGATCTCTCCGGTCATTCTGTTAAACGTGGTGACGCTGCTCATCGGGGCGGTCCAGCTCTTCACCGTGCCGTTCATCGTGCGGGCGGCCACTCCGGGCGGCCAGACGAGCACCATGACGTTCTACTCGGTCTACATGTTCGACAACGCGTTCGTGTACGGGCAGATGGGATACGCGTGCGCGATGGCGTGGGTGCAGCTGGTCGTCGTGCTGATCCTGACGGGGCTCACGTTCCTGGCGAGCAAGAAGCTGGTTCACTACCGAGGCGCATGAAGAGCGAGCAACGCAAACCCCTCTCCCTGTCGGGCACCATTCTGGTGACGGTGTCGCTCGTGGTCATCGCGGCGATGTTCCTGACCCCCGTGGTCTGGATGGCCTGCACTTCCATGAAGTCGCCCACCGACGCAGCACAGGGCGGGATCTCGCCCCTGCCCAATCCGGCCTCGGCGGCCCTTGAGAACATCGTCCACAACTACCCCGAGGTCTGGAACGATCCCTCGATCACCTTCCCGATCTACCTCCGCAACACGCTGATCATCGCGGTGCTGAGCGTGACGGGGATGGTCCTGTCGAGCGCGGTGGTCGCGTACGGGTTTGCGCGCCTCAACTTCAAGGGGCGCGGCCCGATGTTCGTCGTCGTGCTCGCCACGATGATGATCCCGTTCCCCGTCGTGATGGCGCCGCTCTATCTCGTCTTCCGCGAGCTTGGCTGGATCGGCACGCTCAGGCCGCTGTGGGTGCCCGCGTGGTTCGGCGGCGCGTTCAACATCTTCCTGCTCCGCCAGTTCTTCATGGGGATCCCCAAGGAGCTTGACGAGGCCGCCAGGATCGACGGGTGCTCGCACTTTGGTGTCTTCTGGCGGATCATCCTGCCGCTCTCCAAGCCCGCGCTGGCGGTGGTGGCGTTGTTCCACTTCATGTACGTGTGGAACGACTTCCTGGGCCCTTTGATCTTCCTGACCCACCGGGATGACTTCACGCTTGCGCTGGGCCTTCAGCTGTACCAGAGCAAGGCCGGAAACACGCCGTGGAACCTGCTGATGGCCGCGAGCACCATGGTGACGATCCCTGTTCTGGTGCTCTATGTGCTTGCGCAGCGGACGTTTGTGCAAGGCATGTCGGCCGACGGCCTGAAGGAGTGACGCCTCGTTTGGCTCGTGTCTGGTTCTGATCTGGCGGGTAATTCCCCAATCAGAAAATGGCGAGGCGAGTGGCCGAAAAAACCTTGACGGGACGGGGTGTTTCATGCACAATGTAAACGCTTACGCGGCACGCTTTGCCGTCCGGTGAAGGTGCTCGCGCCCATTGTCTTGCAGGAGTTTCCCGATGCGAGTGACGACTCTCTCCCTGACCATCGCCGCCCTTGCAGGTGCGGCCGCCCACGCTCAGACCCCAGGCCCGCTCACCAACGCCGGCTTTGAGACTCTCAATCAATTCAGCGGCAGCGGCGAGCCCCTGGGCTGGCACAACCTTTCCAATCCCACGCACGCCAAGCGCCGCACCAACGGCGACGGACTCTTTCCCGAGGTCCTCGCCCGCACCGGCGTGGCGTGCATTGAGATCGACACGCCCGGCAACGGCGACTTCCGCGGATTCACCACCGACACCGTCAACTTCACCTCGCCCGGCTTCCCCTACTACGACCCCCAGTACGACTGGAACGGCGGCGACATCCTGGTGACCGGGTGGTACATGATCCCCACCGATTCGCCCATCGTCGGCGATTACGCCGCTATCAAGCTCAACGTCAAGCTCAACAACCAGGACTACGACACGCTCGACACCTTCTTCAACGGCCCGCGCATCCAGGGCACCACCAACGGGGAGTGGGTTCAGTACTCCGTCCGCTGGACGCAGGAGTCGATTCATACCGGCGTGAATTACAACGACACCTTCGGATGCGACGGCACGGGCGAGCCGGGCTCGGGGTGCTTCCCCGGCGGGCTCCCCCCGTACCCCAACCACTGCAAGATCACCATCGGCCGCTTCGGCTTCGACGCGCCCGCGAGCTCGGGCGTGATCTACTGGGACGACATGACCTACGCGCAGGTTCCCCCCGAGGGCTGTCCCGCCGACTTCGACGGCGACGGCACCGTTGACTTCTTCGACTACGACGCCTTCGTGGTCTGCTTCGAAGATCCCGATTGCACGAATGCGGACTTCGACGGCGACGGCACCGTCGACTTCTTCGACTACGACGCCTTCGTCGTTGCCTTCGAGACGCCCTGCCCCTGATCAGAGGGCGGCAGTGACCACACACCGCACGGCGTCGGCCCAGGCCGACGCCGTGTTTTTTCAGGTCCAATGATCCGATAGAGCTTCTGGTGCGAAGAGCATTTCAATGACCCGATTCCGGCTTGCCATCCTGAGTGCCTCCCTGACGGGCGCGAGCCTGGCCATGGCAGGACCGGTCCAGACACTCTGGCCCGTGACCGGCCCCAACGACACCGCGTGCGTGGCCGCCGCGGCGCTGGGCGGGTGGTACGCCACCGCCGATTCGTACCAGGACCGCGTGGAGGCCTCCTGGCCCGATGGCTCGGTCCGGTGGGGCATCACCAAGGCCCAGATCTCGTCGCTTCTCCCGTGGATGACGCTCGACGGGTCGCAGGACGGCCCGTGCGCCCTGGGCTTCTCGGACTCGGGGCGACTTCTGTTCATCACCGTGCACGACGCCGCACCCGCGGGCGACGGACAGGCGTCCGACGCGATCCTGCGACTCGACACCGACACGGGCGATCTGCGTCTATTCGCGCGCGTTGAGATCTCCTCGAGCGACAGCCCCTGGCCCCACGCCTCGCTCGCGCACTACAAGGGCGTGCTGTACGCGGGTGTGCTCGGCGGGGTGCGTTCGTTTCGGGCGAACGCGAACGACCTCACCGGCCCGCAGCTGGCGTTCACAGCGGGCGGAGCGGGCGCGGTGACGACGGGGCTGACGATCGACCGCGATCGTGGGCTGCTCTACGCCGCGTGGGGGTCCACGATCTCAAGGGCCACCGCGACGGGCGGCGTCCTTTCGTTCACGCCCGTGGGCACCCTGTCGGCCCCGGCGATCGCGCTCGCGTACGCGAACAACTACGGCACGCCGGCCCAGGCCGGGCTCTACGCCCTCGACAGCACGGTCACCCCGCGGATCAATCGCGTCTGGTTCGTCTCTCCCGCGCAGGCTCTTGGACAGCAGGGCTTCAACCCGCAGCTGGCGATCTCGGGGACCGACGCGTGGCACGACCTGGCCGCGACGTGCGACGGGGAGCTCTTCGCGGGCGCCGACGAGGACGCCTGGCTGATCCGTGAGGCCGCCGACACGAAACTCTCGTTCAACGCCTGGGCCCACGACGAGTTCGCACAGGTTGTGAGCTTCTCAAGGTCGCTCATCACCACCTCGCCCGCGGGCTGGGTGATCGACGCCGATGTGCAGCAGGGAGGGACTCGCTTCCATCCCGCGACGCCCGACGCGGCCGCATGGACGGTGCTCCTTCTCCTGATGAACGACCATGTGAACGGCGACCCGGCCGCGAAGGGGCAGGTCATCACGATCCTGAATCGCTACGCGGGGCTCGCCGCCGACGGCATCCGTCCCGAGCAATCGGCCGACGGCATCTTCAGGCACTGGATCAATCCGGCCACCGGCGGCGCCCAGGGAACCTGGAGCTCAGAGCTCGCCACGATGAGCACGATGAAGATCGTCGCGGCCGCGGCGCGGGCGCGGCAGTTCTACGCGGGCGATGCCTCGGTGCGGGCCGCCGCCGACGCCATCACGTGCTCGGTCTCCAACTGGGAGGCGTACTTCCTGCTCGATGGTCGCATGGCCCTGATCGGGCTGCCCGCGGGCGGGCCTGACGCCTCGTCGTGGAGCCGTGGGTTTCACGAGGGCGTTCTGTTCGCCGACGAGACCGGGTCGTATGGCGCGACGGCGTTTGGCCCGGCGATCCGCTCGTACTGGCTGACCCGCTCGGCCTTCGCGAGCGCGTCGTACCTCACGGGGCGTCCGGTGACGGGCGGATATCCGGGCGAGTTCCAGGCGTCGTTCATCACGATGTACCCGTGGCTCTTGATCGATCAGTTCCGCGCCGACTCGACCTGGCGTACCAACATGAACAACCTCCGCGCCTCGCACGCCGCATGGACCGACGACAACGCGCCGCGATGGGCCACTGTCTTCTCCGCCGGCACCACCAAGGCGGAGTGGGGCAGCTACAACGCCGACAGCATCACCAATCATCCCGGCGACATCGCGACGTTCACTTCGCTCCTGGCGATGGTCAGCGGCGACGGCGTGAGCGGACCCCGGCTCCCCGAGGCTTACGCGGCCTACAACGCCTACCGGCGCGGCGCTCGCCAGACCTTCCTCTCCGGCGCGAGCATCTTGTATCGAAGGTCGAGCGTCGATACGGCGTACGCGCCCGACTCGGCGGGCATGCCCGATGTCGCGCTGGGGGCGCTGGGCCTGGCAGAGCTGCTCTCGCCCGGTGCGGTGAGCGCGGTGCTCAACGCACCCTACCCGGCGTGCGCTCCCTGCCCAGCCGATTTTGACAGCGACGGCTCGGTGGACTTCTTCGACTACGACGCGTTTGTGACGTGCTTCGAGGGCGGCACCTGTCCGCCGGGCAAGAACGCCGACTTCGACGCCGACGGCTCGGTCGATTTCTTCGACTACGACAGCTTCGTCGTGGCCTTTGAGGCCGGGTGCCCGTGAATCGAGAGCCAAAGCCCAGTTTTCGGACTCCGCCGGGAAGAAACCACGCCTCGACCTTCCAATGATGGCGCTGGGGTGGCCTGGGAGCAAGCGATGGCCTCGATCTACAGCCCGCCGCGGGAGCACGCGGCCCTTTCGTTCGATGACCCGGGCCTGCTTCGCGCCGTGGTAGCGGGGGAGGCGCGGCTGACCCTGTCGCAAGGGCTTGAGCTCTATCGCCAGATGCCCCTGGCGGGTCTTGGGCGCTGGGCCGACGCGCGCTGCCGGCAGCTCCACGGCGACTCGATCCGCACGTACATCATCGACCGCAACATCAATTACACGAACGTCTGCAACGCCCGGTGCACGTTCTGCGCCTTCCGGCGCGACGCAACCGACGCCGACGCCTACACCCTCTCCAAGGAGAAGATCCACGAGAAGATCGCCGAGCTTGTCGCGATCGGGGGCACCCAAATCCTCATGCAGGGCGGCATGAACCCCGACCTCTCGATCGACTACTACCTCGATTTGCTCTCGTCGATCAAGCAGCGATTCCCCGGCGTCCACGTCCACGCCTTCAGCCCCCCCGAGATGGTCGAGTTCGTCCATTTCTTCAACCCGCCCGGGGCGACGTTCGAGGACAAGGTTCGATGGGTCATGGTCAAGCTGCGCGACGCGGGGCTCGACAGCCTGCCCGGCGGCGGGGGCGAGATCTTCGCCGAGCCCGTGCGGCGCAAGATCGGTCTGGGCAAGTGCGACGCCGAGAGCTGGCTGACGGTGATGTACGTCGCCCACACGCTGGGCATGTTCACCAGCGCGACGATGATGTTCGGGCACATCGAGGGGTACGCCGATCGTGTGCACCACATGGGCCTGGTGCGCAAGTGGCAGGACCGGGCCCTCTCTGAGAGCCTCGAGGGATCCGAGCCGCGTGGGCACTACAAGGCGTTCATCACCTGGCCCTTCCAGCGCGAGAACACGCCCCTGGGGCGCGTGCGGGACTGGGGCTCTGACCCATCGGAGTTCGACAGGCCCTTCCCGGGCGACGAGGTGGCGCGGGCGTTTGGCTGGGGCGCCAATCCGGAGGTCGACTACCGTGAGCTTGGCGCGACGGCGGCGGAGTTCGGACGCCGCGTGCGGATGGCCGGGGCGACCGAGTACCTGCGAACCCAGTCGATCTCGCGTCTGATGCTCGACAACATCTACTCGATCGGCAGTTCTTGGGTGACGATGGGCCCGCACATCGGCCAGGTGGGTCTGGCGTTCGGCGCCAGCGACATGGGAAGCGTGATGATGGAGGAGAACGTCGTTTCGTCGGCGGGCACGACGTACTGCCTCGACGAGGCCGTGCTCTGCCGGCTCATCCGCGACGCGGGATTCATCCCGGCCCAGCGCAACAACACGTACGATATTCTCAACATCCACGACGGCCCGGAGAGCCCCGATCGGCGCGTCGCCGACTGGAGCACCCACCGCGCCCGCAAGACCCACCAGGAAGCCCCCAAGCAGGCCAAGGCCGTGCTCACCGTGTCGCGGTGAGTGGGTGTTCTCAAGGAGCCATCGATGCCCCTCACGCCCGAGGCCGCCAAAGTCTTCGCCGATCGCTGGTACGGCGCGTGGAACGCGCACGATCTGGACGCGATCATGGCGTGCTACGACCCGGCGATCGAGCACAGCTCGCCGTTCATCAAGAAGTACAACGGGACCGACGACGTGGCGATTCGCGGGATGGCCGCGGTGCGTGACTACTTCGGGCGGGCTCTGGAACGCAATCCGACGCTGCGGTTTGATCCGATCCATGTGGCCACGGGGCTTGAGAGCGTGATCCTGGTCTATCGGCGCATGACGGGCGACCTGGCCTGTGAGGTCTTCTTCCTCAACCAAGTCCGCAAGATCACGAGGTCGGTGTCGCATTACGGTTAGAGCGGATGCCACCAGGGGCGGAAGATACGTTTCAACGGCGTTGGAGCCTCCGGTCCTGCTCGGCGTACTCGGTCTGCATGCCGGACAAGAGGCCACGAAGCTCAACGAGCTTCACTCGCGCCCTTTCCTGGTTGGGAGTGCAATGGGCCACACAGACATCGATGGCCCGGGAGAGCTCGTTGAGCAGTTTGGACGAGTAGAGCACAGGAAGTCCGTTGCTCCGCGTTGCGAACTTGTCCACGTAGCAGCGCCACGCTCGCTGGTCCGACGGGGAGAAGATGCAGTCGAGCATTGCCTTCTCTTTGGAGTGCAGATACGCGGTGAAGAGGAGAGAGTCCTCGATTCGATGAAGGATCAGCAGTCTGTCCTGCGCCGCACACCCGTAGAGTGTGGCATCGCTATCGAGGCGCACGCAGTCCTTCATGTAGCCAACGTACTCGATCGAGTACATGAATTGTTCGGTGTAGTACTTCCCGAGCTGGCTGAGATGGACCGGTGCGTCATTGGGAAGCTGATCGACGTTGGAAACGTACAGGACAACGGGCGTGTGCAGCAGTCGGACCGAAATGAGTGTTCCAATCGCACGCTTGACCGCGGCAGGGGAGTACGTCGCTTTCGCGTCGGGAATCGCGGCGAACGACGTGGAGATCTCGTCCACAGCCTTCGATACCGGGACGGTCCCGCGAGACTGCTCGAAATAGCGAAGGATGTGAGCATAGAAGAAGTGATTCCACGGGTAGTGCGAGAGGCCGTCGCACCACACGTTCATGATCGTCGCGATGCGTCGGGACGGAAAGTAGGTCTTGCAGTTCCACGTCACGATTGGCTGCGCGATGATGAGGGAGCTGGGGTCGGCAAGCATCTCGGGATCGACTGATCTCTTGAGAAGCCCGGTCCGATCGAGGTGCCCCGAGCCCACGCACGCCATCGTCATGGAGAGGCCGACGCGGAGATCATGGTTGGCGAGATTCTGGATGGTGCTGATCGCGTGGGGGTCGAGGATCATGCCGATGATCGTGCTGAGGTCCGCGCGCACCCGGGACTTCCACTGCTCTCTGGCACCTGCATGGACCGTTGTGAGGGCGTGCTCGACCTTCTCCTTGAGATACCCCGTGCGCCTGGTCAGCACCTGGTCGAACCCGGGAGCCTGCACTTGGGTCGAGCGGAATCTCAAGTGGTTCATCTCCACTCTGACGCGATGGAAGGTCTCGGGGCGCATTGGAATCACAAAGCGAACCGCGGAGCATTCGGAGAGCTCCTTGACGATGTTGATGAGCTGCGTCTGAACCGCGTGGTGCAACGGGTCGATGTTGTCCGTCGCCATGATGAGCGTGAAGTTCTCTCGACTGTGGGCAAACCGGGTGTACTCCCACAGACAATCCGGGCTGCGGATGCAGTCGTCGCGGATGGCCAGCTCCTCCGCCCTGGCTCGATCTGCATCGCCCTTGTAGCGTTCCTTCCGCGAGGCGAGTTGGACTGACTGCTCTGCAAAGGTCGTCGACTCGGCGAAGAGCCAACTCCAGAAAGCGTCGTTGGCAATCGTCATCTTGTTGGCGAACGCCTTGAGCAGGCGGTCACGGATGATCTTGATGATCGCCGGGCGGGCGCTTTGCTTCTCCGCGTAGAGGTCGTTGAGCGCGTCGATGTGAACGTTGAAGTTCGCAACCTGTAGCTCAATGCGGTCGCGAAGATTGTGATAATTGATCGCCCGGCTCGTGCTCGCCAGCGCTGTCGACTTCCCACTTCCCACCGGACCCTGCAAGCAGAGAAACGCGAGGTCGGAGATCGCGGCGAACCACAGGATGTCGCACTCCACCTCACCCAGATGCCGGTCCTCCGCCGCCTTGGCCGGTGGAATCAACGTGCTGATCCTCGCAACCGACTCCAGCGCCTTTGGGACGTAACAGCTCGAATACGCATCGTCCCGGTCCAGTTCCATGAAGACCTTCACAAAGTCATCGTTGAATTCCTTGAAAACAGAATTCGAGTCGATCAGATAGTCCTCGGCTCTCAGGCCATCAATATTGGTCATGCTCGGCACTCGTACCTCCTGCCCATGAAGTGGCGTGCCATGTTACAAAGTTGCCATGACGAACGCAATTGCACAAAGCTGTGCGATATGGGCACGAAATGGCAAACAGTTGTGCGGAGCGGTTGGTCCGCCCGGCGAGCCGTGCTTGCGCTGTACGAAGGCGGGGGGCAGCATCCGCGATTCGCAGGACCTGACGGCGGGTTGAGTCTCTCGGGCGGACACGTCGCGCGCCGGCCAGCAGGCGAAACGCGGCCAACAATCCCGCAATGACGGACCCGCTCGCCAGATACAACCGACAGATGCTGCTGCCGGGATTCGGCGAAGCAGGCCAGCGAAGATTGATCGCCGCTCGCGTCGCGATCGTCGGCTGCGGGGCACTGGGGTGCGCAGTCGCCGAACAACTGACGCGAGCTGGAGTGGGGGCGGGAGTGGGGGCGGGAGACGGCGGGCTCACCATCATCGATCGGGACGTCGTCGAATCGACCAATCTCCAGCGCCAGTGCCTTTTCAGCGAGCGCGACGCCGCCGAGGGCGTCCCCAAGGCCGAGGCCGCCGCTCGGCGACTCGCGGAGGTGAACTCGACCGTCCGTGTGCGCCCCGTGGTGGCCGATCTGAGCGCGGCCAACGCCCAGCGACTCATCGAGGCGTGCGACGTGCTTGTCGACGGCACCGACAACTTCGACACGCGGTACCTGCTCAACGACCTCGCGGTCAAGCGGGGCGTGCCCTTTGTGTACGCGGGCGTGGTCGCGGCCTGCGGAATGCAGATGACCGTGCGACCGGGCGTCGGTCCCTGCCTGCGCTGTGTGTTCCCCGAGCCGCCCGCGCCCGGAACCCAGCCCACGTGCGACACCGCGGGCGTGCTGGGCGCCGCGGTTGCGATCGTCGCGTCGGTGCAGGTTGCCGAGACGCTCAAGCTGGTGCTGGGCGAGCACGAGATGCTGCGAGGCGAGCTCCTGGAGTTCGATCTGTGGACGGGAACACGTCGCGAGGTTCGCGTGCAGCGCGACGCCGAGTGCCCCGCGTGCGTGCACCACCGGCTCGACTTCCTCGAGGGAGGTCGCGGCGTGCGGGCGGTCTGGATGTGCGGCCAGAACTCGGTCCAGATCTTCCCATCGCGCGACGCCGCGGCCCGGGCGGTCGACGCGTCCGACGATGGCGAGGACGAACTCCCGACGATCGACCTTCCGGCGATCGCGCATCGCCTGAGGCCGCACGGTGACGTCACGCTCACCAGGTTCATGGCCCGCGTGGCGTTGGCGGGCGAGCGGGGCGACGACGGCGGGCCGGTGCTCCTGAGCGTCTTTCCCGATGGGCGCTCGCTCATCAGAGGGCTTCGCGATCCGCTGCGCGCGCGGGTCCTCTATGATCGGTACGTCGGGGCCTGAGCCGCCTCGCACCGGGTCGGACAAAGGAGAATCCATGGGCCAGTACATCGACATGATCGTCACCGCCTCCAGGCGCAACCGCGGGCTGGCCGAGAAGCTCAGCGTGGGCGTCACTCAGGAGATCTTCGCGCGCAAGCCCCGCTTCGAGACGACCCGTGGTGAGACGATCGTCCACTGCAACCATCCGGCGTTTGTCTATGGGCACCTGGCGCTCTATCCGGCCCGCATGCTGGGGTTCGTCGGCGTCGACGCCTCAAAGGTCGCTGTCCCGGCGCACTATCCCGACGTCTTCAAGGCCGGCGTTGAGTGCAAGGACGACCCCGAGGGCACGATCTATCCCGAGCGTGAGGAGATCCTGGAGCAGTTCTATCGAAACTACGACGGGGTGTTTGCGGAGCTCACCAAGCTCGACGACGCGGTGCTCCTCAAGCCCCATCCCGACGAGATGATCCGCGAGAAGTACTTTCCCACGATCGGCAACGCCCTCACGTTCATGCTCAACAACCACGTGATGATGCACCTGGGCCAGATCAGCACCTGGCGACGCTGCTTCGGGCTGCCCAGCGCGATGTAGACATCTGCCGCCGCGCCGCGGTCGGTTCGGGGCTCGTGTTCTTCGGATCGACTCATGCCCTCACGAACGGGTTGGATCGCTTCTCACGACCGATCGTCGTGGTGGGCCCATGCCCCGGATAGACGATCGTGTCGTCGGGGAG
The DNA here is from genome assembly GCA_964358855.1 of uncultured Phycisphaeraceae bacterium. Taxonomy (GTDB): domain Bacteria; phylum Planctomycetota; class Phycisphaerae; order Phycisphaerales; family UBA1924; genus UBA2396. The sequence goes on from CAYHQQ010000035.1 coordinate 27,410, forward strand.
CGTGTAGAGCCTGGTTCGGATCGACCTGGCGAGCGTCGCCGGATCGCTCCCGGGAAAGTCGGAGCGCCCGACTGAGCCGGCGAAGAGGGCGTCGCCGCCGATGAGCACCGGCGCGCCGCCGCCGCCGGGCTGTGCGCAGTAGAACGCGACGCCCCCGGGCGAGTGCCCGGGCGTGTGCAGCACCCGCCAGTGGGTGTTGCCCAGTGTGAGCTCGTCGGCGTCGGCAAGGAGCCGGTCGGGGCCGGGCGCGGTGATGCTCTGCCCCATCATGGCCGACAGGTTCAGCACGGGGTCAGCCAGCCACTCCTGCTCGTCGCGGTGAATCCACACGGGCGTGCCGGGGAAGGCGCGGCGGACGTCGGCGACACCGGCGATGTGGTCCACGTGGGCGTGTGTCAGCACGATGGCCTTGGGCACGATCCCCAGCTCCCGCACGCGATCGATCATTTCCTGGGGGTCAAAGCTCGCGTCGACCACCCAGAGCTCGCCCGCGTCGGTGACGAGCGAGCAGTTGGTCTCGAACGGCCCAAGCGTGAAGGTCTCGATCTCCATCGATCAAACCGCAGCTTTCTCTTGGGACTTCTCAACCGGCTTCTCGCCGCGCTTCTCGCTGGCGCCGATCCGCCACGCGTGGACCAGCAGGATCCCGATACCGATGATCAGGAACTTGTCCGCCACGTTCGAAACATAAGGCCACAGCGCCGTGTCGCCCGAGCGGGAGTGCCACCCAAACGGCAGCTGGGCGGTCGGGAACGGATGGATGAAGTCGCGGACGCACCCAAAGACGATGCGGTCGTAGAGATTGCCCAGCCCGCCCGCGAGCAGGAGACCGATCGCCACGTGCGCGAGCCAGTCCTTGGCACGCGTCCAGTAGCCGAAGAGGAATATCCCAAACGCGACGGCGAAGATCGTCACGCCGATGAAGAGCCATCGCTTGCCCTCGCCCGCGCCAAAGACCGCGCCGACGTTGAGGACGAGCTTGAACTCCAGGAGCCCATCGATCACCACCCGCTGGGCGTCGCGCGGGATGATCTCCCCCTGGCGTCCCTGCAGGACAATGTCGCGGTTGATATCGATCGGGTACGCCCGGTTGATCGTCGCGAAGGCCCACGACTTGGACCACAGGTCCAGCACCAGCCCGATCGCCGTGACCAGCACGAGCGTCATCCACGCCGGCACCGAATGGAACGTCGATCCCGGGCTCGATGCGGGCGTGAGAAGAGCCGGGGAAGCGGGAGGTCCCTGGGGCGTGGGTGGCGTGCTGTCGTTCAAGGAATCGCTCACGCTCTCATCGAACGGCGTTCGAGCTCTCTGGCGGCCTCGATGGAGTACCGGGCCCAGGGGAGTTCTTCGAGCCGCTCGACCTTGATCGGTTTGCCCGTCATCTCGCAGATGCCGTACGTGCCGGCGTCGATCCGCACGATCGCGTCGTCGATCTCCTTGAGAAGCTTGCGATCCGCCGCCGCCAGGTCCAGGTGCAGCGACTGCTCGTACGTCTCGCTCCCCTGCTCGGCCATGTGCTGCGGCAGATTCGAGAGCGAGCCGCTCTCGCCCCGCAGCGCCTCCTCCTCCAGGTGCGAGATATCGCCCGAGAGCTCGGCCTTCTTGCGGACCAGGAGCGCCCGAAAACGCTCCAGCTCCTTCTTGCCGAACGGCGACTTGCCCTGCACCTTCTGCAGCCCCTCGCCATCGGCCACTTGCGAGCCCAGCGGCCTGAGCGAAGGAGCGTTGGGGCCCGAGGAGATCAGCGGGCGGCGGACGGGCGTTGCTCCGCCGATGAGATGTCCGGCAAACGCCGAGATGCTCGCGGTCGAGGCCTTGGGCTTGGGCTTCTTCACCGGCTTCGAGGGAACGATCGTGATGCCCTTCTTGAGCGGCGATTTGGGATCAAACGGCGCTGCGTCGCCCGCGAAGGCTCCGGGCTTCATCGTGTGATCGGGCTTGCCGGGCCCACCCTTGGAGATCGGGGCCTTGCCGCCAGGCACACCCTTCACGTCCGGGGCTTTGGCATGCTTGGCCGGAGCGGGCTTGGCCGGCGCTTTCGCGGGCGCCTTCTTCGCGACGACCTTGGGTGCGGGCTTGGAGGGAGCCTTTGCGATCGGCTTGGGCTTGCTCGCGGGCAAAGACTTCCCCGCAGCCTTGGAAGGCTTGGCCACGGTCTTGGTTTTCTTTGCCGCAGTCTTCTTGGCCACAGGCCCCCCTGACTCGATCGCCGTCCAACAGATTTGAAACGCCCGCCCGAGACGCCGGACGAACTGCGAACACGACCAACACACACCCTCTGGCCGAGGGGTCCGGCTTTAGGGGTGCAAACAGTAGGCAAATAGGCAACTTGCGTCAAACCCGAACAGGTTTCGGCGGCGTCAGTTCAATTTCGTTCGGGTCACGTCCGTCTCGAGCACCGATCCCATCTTGCGGAACCGGGCGTACCGCTTCTCCAGCAGCACATCGATGGGCGTTCCTTTGAGGTCCTGAAGCTGACGCAGGATCCACTGCTGTAACGTGTCGGCCGTTGCGCGAGGGTCGCGGTGCGCGCCGCCGATGGGCTCGGGCACGACGTCATCGACGATGCCCAGGGCGAGGTTGTCCTTGGCGGTGAGCTTGAGCGCCTTGGCGGCGGCGGTGTTGGTCTGCTCGTTGGCTTCCTTCCAAAGGATGGCCGCACACCCCTCGGGGCTGATGACGCTGTACCAAGCGTGTTGCAACATGCCCACGCGATCGCCCACGGCGATCCCAAGCGCCCCGCCCGAACCGCCCTCGCCGATGACGACGCTGACGATGGGAGTCTTAAGGCGGCTCATCTCCATCATGTTCTCGGCGATCGCCTGGGCCTGGCCGCGTTGCTCGGCACCCAGGCCGGGATAAGCCCCGGGTGTGTCGACCAGCGTGACGATCGGCAATCCAAGCTTCTCGGCGAGTTTCATCTTCGCCAGTGCCTTGCGATATCCCTCGGGGTGGGCGCATCCGAAGTGGCATGCGATCTTCTCGCTGGTTTCCTTGCCCTTCTGGTGTCCCACGAGCATGCACTTGACGTGCCCGACGCGTGCGAAACCCGTCACGATCGCCGGATCCTCGCCAAAGCGACGGTCGCCGTGGAGCTCGCAGAAGTCGCGGCACATCATCGTGATGTAATCGCGGGTCTGGGGGCGCAGCGGGTGGCGGGCGACGCGGACGGTGTTCCAAGGGGAGAGCTCGCCGTAGAGCTTGGTGAGCATCTCGCCGTGCTGAAGCCTGAGGGCCGAGATCTCGGAGTTGACAGCCTTGGCCGCTGGCGAAAGGCCCGTCTCGACCTCTGCCTCGCCGGCGCCGGAGGCCGCCAGGCGCGCCTCGGCCTCTTTGATCTGGCTTTCCAGGCTCGTCAGGGGCTTCTCGAAATCCAGCGTGTAATACGTTGACATGCGGTGCGTCGCTCCGAACCTATTGGAAGCACCGCTCTGGAGAGCGGTGCCACCAAGGGGTGTCCGGATCATATTCCGCCCGTTTCACGCGGCCCGCGTAGCGTTGGGCCTATGCCTTTCAATCAACATCGCGGTCAAACTGGGCAAGGTGGTGGGGGTGGGGGTGGGGGCGTCTGGTGCATGATCGGTGGCGGGAACATGGGCCGGTCTATCGCCCACGCCGCCCTCGACTCGGGCGACCTGGGCAGGTTCATTGTCGCGGAGCGCGATGGGCCTTCGCGCGAACGCCTGGAGTGCGACTCGTGCGAGTCGGCGACCAAGGCGATGGAGTGGCTGATCGAGCGTGAGAACCCGCGAGAGCCATCGCCCATCGTGCTGGCGGTGAAGCCGCAGATGTTGACGGAACTGGCTATGGAATTGCGGGCGTTCTTTGAGGATCGGTCGCGTGTGGTGGTAAGTGTGCTGGCGGGGACGCCCGGAGCGAAGGTGCGGGGGCTCCTGGGCACCAACGCCCGGGTGGTCCGCACGATGCCGAATCTCCCCGCGGCTATCCGCCTCTCGTGCACGGCGATCTGCGTCTCGGCGGGAGCCCACGCGGGCGATGAGGACTTCGCGATGGAGCTCTTCCGGGCGGTGGGCCCGACGGTGCTGCGGATCCCCGAGGAGTTGATGGACGCTTTCACCGCCGTCGCCGGCTCGGGCCCGGCGTACTTGTTCTACCTCGCCGAAGCGATGACCAAGGCGGCGGTGAAACTGGGCTTTGACGCCAAGACGGCCGACGCTGCGGTTCGAGCGACGCTCTTTGGAGCTTCGGCAATGCTCAAGGACGACCCGCGCACCGCCGAGGCCCTTCGCGCCGCGGTCACCAGCAAGGGCGGCACAACCGCGGCGGCAACCGCCCGGCTCGACAGCTCGGGCGTCCCGGCAAGCATTGTCAAAGCCATTGAGGCAGCGTGTGAACGCGGACGCGAGCTGGCAACTATGTAAACGAGCCTCTACCGTCAGCAACGAGCCCCGAGCGTCAGCGAGCGGGAAGCTTGGGCGATGGGGAAACCCTTCTGCACCGTGCAGTGCGAGGAATGATCGCCCTCGAAGGATTTGCCCAATCGGACTATACTGTCGCATGCCCACGCGCAAGCCCCTCAAGATCAACCTGCCGCTTAAGGATCGTCAGTGGATTGAGGCCCAAGTGGCCGACAAGTGCTTCGAAAGCGTTGATGCCGCCGTTGGATCCTTTTCCGCTCGGCGCGAGCCCACCAGACTCGGGAAGCGGTGGAGCAGGCTCTTGTCGCTGGTCTTGAGAGCGGCCCGGCGCGGCCGTTTACTCCCAGGGTGCTCCAAGGTATTCTCACTCGGGCATCAAAGCGTATCGCGAGAGCGAAGGAAGCCTCCAAACGCCGGAAGTCCGCATGAACCGTTCAGTTCGCTTCCGGCAACTCGCCAAGAACGACCTGGAAGAGATCGTGGTTTATTTCGGACTCACAAGCGCCGCAGCGAGCCAGCGCTTTGCTGCCCGAGTGTCCGCGACCTTGAGTCTTCTCGCGGACCAACCCGGGATGGGTGCGAAGTGGCCCGCTCGCCGCAATGATCTTCAAGGTATTCGTCGTTTCCCGTTCTCAGACTTCCGGTCGTTTCTGATCTTCTATGTTCCGCGAGACAACTTCATCGACGTAGTTCGAATCATCCACGGCGTTCGGGACATCGGCAAGGCGGTTCGTGCCGGCTGATCCGTGCCTTGATTGTGCACTTGGCGAATGCGTCTGTTCGCGTTCTCGTCCACACTCCGGGCAGACCTTTCCCGTAACGCCTCGCAAGTCGTACAAGCACTCCGCACACCGCCAGGGGTCTCGATCGCGCCACGCTCTCACACGCTTTGAGGATTGGGCGCACAGGACCTCAAAGAGCGTCGTCACCATAGCGACCGAGATCAGCAGGTGGAACCCGGGCGAAATGAGCGGGCGGGTCGAGAAAGCTCCAAGCGCCATGCTCACGCCAATCGAGGGCAGGAGCGCGGTGAGGGATGCGCGACGAAGATCGCCCCCTTCGAGAACAGGAATCGTCGTGATCGACCACAGCGCTCCCCAAATGGCCCCGAATGTCGTCGGAATGACGAACAACTCGGCCGCGTCCTTCACAGGCCACGCCATCGCGACGCCTGCTGCCCCCGCTCCCGCGCACACCGTTCCCGCGCCGATTCCGAAGAGGATCCGCGCGGGGATGGAAGGGGGTGCTCTGTACACGGGTATTTGCGCCACAGACAACTTGCGAGAGAGTGTATCAACGAGCCCAGGGTGCCAGCGAGTGCGAGGCCATACCGAGCGCGCTCTGCCTCCCGCTCGCTCACGCTCGGGGCTCGTTGTCCAAGCTACGCGCTCGCCCGCACCGAGCTGTCCACCGCGAGCCTCAGGATGTTCGTCTGCGTCATCTCGTCGCCCGCGAGTTCGCCGGTGATCCGTCCGCCCGCCATTACCAGGATGCGATCTGAGAGCGCAAGCAGCTCGGGCATCTCGCTTGAGACCAAGAGCACCGCCATGCCGCGGTCAGCCGCGGCGTGGATCAGCTTGTACACCTCGGCCTTGGTCCCCACGTCGATGCCGCGCGTCGGCTCATCAAGCAGCAACACCCGTGTTTCGCGACCCATCCAGCGGGCGATGAGGAGCTTCTGTTGGTTGCCGCCCGAGAGTTCGCTCGGCAGCGACCCGGGCCCCGCGGCCTTCACGCGGAAATCCGAGAATTTTTCGGTGACGAGCTGCCGCTCGCCGTTGCGGGATCGAATGCCCAGCATCATCGCCAGGCGATCCATGAACGGCATGATGATGTTCTCGCCCACGCCCAGCTGGAAAAAGAGTCCCTGCAGACGTCGATCCTCGGGCACGTAGCCCACGCCGCGACGGATCGCGTCGGCGGGGCTGACGCGATTCAGCGGCTTGCCCTCGACCTCGACGCGTCCGGTGCTCTTGGGGTCGAGGCTGAAGATCGCATCGAGCGTCTCGGAGCGCCCCGCGCCGACGAGCCCGCCGATCCCCACCACCTCGCCCGCACGCACGTCGAGCGAAACCTCGCGCAGCTTGCCCGGAGAGTTGAGACCACGAACGCTCAGCATCACCTTCCCGATCTCGTGCGGCTTTCCAGCCGCGTCGTCGGCGATCATGTCCTTGGGGCGCAGCCTGCCCGTGGGCGTCGCGAGCCGCCGCCCGATCATCTGCTCGACCAGATCGCCCTCGCTCAGGTCCTTCACCACGCTGGTCGCGACAAACTTGCCGTCGCGGAGAACCGAGACGCGATCGCAGACCGCGAAGATCTCGCCCATGCGATGGCTCACGTACACGATGGTCATGCCCTGGGTGGCCAGCTGCCTGGTGATCTCCATCAAGCGGTCGGCCTCGGAAACCGAGAGCGAGCTCGTCGGCTCGTCAAAGACGATCAGACTGGGGCCGCCATGACCATCCTTTGATCCGCCGTGTTCCGCCGATCGATCATCGAGACTCGCCGCGATCTGGCAGATCTGCCGACGCCCCGGCGCCAGCGACCCCAGCGGAGCCTCCACGTCGATCGAAGGGTCGAGCCGATGCACCAGCTTTGCGGCCCTCGCATTCATCGTCCGCCGATCGAGCAGGCCAAACTTCGTCGGCAGGTCGTGCAGGCACAGATTCTCGGCCACGGTGAGCTGCGGGCATTGCGCCAGCTCCTGGTGCACGATCCGCACGCCCGCGGCGAACGCGTCATCGATGGATCCCGGCACGAGCTCTCGCCCCACGCCGTCCTTGAAGATGGTGACCGTCCCCGTGTCCTGGCGGTGCAGGCCGCTGATGACCTTTCCCAGCGTGCTCTTGCCCGCGCCATTCTCGCCCATGAGCGCGTGGATCTCGCCCTTGAGGAACGTGACCGAAACATCGTCGAGCGCCTGCGTGACGCCGAAGCGCTTGGAGATATTGGCCGCCGCCAGCAGCACGGGCTTGGCGGGGGGGTGGGGGGCAATGGAAAGGCTGGGACTACCGGCGTGCACGTCGCTCATGGAACGACAAGCATACCGGAAATCCGGCGAAAGGCGATGCCCGTTTCAGAAGGTGTTACTTGCCGCCGGCCTTGGCAAAGTTCTCGGCGACCTTGGTCCAGTTGACCACGTTCCACCACGCCGTCACGTAATCGGGACGGCGATTCTGGTAGTTCAGGTAGTACGCGTGCTCCCAGACGTCCAGGCCCAGGACCGGCGTGCCATCGCATCCGGCGATCGCCTTGCCCATCAGTGGATTATCCTGATTGGCCGTCGAGCAGATTGTGACGTTCCCGCCGAGGACCACCAGCCAGGCCCATCCCGAGCCGAATCGCCCGGCGGCCGCCTTGGCGAACTCTTCCTTGAAGTGGTCAAACGAGCCAAAGGAGCGATTGATCGCGTCGGCCAGGGCGCCGGTGGGAGCGCCGCCGCCACCCTTGCCCGCGGGGGCCATGAGCTCCCAGAACATCGAGTGGTTTACGTGACCGCCGACGTTGTTGCGAACCGGGCCGCGTTTGTCGTCGGGGACATCGGCGAGCGTCTTGATGATGGCCAGAGCGTCCATGTCGGCGAACTTCGTGCCTTCCAGTGCCTTGTTGCCGTTGGTCACGTACGCGTTGTGGTGCTTGCCGTGGTGGATCTCCATCGTCTTGGAGTCGATGTGCGGCTCAAGAGCGTTCGCGGCGTACGGCAAAGCGGGCAATGTCATGGGCATGGTTCAATTCCTGTTTTGACGGATTGGATGCTCACCCGTTTGGGATTGGATCACGGTCCCAAAACCCGGCGAGCCGGTGATAACAGGCTATGCCGCTTGTGGGAAAGACCGTCGGAAGCCGCCGGCAAACGGGGACGAAAGAACACCCTGAATAGGTTGCTAATGTGTTCTCTTTCGGACCTTGAAACCTTGAATGTCGGTGGAAAAACTGTCATACCCAGTTGGCACGGTCTCCCGTTTCGACTATCTTGGGAGTCCGGCTGGAAGAGGTTTTGTGCAAGATGTTATCGGGACTGGAAGGTGCCCGAACGATGTTTTTCGGAATATGGCAGGGAGACGGTCGAGCGGTGCCGGGTCACATCTTGCCGACTTTTGACAGGATGGTGACACAGAATGAACCAGACGTTCTCTAACGATTCTAAAGCAGGGAACTTCTTGGGCTCGAATCCGTAGAAGGATCGGGAATCTCGGCAGGGTCGATAGGACGATGTACGGGAAGGCCCTTTGGACAGAAATAGGAGGGTCCGCCAACTCGGGCGGCTCTCCAAAGTTGAAGCGATTGGACGATCTACACAGGAATGTTGGGGACAGTTGACGGGGGGAAAGCATTATGCGGAACACGACCACAAAACGAACCATTAGCCCGCTTGAGCAGGTCCGCCGACGTCGGCAGGCCGGCACAGTGGCTGCCACGCCCACCAAGGGCCTCAACGACAAGAAGCCCGTCGCCAAGAAGGCTTTGAGCCCCGATGATGAGCGGCTTTTGAGCCAGGTCATGGCCAGCGAGCAGGACTTCATCGACAGCCCGGCCTTCTACGAAGACCAGGCCGAGGGGAAGATCTACGACGAGGCGCCGGACGTTCAGAAGCCCGACACCTCGTGGTACCACCCCGTGATGGACGACCTTTCGTCCACCACGCGGAACCGGACGGTGAAGAGCGCCCAGCAGGTCATCCTGACGGGCGCCGAAGAGAAGGTTCTCTTCCACCAGTTCAACTACGCGCGGTACCGGGTCTGGAAGATCCAGCAGGACGTGTGGAGCAGCCCGGCCAAGAAGCCGACGACCGATCAGGCCGTCGACCTTCTGCGCTGGTACCGGCGGGCCGACGTGATCCGCGTGCAGATCGCGGAGACGAACCTGGCGCTGGTGCTGGCGATGGCCAAGCGAACCCGCATGAGCGAGGTCGACTTTGCCGATCTCGTCAGCGAGGGCAACATGGCCCTCCTGCGAGCGGTCGATAAGTTCGATGCGGGCCGCGGGTACAAGTTCAGCACGTACGCCTGCCGGGCGATCTTGAAGGCTTTCAGCCGTCAGGGCATGAAGCTCTCGAAGTATCGCCAGCGGTTCCCGACTGACTTTGACCCCAAGCTCGAGCGTTCCAATTTCCTGGAGACCAAGCGGGCGACGTTCGAGAAGGACGCGGCCGACGAGGTCAAGAGGATCGTGCTGGAGAACCGTGCGGACCTCACCGACGTCGAGCGGACCGTGATCGAGCACCGCTTCGGCCTCGAAAGCGGCGAGCAGGACAAGCCCATGACTCTGGAGCAGGTCGGCCAGATCATCGGCGTGACCAAGGAGCGCGTGCGTCAGATCCAGAACAAGGCCATGGAGAAGATCCGCCTTGAGCTCGAAACCACCTTCCTGGGCACCCGCAAGCCCGAAGAGCTTGAGGCTGCCCTCGCCGGGCATCTCCCCGGCGGCGTCGCGGTGTCGGACAACTCCGGCGAGCAGCAGGGTTTGCCCAGCGTGCTCTTGAACTGACCGGTGAAGTCAATGTGAACCAAAGCAGGCCGCCGTAAGGCGGCCTGTTTCTGTTGGTGCACCGGGAATGTAAGAACACGCGGGGGACCTGCGGTGTAGACTGAGCTTACGAGAATCAAGGAGTCGCCCTATGAGCGGAGCTCGTCTCTACCTGGTCTCACTCTTCGTGTCGATCGCGCTCCTGATCTGTCCGGCTCGTGCGCTCGCCGACGATGTGACTATCACCGGCGTGGTGAATTCGCAGGGCAACCCGCTGGCTGGCGCGACGGTCGTGGCGTGGACGGCCGCACCGCGCACGGGCCCGGCGTACTACTGCCCGAGCTGTTACCAGGATTGTGGTACATCCACGGTCAGTGGCGAGGATGGGACTTTCAGACTCAAGCTCGTCGATCCAAAGCTAGTGTGGCGGCTCCTGGTGGTGCGGGAGGGGCACGTCCCGCAGTTCGTGAGGAACATCGATCCCGACGTGACGACGCCGACAGTGGAGCTCGTGCCGAGAGACTGGGCGAAGATTCCCGCGGGCCGCATCGTGCATGGCGTGGTGAAGGACAGCAGGGGTGAACCGATCGCCGGCGCGACCGTGGAGCCCGACACGGTGATGTTCGTCGTCGGCGGCGGGCGGGGCGGGGCGGTCGATGGGCTCGATCCGCTGGCGGTGACCAACGAGAAGGGGGAGTTCCGCCTGGCCTATCAGGGCGACGGTGGGATGGTGGACACCATGGATCTCACGGCCCGTGCCAAGGCCTACGCCCGAACCTGCGTCTTTGGGCTCAAGCCCTCGCCCGAGTCAAACGTGATCGTGCTTTCCAGGGGCGTGACGGTGACGGGTCACCTGGTTAAGGGCGGCGAGCCCGTGGGCGGCTTTGAGATGGGCCTGTGTCCGAGCAATCGATCCTCGGGAAATTGCTTCGGGCACGACGAGATCGCGACGTTTGAGGACGGGCGATTCCTGTTCTCCAACGTGCCCCCGATCGGCGAGCACGTGGTGTACGGGATTCACGACAGCATCTGGAAGCTCGGCGCGACCGAGCCCAAGCGGTTCATGGCCGAGAAGGAAGGGGCGATCATCGACGTGGGCAACGTCGAGATTGTGCCGGGCCGCCGGGTGCAGGGGCGTGTGGTGCTCAGCGACGGTGCCGCGGTCCCCAAGGAGGCAAAGATCTTCATCGCGCAGGAGCTGGCGTGGGACTCGATCACACAGGATCTGTCGCCGAGCGGCGCGTTCGATCTGCGATCGGTCCCCGACGGGGATTGCATGCTCACCGTGGCCGCGGTACCGGGGTACGAGATGTCGCCCACGAACAGGTCGTTCGCGGATATCGACGTGCATCGGCTCGACGGGCGGATCGACGGCGACATCAAAGACCTGACGGTGCTGATGATCCCGCAAAGGGCCGGGCCCAAGGCGCCTCGCGAGATCGTTCAGCCCATCGAGGTGCCGCTTGTCGGCACGCGAGGCTTTGAAGGGACAATGGAGCCGACGCCCGCCGCCAAGCCGAGCGGAACGAAGCGACTGCGCGTAGTCTGCGAAGGCGCGGACGGCACGTTCAAGCCGCTCGCCGGCGCGAGCGTGAGGATCAAGAAGAGAACCTGGATGGGAATGACGGTTGTGAACGGCGAGTCGGAGACGGCGGCCCCGGCCGAGGTGGTATCTGACGAGCGAGGCGAGTGCGAGCTTTCGGGACTTGAACGAGATCTCTATGTGTACCCGGTGTGCTCCAAGAGCGGGTATGAGCAGCTGGGTGTGTACGGGATTGCGCCCGGTGGCGACGGGGTTGCGTACGAAGTGAAGATGGTGGAGCGATCCCCCGAGCCGATGGGTGAGTGTGTCGTGCTTCGCATTGTAGATGCAAAGGGCCAGCCTCTTGAGAATGCAAAGGTCACCATCGTTTCCAATCAGATGAGTCGCCGCCGCTCCGCGAGCCCTCCGAAGGCGGATTTCGCCAGAAGGCCCGAGACGCTCAGGTCGCAGCCGGTTACCGACAAAGACGGCAGGGCGGCCTTCTCGATCTCCGAGGAGTTTGACGGCATCAAGTTCCAGATTAATGCTCCCGGGTACGCGATGGTCGTCACAGATCCAATCGCCAGGGGCGAAACAACCTTGACGATGTCCCGGGGCGGCACGCTCGCGGGTCTGGCGATCGGGCCTGGCGGTGAGCCGCTGGCGGGCGCGATCGTTCGCCTTGCCGTCGACATGACGATCAAGGAACCGGTCCAACGTCTGCAACTCACGCCCACACTCGGCTGGACCAAGGCGGACGCGAAAGGACGATACGAGTTCACACATGTCATGCCGCGGGTCGCAGCGATTGTGCACATCGCTCGCGAGTCGATCCCAGGGGGATTCGTGAGCGGACGAGTTCGGATCATCACGCCGACGGACGGGGAGAGTGCGCAAGCCGGGCAACTATCGACAGAGCGCGGCGTGCGGCTCGCGGGGCGAGTGACGCTCGAAGCGGACCTCAAATGGACCGGTGAGCCGTCGGTGAGCGTCATGGACGAGGACACGCGCGAGGTTGTGCGGGCAAGCGTGCTCGAAGATGGGCGATTTGCATTCCCCGCGTTCACGCGCGGTGCCAGGATTCGTGTCAGGCCCGGAGTTGACAGCTCCATGTCCATCGACAAGGACACACCGGGCATGGTCTCCTGGAGCAGGTGCATCATGGGGACGCTCAACGAGGACCTGGGAAGTCTGGCGATTCCCCTGGTGAAGTGGCGGCCCGAGGACAACTCCGCAGGCCCACCGCGCCGAAAGCCTCTTCGCGGGGTCGAGAAGTAGAATGATCACGTCGGCCACGGGAGGTGAGCGCGACGGGTGCTAAAGACTTGCCCCGCGCTCCGTGATCGTCTTCCTGTACCAGTGCGCCGAGTCCTTGAGCGTGCGTTTCTGCGTCGCGAAATCGACGTGGATGAGGCCGAAGCGTTGGCTGTAGCCTTCGGCCCATTCGAAGTTGTCCAGGATCGACCAGTGGAAGTAGCCGCGGATGTCGACGGTGTCCTTGATGGCGCGGGCGATTTCGCGGAGGTGAGTTCGGGTGTACTCGATGCGCTGGGGGTCGTGGACTTGCCCGTCTTCTGACACGAAATCGGTGTTGGCCATGCCGTTCTCGGTGATGTAGATGGGGAGCCTGTAGCGTTCGTGGAGGAACCGGGGGGCCCAGTACACGGATTGGGGCACGATGGGCCAGCGGAAGGCGGACGCGGGGCAGCCCGGGGCATGCGGCACGTGCACCGGCTGGCCGTCGGGGCCGGCGCGGTAGGCTTCGCCCGAGTAGATGTTGACGCCGAAGAAGTCCAGCGGCTGGGCGATTGTGGCCATGTCGCCTGATGCGGGTTTGGGGGCATCGGCGCCGAAGAGGGCCAGTCCATCCTCGGGATAGCGACCAAGGATCGCGGCGTCGCCCCACCACGCGTTGTTCCAGGCGTCTCTCGTGTGCACCGAGAAGAACTGTCGGCGGGCGGCGGCGACGTCGGCGGGTGAATCGGTCGCCGGGTAGTCAACGCGGGCGCAGGGGGCCCATCCGACGGTGGGGGTGGTCTTGGCGCGGGCGCGGATGGTCTGCACGGCACGGCCGTGGGCGAGAAGGGCGTTGTGACCGGCGAGGAGCCAGTCTTTGGCGGGGAGTTTGAGCCCCGGGGCGTGGTCGCCGATCTTGTGCCCGTGCCCGATGAAGATCTGCGGCTCGTTGATGGTGATCCAATGCCTCACGCGGTCGCTCAGGCGATCAACAACGCTCGCGGCGTACTCGGCGAACCAGTGCGAGCTTTCGGCGTGCTGCCAGCCGCCCTTGAGGGCCAGGGCCTGCGGGTAGTCCCAGTGGAACAGCGTGACCCACGGCGTGATTTTGCGGGCGAGCAGCTCATCGATGAGGCGGTCGTAGAACGCCAGGCCTTCCTCATTCACGCGCCCCACGCCGTCGGGCATCACTCGAGCCCAGTTGATGCTCAGGCGATACGCCTGCAAGCCCAGGCCTGACATGAGCTCGACATCCTGGGCGTACCGGTTGTAGTGATCGCAGGCGACATCGCCAGTCTGGGACTTCCAGATGGTGG
>CAYHQQ010000036.1:0-15294 GCA_964358855.1 uncultured Phycisphaeraceae bacterium
GGGAGGGGCGGGGTGGTGGTTGGGTTTCGGATCGATCTTTCGCCCGAGCAAACCGAGGCGTTTGATGAGGACGCGGTGCGGCGGGGGCGTGCGCCCACGAAGATCGCGGACGAGCAGATCGCGGAGTTGGTGCGTCGGGACGCGAGGTACCGGCGATCGGCACTTCTGCGTCGGTTCGCCCTGGCCAAGGCGCACAAGCCCAAGCTGCTGTCGGCCAATTTTTCGGTGCGGATGGGGGACTATCGCGCCGTGAACGGCTTTGACACCGAGTACGTGGGCTGGGGGGCGGAGGATGATGATCTGGGGCGGCGACTTTACCGCGCGGGTGTCCGGCCGGTGGTGGGTGTCAAGGAGGCGATCGTGTACCACCAGTGGCACGCGACGCGGGCGCCGTCGGCGTGGCACGAGAACGCGGGGGCGGCCCGGTTTGCCATGAGGCTGCCCGTTCGGTGTGTGCGGGGACTTGAGAACCCACTGGAACAGCCAACGCCGCGGGTGCTCGGGCTGGTCGGTGCTCCGGCCACAATCGTGAGCGGGGGCGCGGGAGGGGAGATACGCGGAGCTTCGGGGCGGCAATGATTGGGCATGATGATTGCCGCCTCCGATGTCGTTGCGGTCCTGGGACGATTTCACCCCATGGTGCTGCACCTGCCCATCGGGCTGCTCTCGGGCGTGGCGCTGCTGGAGGGGCTGACCCTGGTCAAGCCCAGGTTGCAGGTTCGACCCGCGATCGCGGTGCTGGTGTGGGTTGCGGCGGTGAGCGGCGTGCTGGCGGGCGTGACGGGATTCGTGCTGGGTGGTGAAGGTACGTTCAAGGGCGACACGATCGACACGCACCGAATCCTTGGGATTGTGGTGGGGTGTCTGTGTCTGGTCGTGGCGGTGGTCCATCAGACGAGCCGCGGGGGCACGCGGGGCGGAGTGCTGTGGGGGTATCGGGGACTCCTGGTGGTGACGATGGGGCTGCTGGTGCCGACGGGACACCTGGGTGCGACGATGACGCACGGGACGAATTTCCTGTTTGGGCCTATCACCAAGAAGACGGTTCCCGCGGTCGATCCGACCAACGACTCCACGTTCGCGGTGGTGATCCAGCCGATCCTGGCGACCAACTGCGTCTCGTGCCACAACGCCGACAAGGCCAAGGGCGACCTCGTGCTCGAGAGTGCGACCGATCTCCTCGCGGGCGGAAAGCACGGGGCGGTGCTCGTCGAGGGCAACGCGAAGGAAAGCACGATGGTCACGCGGCTGCGGCTGCCGCTCAAGGACGAGGACCACATGCCGCCCGAAGAGTCGCCCCAGCCGACGCCCGAAGAGATCGCGACGATCGAGGCCTGGATCAATGCCGGGGCGAGGGTGACGGGAAAGGTCGAGCTCGCGATGGGGGGGATCTCCCAGGGTGACGGGGGATCTCAGGTGGTACCGGCGGGGGGCAAGCCAAAGGCAACCGTGGCCGCCGCGGCGCCCGCGGCGATCGCGGCGCTCGAGGGAGCGTTGGTGCACGTCAGTCCGATGTCGCCAGAGGACAATCTCCTGACGATCGACTTTGCGGCCCCGGCGAGCACAACGGATGATGCCAAGGCGATTGGCCTGCTCAAGGCGGTGAGGTTGCAGGCGGGGGACCTGTCGCTGGCGCGGACCAGGATCACCGACGCGGCGCTCGACGTGGTCGCGGAGATGCCCAATCTTCGCCGGCTTGATCTGCGGGGCACCGACGTGACTGACGCGGGGCTCGACAAGCTGAGGGGAATGGCCAAGCTCGAAGAGATCGTGCTGGCCAAGACCAAGCTCACGCCCGGGGCGACTGAGACGCTTGTGGCGATGCCGGCGCTCAGGCGGGTGTACGTCTGGGCGTCGGGGCTTGAGCGCGAGGGGATCGAGGCGCTGAGGATCGAGCGGCCAGAGCTCATGATCGACACGGGAGATTCGACGGCCGACGCGCCGCCTGAGCTCGAGCCCGCGTTCAAGTTCACGAGCGACGCTCCGCCCCCGACCGCTCCGGCGGCGGCGGCGAGCCTGACGCCGGTGAACACCGTTTGTCCGGTTTCGGGTTCGCCGGTCAATGCGAAGTACTCGGTGGTGTACGAGGGGAAGGTGATCGGGTTCTGCTGCCCCAACTGCCCCAAGGAGTTCTGGGCCGAGCCCGAGAAGTTCCTGGCCAAGCTCAAGTGACCAGGGCGGGCGTGTCGCCGGGGTCGGTGGCGTGGCTCAGGGCGAGTCGCACCACGTCGAGCGCGCTGCCCCAGCACAGGGTGTAGCCCGCGCCGCCGTGCCCGTAGTTGTGGATGACGCGCCCTTCGCGCTGGACGCGGATGGAGGTGCGAAACGGACGAAGGCCGCAGGCCTCGCGGATGACTCGTCCGGGTCGCAGGCCGGCCTGGCGTGCGCGGAGGAGGATGGCGTCGCGGGTGGCGGGACTCGGGATGAGCGGGCGGTCGTCGCTGCAGGGCTCGACGCAACCGCCGAGCACGACCTCTGAGCGTCGGGGGATGCTGTAGAAGACGGAGTCGTCGGGCCAGCTTCGGGAGATGGAGACGCCAGGGTCGATGTCGCCGGGCTCGACGACGACGACGTGGCCGAAGATGGCCTGGAGGTCGGGGTCGTGGAGGAGTGAGCGAGCGCCCAGGCCGGTGCAGTTGACGACCAGATCGCCGGGCACGCTCTGGAAGGAGAGGACCTTTCGACGCACGATGGGTCGGATGAGCAAGGATTCGAGCCAGGGGATGAGGAGGCCAGGCTCGGCGCGGGGCGCCTTGACGTGCCAGGCTATCAGAGCGTCGCCGCCGGGAAAGCCCGAGTGCATCGGGCGCAGGTCGGGCGTGTCGGCGCTCCACCAGGGCGTTTCTTCGGTGTCGCGAAGTTCGTAGAGGTCGAGGATGTCGACGCCCGCGGAGGGGTGTTCTTGTGCGAGCTGGTTGTACCAGGCGCGGGTGAGGGCGGCCTGGCGGCTGACCAGGGCGGGCGGGGCACAGCGGAAGGGGTGCCAGAGGGCGCCGGCGACGCCCGAGACCGACTCGAGTCCGGGGCGGTCGGCCAGGAGGGTGACGTCGAATCCGGCGTCCTGCAGGGCAAGGGCCGAGGTCAGACCGATGATTCCGCCGCCGACGACCGAGACCTGGGACATGGGGGGGACGCTCCTTGCCCGTTTGGGCGCCAGTGGGCGGGGCCGGGTGGAGGCCGACGCTATGCTTGACCTTATGACCTCCAAAGTGACCGCAGTGTCATGGCAGGACAAGCTTCGGATCGTCAACGAGTTGATGAAGGACGTGAGTCGCCAGACCGACGCGCAGGAACTCATCAAGATCTATTCGCGGGGCGTGCGGCAGATGATGCCCGTGGACCGGATGGTGTCGATGAGCCGGAGGGGCCTGAAGGCTCCTTCGTATCGCGTCACGCGGTTCAGCGGGTGGACCGAGGAGATCAATCCGTGGGAGCAGCCCGAGAAGCTGCCGCTTCTGCAGGGGGGCATGCTGGGCAAGCTGCTGTACGGGGCGACGCCCGAGGTGATCACGCGGCTGGAGGTGGATCCCGACGATCCGGGGTACGAGTACGTGAAGGGCGTCGAGGCGATGCTTGTGATGCCGCAGTACGAGAACGGGGAGGCGCTCAACTGCACGATCCTGATGTGGGAGGACGCCGACGAGTTGCCCCACGCGGACTTTCCCAACATCCTGTGGCAATCGAATCTGTTCGGGCGAACCACGGCGAACCTGGTGCTGGGCAAGGAGCTCAACAGGGCGTACAACGCGCTGGATCGCGAGCTTCGGGCGGTGGGGGAGATCCAGCGGTCGCTGTTGCCGGCGGTGCTGCCGTCGATCCCGGGGCTGGCGCTGGCGGCGCGGTACGAGACGAGCCAGCAGGCGGGGGGCGACTACTACGACACGTTCGCGCTGCCGGGCGGGCGGTACGGGTTTCTCATGGCCGACGTGAGCGGGCACGGGACGCCCGCGGCGGTGATCATGGCGGTGACCCACGCGATCGCGCGGACGTACGCGGGCACGCCCGACCATCCCTGCCAGTTCCTCGACCATCTCAACACCAAGCTTGTCAGCTACTACACCACGAGCAACGGGACGTTTGTGACGGCGTTCTACGGCGTGTACGACCCGGCGACGCGCGAGTTCCGCTACGCGTGCGCGGGGCACAATCCGCCGCGACTGGTGCGCAAGGACGGGAGCGTCGAGGCTCTGGACGCGGTGGGGGGGCTGCCCCTTGGGATCATGGCGACCCAGGAGTGCGCCGAGGCGTGGGTGACGCTCAATCCCGGGGACACGCTGGCGCTGTACACCGACGGCATCGTGGAGGCGCAGGACAGGGAGAACGAGCTGTTTGGGACCGGCCGGCTCGACGCGTGCCTGGCGCACTCGTCGGGCGCGAACCTTGACGGCGCGGTGAGGTGCGTGTTCAATGAGGTCGAACGCTTCACCAATGGGGGCGCGGCGACGGACGATCGGACACTCCTGATCGCCCGGGCGGAGTAGACTGCACCCGTGTGGCCAACGATCGGACTTCTGGTGCTGGGCTTTCTCGCGGGATGCGGCGGGGCGGCGCTGCTCTGGTCGATGACGCTGCGCCGGGCGATCCACCGGGTGAGGGTCGCCGAGCGGCGGGCGCGGGCGTCGGAGCGGCTGGCCGATCTTGGGGCAATGACGGGCGGGCTGGCCCACGAGATCAAGAACCCGCTCTCGACGATCGGGCTCAACGCGCAGCTGCTGGCGGAGGCGATCGGGGAGCTTGAGATCGATCCGGAGGCCAAGGGGCGCCTGACGCGCCGGATCGGATCGCTGACGCGTGAGGCCGAGCGGCTCAAGGGAATCCTGGCGGACTTCCTGGAGTTCGCGGGGGCGATGAGGCTGGACCGGCGGCAGGCCGATCTCAACTTGGTGCTCGGGGAGATGATCGACTTCTTCATGCCCCAGGCGCAGCAGCAGGGGGTCCGGCTTCGGGCGGACCTTTCGCCCGGGACGCTCATGGCGAGCGTCGATGTCGCGGCGATCAAGCAGTCGGTGCTGAACCTGATGCTCAACGCGGTGCAGGCGATGGCGGGGAGTGGAGAGGCTGCAGCGGGTGCAGGCGCGAGCGGGACCAAGGAGCTGATCGTCAGGACCGAGGTCGGCCGCGATCCCGACAAGCGAACGGCCGCGATCATCCATGTGATCGATACGGGGCCGGGCATCCCGTCGGATCGCCTGGGGAAGGTCTTTGAGCCCTATTTCACGTCCAAGCCCGGGGGCACGGGGCTGGGGCTGCCGACGACCAAGCGGATGATCGAGGCGCACGGAGGGAGGATCGAGGTCTTCACGACCCAGGGGACGGGGACGGACTTTGTGATCACGTTGCCGGTCGATGCCGAGGTGGCGAGTGTTGAGGGCCGCCCGCCCTGAGCTCGTGCTCGAACGATCAGCCGCCGGTGGCCTCGCGGGCCTTTTCCAGCGCGGCGTCGATGTCCTTGAGACCGGCGCGGACGCTGGCGCGGGCGGCGGGTTCGGCGCCGGGGTCCGATTTCTCGAGCACCTCCAGGGCCTTTTTCACGGCGGCGATCTTGTCCTTGACGTTTTTGACGGCGCTCTGGCGCACCAGGCTGTCGCCCACCCTTGCGGTGAGATCGATGAGCTTGGCCTCGGCGGCCTCGATCTTGATCGTCGCGTTCATAGCGACGGATTCCTTGTTGTCGCCGCCCTCGGACATCTGCTTGGCGGTGTTCTTGCCGAGCTGATTGATCTTGCCCAGGCGTGTGGTGGGCCCCGAGGTGGGCGAGGCGGGCGATGAGTTGTCGCAGCCCGGTCCCGCGAGCATGAGTGCGGCCAGGGGGAGAACGGCAAGGCGCGAGGGTTTCATGGTGGGCTCCGACGTGGGGTGGCCGGCTCGGGGGCTGGTTCACCGGCATTGTTGGGGGCTTTGGGCGGCGGCGCCGGGGCGGCAGGCTGTCTGGAGTTGTACCACAGGACCATGCGCCGGTAGGCCCAGAAGCCGATGGGGAGGAACCCGCCGCCCAGGAGCGTGAAGACCAGGGCCTGGGAGGTGCCGCGAACGCGGTGGAGCTCGTGGGCGATCAGCCAGATGCCAAGCCAGAAGCCGGCGACGACGACGGGCACGCTCCACAGCGGGCTTCGCTTGGCGATGACGTCGGCGCGGGACTGGAGAGCGTCGAGGCGTCCCAGGAGCTGGCGGGCCCAGACAAACTCGCTGGCGAGGATGGCGATGCCCAGGGGGGCGAGGATGGTGAAGCCGGGACCCGGCAGCGGGCCGATCGCGACGGCGATCGCCAGCACCAGGAAGCCCGCGGTGAGGATCGCGAGCTTCTTGATGTTGCGGCGGGTGGCGGCGACGGCCTCGCCCACGTCCTCGAGCGGGGTTGGGCGATCCTCGAGGAAGATGGAGGCGGCGGGCGCGGCCAGGCCCTTCTTGCGTGCGTAGCGGATCGACGCGACGATCGCCACGCCCATGATGAGGACCATGGAGCCCAGGGTGATCACCGCGTGTCGCGGGTCGTTGTTCCAGGCGACGGACTTGACCGCCAGTCCAAGGAGCATGACGGCGATGCCGATGCGCAGGTACCGCATGCTCGCGAGAATCCCAGAGAGGGAGAAGAAGATCGAACGCAGGGTGAGGATCGCCATCACGTTGGACGTGAGGGCGACGAGCGGGTCCTTGGTGACCGAGAAGACGGCGGGGATCGAGTCGAGCGCGAAGGAAAGATCCGCGGCGGCACCGACGAGAACGAAGGTGACCAGTGGAGAGGCCCGGAACCACGCGCGAAGCCCTTGGGTCTGGGGTGCCGTGGCGGGGTCGGCGGGCCTGGCCCCGGCCCACCTTCGGGCCCAGCGGATCAGCGAACGCCCCTCGAGATTCGAGGAGTCGTCGGGCATCACGAAGGTGCGGATCGCCGCAGCCACCAGAAGGACCGCGAAGATCCACATGGTCCAGGGGTGGGAGAGGATCGACGCTCCGGCGGCGATGAACATGCCGCGGAGAACAAGGCAGACCAGGAGGACCCAGTAGACCAGGCGGGGTCTCATCTCCTCGGGGACCTTGAAGTGCGCCAGGATCAGCGCGAGCACCGCGAGGTTGTCCAGGCTCAGGGCGAGCTCGACGGCGTAGGCGCAGATGAATTGGACCCAGGCCGCGTAGGGCGAGGCCTCGCGCCGGAGCGGGTCGTCCAGGGGGACCCAGCCTTCGTGATAGGCGTTGACGAGCAGCAGGCTGACGGCCAGGGCGGCCAGGACCCAGAGCTCGGCGGAGAGTGCGGCGTCGGCTCTGGCGAAGGTGCGCACGCGGCGCCGGCCAATGCCAAGATCGACGGTCACCAGCAGGGCGATCAGGAGAACAAATCCGAGAATGACCCAATTCGTCATGACGCTTCCGGAAGGGGCGGGGATGCGGGGCGAGCCGGCCCAACGGTAGGAGATGGGGGATCGGCTCGCCCGCCTTGGCGGATCAACGAAAGGACCCCCGCCGGGGGCGAGGGTCGTGGGTCAGGTGTCGCGAAGTTTGGGTCAGTCCCTGCTCTTGAGCTTGGTGAGGAGCCTGAGCACCTCGATGTAGAGCCAGGCGAGCGTGACGAGCAGGCCGAAGGCGCCGTACCACTCCATGTACTTAGGCTGTCCCTGTGCCGCGGCGTCCTCGATGAACTGGAAGTCGAGCACGAGGTTGAACGACGCGAGGGCGATGACAAAGAGGCTAAAGCCGATGCCGATGGGGCCCGAGCCCCAGATGAAACCGATGTTGAAGCCGACCAGGGAGCCCACCATGGCGACGAGGTAGAAGATCCCCAGGCCCATCGTGGCCGCCATGACGCAGCGAACGGCGGTGCTGTTGAGGCGGAGGATGCGTGTGGTGTAGGCGAGAAGGAGGGCGAAGAAGATTCCGAAGGTCAGGATGACCGCCTGGAAGATGAGGGTGGAGCCGGCGCCCTGGATGCCTTTTTGGGCGAGCTTGGCCTCGACGAATTGTGCGGCGAAGAAGGAGATGCCTGCCAGGCCTGCCCCCTCAAAGACGGCGTAGATCGGGGAGAGCACTTTGGCCAGGCGCGGTGTGAAGCCCACCACCAGCCCCAGCACGCAGGCCAGGAGCAGACCGATCATCGAGGCGCCGGCCGGGATCGTTTTGGATGCGATCAGGTTCCAGGTCACCATCGCCGAGCCGCCGCAGATGCCCAGCAGGATGTACGCCTTGTTGACCGTTCCCTGAACGGTCATGGTGTTCGATACGGTGGTCGCGGAATTCGTGAGGTCGGCCCACGCGTTGCCGCTCAGGATCGGATTCGACGTTCTCAAAATGCCACCTCCTTGTGGGTAGTTCGGACGATCATTCTTGGGAGTATACGGGGCGGAGTTGCGTCATGTTCGCTCGCACGGGCGGCGTCAGGTCGGGCGATCGAGTTTCATTCGGGTGTGCAGGACCCGCATCTGCCAGCCGGCCCACAGGAGGGCGGCGGCCGCGATCGCCATGGGGGCGATGAACGAGCCGGTGGCCATGTAGAGGCCCACGCCCAGCATCTGGAACACGGCGCCGCGCAGGCCCACCAGCGTCGCGTGGATCGCCACGTACTGGGGGACGGCGGCGGGGGTGGGGGCCAGGGCGACTGGGCCCAGCATCCAGCCGACGTTGACGCCCGCGTGAACGAGCCCGTAGAAAACGCTGACGATGGTGAGTTGGGCCGTGTCGCTCGCGAGGAGGAGCCCGATGGGGTAGAGGGCCAGGAGGGCGAAGCAGCCGGCGCAGGTTCGCACGGGGCCCAGGCGGTCCATGAGGAGTCCGGCGGGCAGGAGCGCCGCGACGATGGCGACCTGGTACATGGTCTGGGTCGCGAAGGCCGCGTGCTCGGAGTTCATGTGGAGCTTGTCTGTCACGAGATTGGGGACCAGCGAGTAGCAGATCATCCATCCGATCCCGTAGGTCATGAACGCGCCCTCGTAGCGCGTGAAGATGGGGTCGCCCGCGAGCACGCGGCGCATGTGGACGATGGGTTCCAGGACGCGCCGCAGGGCGAAGGGCTCGGTGATGGCGGCCTTTCGAGCAGAGGCCGCCTCGTGTCCCGCGAGAGAGGCCAGGACCAGGACGCCCGCGCCCTGCACGCCCGCGGTGATGGGGAGGAAGATCTGGTACGCGAAGGGGTCGTGTTTGAGCCACAGGCCAAGGGCGTAGCACATGGCGGCTCCGAAACCTGTCGAGGCGGCGGTGACCACGCCGTAGGCGCGCCCGCGCTCGTGGTTGGCGTAGAGCTTCTTGAAGAGTTCGCCCGCGGCGGGGTGGTACCCGGCGATCCCGCAGCACGAGATGATGTTGAGCGTGACCAGGGGCCACAGCGCGGAGGTGAAGCAAGCCAGCGCAAGGGGAAGGCAGGCGATGCCCCAGTAGATCGTCCAGTAGCGGCGGGTGCTGATGCGCTGGAAGATGCTGTTCCAGAAGATCGAGAGGACAAAGAGCGTGACGGGGGGAGCGGTGAGGAGCCAGGTCACTGTCGGCGTGGCGTCGAAGGTAGTCTTGGCGATGATCGGGAGCATGAACGTGACGGAGACCGCCGTCGACATGACCAGCGCGACGCCCGTGGCGTGGGCGAGAAGTGTCGTGGGGGACATGTGTGTTGTGGGGGTCGTGGGGGTGACTGGGGCTGCGGGGAGGGCGGCCGGGAAGTCGGTCATGTGCACCGACGATAGCCGCACGCTTTGGCGGGCGTCGATACGTTAGGGCTACAATCGGGTATGTCCGATCTCGAGCCCAAGCCTCAACAACCCGGTGAGTACGTGGACGCCCTGGCCCAGGGGCCGGTGCGTGGGCGCGGCGCCGGAATCAATCCCGCGAATCGATTCGAGTCGATCCGCCTGCATGTGCTGGGAGAGACGCTCGACGAGCGTGCCCTGGAGTCTCCGTGCGGCGGTCGGGTTCCCACGCAGATCCTGGACGACACGACCCACACGCTGATCAATCGGGTGGAATCGCCGGACCTTCCCTTCGATTGGACGATCAATCCGTACCGCGGGTGCGAGCACGGATGCGTGTACTGCTACGCGAGGCCGGGGCACGAGTACCTGGGGATGTCGGCGGGGCTGGACTTTGAGACCAGGATCATGGTCAAGCGGGACGCGCCGCGGGTGTTGCGCCGAGAGCTCGGGCGTGCGTCGTGGATGGGCGAGCCGATCGTGATGGCCGGGGTGACGGATGTGTACCAGCCCATCGAGCGGGAGCTTGAGATCACGCGGGGGTGTCTGAAGGTCATGGCCGAGTGCCGTCAGCCCGTGGGGATCGTGACCAAGAACAGGATGGTCGTGCGGGACGTGGATCTGTTGCAGGAGCTCGCGAGGTGCAACGCGGCGCGGGTTGCGATCAGTCTGACGACGCTGGACAACGACCTGGCGTCGAAGATGGAGCCGCGTGCGAGCAGTCCGGCGGCGCGACTGGCGGCGATGCGGGAGCTGGCGGGCGCGGGCGTTTGCGTGTCGGTGATGACGGCGCCGATCATCCCGGGACTCAACGACCACGAGCTGCCCACACTCTTGAAAGCGGCAAGGGACGCGGGGGCGACACACGCGGGGTGGGTGCTTCTGAGGCTGCCCCATCAGATCAAGGACGTGTTTATCGACTGGCTCGGGCGCCACTATCCTGGGCGGGCGGCGCACGTGGCAAGCCTGATCCGCCAGACGCACGATGGCGAGCTTTACCGCTCGGACTTTCACACGCGTCATCGCGGGAGCGGCCCCATCGCCCAGCGGATCGCGTCGGTCTTCAAGGTGTTTGCGGCCCGCCACGGTCTTGATCGGCCGTGCCAGCGCCTCGAGAGCGCGGGGTTCAGGCGTCCCTTGGAGGACGGATCGGGGCAGATGCGTCTGTTCGGATGAGCGAGGAGAGGGGGGTGGGCGCGAGGGTGATTATTTGGGCTGGTCGTCGGAGGAATCGTTGGGACCCGAGCCGTTGGTGCCCTCGAAGATGTTGAAGACGATGAGGGAGCTCTGGCTGGAGACGGTGCCGTGGTCGTCGCCGGCATCGAAGAGGACCCAGCCGGTTGCCGAGCGGATATCGCCGGGGTATCCGAAGTTGGGCCCGTACCACTGCGTGTAGCTCGAGGAGCTGACGTTGGTGTAGCGGCAGGAATCAAAGTCGCGTGTGGGGGGTTGGACGAGGGCGTCGTTGGCGCAGAGGCGGCGCAGGCCGCGGACGTTGGCGTAGGAGAACTTGGAATTGCGTGCGAAGACGTTTCCGCCCCCGTCGAGGTAGTAGAACATGTTGGCGGTTGAGCCGCGGAGTCGCAGGCCGATCTCGTTGATGGCGGTGTCGATGAAGCGCAGGTCGTTGCCGTTGCTGACACCGACGACGATGGAGTTGGAGAAGAGCCCGCTGGGGTGATCGACGTTGGTGGCGATCGTGCACCCCTTGAAGAGCGTGTGGTTGGGCGAGCCGGAGGCGTGGGTGGTGATCGCGCCGGTGCTGTAGAAGCCCAGGGCCGAGGCGCGGCTGAGGTCGAACGTGCAATCGACGTACGCGGCGTTGGAATTGAGGCCCGAGAGAATGAGGCAAGCGCCGTTGACGACGTTCATCGCGTCAAACCGCAGCGCGTACGTCGCGGGGTCGTTGGAGTCGGTGGGGGCGAGGGTGTCGTTGATCCGGGCGGGCACGGCGTACCTTCCGCCCTCGGGGAAGATGTAGACGGTGAAGCGTTCGACCAGGAGGCTGCGGATGAACACGTTGGGCACGTAGGTTGTGCCGCAGAGGAATCCGCTGACGCTGCGTTCGGGGCGGAGCTGCTTGCGGTCGGGGGTGAGGATGCCGTAGCAGTAGGCGGTGCAGTCGGTGACGAGCCCGCTGGTGATCTCGGTGCCATTGGAGAGGAAGCCAAAGCAGTCGGAGTAGTTGGTGCCGGTGAGCCCCATGAGCCCGCGGACCTCGCAGGAATCGATCGTGTTTCCCGCGCCGGTGCTGCCGGTGAACCCGATGCCGTGGTGGCTCGTGTCGATGGTGGAGCAATTGACGAACGAGCAGCCCGAGGCGTGCTCCATGGAGAAGCCGTAGGTGCCGTCGACGGAATGCAGCCAGAGGTAGGCCTGGATGCCGTTGATGGAGCAGCCCTGGGGGTTTTGCAGGCAGATGCCGGCGTTTGGTCCGACGGGTACGTAGGCGAGCACGCCGGTCTGGGGGTCCACCAGGGCCTGGCTCGTGGGCGTGAGGTTGATCGACAGCAGCGTGCCCGAGTAGTACCACGACAGAGGCGTGGCCGCACACGCGGCGGGCGAGGCGGTCGGAATCAGGTGGCCTGCGTGGCGGCCATTGAGGTCGACGTTGGAATCCCAGTTCCACACCACGCTCTCGATCGCCAGCCCGGCGGGGACCTCGGTGACGTACATGTTGGAGGTGCCGGCGCGAATGAACGGGCCGTCGAGGAGCTTGTCGCCGCGGACGACGGGGGCCTGGAGCGGGTAATCCTCGGGGTTCTCCGTGGCGTTCCAGCGGCGGATCGTCAGGGCCTGCGAGCGGCCCGCGAAGTTCAGGAAGAGGTCTTCGCGGAAGGTGCCCGACAGCGCGAGGTCGGCCCCGTGCCCGGTTTCGTAGTTGTTGAAGGCCGCCCGGAATCGGGCGAGCGTTCTGAAGGGCGAGGAGGGCGACTTACCCGTGTTGAGGTCGTTGCCCTCGGTCGCGTGGATGTACCAAGTCTGTTGGGCGGTGGCCGGAGCGGCGAGCACAAACGCCATGCAGACGAAACAGAATGTCAGGATGTGTCGAATCAAGTTTCTCTCCCGATTCGCAAGAGCGTCAGACGGATGTGCTGTAGCTCTAACGCCTTGGGAGCAATCCTATTACCCGTGGATGCCAGAGGATAAACCGGATCAAGGGGTTTGCAAACCGCAATCTTTGGGTCCGGCGGCTTTCGTCCGCTAGGATCGAGGGATGTTGAGGCGAACGCGAAGCAGCCGGGCCAGATTCGCGGATTATCGGCGAAAGTTGCTC
Organism: uncultured Phycisphaeraceae bacterium; assembly: GCA_964358855.1. Classification (GTDB taxonomy): domain Bacteria; phylum Planctomycetota; class Phycisphaerae; order Phycisphaerales; family UBA1924; genus UBA2396. Next base: position 12,940 of record CAYHQQ010000036.1, read on the forward strand.
GATCCGCAGTGGGCGAAGATGGAAGTCGGCCCGGGCGGCAGCGAACGAAAGCCGAAACACGAGATCGCCCGACCTGTTCTTGAGCTCCTCAGGCACACATGGAGCTTCATCGGGGCCGATCGACTCACCCTCGTTCTGGCGCTGTGCACGCTGACCCTCTCGACGCTCCTGGGCCTGGCGATCCCCAGCGCGACCAAGCTCGCCATCGACTATGTCATCCTCGACCATCCCGGTCCTTCGGGTTTGCCCGCATGGCTCGGGTTGCCCACAGAGCGCATGACGCTGCTTTGGATGATCTCCGCAGCCATGATGGTGCTGGCGGTCCTGGCGGTCGCGACTGGCATGTGGGGGCGATGGCAGACCACCCGGATGACCAAACTCCTGCAGGCCTCGCTTCGGCGCAAGGCGTTTGATCACGCGATGCGTCTGCCGCTCTACCGCGTCCAGGCCCTCAAGAGCGGTGGGGTGACCAGCCTCCTGCGCGAGGACGCGGGGGCCGCGGGCGATCTCATCTTCTCGGTCATCTACAACCCCTGGCGTGCGATCATCCAGCTCGCGGGCACGCTGATCGTTCTGTCCTTTGTCGATTGGCGGCTCCTCTTGGGCGGCCTCCTGATCGTGCCGGCGGTTTGGATCACGCACCGGCAGTGGATCAACCGCATCCGCCCGCTCTTTCGGGACCTCAAGGTGACGAGGTCGGCGACCGACGGGCACACGACCGAGGCGTTCGCGGGGGTGCGCGTGGTGCGCGGATTCTCGCGGGCCAAGGCCGAGCTGGGCAGGTTTACCGTTGCCAATCACCTCATGGGGCGTCAGGAAGTCCTGATCTGGTGGCGGTCGCGGGTGCTCGAAACGCTCTGGTCGCTTCTGATCCCCGCGGCGTCGGTGGGCGTCTTGATCTACGGGGGCTCGCGGGTGATCGAGGGCGACCTTACCATCGGCGACGTGATGATGTTCACCACGTACGTGCTGATGCTGCTGGGCCCGCTGGAGACGTTGACGAGCACGGCATCAACGGTGCAGACGAACCTGGCGGCGCTGGATCGCATTCTGGACCTCCTGGACGAACCGCTGGAGTTTGCGCCCAAGGCGGGCGAGGCGCCGCGCGAGCTTGTGCGGGTCTTTCGCGCGAGCGCGCGGGGTGAGATCGTCCTGGACGATGTCTGGTTCGAGTATCCGACGGGCAGGAAGGGGAGCCCCAAGGCGCCCAAGGTCCCGGGCGCGGATTCGCCGGGCGCCGTCGAGCCGGCATGGGTGCTGCGCGGGATCGACTTGAGTGTGCCGCCGGGGCGGACGGTGGCGCTGGTGGGGGCGAGCGGGGCGGGCAAGACGACGCTGTCCAATCTCGTCGCGCGGTTCTACGACCCTTCGCGAGGGCGGGTGCTCTTCGACGGGGTGGATCTGAGGGAGATCGATCCGGCGAGCTACCGGGGATTGCTGGGAATCGTGGAGCAGGACGTGTTCCTGTTCGACGGAACGGTCGCCGAGAACATCGCGTACGGACGGCGCAGCGCGACGATCGAGGAGGTGAAGCGGGCGGCGGGGCTTGCCAACGCCGCCGGATTTATCGAGGCGATGGAGCGCGGGTACGAGACGGTGATCGGGGAGCGGGGCGTACGGCTCAGCGGCGGGCAGCGTCAGAGGATCGCGATTGCGAGGGCGATCCTGGCCGATCCGGTGGTGCTGATTTTGGACGAGGCGACGAGCAACCTGGACTCCGAGAGCGAGGCGCTCATCCAGCGGTCGCTGGGGGGACTGATGAAAGGGCGGACGTGCTTTGTGATCGCCCACCGGCTGAGCACGATCCGCAACGCGGACGTGATCGTGGTGCTGGAGAAGGGCGAGATCGTCGAGACGGGCACGCACACGACCCTGATCGAGTCGGGCGGGCGGTACTCCGAGCTGCTCCGCACCCAGCTGGAGGCCCAGGGGGTTGGTCCTGAGGCAGTTGCGCCGCGCGGCGAGACCGGGCTGGCGGGCGCGAGGGGCACGGGAACGTGATACACTGGGCCGTGATTCTTTCGAACACCCACAGGAGTTTACCGATGAAGATGAAGAATGTTCTGGCGATGGGCCTGGCCTCGTGCGCGATCGTCCTTGCCGCGTGCAGCTCGACCACCAAGTCCGACACCGCCGCCGCCGGCATGGTGAACAGCAAGTGCCCCTACAGCGGGCACGCGGCGGACGCCAAGTCCACGAGCGACTTCAACGGGCAGAAGGTCGGCTTCTGCTGCGGCGATTGCAAGGCCAAGTTCGACAAGGCCGACGCCAAGACCCAGGGCGACCTGGTCGCCAAAGTGAAGAACTAAGCCAAGCGGGGCGGCGATGGATCGTCCGATCGGGGCGATCCATCGC
>CAYHQQ010000036.1:15304-41154 GCA_964358855.1 uncultured Phycisphaeraceae bacterium
AAACACACCCCGGGGGGGGGGGTTTTGCGTCGCCGGGGGGGGCCCCACCCCCCCCCGCCCGCCTTTTTCACCAGTTTGCTCCGCGTGGAGGGCGCCCGGATGAGGCTCGGTTGTCTTGTGTGCACACTTTGCGTCGTGCTCGCCGCCGCGGGCGGCGGATGTGCTTCAACGCCAGCGAGTGCCCCGCCCATCGCCGGGAGGCGTCCGTCGGATGAGGCGCGTGCGGCCGCGGCGGGCGCGATCAACGACAGCTGCCCCATCACGACCGACAGCATCGACCCCGCGAAGACGGCGTCCTGGCGCGGCGTGACGATCGGGTTCTGCTGCGACTCGTGCGTGCGCGAGTTTCGCGAAGCGGACGAGAAGACCAGGGACGAGATTCTGGCCAAAGCCCGCGCGGGGAAGTAGACGTGGCACGCGCATCCTGCCCGTGATCAAAGTGGCATGGGCATCCTGCCGATGTCTTCACGTTTGCGTCCAGGTGAAGCGGTAATCAGTGCACACCCGAATTCACGGGCTGGAAGCCCGTGCCACGGTAAGACACGGGCTGGAAGCCCGAGCCACGGTAAGACACGGGCTGGAAGCCCGTGCCACTCAGGACTTGAGCAGCCGCTCGAGGTAGTGGATGTCGACGCCGCCCTTGCGGAAGTCGGTGTTCTGCACGAGGCGCTGGTGGAGCGGGATGGTGGTCTTGATCGGGCCGACGTGGAACTCGCGCAGAGCCCGGGCCATGCGGTTGAGCGCGTTCTCGCGCGCGTCGGCGTGGACAATGAGCTTGCCGATCATGCTGTCGTAGTTGGGCGGCACGACGTACCCGGGCACCACGTGCGAGTCCAGACGCACGCCAAGGCCTCCGGGCGTCTCCCACTGCGTGATCTTGCCAGCCGAGGGGCGGAAGCCCTCGGCGGGGTCCTCGGCACAGATTCGGCACTCGATGGCGTGCCCGTTGATCTTGATGTCGTCCTGCTTGTAGGGAATCTTCTCGCCCGCGGCGATCTTGATCGACATCTGCACGATGTCGATGCCGGTGATCATCTCGGTGACGGGGTGCTCCACCTGCACGCGGGTGTTGACCTCGAGCATGTAGAAGTCGCCCTTCTCATCGAGAAGGAACTCGCACGTGGCGGCCCCGGCGTACTTCACGCTCTGGATCATCTTGGCGGCCGACTGGCAGACCTTCTTGAACTTCTCGCGATCGATGTGCGGGGCGGGGGCTTCTTCGATGACCTTCTGGTGCCGGCGCTGGAGCGAGCAGTCGCGTTCGTGCAGGTACACCGCGTTGCCGTGCTTGTCGCCGAGCATCTGGATCTCGACGTGGCGGGCCTTCTCGAGATACTTCTCGATGAAGACGGCCCCGTTGCCGAAGGCCGCCTGGGCCTCCTGGCTCGCCACGCGGAGCATGGAGCGGAGGGTGGCCTCGTTGTGGCAGACTTTCATGCCGCGCCCGCCGCCGCCGGCGGAGGCCTTGATGATCACGGGGAAGCCGATCTGATTGGCGACCTTGACGGCCTCTTCCTCGTCCTCGATCGCGTCCTTGGACCCTGGGAAAACGGGAACGCCGTTCTCCTTGGCGGTCTTTTTGCAGGTGACCTTGTCGCCCAGGGCCTGCATCGCCTCGGGGCTGGGCCCGATGAACTCGATCTTGCAGTCGCGGCAAGCCTGGGAGAAGTCGGGACGCTCGGAGAGGAAGCCGTAGCCGGGATGGATCGCGTCGACGTCGGCGATCTCGGCGGCGGCGATGAGCCTCGAGATGTTCAAATAGCTCTCTTTGGCGGGACCGGGACCGATGCAAATCGACCGATCAGCCAGCTTCAGGTACGGAGCATCCTTGTCGGCGGTGGAATACACGCACACCGTCTCAATGCCGAGCTCCCGGCACGCTCGCATGATCCGAAGACATATTTCGCCACGGTTGGCGATCAAAACGCGCTTGAACATCGATGCCTTTCGGGAATTTCGCGGATCAGGGCCTGACCAGGAACAGCTTTTGCCCGAATTCGACAGCGTCGCCACTCTTGACGAGGACTCGCTCGACCTTGCCCGCCTTTGCGCCCTTGATTTCGTTGAAGACCTTCATGGCCTCGATGATGCAGACGACGGTGTCGGCCGAAACGGGCGTTCCCGCCTTGACGAAGGGCGCCGACTCCGGATTCGGGGCCGCGTAGAACGTGCCGACCATTGGGCTCTCGATCGCGAGCAGGCCAGCTTCGCCGGCATCCGCCGCGGCGGCGGCCGCGCCACCCGCGGCGGGCGCGGCAGGTGCCCCGGCGGCCTGGGGAGCTTGAAACATCTGCTGGGCCGGATACCCGGGGCTGAAGGTCTGGACCACGCCGCTGGGACCTCGGCGGATGGTGACTTTCTCGGTCTGATCGCGCAAGTCCAGTTCGGACAGGTCGTTGTCGACCATCAGCTGAACGAGTTCTTTGAGTTTGGAGGGGTCGATCATGCAGGGTTCTCTGGATGTGACGGCCAAGGCGAATCCAAGGCCGGTCGGCATTCTACCCGACACCCCGGGCCTTTGCGCGAACCAAACAAGTCGCGCAGGTCCGGTGGGAGGTGTTTGGTCGGTTGTGCCGGCGGCCCCCGCTTACGACAAGGTCGCCCACTCCATGTCCTTGGGCAGCGACGAGAGATTCCTTGAGCCATTGTCGGTGACGAGGTAGTCGTCTTCGATCCGCACGCCGCCGACGCCTGGGAGGTAGATCCCCGGTTCGATGGTGACGACGTTTCCGGCGGCGAGGATCGTGCCCTTGAGCATGTGGCTCATGCGGGGCTCTTCGTGCGTGTCCAGGCCGAGCCCGTGTCCCAGGCCGTGCCCGAAGTTGTCGCCATACCCGGCGGCGGCGATGTGCTCGCGTGCGATCTTGTCGATGTCGCCGGTCTTCTTGCCCGGCGCGAGGGCCGCGGCGGCTTTCTCGTGGGCTTCGAGCACGATCGCGTAGATCTCGGCGATCTTCCTGGGCCACTTGCCCAGCGTGAAGACACGGGTCATGTCGCCGCGGTATCCCTGGTAGATCGCGCCCCAGTCGATCAGGATCGACTGGTTCGCCGCGGTCTTGACCGCGCCGGGGTGGTAGTGGGGGAGGCTGCCGCTGGTGCGGGCGGCCACGATGGTGCCAAACGCGGTGCCCGATGCCCCGCGCGATTTCATCTCCGCATCCAGTCTTGCCGCGATCGAGAGCTCGGTCTGCCCGGGCTTGATGGTGGGCAGGACCGCCAGCAGCGACTGCTCCTGGAGCTTGATAGCTTTGGAGATCAGCGCCACCTCGTGCTGGTCCTTCACACGCCGCATGCCCGAGAGAACTCCCGTCGTCGAGTGCACAACGCCCTTGCCCAGACGCTTGGCGATCGCGTCGCGCTCGGCGACGGTCATGCACTCGGCCTGAATGCCCAGCGACTTCACGCCCGAGGCGCTGACGAGCTCGGCGACCGCCTCGGTCATCGAGGCCTTGCGGATGACGAGTTCGGCGAGGCTCTTCTGCGCCTCAAGCTCCTCCTGGTATCTGAAATCGCTGATGATGATGGGCTTGGCGGCACCCACGAGCAGATACGAGTCGCCGCCCAGAAAGCCGGTGAGGTAGCCGACATCGACGGGGCTGGTGACCAGGAGATGCGAGAGTTCGCGGGCCGCCATGTCGGCGGAGAGGCGCGCGAGGCGCGATTTGTAGGGTGTGGATGACGTGGAGGACTGGGAGGGTGCTTTCTTGTCGGTGGCCATAGGGGCAGATGGTAGAACGGTACTTTCGGCGAGCCAGAGCATCCCAACGAGCCCCGAGTGTGAGCGAGCGGGACAGTGCTTGGATCGCCCGTGACAACCACTTCGTCCCAAGACGGTACAGTCTCCCGTGCCGACGACGAGATCGATCGAACCACGACACCCACCTCCCGGTGGCGTCGCGCGCTTCGTCGCCCGGCTCTTCACGCTGGTGATCATCGTGCTCCCGCTTCTGGTTGTCTTGTACGACTCGTCTCGGGGGCTTCTCGCCGGCAGCGACGCCCAGAGTCCCGCCATTCCCTGGGTCTCTCCCATCTCTCTCGCCAAGACGGTGCTCTGGGCAGGCGTCATCGGTTCCCTCGCCGCCGCGTTTGGTGCACCCTTGGCGTGGTGCTGCCGCCCCTCCCGCTCGCGCTGGCGGTGGGCCCTCACGCTGCCGATGTTCGTGCCCTCCACTCTCGCCTATGTCGGCTGGGGCTCGCTCCGCGCCCCGCTCACGCCCTTTGCCGAATGGATGGCCGCCAGAGTCGAGGCCGGTTGGATCTGGCTCCCATCCGCTTTCGATGGCACGCTCGCGGTGGTCGGGCTGGGGCTTTGGGCGGCGCCGCTGGCCGCTCTGGTGCAAGTCGCGTGGCTCCGCGGCGTCGACGACGACACGCTCGAAGCCCTGCGCCTGGACTGCGGACCAGTGCGCCGCAAGGTTGAGCTCGCAAGGCTCTCCCGCGCGTCACTTCTGAGTTCGGCCGCGATCGTCGGCGTGCTGATGATCGGTTCGGCGGTTCCGCTCCACCTCGCCCAGGTTCCAACGGCTGGGGTGAACCTGTGGGCCGCGATGGATGTCATGCCTTCGCAGGAGCACTGGCGCGTGTGGATCGCCGCATGGCCGCTGGTGCTTCTTGCGGGCGCGGCGGCGATCGCGGCTTCACGCTGGGTCCGCGCCGATCGAGCGGGCGGAAGCGCGAGTGTTCGCTGTGAGTCGAGCGCGAGCATATTGAGCCGGATTCTGGTGGTCCTGATTCTCGCGGCGGGCGTGGGGGCGCCGATCGTCCTGGCCGCCAGGGGCATCCGGGCACCCGGCGAGCATCCCACGTGGTCGAAACTCGGTCATGAGGTCGTCAGCGCGATGGACACGTGGTGGCGGCTCAATCACCACGCGGTTTTGGCCAGTTGCGCCGAGGCTTTGGTCGTCGCCCTGCTCACCGTGGTCGTGGGTATGGCCGCCTGGTGCGGCATGGCGTGCCTTCTGCGCCCGCGTTCACGGGGCGCGCTGGGCGCTTTCGCGTTCGTCGGGGCGGCGGTCCTTCCTGGGGTCATGGTCGGGTCTGCCGTGGCCAGGCTCTGGAATCTCACGGTCATTCCCGCCGAATGGGGCGAGACAATGGGGCCGCTGATCGCCGCCCACAGCGCCCGCTTCGGCTTTGTCGCCCTCCTCACGGCGATCATCGCCGCCACCGCCGAGCCTCCCACGCTGGGAGACTCCCGGCTCCTCGACGGCGCCGACACACCCCGCGGGTGGTTTCACGCGTGCGTGCCGGGATGGGGGCCGGTGTGGCTGATTGTCGGCTCGCTGGTGGCCGCCCTCTCCGTGCAGGACATCGAGGCGGCGGTAATCGTGCAGCCTCCGGGTGTCCCCTCGCTGGCCCGAAAGCTCCTGAGCGACATGCACTTCTTCCGCACCCAGGAGTTGGGGGTCGGGATGCTCGTCTCGGTCTCGATCGGGCTTGCCTTTGCGGCGGCCGGGGCGGTGCTGTGGGCCGGGTTGCGGATTCTTCGCGGGCGTGCGGGTTGATATGCTGTGCCTCGAAGGAGCCCACACCTTGCTGATCCAAGCCGCCTGCGCCTCGCTCGTCACTCTGCTCAATTCCGGCGTCCTTGAGCCCACGCCCTCCCTCACCGCGGTGCCCTACACCGCCGTCAAGGTTGAGAGTGCCTTCTGGAGTCCCAGGCTCACCGTCGCCCGCGACGGCATTCTCGCCCAGAACCTCAAACAGTGCGAGAGCACCGGGCGATTCGCCAACTTCGACCGGGCGAGCGGCAAGGAAAAAGGTCCCCACAAGGGCCTGCTCTTCGACGACTCCGACGTCTACAAGGTGATCGAAGGCTGGTCCTACGTCATCGGCATCGAGACCGACGCCGCGAAAAAGGCCGAGCTCGAGAAAGCCTGCGATGTTGAGATCGCCCGCGTCGTGGCCGCCCAGCGACCCGACGGGTACATCAACACGTTCTACACGCTCAAGGAAGGCCTCGACAAGCGATGGACGCGTGAACGCGACAACCACGAGACGTACTGCATCGGCCACCTCATCGAGGCCGGCGTCGCCCACTTCGAGGCTACCGGCAAACGCTCGCTCCTGGACTGTGCCATCAAGGCCGCCGATCATGTCGACGCAACGTTCGGCCCCGGAAAGCTCGCCGACCCGCCCGGCCACGAGGAGATCGAACTCGCCCTCGTCAAGCTCGCCCGCGTGACCAAGGACGCCAAGTACCTCAAGCTCGCCCGATTCCTGGTCGAGTGCCGCGGCAAGCCGCGCCCCGGCCCAGATGGGAAGATGGTGCTGTTTGGCGATTACTGCCAGGACACGATGCCCGTCCGCGACCAGCGCGAGGCGATGGGGCACGCCGTCCGCGCGGGCTATCTCTACTCGGCGGTCGCCGACCTCGCCCGCATCGACAAGGACGCCGGCTACACCACCGCCCTGGACGGCATCTGGGAGGACATCACCCAGCGCCGCATGTACATCACCGGCGGCATCGGGCCGAGTGCTCACAATGAGGGCTTCACGACGCCCTACGACCTGCCCAACGCGACGGCGTATCAGGAAACGTGCGCCTCGATCTCCCTGGCGATGTGGGCCCACCGCATGAACCTGCTCCACGCCGACGCGAAGTACATGGATGTCTTTGAGACGTCGCTCTACAACGCGATTCTCGCGGGCGTCTCGCTCGACGGGTCGAAGTTTTTCTACGTCAATCCGCTGGCGAGCAAGGGCAACCACGCTCGGCAGGAGTGGTTCGGCTGCGCGTGCTGCCCGCCCAACGTGCTGCGGTTCATCTCGGCGCTCGGCGGCTGGGCGTACGCAACCGAGGGGGACACGGTGTACGTGAATCTCTTCATCGGTGGCAAGGCGACCATCTCCGTCGCCTCAGGTACCGTCGAAGTTTCGCAGGTGACCAACTACCCGGCCGACGGTAAGGTGAGCATCACTGCCACATCCAAGACCGGCGGCAAGCTCGCACGTCTGGCTGTTCGCATTCCAGGTTGGGCGACTGACTGGAACGCAACCGCGACAGGTGGTGTGCACGCGACCGGTGATGGGCACGTGAAGCCCCTTTCGAAAGACACACGCGGTTACTGGATACTCGATGTCAACGGTTCGGAGCCAAGCAAGGTGGAGCTCTTGTTCGACATGTCCCCGCGTCGTGTTTATGCCGACCCCCGCGTCGCAGCAAATCGTGGGCGCGCCGCCGTAATGACCGGCCCGCTTGTGCAAGCATGGGAGGCCGTCGACAACAAGAGCGTCGGCCCTCTTGGTCGCGTGGTTCTTGGCACCGGCGCGACGATCACACCCGAGGTCGATGCAAGCTGGAGCAAGCTCGCGGGCGTCGGCCTGCCCGTCGTCTCCGCGACCGCACAGCGGTTCTCAAGCTCCGCGAGCGACGAGCTCTACCAGGCGGCTCCCAAGCTCGAGGGCGTGACGCTCAAGTCGGTGCCGTACTTCGCGTGGAACAACCGCGGGCGGGGCGAGATGGTCGTCTGGCTGCCCGAGACCCCCTCGGTGCTCGATCTGGGCCCCGTGCCCGGCATCAAGGCCACGGCGTCCTTCACCGGCAACGGCGATGGTGCGGCCGCCATGTGCGACCGCCTCGAACCTGCCAACAGCAACGACCACTCCCTCCCCAGGTTCACCTGGTGGAATCACCTGGGCACCGCCGAGTGGGTGCAGTACGAGTTCGAGACTCCCCGCACCATCGCACGATCGGACGTCTATTGGTTCGACGACAAGCAGGCGGGCGGCGGGTGCAAGATCCCCGACTCGTACGTCATCGAGTACCGCGATGGAACGACATGGAAGCCGGTGGCGAGTGCCAAGGGGCTTGGGAATAAGAAGGACACGTTCAACCTCACGACGTTTGAGCCGGTAACAACCAGCACTCTGCGGATCAAGGTTCAGCTCGCCAAGGGCGAGAGCGGAGGGATTCTGGAGTGGAGAGTTGGGAAGTAAGGCAGAGTTGAACAGGACTGAGGACTGAGGACTGAGGAAAGGCAGGAAGGCAGAAGGCGGAACTTGAAGGCTGAAGGCGGAATCGACTCAGCCTTCCGCCTTCAAGTTCAGCCCTCTGCCTTTTCCCACTCAGTCCTCAGTCCTCAGTCCTGTTCAACTCTGGCTTCCTCAGTCCTGTTCAACTCACTCCTACAATCTCCCTCCCATGCTCAACTCCATGACAACGAACTTCGTCGCTCGCCTGCGTGCCAACGATCAGGCGACGTGGTTTGAGCTTTGGGAGACCTTCGGCCCCGTGGTGCGCGCGCAGTTGACCAAGTGGGGCAAGGGTCGCATCGGCAGCGAGACCGTTCGCGATCTGTCTCAGGAAACGCTGGCCGCCCTGTCGGAATCGATCGACCGGTACGACCCGTCCAAGGGTGCCCGGTTCAGCACCTGGCTCCTGGCGATCGCCAAGCACGTTCTGGGCGACGAGATGGACCGCCGCAACGCCCAGAAGCGCGGTGGGGGCTCGGGGAGCGGCCCCAAGCGCGGGGGGACCTTCGACGAGACGTGGATGGTCGCCTCGGCGGCCGCCAAGCCCGACGAGCTCTACGAGGCGGCGGTCTTTCGGGCCAAGGTCGAGGCCGCCATCCGTCTGGTGCAGAAGCAGTCGGATTTCATGGATTTTTCGATCTATCGGATGCGGGTGCTGGATGGGAGGCCTGGCAAGGAGGTTGCCGACGATCTTGGGATCAGTGAGCCGACGGTCAGCCGGCGGTTGGCGAAGGTTCGGGAGGTGCTGCGGGGGCGTCTGGGCGAGGTGATTGCTCAGTACAGCTTTACGGACGACGAACTTTCCGAGCCGGCGCGAAACAAGCTGGCACTGGATCCGAACAAAGGACCGACCGCCGCGGACGATGCAGCCTTCGATGAGGCGATCGCCGAGATCTACCACCAGCAGGTGGAGCTCCGCCGGCAGGATCAGGCCCAGCGTCTGGAGAGCCAGTAACGAGGGGTAGGAGTCAGCCATGGGCGTCCTCTTGGAACTGCTGTTCGTGATCGTGATGGTCGTGCTGGCGGTCGCCGTGGTCTACTACACCCTCAGGTACGTTCTGGGTCCGATCTTCAAGGGGATCGGCTCGGTGCTCGAGCGCATCGTCGGCTTCATCGGGCGGACGATCAGCGACACCTTTCGCCTCGTGGGTTCGGTGATCACGGCCGTCGTCTACATGCCCATCATCGCCATCATGGTTCTGGTGGGGCGGTGGTCCAGCGCCAGGCACTTTGGTTCGTCGCTCCAGGGGGAGCTCAAGCTCTTCACGCTCGCCCTCTATCGCCTGTGTGTCGGCAACCTGCTCCGGGCGTTTGGCGCCTCGGGCGTGGTCGAGGGGATCGGCCAGCGGGTGCCGCAGGCGATCGCCGACGCACCAGCGACCGACATGCCCGCCTCGCGTGCGGGGCAGTTCGAGGGCTACTCGATCGTCGGCACGCTGCCCGGGGGCGGCTCGGGCTCCAAGCTCTACATCGCCGAGCCCGATGCGATCAAGCTCGCGGGGTTCGAGCGCAACGGGCACTTCACCGTCGACCAGGTGGTCGTCAAGGCGTTCTCGCTTCGCGACGGGAGCAGCCTCCCGCAGATCGTGCGTGAGAGCCGCTCGCTCGAGGCCGCCAAGAAGCTCGGGCTCGTGCTCGACCACCAGTTGACGCCCGACCGTTTTTATTACGTGATGCGGTACGTGCCCGGGCAGTCGCTCACCGCCGTCACGCACCAGATCCACGCCGCGAGCGAGTCGTCGAACCCGCGAGGGCTCGACGACGCGAATCTGCGCCGGGCGCTGGGCATCATCACCGACCTGCTCCGCACGCTCGACGCCTACCACAAGGGCGGCCTGTGGCACAAGGACGTCAAGCCCGACAACATCATCGTCGACGGGATGAGGGCCCACCTGGTCGATTTCGGGCTCGTCACGCCCCTGCGCTCGGCCCTCACGCTCACCACGCACGGCACCGAGTACTTCCGCGACCCCGAGATGGTCCGCCAGGCCCTCAAGGGCGTGAAGGTTCACGAGGTCGACGGCGTCAAGTTCGACATCTACGGGGCGGGCGCGGTCCTGTACTCGGTCGTCGAGAACAGCTTCCCGGCCCACGGCGCCCTCTCGCAGATCACCACGCGGTGCCCCGAGGCGCTGCGGTGGATCGTCCGGCGTTCGATGACCGACTACGACAAGCGGTACTCCAGCGCGAGCGACATGCTCCGCGACCTTGAGAGCGTGCGCCTGGCGGCCGACCCCATGAGCGTCAGGCCCGGGCAGCTCCCCAGCATGCGAGACGCCGCCCAGGGCGCGGGCGAGGTCGCCATGGCCGAGCCACAGGCCGCGGCACCCATGGTCGAATCGATGCACGCGGCGATGTCGGCGGTTCCGCCCCCGATCCCCGCGGCGGCCCGTGCGCCGGCATTCCAGAACCCTCGACTGGACCAGCCCGTGTACCAGGGCGCAGCCGAGCCCAAGAAGCCCTCGATCCGGCTCAAGAACTGGTGGACGGGCGAGCACGAGGTGGATGGACAGACGCCTGCGGGCGAGCCGTCGCCGCGGGTTGCGCCCGACGCCTTTGGAGCCAGAGTGCACGCGGGCGCGCGTGGGTCGGCGCGCGAGCAGATCGACCGGGCGCGTGGGCGGGCGGCGGCGGCACGCGAGCGGATCCAGGAGCGCCTCAAGAGCCGTCGGAGCATCAACCGCACCTACAGCAACAACCCCAACATGGGCGTGCTGCTGGGCGTGGGCGGCGTGCTGGCCTTGCTCGTGGTGGGTGCGATAATTCCGGCGATGACGTTCCGCAGCGGCCCCGACGTCTATACCAACGGCGTTGTGTCGATCCACGGGGACAGCGCGCCCTACGCGGTCGAAGAGATGGATGCCCCGGCGACCCCAGAGCCGGCGACCAGCCTCGCCAACCAGGCGATGGTCGAGCTTGTGGAGGACGCGTCGGCGTTCGTGGTCGTCGGGCTGCAAAAGCCGCTGGCGCCCGAGAACGCCGCGACGATCCAGGCCAGCCTCGCCGCCCTTGCGCACGGCGGTTTCACCGTCAAGGGCGACGCGCCGGGACTTGAGGTGCAGCAGGGCGATCTCGACCTCACCGCCGGAGCGCTCAACGCGCTGGGCACCGCCACGGGCGACGATGACGCAACGCTCGCGGGCGTGAGGAAGTGGATGGGCGAGAAGCGCGTGGCCGACGTGCTGATCTGGTACAAGTCGACGGCGACCACCCCGGGCGAGAAGACGCCCACGCTCCGCCAGTTCATCATCCAGCCGCGGGCGACGGGTGATGCCGAGGGCGACGCTCGCATTGCCAGGATCAAGAAGCAGATCGATCGGGCCCTGGGGCACTGATCCGAATGCAGGAATTTGGGCACGGAGGGCACAGAGAAGGAAATGGGGGCTGCGATGGGGGGATGAGGACGACAGTAATCGCCCGGGAGGGGAGCGACGTGTCTGGCAGACATCGAGTACATCGCAAAGTTTGATTCGCCCCTGACTGGCGAGCAACGCGCCGCCACCCTCGGCCAGGTGATCGGCTCCCAAGTGGCCTCGCATGGATCGGTTAGGGTCATGATTCGCTTTGGAGATCGTCCGTACAAGGAACTCCTCGATCACGACGTGTGGATTGTCGTGGACTCCCATGAGTTCTATTTTCGTTTCGTTGCGGATCAACGACACAGATTGCAGTGCTTCACGACGCAGTTCAATCCGCGATGGGCAAAGCGGGCATTACCGACCGGTTGGTCGAAGCCGAGTGATCTCAAACGCAGCCACGTTGGGTGGGCAAAGCAAGCTTGTGGCGATCGACTCAGCACTCAGCACTCAGCACTCTTCCTTGCCTTTCTCTGAGCCCCCTGTGTCCTCTGTGGTGAATTGCCTTTCTTCAGTCCTCGACAGTCTTCGCCCATCGCTCGTGGTCCTGCCACTCGCCGGCGATCTTGAGGTACCGCAGGGCCGTCCCCTCGAAGCGAAACCCGAGCTTCTTCACCAGCGCGATCGACGGGGCGTTCCGCGGGATGATGTTCGCCTCCACGCGGTGCAGCCCGAGCGTGATAAATGCGTAGCGGGTGGCGGCCTCGAGCGCCTCGGTCATCAGCCCCTTGCCCGCGTACGCCGCCCCGATCCAGTACCCAATCGCACAGCTCTGCAGCGCCCCGCGCAGGATGTTGTTGAGCGAGATCTGTCCGACGATCGCGCCGCTGTCGAGCAGGCAGATCAGGAATCGACGTGAGAGCTCGGTCTCACTCGTCTTGTGAAATCGATCAAACGCCTCGTCGTCAAACGGCGGCTCACCCGACGGATTGAGCGGCTCCCAGGGCATCAGCCACTCACGTGAGGCATCGCGGAGCTTGAGGAACTGATCGCGGTCGCCGCCCGTCGGCAGTCGCAGGAAAACGCGAGGCCCGCGTTCGGCCGCCGCCATGAGCCCGGGGACTTTGGAAGGGTGGGGGGGTTGTGGGACGCCTGAGGCCATGGCGTGAGGATATCGGGTCCGTTCGGGGTCGATTTTGGACCATTCCTTGACTTGGTCCATGACCCCGGTATCGTTTGCGTCCTTCCAAGGAGTCCTCGTTGAACGCTCTTCGAATGAAACCCCAGATGACCATGGCCATGCCAGCCCCCGCGGCCGGCGTGTGCGATGTCCTGGGTTCGTTCAGCGTCCGCTGACTCCTCCCCAGACAACTCGCAAATGCCGGCCCCGGGGGCCAACAAACGTCCTGAATGCGGCGTGCTTTGTGCTGCGTTTGGCTCGTTGAGCTCACATCAAACTGAATGAATGCGACCCAAGACCTGCTCATGCGGCCCCTGATGTCGCTGCGTTTCCAAACGCGGCCCCCCCTTCCCCGGAGGTTTGACGATGGCAAAGGACTCGATCTCAACTCGTGCGGTGCGTGGCGGCCAGAAGCCCGATCCCAGCACCGGCGCAATTCTCACCCCGATCTACCAGACCGCCACCTACGTGCAAGAAGAAGTGGGCGTCCACAAAGGACACACCTACTCGCGGGCGTCAAACCCCACTGTGTCGGCCCTCGAAGCAAATCTGGGTGCTCTCGAAGAGGCGCCCCCCGCGGTTTGTTTCGCCACCGGCCTCGCCGCCGAGCACGCCCTGTTCATCGGCCTCCTCAAAGCCGGTGACCACGTCGTGTGCGGACGCGTCGTCTACGGCGGCACCTACCGCATGCTCACGCAGCTCCTGGCGGGTCTGGGCATCCAGAGCTCGTTTGTCGATGCCGCCGACGCGAAGGCGGTAGGGGCGGGCGTCAAGGCCAACACGCGTCTGGTCTTCCTCGAGACTCCCGGCAATCCGACGCTCGAGCTGACCGACATCGCCGCCTGCGTCGCCGAAGTGAGAGCGGCGGAGCGAAAGCTCTCTCTCACTCGGCTCACCATCGCAGTCGACAACACGTTCCTGACGCCCGTCGGCCAGCGGCCGCTCGAACTCGGCGCCGACGTCTCGCTCTACTCGACCACCAAGCACATCGAAGGACACAACGCCACCGTCGGCGGCGCGATCGTCTCGCGCGACGAAGTCCTCCTCGACCGCCTCCGCTGGGTCCGCAAGAGCGTCGGCTCCATCTGCGGCCCGCAGGACGCGTGGCTCACCCTCCGCGGCATCAAAACCCTCCCCGTTCGCCTGCGTCAGCACTCGCTCAACGCCCAGACCGTTGCCGAGTGGCTCGAAGCGCAGGAACTCGTCGAGCGCGTCTTCTACCCCGGCCTGGCAAGCTTTCGCCAGCGTTCGCTCGCCCAGCGTCAGCATCTCCTCCACGGCGGCATCCTCGCGTTTGAGCTCAAGGGTGGCGCCGGTCTCGCTGCGGAGCGCGGGCGCACGCTCCTCAACAGCCTCGAACTCATCAGCCTCGCCGAGAGCCTCGGGGCCGTCGAGAGCTTGGTCACGCACCCGGTGACGATGACCCACGGCGATGTTCCCAGGGCCGAACGCGAGGCCCAGGGTATCACCGACGGACTCATTCGACTGAGCGTCGGCCTCGAAGACCCGGCCGACGTGATCGCCGATCTGGCGGCCGCCCTCGATCGTGTGAAGGCCGAACACGGCGAGCCCGCGACGACCGGCAAAGCGGCGGCCGGAGCCAGGTGAACGGGGTGGGGACGAGTTACAAACCAACCAAAAAACGGAGTTGAACGATGATTTCGCCTTTGACAGTCTTGAAGTTTGGGAGCAGCGTGCTCCCCAGTGAGGATCAGTTGCGTGTCGCCGTGCGCGAGATCGCGTACTGGCGTGGCAAGGGGCATCGCGTGATCGCGGTCGTCTCCGCCCTGGGCGACACGACCGATCGCCTGCTCGACCAGGCCGGCGCGTACCGAGGCGGCAACGAGTGCAAGGAAACCGCCGAGGCCGCCGTCGCCGCCCTGCTCGCGACGGGCGAGCTGACGACCGTCGCCCTGCTCGCCCTGGCCCTCGGTCACGCGGGCCTTCCGGCGGCGGTCGTCGACTCGGCCTCACTCTGCCTGGCGACGCAGGGACCGATCCTCGATTCCAAGGCCGTGAGTTTGGGGCGCGAGCCCTTGCTCAAGGGCCTGGCACGTCGCGGCGTCGTGGTCGTTCCCGGCTTCCTGGGTCGCGACGACTCAATCGGCTGGGCCCAGACCTCGCTCCTTGGGCGCGGCGGCAGCGACCTCACCGCACTCTTCATCGCGGGCGAACTGCGGGCCGAGCAGTGCATCCTGGTGAAGGACGTTGATGGCCTCTACGACAGCGATCCGGCGACCAACTCCGACGCACGCCGGTTCGGCACGATCAACTACGCCGATGTGCTCGCCCTCGACGAGGGGATCGTCCAGCACAAGGCCGTGCGGTACGCACGCGAAACGGGTGTCCGCTTCACCGTGGCGGCCTCGGGTCGCTTCAACGGCACCGTGGTCTGGGAAGGCGCGACCGTCAGCAGCTCATTGCCCGTCGAAGTCAAGTCACTCAAGGCACAGGAGCTCGCACGATGAATTTCTCAACCAAACTGATCGCCTTCGACGCCTGCCCCGACGACCCCTTCCGCCCGACCGCCACGCCAATCTACCAGACCGCCACCTTCGAGCAGGAATCGGCCCTGGAGTTCGGGCGCTTTGACTACTCCCGCAGCGGCAACCCGACACGCAAGGTCCTCGAGGACCTCGTCGCCGAGCTCGAGTGCGGCGGTGTCGCCGGCGGCGGGCGATCGTTCGCGTTCGCCAGCGGCCTGGCGGCCATCACCGCCGTTACGCGCCTGCTCAACCCGGGTGATGAGATCGTCGCGGCCGATGACCTCTACGGCGGCACCTACCGACTCTTCACCAAGCTCCTCCAGCCCAAGGGCATCGCCGTCCGCTTCGAGGATTTCACCAAGCCCGAGACCATCAAGCTCTCGCCCAAGACCAAGCTCGTCTACTTCGAGTCCCCCAGCAACCCCCTCCTGCAAGTCTTCGACATCCGCAAGATCGTCGAGCTCGCAAAGACCGTTGGCGCCCTCGTCTGCGTCGACGGTACCGCCACGACCCCCTATGTCCAGCGCCCCATCGAACTCGGCGCCGACATCGTCCTCCACTCGGCCACCAAATACCTCAGCGGGCACGCCGACGTCACCGCCGGTGTCGTCAGCGTCAAGAGCGGCCCCATCGCCGACCAGATCGGCTTCATCCAGAACGCCGAAGGCGCCGGCCTTGGCCCGCAAGACTCCTACCTCCTCCTTCGCGGCATCAAGACCCTCTCGCTCCGCCTCGATCGCCAGCAAGCCTCGGCCCAGGAAATCGCCGAATGGCTCAAAGTCTCGCTTCCGGCCCAGACCGGCCGGCGCGTCTACTTCCCGGGCCTCCGCACCCATCCCGGCTATGAGCTTCACCGCTCGCAGGCGCTGGGCCCCGGCGCGGTCTTGAGCTTCGAAACCGGCGATGTCGACGTCTCGCGCAAGATCGTCGAGGGCCTGCGCCTCTTCAAGACGGCCGTCAGCTTTGGGGCCGTCGGCTCGTCGGCGAGCCTCCCTTGCTGCATGAGCCACAAGCCCATCACCAAGGACGGCGGCTCGGTTTCGCGTGAGGCCAAGTGCTTACCCCCCGACCTGGTCCGCCTGAGCGTCGGAATCGAGGACGTGCGAGATCTCATCGCCGACCTGCGTCAGGCGATCGAGCGAGCCACTGTGAAAGTCGAAACCCCCACCCCACGGGCCCAGGTCGCGCGGGTCTGAATCACGGAGTGCCAGATGAGCCTGAAAGACAAGCGTGTGATCGTGGTCGGTGCGACGGGAGCAGTGGGGCGGGAGTGCCTCTCGATTC
Organism: uncultured Phycisphaeraceae bacterium; assembly: GCA_964358855.1. GTDB lineage: Bacteria > Planctomycetota > Phycisphaerae > Phycisphaerales > UBA1924 > UBA2396. The sequence goes on from CAYHQQ010000036.1 coordinate 31,525, forward strand.
TCGCCCAGCGGGGCGTGCCCGCCGGCAACATCGTTGCGCTCGCGTCCGCCCGCTCCGCTGGAATCACGATTCCCTACGCCTCCGGTGGCGTCACCGTCGCCGAGCTGAACGCCCAAGCGTTCAACCCGAGTGACGTCGCGATCTTCTGTGCCACCTCCGGCGTCGCGCGGCAGTGGGTGCCCTTGGCGGTCGAGCGCGGCGCGACCGTCGTCGACAACAGCTCGGCCTTCCGCATGCGTGACGACGTCCCTCTGGTCATCCCCGAGATCAATCCCGTGCGCGCGGGCAAGGTCATCGCCAATCCCAACTGCTCGACGATCATCATGCTCGTCGCCCTGGAACCCCTCCGTAAAGCCTTTGGCGTCGAGTCGATCGTCGTGAGCACCTACCAGGCCGTCTCGGGCGCCGGACAGGCCGGCATCGACGCCCTGCAGCGAGAGGTCGCCGGTGACGCCGCCAGCGGCCCCTTTGCCGAGCCCTGCGCCTTCAACGTCTTCAGCCACAATTCCGCCATGGACCCCGCCACCGGTCTCAACGGCGAAGAGCAGAAGATGATCGATGAATCCCGCAAGATCTGGAATCAGCCAGACCTGGAGGTCATCCCGACCTGCGTCCGCGTTCCCGTCTACCGCGCCCACAGCGAGTCCATCTGCGTCCGGCTCACACAGCCGGCGACCGAATCTCAGATCCGGGCGGCCTATGCCGACGCCCGCGGCGTCCGCGTCGTCGACGATCGCGCCGCCAACGCGTTCCCCACACCCCTCAAGGCCTCGGGCCGCGACGATGTCCTCGTGGGCCGCATCCGCCCCGCCGTGACCGGCGCCGCCGACCAAGCCACACGCACCTGGTGCCTCTGGGCCTGCGGCGACCAACTCCGCAAAGGCGCCGCCCTCAACGCCGTCCAGGTCGCCGAAGGAATCGCGTGAGGGTGATCTACCTCAACACGCATAAGACAAGGACGTGAAACACGGAGAACACGGAGCGACACCGAGACACACGGAGAAATGCAAGAGAGCGTGTGAACGACATTGAATCAAGCCTTCTCACGCCAAGCAGGCCTTCACGCCCTTCACAATCTCCAGCGCCGTTCTGCTCCCTGCCTTGAACATTGCCTCCCATCCCTGTGCCCTCTGTGCTCCCTGTGGTTCAATGCCGTCTTGCCTTTCACACTCTCCCCTGCCTTCCTCCGTGCCCCTCCGTGTCCTCCGTGTTGAACTCTTCCTCTTGACCTTTAGTCGTCGTCGTCATCGTCCTTCACGACGCGCTCATCGAGCTTGAGCCCAAGAGCCGCCAGTCCCTTGGCGTGCGAGCCCGCGAATTCTTCGGGATAGGGCGCATCGTCCCCCATCGCGTCGTGCCACAGCACGCGGTTGAGGTCGTCCTCGTCGGCAAGATCCGGCTTGGAGAAGTCGAAGGCGAGCGGGGCCTTCTGGCCGTCCGCCGCCGCCTTCTTCTTGGGGTTCATCTCGCACAGCGGGACGATGTTGGGGACAGCCTTGAACGGCGTCAGGTCGGGCGTGCTCGTGAAGCAGGTGCTCATGACCGGCGCGAGCGCGTAGAGCTGGGCCTGGGGGCTCGCCCCGAAAATGCGCTCGATGGTGAGCACGACCGACGACTGGTTGTAGAAATCGCTCACGATCGCCCCGCGCTTGGCGTACGGGCTGACCACAAGACACGTCGAGCGATGCCCGTCGACATGGTCAAATCCGTCCTGCGGGTCGTCCTCATTCACAACAATGACCGACTTGCCCCAGACCTTTGAATGGGAAATGGCCTCGACAACCCGGCCCAGCGCCAGATCGTTGTCGGCCACCATCGACCTGGGCGTTGGCTTGTCCTCGTCCTTGCCCGCCGTGTGATCGTTGCAGAGGTAGATGATGCTGAAATTCGGCACCGTGCCCGCCGCGTCAAACTTCAGGAACTCGCGGATGAACCGGTCGGCCCGGAGCACATCGGGAATGTCCAGATGCCACCCCGGGAAATCCGGCGCCGCGTACTTCCGCGCCGACTCCAGCGCGATCGACTGGGGAAACGTGTACGACGACTTGCCCGCAACAAAGTCGTCGTAAATCGCCTTGTACGTCGCCTCGGGCTTGATGGACGGGTAGTCAAACTCCCCGTAGTTGCGAAACGAGAATCCGCGTGCCAGCACATGATCCCAGATGAACCCGCTGGGCGCGAACGTGAGCGCGTCGGTCCCAAGGTCGTACGAGCGTGCAAACCCACCAAACGAAAGCTCCAGATACGGCGTGGTCGTCCCCTGCGTCGCCCACTGGTGCCCGTCGGCCGAGAGCACGCCGTTGCAGTAATAGTTGTCCAGCAGCACAAACTGTTCCGCCAGCGCGTGCTGGTTGGGCGTCGAATCCCGCCCGTACACGCAGAGTTTGGGCTCGCCGTTCCCCTTGCCCATGTCCCCGAACACCTGGTCGTACGTCCGGTTCTCCTTGATCACATAAAACACATGCTCGATCAGCGACCTCTCCCCCGGCTTGGTTGGGATCACCACCGCCGGCCCCTCGCTCGTGCTGCGCTCAAGGGCCGCCAGCGCCTGCGGCACGTGCGCATCTCGGATCGCCTGTGCCGTCAGTTCCTTGAGCTCCTGGCCCGTCGGCGATGCCACCCGCGAGATCGAACCTCGATGCCAGGGACTGTGAAGCCGCCCGGCCTCCTTGGGCGTCCGTGACCCCACGCCCTTGATGTTCCCCACCACAAGATCACTCCCCAGCATCGCCATCGACGCCGGAAGCCACCCCGCCGGGATGAACCCCTGGGCACGCGCCGACGACGACGCCAGATCAAACACGGCGACGGCGTTGTTCCCCGAGTTCGCCACGTAGAGCCGGTTCGCGCTCGCATCGATCACAAGCCCATCGGGCATCGATCCAAAGCAAAGCTCAGCCGCCGGACGCACGTCGAGCGTCCTGGTCACCCGCCGAGAAGCCGTGTCGATCACCGACACCGTGTCGGAGTTCGCATTGGCAACATACAGCGTGTGCCCGTCGGCCGTCAGCGCCAGATCGCAGGGCAAGAGCCCCGTCTCGATCTGCACAACCTCCACATTCGCCTTGAGGTCGACGACGCTCACCGTGCCCGACGCGACAATGCCGCGTGCGTCGACCACCACGGGCGTTCCCGACGATTCGGCGGCCTTCTCCCCCGGCGCCGGCAACCGCCCCCCCAGGTTTGACACGTACGCGACCGAGCAGTCGGGCGAAAGCCTGACCTCAAACGGAGCGGTGCCCACAGTCGTCTCACGAAGTACCTTGCCCGTCGAAAGCTCGATCGTCGCCAGCGTGTTGTTCCGCGAGATCGCAACGTACGCGAGGTCCGGATTCATCGTGTCCAGCGCGATCCCGCACGGATACGAGTTCTTCCCCTCCCTGGGCAGAATCGTCGTGTGCCGCGTCCACGACAGCGTGCCGTCCTCACCCCGCGTCGCTTCCTCGAACTTCGACTCGGCATTGGTGGCGAACACACGCGACCCGTCCTTCGACACCGCGATCCCCGTCATCGACCCGCCCGACTTGGTGAACTTGAGCTCCTGCACAACCGTCCACGTCGCCGCGTCGATGACCACCAGTCCCCGGTTGTCCTTCGCGTACACGCGCGTGCCATCAGGGCTCGCCACCAGCGCCACCGGCCGCCCGTTGAACTCCAGGGTCTTTCCCGCCGGCCGTACCAACTGCCCCGTCGTGACCGTCGTCCCCCCACCCGACGGCCCGACGACGGCAGGAGGGGTCGGGGCTGCGGCCGGAGGCTGGGCTGCCGGACTCGCCGGCAGTGCTGCCAGGCATGAAAGAAGGCCAATAAGGGCGTAGAGCATGTCGGTTTCCGTCATTGGGTGAGCGACCGGGCGGGAAAGATCCAGGTCCAGACCGTAGACTCCTCCCCTATGTCAGACCAAAAGCCCGTCATCACGTCCCAGAAATCCGGCGTCACTCAGATCTGGTCCAAGACCATCATCCCCACGACGCGCGAGGCCCCGACCGACGCCGAGGTGCCCAGCCACATTCTGCTCCACCGCGCCGGCTACATCCGCCCCGTTGGGGCCGGCATCTACGACTACCTCCCCCTGGCCTGGCGCTCCCTCCAGAAAGTCGCCCAGATCGTTCGCGAAGAAATGGACGCCGCCGGAGCCAGCGAGATGCTCATGCCCGCCCTGGAGCCCTTCGAGCTCTTCAAAGAGACCAAGCGCGACGAGACCTACGGCGACAACCTCTTTCGCGTGAAGGACCGCAAGGGCCGCATGAACGCCCTCGCCCCCACGCACGAGGAAGTCATCACCGACCTCATGAAGGGCGTGCTCACCAGTTACAAGCAGATGCCCCTCAATCTTTACCAGATTCAAACCAAATTCCGCGACGAGGCCCGCCCCCGCGCCGGCCTCCTGCGCTGCCGCGAGTTCATCATGAAGGACGCCTACTCCTTCCACACCACTGTCGACGGCCCCGGGGGCCTGGGCGAGACCTACGACAAGATGTTCGCCGCCTACAGCAACATCTTCCGTCGCTGCGGCCTCTCCTTCACCGCCGTCGAGGCCGAATCCGGCCCCATCGGGGGCTCCGCCAGCCACGAGTTCATGGTCAACTGCGAATCCGGCGAGGACACCGTCCTCAAGTGCGAAAAGTCCGGCTACGCCGCCAACGTCGAGAAGTGCGAGATTGGCCTTCGCCCGCTGCCCTCCAAGGGCTACTTCGCGGGCGACCCCTCGGGCCCGCTCGAAGAAGTGCACACCCCCGACTGCCCCGGCATCGAGGACGTCTGCAAGTTCATGAAGGTCAAGCCCCAGCACATGCTCAAGAGCGTGCTCTTCAAGGTCGAGAGCTCGCCCGCCGACCTCGCCAAGTTCGGCGAGGAGTACATCCTGGCCGTCGTCCGCGGCGATCACGATGTCAACGAGGGCAAGGTCCGCGACCTCGCCGAAGTCAGCGGCCTCAAACTCGCCGATCCCGCCGGCGCCATCGCCAAGGGCTTCGCCATCGGCTTTGTCAGCCCGCGCGCCGCCGTCGGCAAGAAGGGCGTCCTGCTCCTGGTCGACCGCGACGCCGCCATCTCCTTCGACGACGTTGCCGGCAAGAGCAAGTTCTGGGTCACCGGAGGCGACAAGAAGGACTTCCACGTCAAGCACTTCAACTGGCAGCGCGACCTGGGCAAGGATCCGCTCGCCTCGGGCGCTCAGGGCGACGCCAAGGGCGGCGTCAGCGGCACCGACGAGTACATGCACGTCGGCGACATCCGCAACGCCCTCGTGGGCGACCCCTCGCCCCGGGCCGAGGATTCCAAGCTCATCGCCACCCGCGGCATCGAGGTCGGCCACATCTTCAAGCTCGGCACCAAGTACTCCGACGCCATGGGCCTCACGTTCCTGGACGACAAGCAGGCCAAGCAAAGCGTCATCATGGGCTGCTACGGCGTGGGCGTCTCACGCACGATGGCGGCCGCCGTCGAGCAGAACAACGACAAGGACGGCATCCTCTGGCCCGCCGCCATCGCCCCCTACCACGTCCTCATCACCGTCATGAAGCCCGAAGATGCCGCCCACATGGCCGCGGCGAAGGGTCTGGCGACCTCGCTCAACGCCGCCGGCATCGACGTCCTGGTCGACGACCGCGACGAGCGCGCGGGCGTGAAGTTCAAAGATGCCGACCTGGTAGGCCTCCCCATCCGCCTCACCATCGGCGACAAAGCCATGGAACAGCAGTCGGTGGAGTTCAAACTCCGCAAGGACACCGCCGGCAAGGGCGAGTTGGTGCCCATGGGCGCGGTGGTCGAAAAGTGTCGAGTGACGCTGGGTTGAGCAGGAAGTTCATAGAGACGGAGAGACAAAGAGACGAAGTGAAGACACGCGATTGGCCGCATGCCTTCCACTTCGTCTCTTTGTCTCTCCGTCTCTCCGAACTTCCCCTCACGCCATCCTGATCCACCGCACCAGCGTTGAAAAGTTCGGCGGCTTGCCGTACATCAGTACTCCGATGCGGAAGATCTTCGCCGCTGCCCACGCGAAGATGTAGACGTACACGAATCCAAGCACGATCGTCGCCGGGATCTGCCACGCCGGCACCGGCTCGCTCCCCGCCAGACGCAGCACCATGATGAACGGGCTCAAGGGCGGAATGAACGAGCAGACCTGCGCGAACATCGAGTTGGGGTTCCGCAGGATCGGGAGCCAGAGCATCATGGGGATGACCAGCACGATCATGATCGGCCCGATCAGGTTCTGAGCCTCTCGGATGTCGCTCACCGCGCTCCCGACCGCCGCCATCATGCACGCGATCATCGAGTACGCGATGATGAAATACACACCCAGATACACCAGGTTCATCGGATCGATCTGCGACGCCAGGCTGAAGTAGATCACGCTTCCCATGCCCACGCCGCCGTATGCGAACATGATCAGCCCGCCAACCCCCATCTGACCCAGAATCTTCCCCGACAAGAGCTGCATCGGCGAGACCGCCGACAGCAGCACCTCCATCACACGGCTGCTCTTCTCCTCGATCGTCGAGGTCATCAGCCCCTGCCCCGCGATGAACACCGACATCCACAGCAGAAACATGAACGCGCCCGGCAGCAGAATCTTCGCCACCTCGTTGGTCTTCACCGTGCCGTCGGCCGTCACCGCCTGGGCATCAACCTGCGGCCATCTGGTCAGCGACTTCACCTTCGCCGCATCCAGCCCGCCCTCCTCCAGCCTCGCGTCCACGATCGCCTGCCCCACATCCCCCTTGATCTTGCCGATCCACTCGATGTCCAGCTTCGGGGCATGGAAAAGCTCGTAGGGTGGCGTGCCGTCCGCCGCGGCCGGCTTCGACGCGTCGTCGTGAATGACCACCAACGCCAGCCGCGTGTCCAGCGTCGCGCTGTCACCTCGCCCCGACACCCCGAGCATCGCCTTCTTCTCGGCCTCCGCGTCCGCCTTGGTGTCGAGCTTGCGAACCTCAATCTCCGGCAGGGGCATCTTCGCCGCCTGCTCGGCGATCATCTTCTTCTGGTCCTCGGTGATCAGGCGGGTCTTGCGAATGCCGTTGTTGATGTCCGCGGCCTGCCACTCCCTCAACTTCTCCGGCGTGAAACCACCGGCGAAGCGATCCTGAATGACTCCCGAGCGGTCGATCACCGCCACGTGCCCGCGCACCTTGGGGGCCGCGGCGTTCATGAGCAGCGGCATGAGCCCGATCGAGAGCCCGCCCATCAGTGGGGGCAAAAGCACTCCGATGAGAAACCCGCGGGTGAAGACCGCCGCCGCGAACTCGCGCCACGCAACACACAGCATCTTGTACATGGTTCAGGCCCTCCCCTTCGTCGTCTCGGCCAGCCCTGCGCCCGCCAACTCGTCCCGCAGCGATTCGGCCTCTCCGCCCACGAGGCGTATGAAGATGTCCTCCAGGCTCGGACGTTTGATCTCGATCCGACGCACCGGGCACAGCTCCGCCGCCCGAGCCATCACCTTGCCCGCGTCCCCAGATTCATCCAGCGACAGCTCGATGCTCGCCCCGCCCATTCGGGCCTCCACAACCCCCGGAATCCCGCGAAAGATCGCCGGATCTACGTGCGAGAGCGCCGCCAGCGGCTCGATCTCGATCGACCGCGGGTCGTACGCGTTGAGCACCGCCGTCAGCGTGTCGTCGAGCACCTTGAGCCCCCGGTGGATCATGAACAGATGAGTACAAAGCTGCTCGGCCTCGAACATCGCGTGCGTCGAGAAAATAATCGTCCGCCCATCGCCACGCAGCTCCTCGATCAACTGTCGAAGCAGCCGGCGGTTCACAGGGTCAAGCCCGCTGAACGGCTCGTCCAGAATGATCAGGTCCGGCTTGTGGATGATCGCCGAGATGAACTGCACCTTCTGCTGCATCCCCTTCGACAACTCCTCGCACTTCTTGCGATAGGTCTCCGCGAGCCCCACCCGCGACAGCCACGCCTTCACCGTCTTGTCCAGGGGCCCCGAATCCATCCCCTTGAGCTTGCCCATGTAGTTCAAGAACGCGCCGACCTTCATCTTGCGATAGATCCCGCGCTCCTCGGGCAAGTACCCGATCCGATCCTTGCTCTCCACCGCCGACTTCTTCCCCAGCACCGAGATCTCGCCCGAATCCGGGAACAGGATCGACATGATCATCCGGATCGTCGTCGTCTTCCCCGCCCCGTTGGGGCCGATGAACGCGTACAACGACCCCTCCGGAATGGTCAGATCCAGGTCCTTGACCGCAAACTTGGTCCCAAATGTCTTGGTCACCCCACGAATCTCAATCGCGTTCGGCAAAGGCCTGCTCCTAAGCCACCCCCCCAACGATCCCGCACCCGGCGGCGCTCCAAACTCGGCCATCACTATACCGGCCCAGTCCCGCACGCGATGCACGCCCGTCCCCGGGGTTTGGCCCGGGTATCGTTGCGGGTGCCAACCGTGATCGAGTCATTTCTGGGCAACCTGCCCCCCTCGGTGCTCTCCACCTTCACCGATCTCGAGACGCAGCACGACCTCTTCGGCGAAGCGCTCCAGGACTCCGCCATTCTCACCGACCACAAGAAGGTCCGCGAGATCTCCATGAAGCGGGCCGCCATCGAGCCCGTCGTCCTCGCCTCGCGCCGGTTCAAGGCCGCCGCTCGCGAGATCGAACAGCTCGAATCCGCCATCAAGGCCAACGCCGACCCCGACTTTGTCGCCATGGCCCGCGAAGAGCTCCCGCAGCTTCGCGCCGCCGCCGCCCAGGCCCTCGCCGCCGCCGTCTCAACCCTTGTCACCGCCGACGATCGCAAGGTCGGCTCCGTCATCGTCGAGGTCCGCGCCGGCACCGGCGGCGACGAGGCCGCACTGTGGGCCCGCGACCTCGTCGACGTTTACCAGAAAAACGCCGCCCGCCGCGGGTGGTCCTGCGAGGTGCTTGAACATTCCGCCGACGCGGCCGGTGGACTTCGTTCGGCGACCCTGAATATCAAGGGCGAAGGCGTCTGGAGCGAGATGGCCTTCGAGGCCGGCGTCCACAGCGTCAAACGCGTCCCCGCCACCGAAACAATGGGCCGCATCCACACCTCGACCGCCACCGTCGCCGTCCTCCCCGAGCCCGAAGAAGTCGACGTCAAGATCGATTGGGCCAACGACGTCGAAGAGGCCGCGACGCGTTCGCAAGGCCCCGGCGGCCAGAACGTCAACAAGGTCGAGTCCGCCTGGCAGATCCACCACAAACCCAGCGGCATCATCATCAAGATGATGGAAGCCAAAAGCCAGCAGCAAAACCGCGAACGCGCCCGCCGCCTGCTCATGACCCGCCTCCACGAGTTCGAGCGCCAGCGCCAACACGCCGATCGCTCCGCCGCCCGCAAAGTCCAGATCCGAGGCGGCGAACGCAGCGACAAAATCCGCACCTACCGCTGGAAGGAAGGCATCATCGCCGACGAACGCCTGCCTGGGGAGTACCAACTCCGCGACCTGCTGGCGGGCGACATGAGCAAGATCGTGAAGGACCTGCTGGATTCAGAGACGGCGAAGAGGTTGGCGGAGCTTTGATGGTCTTGGACCCCGAAGGGGTCATCGTCAATAGCCGGGGGCGCAGCCCCCGGTGATGCGAAAAGTGCCCTTGGACCCCGGAGATCTTGCCATATGGCATACCGGTTTTGATCAACCGGGGTTTT